>NZ_JBICUF010000010.1:0-278645 GCF_043198035.1 Micromonospora sp. NPDC048898
CTCGGCGGCGCCCCGGGGGCCCCCCCCCCGCCCCCCCGCCGGCGGGGGGGGGCCCCCCCCCCCGGGGGGGGGGCGCCGACCCCCCCCCCCCCCCCCCCGGGGGGGGGGGGCCCCCCCCCCCCCCCCCCCCCCCCACGCCCACCAGCACCGCAACAGCCATGCCGCCGCCCCTGGTCGTTCGCTGGTTCGACCAGCACCGCTGGACCTCCCGCGCGGTGCCGGAGCCGGGGCGCATCGATGCGCCCCGGCTCCGACGAGGGGCGCTCACCCGCCGCCCCCCTCGCCTTCCCCGGCGCGGCGCTCACCCGCCGTCCGACCGGCACGGAAGGCCACGTGACCACAGACAACGCCTCGAACGGACCGCCATGCCCTCGCCAATACCATCGTCCCGCCCAGGAGCGGGCAGCTCTGCCGACCGCCTGCACGTTGTCCAATACTCCGGAGGCATCGCAAGCTGGGCCGCCGCGCAACGCGTCGCGGCCCAACACGGCACCGACCGCCTGGTCTTACTCTTCGCTGACGTCCTCACCGAAGATCCCGACCTGTATCGCTGGCTGAACGACAGCAGCGCCCAGCTCGGCGTGCCCATCACTCGCGTCGCTGACGGCCGCACCCCCTGGCAGCTCTTCCAGGACGTGCGCTACCTCGGCAACAGCCGCGTCGCCCCCTGCACACTCGCGCTAAAGATCCGACCGTGCCGGCAGTGGCTCGACACCCACGCAGACCCAAACTCCACCACCCTGCACATCGGACTCGACGCCTCACCCCGCGACCGGCGCCGCTCACCCGCCATCGCCGCCGGCTGGAAACCCTGGTCGACCAACTTCCCCCTGCTCGATCCGCCGCACCTTGCCAAAGACGACCTGCTCGCCTGGGCCCGTCAACTCGGGCTACGCCCACCGCGGCTGTACGACCTCGGCCTACCGCACAACAACTGCGGCGGAGCCTGCGTCCGAGCCGGCAAAACCCACTGGGCGCGGCTGCTGCAAGTCCTCCCCGACCACTACGCCGCCGCCGAAGCGGCCGAGGCCCAGCTACGCGAGCAGCTCGGCGAAGTCGCCATCCTCACCGAACAGCACCAACGGCAACGCCACCGGCTCCCCCTCTCCGAGCTGCGCCAGCGCCTCACCGCCAACCAACCGTCACGACCGACCCCGGCAGCGCCCGATTCAGAGCCAAAAGCGGCACTTATTGACGCTTCGGGGGCTGAAACATGTACGCTGCCGAGCGTCCCGGCGATTGGAGCTTGACCGCGCCATGCTCTTGCGCTTCCGCACCACCAACTTCGCCTCCCTCCGCGACGAGGCGGAAATCAGTCTGATCGCCGCCAACGAGCACCCGGACATCGCCACCCGGCCGGTACCGCGCGAACAACTGCGCGCGCTTCCAGCCGCCGGGCTCTTCGGCCCCAACGCTTCCGGCAAATCCAACGTGATCAACGCTCTGGGATTCGCCCAAGCCGCTGTCCGGCTCTCTCACCAACGCTGGCTGCCGGACGAGCCGATCCCAGGCCGTCAGCCGTTCCGACTCGACCGCGACGGCGCGGCCCGACCCAGTGAGTTCGTCTTCGACCTTGTACTCGACGACGTGCGATACGAGTACGGCTTCTCGCTCGACGATGAGGCCGTCAGGCGAGAGTGGCTTTACGCGTTTCCCAAGGGACGACGGCAGGTGTACGTAGAACGCGACGCGGACCAGATGCGCTTTGGCAACAGCCTCAGCGGCCCGAGGGAATCGATCTCGCGCGTGACGCGACCTAACAGCCTCTTCCTCTCTGCTGCCGCCGACAGCCATCCGCAACTGGGAAAAATCTACCGCTGGTTCACCCACGGCCACACGACCACGGCCGGGCTACGGCACGACCCGCCGGCACCGCAGGCCCTTCCCGACAAATGGATGATCGCCCTACTCCGCTTCGCCGATCTAGGCATCGTCGGAGCCGACATCCCTGCGGCCAACCCGGTGAACGACGACGCACCGACTGTGACCCCACCCAGCGATCGCTACCGGACGACAGCACCCGGGCCTACGGTGGAACTACTCCACGCCGCTGCGACGGACACGGGACAGGTCAGCCTTCCCTGGAAGTACGAGTCCAGTGGTACCAAAAGCCTGTTCAGCCTGCTGCAACTCATCGGCCAAGCCCTCGCCACCGGCGGGCTACTGGCCGTCGACGACCTCGGTCGCGAACTGCACCCCCTGCTCACCGCTGAAATAGTCGGTCTCTTCCACAGCGCCGACACCAATCCTCATGGTGCGCAGATCATCTTCACCACACACGACATCGAGCTACTCGGCCGACACCAGAACATACGACTCGCTCGGGACCAGGTCTGGCTGACCGAGAAAGACCAGGCAGGCGCGACCAGGCTCTACCCGCTGACGGAGTTCAGAGTGCGCAACGCCTTGGACGATGTCGCTGGCAGGTACCTCAAAGGCCGGTACGGAGCGGTCCCCTTCCTTGACAAGGAACGCCTACCCGGGCCAAACCCCGCCGAGCAGTCGGATTGACGCGCAACGCACCCACCCCGAGCGGGGAAGCCGCCATGCACCAGGACCAGGACCAGGACCAGGACCAGCCTGCCACAACGACAACAACCCCATCCGACGCCCCGCAGCTGCTTCCGATCGCCCTCAAACCAGCCTCGGACTCCGGTCCGAGCCGGTCCAGACCGCTGCTCCCGCAGACACCGGCCGACCCGGCCACTCGCTCCGCTCGCAACCAGCCGCATCGGCCTGCCAGCTCCGCCGTCCGCCCCATCGGTCGCTGACCATCGAACGAAGCCGCCGCACCCCCACCGCCCGCACGTAGACAACACCCTGCTGAACGGGTATAGTGATAGTTGTTCTGGTGAGAAGGCGAACCTCATCGGAATCCCCACACCTGCCCCAAGGAGTCAGACGTGCCGCCCACTCCCCTCACCGACCCCGAACGCACGACGGCACGCCACCTCCCGCTGTGTGGTCACTGGCAGTGCGCCGCAACGCCGCCCCAGCCACTCGACGCACGGGCAGACGTGGTGTTGATCCGCGACTGCGCCGGCCGACAGCACCTGTTCCGCGACGGCACCGACCACGGCCTGATCCTCAACGCCGATGGCGACCAATGGTCGCTGACCCGCGAGCGGTACGCCCACGTCACGTCGGCCGACGGCGAGCGCTGGGAACTGGTGGCCGAGTCGATCCCCGTGTGCGCCGGGGGTTGGACCGCGCTGCGACGCGAGTATGTGGCACGGCACCTCCCGAGCGGGCGGATCATCGCGCGCTGGGACACTCAGTACGGGCTACTCGCCCGGACCGCCCGCCACTACCTTCGCGTCGCCGCTCATACGCCGTCGCGCCAGTAACGCCCGCCGGTCGGCCACCACCGGACCGCGAGACCACCGCTCGCACCGACGCACGTCAGCGGGCAGGGCAACGGCCGGGGGGTTAGTTTGGCGAACTCCCCCCGGCCGCCTGGTGTCGACGCCACACAGGCCCCCAAAGGCCCATACGCCGAGCACGTGCCGCCCATCCTACGACACCCGCCACCGGCCACCGGAGCAGGAAAGTGATCAGCATTCGTGTCGGGCGGCTCGCGCAGCCCCTGCGGCCACCCAACCAACCGATACGGCATCATCGGCGCATGGCCACCCGCAATCCCGACAGCCGCCGCGTAGGCCGTGCCGAGGCCGCAGCGATGCTCGGCATCTCGCTTAGCCACCTGGACAAGCTCTACGGCGAGCGGGCCACCAACGGCTTTCCCGAACGCGTCGACGGCACCAAATGGCTCGCCGAAAGCATCGCCTCCTACCAGCTGCCGCGAGACCGGGCCCGGCACGCCGCGAGCGCCGCCGTAGACCGCAGCGGCGATCCCGACGAGCTCGTGAACAGCACCACCGTCGCGCGCATGCTCGGCTACCAGAGCGCCGATTCACTGCAAGGACAAAACCGGATCTGGCCGCTCCTGGTTGAGCGCGTCGACGATGAATCCCTCACCCGAACCGGCCGTAAGCGCCGGCGTTGGAAGCGCCGCACGGTGTGGGACATCGCCGACAGCCGCACCGGGCAAGGCGCACCCCACACCGGCCGCCCCCGCGCCACACCTCAGGGCCACCCCGACCGCTCCGGCGACTCCGACGAACTCGTCGGCGCCCCCGAGGCCGCCCGCGTCCTGGGATACAACAGCCCGAACGCCATGCCCGACGAGGTGCTTCGCCAAGCCGACGAAGACAACGTAGGCCCCAAAGGCCGCCACCGCCGCAGATGGAAGCGCGCGACGCTGTGGGCGATCCTCGACCAAGCCGAGCAGCGCCGGTAGCTGTCTCCGGCAACGCCCACCGCCACTCGTCGGGTGCTGCCGGGTTTCGGGCCCGGTCCTAGCGGACCGGAAACCGGAAGCGGCCTCCGGCCGCACTGCTCAAAACCCCTTCTCCTTCGGTGGGGGCCGAACAGGCTAGCGACGTGCTCGCTCCGGTCAAGTCCGGGCGCGGCTCGCAAAACATCATGCACACCCCGCATGATCTTTTCCTCGAAACCCCGCGCCCGAACTTGACCTCCACTGCGCGCGCCGCGGGTCGAGTGAACTCGCCCCCACCGCCGGAAGAAGTGGGGGGACGCGCCACGACCGCACCCCGCACGGTGGTCGGCGTAGCCGCCGGCAACCACCCACCAAGATCATAAAATCCGATGCCCGAACAGGCCAAACAGGGTAGCCACGGAACGCATAACCGGGTAGAGTAATAGTTGTTCGGAGGGGACGGCGAACCCCCACCGCACACCACACAAACCCCCAACCAAGGAGACACATGAGCACCGCATCCACGCTCCTGCTCGCAACCACCACTGCGTCGTGCATCGCGCTTCTCGCGCGCAACAGGAAGCTCCGCACCGATCTCGTCACCGCTCGTTTCCAGGCTCTCCACGACGCCCTGACCGGACTGCCGAACCGCCGCGCCCTGCTCCTGCACCTTGACTACCTACTCGCCGACCGGACCCGCCCGGTCGCCGTGGCCGTTGTCGACCTCAACCGGTTCAAGGAAATCAACGACGAGCACGGCCACACCGCCGGAGACCTCGTGCTCTGCCGGGTGGCGGACACCCTGAGTGGGCTTTGCCTTCCCCGCACGATGGTCGGCCGGACGGGGGGTGATGAGTTCATGATGATCATTGATGACGGCATGCACGCCGCCCGGAACAACGTCGAAGCCGCCGCCCAGGCGCTCGACGCGACAACCGTCATCCTCGGCGCAACGAACTTCGGCTGTTACGCCAGCCTCGGGCTGGCCCTCGCGGACCACAACGACATCACCGCTGTCGACCTGATCCGCCGCGCAGACGCCGCCATGTACGCAGCCAAGCGACGCGGCGGAGGCGTCAAGGAGTGGCACCAGGGCATCGGCGCGACCGCCAACCCACCGCTCCCGATGCAGCGCCGCCGCTACCGCTCCTAACCGGCCCTGGGGTGGCCCGGAGCCCCGGACGGTTCCGGGCCATCCAGATAGACACAGCCCACATAATCGGGTATAGTAATAGTAGTTCGACAGGGACGGCGAACCCCTATCGGACACCCACCAAACCCCACGCGAGGAGTCTCACGATGCCCGCGCTAATTGCTCCCACCCTCGCGGTGCCGGCCCTTCCCGCCGACCCCCACACGCGACACGTCCTGAACCTGCTCGACGCGGCCCGCCGACGTATGGCACAGGTAATCACCTTCCTGCACCTGTGCGAGCACGCCCCGACCTGGCCCACGACACCCACCCACAGCACCGCCGCCGCCATCGAACTACGCGCGGCCACCGTCGCCCTGATCAAGTACGCCCGCCGGCACCACTGCGACGCCTGCAACGCCGGCCGGATGCGCGCCACGCTCCGGCTGGCCGCCCTGCTGCTCGACCTGTGGCAGAACGGCAAACACCACGTACAGCGCCCCGACGTGTACCCCGCCGCGCTCGTCAATCGCGCGGGACGGCTGTTCGGAGACACCTCCGCATGGGTCACCACCGGCGACCCCGGCCGCCTTCTCGGCCAACACATCTGACCCGCGCGGATCGCCCGGCCGCCGGCAAGGCGGCCGGGCCACCACACCCCCGACGTCACCGACGCGCATCGAGCGCGCCGCCGCCGGCTACCGCTCCCGCCCCTCACCCCACGTCGCATCGCCATTGGAAGGCAAAACCTTGAGTTCCCTCAGCCGCGCCGATCGGATCACCATCGCCCACGTCTGCCAGGACTGGGCCGCCGCCTACGCCGCCGCGCCAGTGAACCTGCCCAAGAGCCTCACCGTTCGCTACCTCACCGACCACCACCTTGAAGCCCTCACCGCGCGCCACGGCCGAGAAATGATCTCGCGTGCCGTCGCCTCGCACCTCGACGCCCACCCCGAAGACCTCAGCGCGCCCCGCATCCGCCACCGGGAGCGCCGTGCCCGCCAGGCCGAACGCGACGCCAAAGCCGCCCGCTACCTGAAATTCGCCTACCACCACTTCGTCGCCGCCGAGCCCTACGAAGCGCTTGCGCTCATCGACCGGGCGGAGCTGGCCTCACCTACCTACAAAGACTTCAATCAGCATCGGCGAGCCGTCCAGAAGAAGACGCCGCCCTTCTCCTGTACCGACCTCACCGGCACCAACCTGCGCCACCGGGCCCTACTGCCACTGGCCAACCCACACCCCGGGCCGCCCGTCATGCACCACGGCAGCCACATCCAGGAATGGGTCTACCCCGGTCGCCCCGTAATCGAAGGCAATTGGCCCGCCGCCATCCCCGAGCACTGCACCGCCACCGACGACGGACTTACCGAATGGATCGCCGACAGAACGGTTCTCGTCTGCACCGGGTGCGGACTCGACTGCACCTAACCACAGCACCCGCAACGCTGGCCGGTCCGAGTGGAACCCGGACCGGCCAGCCCTCCCTGCTCACGACCAACATCGCCAGAACGTCTGCCAACGCAACGCCCGGCCGCCGACGAAGCGGCTGGGCCACCACACCCCAGATGTCACCGACGCGCGTCGAGCGCGCCGCCGCCGGCTGCCGCACCCGTCACCCACTGCCGCACCCCGGCCGCGCACACCCACGCACCACACGAGAGGCACCATGAGGCTGACCCGCCCCGAACTCGTCATCATCGCCCACGCCTGCGACGACTGGGCACCCAACTACTTCCACAGCCCAATCCACGGCGGTAAGGAGGCGGCCGTCCGCTACATCGCAGACCACCACCTTGACGCATTGACCATGAAATACGGGCGGCCCAAAATCTGGGAAGCCGTTGCCGCTCACCTCGACGCCAACCCCGACACGCTTACCGCGCCTCGCGTCACCTTCGCGGAACGCATCAACCGCGAGGCCGCGCGCATCGCACGCGCTGACGCCTGCCTACGCGCCGCCCTGCACCATCACCAGGCCGGCGAGCCCTACGAAGCGCTCGCGCTCATCGACCGCGCGGAACTGGCCGCGCCCACCTTCAAGGACTTCACTCAGTACCGGCGCGCCGTACACAGGAAGCGGCCACCTGCAACCCCGACCGACCTCAGCGGCACCGGCCTGCGCCACCGCGCCCTGCTGCCGCTGGCCGACCCACACCCGGGGCCGCCCGTCACGTATCACGGCAGCCAGGCCAAGGGATGGGTCTACCCCGGCCGTTTGATCATCGAGGGTGACTGGCCCGCCGCCATCCCCGAGCACTGCACCGCCACCGACGACGAACTCATGGAATGGGTAGGCGAAGGCACGGTTCGCGTCTGCACCGGGTGCGGACTCGACTGGACCTAACCACCCACCCGCACGCAACGCTGGCCGGTCCGGGCTAGACCCCGGACCGGCCAGCCCACCGCCTCAGGACGGCGCACCGGCTGAGACATCACCAGCGGAAGCCGGCCCGGCATTTCCGGGCACCGGGACAGCCGTACGCCGCCGACGAGGCACCACCTCGCCCAACTCAGCGATCCGGGCGCGCACCGCCGCTCCATCCGCGCCACGCCGATACGCCCGCACCCGCGCCACGTCCACCCCGGTCAAGTCCGCCGCCAAGCTGTCATCTCTCAGAACCGTCGCCAGGACCACCACGGCCAACCCGTGCGCCGCCGCAGCCGTCGCGACTTCCTGATCCAGCCGCGCGACGACCTCACGCCGACGCCGCTGCGCATCCTGCACCGTCCCGGCAGCCTGCTCGACCGCCCGCACCGCGCGCAGCTCCAATTCCTGCCGCCGCCGCAGATTCCGAGTCGCGTCGTTCCCCGTTTTACTCGCCATTCCCCGACCGTAGCGACCACCCCCGGCAGCTCACCAGATCACACACCCCGCCAATTCGTCTATTCGTTCGATGCTGGCCGCAGTTCATCATCTTCCCGCCCGACCGTTCAGCCTCAGCCACGCACTCTGCGACCTGCCCAAACGGCTACCGCTTCGTTTCTTGCTCGCTTACGGGGGATACACCCCCTTGCATTCTCCATCGCCATTCAATAGTTGATCTTCTACGGTCGAGCCATGTTGTCCGTCACGCGCATCTCGCCCGGCGACGGCTACCGCTACGTCATAGAACAGGTTGCCGCTGGCCGCCATGACCTGCGCCCACTGGGCGACGGAGGGCCAACGCCCTACTACGCCAACCACACGGCGCGGGGAGAGAGCCCCGGCTGGTGGGCCGGCA
Organism: Micromonospora sp. NPDC048898; assembly: GCF_043198035.1. Taxonomy (NCBI): domain Bacteria; kingdom Bacillati; phylum Actinomycetota; class Actinomycetes; order Micromonosporales; family Micromonosporaceae; genus Micromonospora; species Micromonospora sp. NPDC048898. The sequence goes on from NZ_JBICUF010000010.1 coordinate 8,636, forward strand.
ACGGCGCCGCCGTCCTTGGTGTCGCCGGCTGGGTCAACGAGCGGCAGATGCGGTACCTCATCGGCCAAGGGCGTCACCCGCTCGCCGGTTATCGGCTCGGGCAGAAATGGCGGATCTACAGGCCCATGACCGACGAGTACCGCCAGAAGGCAGTCCAGCGGGCGCTGGCCCACCTGCCCGCCGATGCCACCGTGGAGCAGCGCGACAAGGTATGGCACGACATCATGAACGCGCCCGAGCGGCGGGCCGTATCCGCATACGACGTCACCGTCTCCCCCGTTAAATCCGTATCGCTGCTGTGGGCGTTCGGCGACGACGCGGTCAAGCAGGATGTTATGGCCGCGCACCACGCCGGGGTGAGGTCGCTCCTCGATCACCTCCAGCGCCATGGTGCGTTCGCCCGCGCCGGCGCGGGCGGCGTCCGCCAACTCGACACCGCGGGTCTGGCGGCGCTGGTCTTCGACCACCGGATGAGCCGCGAGCGCGACCCGCAGCTGCACTCGCATATCGTCGTCTCCAGCAAGGTCCAGACGGTGACCGCGGACGGCGATCCGCAGTGGCTGGCCCTCGACGGCAAGGCGTTCTACCGGGCGACGATCGGCGCCCGGGTCGCCTACGAACGCGCGGTGGAGGTCGAGCTTCACCGCCGCCTTGGGGTTGGCTTCGGCGCGCGGGATGACTCCGGGATCCGCGAGATCGTCGGTTTCAGCGAGGCGTCGCTGCGCCACTTCGGCAAGCGGCGGGGCGCGATCACCGAGGAGATGGATCGCCGGGCTGAGAGGCAGGCTCCGGCGACGCGATCAGTGGCTGCGCAGTGGCGTCGCCGCGCGCAGGACGCGACGTTGCGGACCCGCCGGCCGCACAAGGGCGCCGAGTCCACCCAGCAGGCCGTGCAGCGCTGGCACGCTGAGGACCGCTCCGCGCGACTCGACACCGCCGGGCAAGTACGCCTCATCCTCGACGGTGCCGCCCGTGACGACACCGCCGTCACCGCGCGGCGGGTCCTCCGCCGCGCGTACCGGCTACACCCCGACGGCGTCGACGAGGCAGCGCTTCGTGAGGTCGCCGCGCAGCTCGGTGTCTCCGCCGCCGACCAGGACCGCGTCATCGACGCGGCCGTGCGTGCCGACGTGCGCCTCGCTCTCGCTCGTGCTCTGCGCAACCTCGGCAATGAGCGGGCGGTGTTCGGCCGCGAGCACCTCGAGTTGGCCATCGGCCGCGTTCTCGACATCACCCCCGGTCAGTCACCGCAGGCGGACTGGCAGCGGGTGCAGACGCTCGCCGGTCAGGCTATCGCCGATGGTCTGGCTGGGCTGCGTGTGCTCACACCGCCAGCGCTCGTGCAGTGGGGGCCGAGCCTGCTACGCGGCAGCGACCGGCACAGCGAATACACCCGTCACCGCGACCTGCAGATGACCACCCACACGGTCCTCGCCGCCGAGAAGGAAGTCCTCACCTACGCCGGCCGCCGCGGAGCCATCCCCGCCCCAGCGGCAGCGATCACCTCCGCTACTGCAGCCCTGCGGTTGTCGCCCGAGAAGGAGGCGGCGCTGCGGTGGCTCGTCGGCGACGACCGGCGGGTCACCGGCGTCGTCGGGCCCGCCGGCACCGGCAAGACCTACCTGCAACGGGCCGTCGTCACCGCCGCCCGCGAGACCGGTGTGCCGGTGCTCGGCCTCACCGTCGGACAGTCCGCAGCCCAGCTGCTCGCCGACGCCACCGCCGCGCACGACGGGGAGGTGCTGCGTACCGAGAACATCGCCCGGTGGCTGCACGCCCAACACCGGCCGCCACCCGGCACCACCGCCGCGGACTGGCAGTTCCGGCGCGGGCAATGGGTCATCATCGACGAGGCGTCGCAGGTCTCTAGCCACGACCTCGCCCGCCTCGTCACCCTCCTCGACGAGGTCAACGGGAAACTCATCCTCGTCGGTGACCCCGAGCAGATCTCCGCGATCGGGCCCGGCGGGCTGTTCCGCTACCTCGACAGCCTCGGCGTCACCACTCACCTCAGCGCGGTCCACCGGTTCACCCAACCGTGGGAAGGAGCTGCGTCGCTGCGGCTGCGCACCGGCGACCTCACCGTCCTGGCCGAATACGACCGCAGGGGCCGGCTCATCGGGGGGCACCGGGCGCAGCTCGTCGGCCAGATGCTGGACCGGTGGGCAGGCGACATGGCAAGCGGTCTGCGCAGCATGATGCTCGTCGAAACCGGTGACGAAGCCGCTGACATCGCCCGGCGCGCCCGTGACATTCTCATCCACGCTGGCCTCGTCCGAGCTGGCCCCGTCGTGCGGCTGCGCGACGGCAACCACGCCAGCGTCGGCGACATCATCGTCACCCGCCGCAACGACCGGCGCATCGGCGACGGCGGCACGCTCGTCGCCAACCGTGACCAGTGGCGCGTCGACGCCGTCACCCGCAGTGGCCAGGTGCACGTCACCAACCTGCGCACCGCCACGACCGCCGTGCTGCCTGCCGCGTACGCCGCGCAGCACGTGCAGCTCGCCTACGCCCTGACCGTCGACTCCGTGCAGGGGCAAACCGTGCACACCGCTCGTGCGCTCGTCGACGACAGCACCTCCCTGGCCCGCCTCTACGTCATGCTCACCCGCGGAACCACCCTCAACGAGGCGTACGTCGTCACCGACGACCACCCCCGCGAAGGAACCCCACCGCAGCCGCCCACCGCCCGCGTAGCCGTCCTCGCCGACATCATGCGCCGCGCCACACCCGACCGCTCCGCCACCGAAACCGAACAGCACCTCTGGGCCGACGTCGACGCGCTGCACGCCTGGACACCGATCTACGACGACCTGTCCGCCCGCGCCCGCATCCCCGTCTACCTCGCCATCGTCCGGCAGATCAGCGGACGGCAGCTCGCCGACCGGCTCGCCCGAGACCTCGCGCTCCCGGCGCTGATCGCCCGACTCACCACCCTGCGCGAAGCCGGCCACGACCCCACCGACGTGCTGCGCCGCGCCATCCGACCCCGCGAAATTAACTCCGCCGACGACATCGCCGCGGTGCTGTCCTGGCGCATCGACCGCATCATCGGCCGCGCCACCGCCGACCCCACCATCGCCACCACACCAGAGCTCGCCGCGACCTACACCGAGCGCGTGCCCGCCGACCTCACCGGCGACATCGGAGACGCCCTGCGCCAGGTCGCCGGCATCTGCGACCGCCGCGTCCGCGCCCTGGCCGACCTCGCCGCCGAGCAGCAGCCCCCCTGGGCCCGCGCCCTGGGCGACGTCCCCAACGACGCCGCCGGCCGCGACCAATGGCTAGCCCGCGCCGAGGTCGTTGTCACCTACCGCGACCGGTACCAACTCACCAGCGAGCACCCCATCGGACCCGAACCCTCCATCGGGGACATCGCCCGGTGGAACGCCTGGCACCGCGCCCGCGTCGTCGTCGGCGCCGCCACCCTCGCCGGCCGCCTCACCACCACCGACGACCCAGAACTCACCCGCCTGATCACCGCGCAACGCACCGCCGACGACGCCGCGCCGCCGTACGTCGCCGACCAGCTGCGCGACGCGCACCTCACCCTCACCGACGTCGAGCAGCGCCACCACGACCTCGCGCTGCTCCTCACCGCCGTCGACGCCGCCGGCCAGCGCGCCACCGCCCACGCCCAACAGCTGCGCCCCCGCTGGTGGCAACGCGGGCCGTCGCGCACCCGGATCCTCACCGCCCAACGCGAAGCCCAACAGCGGATCGACGCTGCCACCGGCCGGGCCGCCAGTCTGCGCGCAAGGCTGGCCAGCCTGCGCGAGGTCATCGACCAGCGCCAGGCGCGGGTCACCGACCTCGAATCCCAGCACCGCACCTGGAGCCGCTGGTACCGCAGCGCCCTGCCAACCCGCTACGCCGGACTCGCCGCCGCAGCCGAACAAGCCCGCCGCACCACAACCCGCCGCACCACCCTGGCCGACGCCATCGCCACCACCACCGCGCGAGTCCGGGCCATCGACGAAACCCGGCCGCAGCCACACGTCACACCCATCACCGAGCACCTGCCCGAGCAAGCCACCGCCGCCCGGGAACGCACCACTACCCGCGACCTGGGGACCGTAGAGGAAGCGGAGATCGACTGATGGCCACGCATCCCACCGCGTTCGTCGACGAGTCGTGGTTCCAGCAACGCAACAGCCCCGGCGCCTACCTGATGGCCGCCGTCATCATCGACCACGACAGCGTCCCCGCCGCAGAGGCAGCCGCGACAAGAGCCGCCGGCATCCACGACGGCTACCACTCCACGGCCCTGTATCACCGCGGACACGTCGGCACCATCGAGGCGATGCTCGACGTCGTCGCCGAGCACGCCGGCTGGTCCGTCGTCTCCGCCCAAGTACCCATCAACCCAGGCAACACGGCCGCCGTACCGAACAACCCACGCCACGTACACGCACACCTGGAAGGCCAACGCGAACACGCCCGACAACTCAGCACCGAACGGCTCCTGCGCTACCTCAACGGCCAACGAGTCCGCGACGTGTACCTGGAAACCCGGGGCAGTCCCGCAGAGTGGCGCAACGCTCGGGAAACCGGCAGTCGGCTGCCCAGCATCGACCGCAACGACATCCGCGTCTACCGCCGACTCCTCGAACAGGGAGCCATCAGCCACCGGATGCGACTCATCCACGTCGAAGGGCGCAACGACCCCGGACTGTGGATGGCTGACGCCGTCGCCTGGTCCGCAGGCCGCGCCATCCGCACCGACGAACCGCAATGGTGGAACCGGATAGCCGACGTCGCCACCGTTCTCGAAGCGAGCACCGGCACCGAACTTCGCCTCAACGAGAGTGGGGCCGCTCCACCAGATGGCGAACGCGACCCCCACAACCTGAGCCAAAGAGCCCAGCCCATGTCCTCACCCGTATTGTACTCCGCTTCGCCAACGGACCACCAGGTCGGCGCCATCCTCACAAGCCTCATGGCGCAGGCGGAGCAGGCGCGAACACCGTCGACGACTCAGCTCACCCGCGAAGTCCTCGGCCTCGTGCAGCGGATTGCCGAACGTGTCGAGCGGTTGACCGACACCGTCAACACCATCATCCCGCCACCGGCTGGCGAGGCAGCTCCACGGGGCGGCGCACCTCAACCCCGTGGCGCCGAGCACGAGGACCCCAGCCCACAGCAGTCTCGCGAGATCGATGATTGACGTCCGCGGCACGGCTGGCCGCCGCCCATGACAAGCTGCGCGACCCCGCGCTCCGCGGTCGCCACGATCAGTGGAGCACACCCGGCCAGGAGGTCGTCGACTACGTGACAGCCCGTCACCGCAGCCATCGGGGCGGTCTTCCGCGTGTGGGGACCGACGTAGAGAGAAGAGCACGATGCAGATCCACAGGCACCGTCGAACGCCAAGGCACGAGGCACGAGGCAGCGATACTCTGGCCACCGGCTTTGATGATTGGGGAGACCATGACGGCACGAGAGCCCGTGCTACCTGACGCAGTGCTGGCACCCATGCGGGCCGCCGCAGCCACCGCCGCCCGGGACGCGAAAGACCTTACATCCGACGAGCTGGCAAACCGAGTCCTTGATGCGGTCGTGAAGGCACTGTTTGCATCCACCGAAGTCAAGCAGCAGATTCGCGACCTTCCACCGTTGGACAGCCTGCCTCCCGGAGCCACCATGGCAGACGTCCGTACCGAGCGGCGGTTGGCGATTTTCACCCCACCAGAGCCCTGTGCCAGCTACGGCTCACCGATCACCAAGGAAGCTTGGCTGAACGTGGGTTACGCCGAGCCATCGACACGAACGGGCAGAGACAAGAGCGACTAGACATGAGCTGCCCCGCCACCACTGAGTCGGATCCCGACAACCAGCCGAGGCACCCCTCGCGCTCGCTGTGACGTGGCGGCAGCGCGTGTCCGCCGCATCAACGTAACCACGGCCCTCTACCGTCGTAACCATGACCCAACGCGCGGACTTGGTACTGCTCGGAAACCGAATCTGGTACCTGCCCGACGGGGTCTACAACCTGCAGTGCATCGCCCGCACCCGCCGAGGACCACGCTGCCGCAGACCAGTAGAGGGCAGTCAGATCGCATCCTGGACCCAGATGCGCTCAACCCAAGGACTCATCACGGTCTACGACCTCGGTGGTCCCGAGAACGAGACGCTGCGACGCTGGCGGGAGCAGCACTGCGAGTTGCACGACACCCCGGACGTGGTCGACTTCTCGTCGCCAGAGTGGGAGCCGTTCGATCCGGTCAGGCACGCCGCGATGGTGACGTCATTAGAGGAGCAAGTCGCCGAGTACACCCGCCGGCTCCGCAAAGACGTCACCGAGGAGTGGCAGCCCTGGTATCCCATCCCGATGTAGCCACCCCGCAGGACAGCCCGCCGCGCTCAGATGATCGACTAACCAACGTCGGGTAGGCGCCGGCCCGTGATCGCCCCATCGCCGTAGGTTTAGCGGGGCCGCCCCACGATGCGAAGCGTCCGTGCGAACGAGTCGCAATCCACGGTGCCCACGGCTGCGGGCACGACGCATACCTCGCACGGTCGCCAGAACGCCAGCACAACGGCTGCCCGATGTACTGACCCGAGGCGGACCAGGCCGGGCAGATTGCCGACGGCCCGATGCCCAGACCGGGGCTGCTCCCGCGAACTGACGAGACCTACTCTGTCATGATGAGGGTGCTCATCAATCCGAAGTGGCACGTAATCGGGGTCGTCGACATCACCGAACCGGGCTCATACGAGATCCTTTTTCGGAACGGCGGCGCGGAAGTAGGCGTCCGTCAGGTCGGCTCTGCAACTGACAATCCCGACCCGATGGTCGTCGACTCCGAGGGAGTCGCGCATCCCTGCACCCCGTGTAGCTGCTGTGGCGACTGTGGTTGCGGCGGACGGGCAGCGTGCGTTCGCTGCAAGCAGTACGCCCGGTGGGCTGCCGAGACGCGACCGCTGCTGGAGCGATACCTGGAGGTAGTCGGCCGCAAAAACGCCTTCGTTGAGACGAACGGCCGGACCCACATCGTGGGCTGCAGTTCCTTGAAGAACAGTATCGACAGCGCTGCAAGAGCTTTGGATGCGGGCTGCAGCAAGAGCTTTGGATGCGGGCTGCAGCCACCGTCAGGAGTGGAACGCCCGAGTGCCAAAGGTCGTCGGTCCGAACGCGCCCCGGCGCAGGCGCTGCGCGGTGTGTTGCCCTGACGTCATCGTGCCGACCAGCGTAGGCCCCGTGCGTGGAGCAAAGGGGCAGTTTGTGGCACGGCAAGCGCCTTCAGTCGGCTGACTGCCCGCGTGAGGTCCAGAGCTTCGCCAGCCAGGGGGAAGCGGTGCTGGGGTCTACATCAGCGGGATCGACGTGTCTTCCATTGCGGGGTTGGCGACTCAGATCCTGGCCGGCTCGGTTCAGAACTCGCAGAGGTCGCCGCCTTCAGCGACAGTGACACTCGCTCGCGCGCGACATCGACGTCGAGGACCTGCACGGTGACCGTCTCACCCACGTTGACGACCTCGGACGGGTGCTCGACACGGTGGTGTGCCATCTGCGAGATGTGGATCAAGCCGTCGATCTCGCCCAGGGCGACGAAGGCACCGAAAGGCGTCAGGCGCTTCACCGGTCCTGCGACGGTCTGGCCTGCCGCGAGCTTGCTGAGTGCTACGCGGCGTCGTTCTGCCTTCGACGGCGCTGGCGGCCGACGGGCGTCCCGTCCGATGCCGCTGCTCGGTGGGATGTGGTTCGGCGGGGTGGCGTCAGAGCCGGGCCCGGCCTCGGCGCGGAATTTGGCCGGAAGGGTGCCGACCACCTCGACCGCGTTGGCGCATGCCTCGGTCAGGTAGATGTCGTAGGCGCGGTCGGTGAGTGCCTGGTCCTGGACGAGTTCGCCGTCGTCCGGGCGGTAGATGCGTGACGGCTCGCCGCGGAATGACAGCCAGTTGAAGTTGGTGGTGAGGTAGTAACCGTCGCTGATGAGGATTTTCGCCGGGGTGGTGGCGACCCGTACGACGGCGAGGCGATTGGTCTTGCGCGCGGCGGCATGCAGTGCGTCGATGGCTTCCTGATCGGTTCCGTCGTCGTCACCGGGGCCCCACACGATGGTCACGTCGGCGGCGCGGGCCAGCTTCTCCAGGACGCCGATCCACCGGTTGGACGCGACGGCTGTGCGGATCTGCGGGCTGCTGATGAGCAGTCGGCGCTGTGAGCTGGCGAGGGCGTCATCGAGCCAGGCCGGGTGTTCGTACACGCCCATCCAGCGGATCACCGCCCGGTTCAACGCGGCATTCGCACCGTCTCCGTCCGGATCGTTTCCGGCGGCTTGGAGGGCGAGGACGTCTGCTTTGCTCAGCCGCTCGCCGGGGTCGGTGACGGGTGCGTGGGGGTGTTCGACCGGTGCGGCCGACAGCCGCAGGCGTTCGACGGCGCCGATGCTTTCTAGCGCGGCGGTGTGCGCTTCGCTCCACTTGCCGTCGACGTCGACGCCGAGGCGTATCTGGCGGGTTTCGTCGTCGGTGAAGACGAGCAGGATGGCGTCGTGGTAGAAGTTGCGGTTCTCGGTGACGCCACTGATCCCGAGCAGGCGTGCACCGTCGCGGCTGCGCTGGTCCAGGGTGCTGGTGAGCGCGGCGATGCTGAGGTCGACGGTGCGGACCGGCAGGCTGCTCGCCGGTGGCAGCAGGAGCCGTCCGGGATCGCCTTTCGCCTGGTTGGAGCGGCGCAGGGAGTTGCGTCGCCAGTCGTTCACGGTGCCGGTGAGGCGGTCGTAGACGACCGGGATGGTAGTGGGCATTGGGCGGCGTAGCTGGGCGTCGCGGGCGGCTTCCTGCCCGGCGGGCAGTAGCTGTAGGCGCCGCAGGCCGCCGTCGGCGGGTGGCTGGTAGGTGATGTACTCGGCGAGGAGGAGTCCGGCGACGGCGCGGCCGGTGTCGCCGTCGTCGAGGCCGAGGAACAGTTGCAGGTCTTCGACGGTGTCGATGCCGCCAAGCAGGGCGCGCAGGGTGTACTTCTGGCCGGCTTCGAGGTCTTCGGACTGCTCGACCAGAACGTCGACGGTCAGCACGGAGGCGGGGATGGCGCATGGCTCCGCGGCGAGCAGCGTGTGTCCCGGAAGGGCGTGGGCGTGGCGGCGTGCGGCGTCGGCGAAGATGTCGCGGCTCACAGGTACTGCACCCTTCCGCCGGTGGTTGTGATGTGGCTGAGTACCCGGTTGAGGGGGCCTTGTTTGCTGCTGCAGAACTCGGAATCACCGACGATCCAGAGCAGTTCCCGGGCGCGGGACAGGGCGACGTTGACCCGGCCCTGGTATCGGTCAGCGAGGAAGCCGAGTTCGCCGGTGAGGTTGCTGCGGGTGACGGAGAAGATGACCACGTCGGCTTCGCGTCCTTGGACCGCATCCACGGTTTTGACCTGCACCGTGACGTGCCGCAGGGTGAGGCGCCGCAGCGCGCGTTCGATCTCGGTGCATTGCCGGCGGTACCCGGTAAGGATCAGCACTTCCAGCTTGCCGCCGTCGGTGCGGGCGTACTTGCCGGCTTGGACATCGGTGTCGAGGCGTGCGACAAGGTCGGCGACCTTCGCCGCCTCGTGCTTGTTCGAGGAACTCGCGCTTCCGGCGCGGCGGGCGTCCTCGCGGCGGTTGGTGCGTCGGCTGGTGGAGAACCACACCAGCCGGTCGCTGTCGTCAACAGATTCGGGCGCCAGGACAGGTACGGGGTCGTGTACGAGGGTGCCGGCGTAGAAGACCTGCGAGATCAGCTCGCCGATCGGTTCGGCCATGCGGTGCTGGGTGACCAGACTGGCTGTGCAGGCCGGCGGTGCCTCGCCGAGCAGGATGTCGAACAGCGACGAGGTGAGGAACACCTTGTCCAAGTCGAACGTGTCGACCAGGTCACGGTACTCGAACACCTCCTCGACCATGGGCGGGAGTTGCTTGGTGTCGCCCACCATCACCCACCGCTTGGCCCGGGTCATCGGCACCAGCAGTTCAGTGGCGGTGGCCCGGGACGCCTCGTCGATGATGCACAGATCGAACTGCATGTTCTGGATGTGCGGGTTGGCCAGGAAGCCCATGCAGGTCCCGGCGACCACGCTCTGAGTGGGCAGGAACATCGGTTCAGCGGTCTGTGGGTCGTTGAGGCTGGCCAGCCAGTCACCTTGGGTTCGCAGCAGTTCCCGCAGCCGCGGCCCGGCGCCGGGTCCGTCCAGCAGGCCGGCGACGAGCTTCTCCAGCTCCGGTTCTCCGAGCTCGTCCGGGACGGCGATCTCAAGGGCCCTGGCTGCGGTGCGGACCTCAGCGGCGGCGGTGTCGGCGCGCTCGGCGGCCCGCAGATAGTCCGCCAGCAGCTCGGCGCGTTCCTCGGGCAGGTCTTCGTTGTCGAGCCGGTCGTCGTCATCAAGCGGGCCAAGCAACTCGGCGGTCTCGGTCTTCTGCCGCAGGGTGGCCAGGGCTTCCTCAGCACGAAGTGCCAGGGACAGATGGTCAATGTGCACACCCTCGCGATCGGCCAACGCTGCCATGCCGGTGCGGGCGCGAGCGCGGATCTCGTCTGCCCACGCGCGCAGTTTGTTCGACAGCAGCAGGTGCGCGGCGTCCGGGTCGACGTTGTCGTCGCGGCTCGACAGACGCACGACCGAGGTGACGCCGGAGCGGTGCAGCCGGGTGATCGCGTTGTCGATCGCGACGTGCATCTGGCTGACCAGCAGGATCTTGTCACCGGGCCGTGCGGCAAGGTGCTGGTGAACGAGTTCGGCGATGAACGAGGTTTTGCCCGTGCCGGGTGGGCCCTGGACGAGGAACAGGTCCGGCGAGCCGAGCGCGTGCGCGACGGCGAGTTTCTTGTCGTCGTCGAAGTCAGGGCGCAGCGGCTCGAATGCCACCGGCTCCGGCGCGCTCGCCACTGACGGGTCCAGCACCAGCTCACGCAGGTGCGGGCGGGCGGAGCTGCCGTCGCGCAGGGCGGCGAGCGCGGTCTTCTGCCGGCGGATCGCGGCCTGCGACGGCGTGCGGTCGCGCACCAGCACACCGTGGGCAGGCAGCTCGTCGCCGGGCCGGGTCGCCCGCACCGTGATGTCCGTGCCGTCGACCTCGGCGATCGTCACCGCAGCGCCCCGGACCGCGGGCTCGTCGACGGGGCGGGCCATGCGCTCCTGGTCGAGGAAGGCACTCGTCAGCGGGGTCGTGGTCTGCAGGTCGAACTGGGCGCCGTCGCGGCTGATTCGCGTATAATTGATGGGTTCTTCGAGGCGCTTCTCCAGCGCTTCCTTGGCCTCGATCAGCTGTGACCAGTTGGTCATCCGCGCCTGCTTGAAGGTGTCGCTGTTGCGATCACCGGCGTCCTGGACAGCCTTTTCCAGCAGCAGGTGCAGCTCGTCGGCGGCTGCGGCGGCTCTCTGCGGGTTAGTTGGCCGCTGTGCCGTCCAGGTGTAGTCGCGGCTGTCCAAGACAATCGTGTCGTCGTTCTGGCGCCAGCGTTCCAGCTCGTCGAAGTCCTTGATCGCCGCGCGGGTACAGAGCAGCTGATGACGGTTCTTGAAGACCAGCACCAGCTCGACCTGGTCACCGACAAGACGGAACTCGTCGGCGTTGAGCACCGTGCGCCCGCCGCCGAGGCTCTTCAACCGGGGCAGTACGTAGGTGGCCGCGCCGAGCAGCCCCGCGATGACGGTTTCGGCCGAGCGGCCGTCACCGGTCTCCTCCAATGATCGGCGCGCCGCGCCGGACAGCTCGAACGACAGCACCTTCTGGTCGTGCCAGTTTTCGCTGCGCGCCGCCTGAATGGCCTGCAGCTCAAGGTAGAACTGCTGTCCATCGGCCGGCCGCTTCGCCGCATCGACGTCCAAGCAGCGTCGCAGCAGCGCCAGGACACCGGGCGGCAGGTCGGCCTCGTCGAGCGCTCGGCTGATGTCTGGCAGGTCACGTAGCTCCCAGCCGGTGACGCATTGCAGCAGTGTCGCGGCCAGGCTGTAGACGTCGAACCTGGTCGAGCCGCGCGAGGCCAGGTCCGGTGGCGCCCACGGGGCGCTGGTCATCCCGGCAACCGTTGCGTCGGTCGCGCCCGCGAGTTGGTCCTTGATCTTGCTCAAGGCAAAGTCGGCGAGCAACGGCTTCTCGCCGTCCCACAGCACGTTGCCGGGCTTGATGTCGCGGTGCAGCACTGCCATCGAGTGTGCGTGCGCCAACGCCGACGCCAACGGCAGAGCGATAACCTCAGCAACATCGTCCCAGCCGGGAGTCTCGGGCGCGATTGCCAGCCAGTCCTTGAGCGACACCGGCACCCAGCTGAGCACAACGTAGTACACGCCCGCGCCGTGGTCGGTGCCGCTGTCCAGCAGCGACACGATGTTCGGGTGGTCCAGCTTGTGGTGCGCCGCAGTCTCCCGCTCAAAGTAGATGCGGTAGATCTCATCGGATGTGGCGGGAACCAGCTTCACGGCCACGTGCCTGCCGCCCTGATGCAGGTCGGAGGCTTGAAAGACCTCCGCCTGACCACCAACACGACGGGTGTTCGCGATCTCGGCATACCGGTTGTCGGCGATCACACGCACCGCCCACGCTCCTTCCAGGAACGACCTGCTCGTGCGGACCGGCCGCTCACGATACTGGACTTCAAGCCAGGCGCCCGCCGAGCGTTCGCCCTGGCCTTTGGGAGAAGCGGGCAACGTTCTGCCGCCGACCGCCTGCCCGACGCTGGCGGTGTTCGGCGGCGGTCGGCACCGATGGTCGGCTCCGGGTGACAGGGGCACGGCTGTTCGGCCGATGTCCCGGGCGCGCTGTCACGCCGCCCATCCGGAGCACGGCTTTGGTTCAACCGAACACACCTCTCCTTAACGGTCTGCCAACAGTGAATCAGCAGGGTGTGACACCTCCTCTGGATCACCCGTCAGGCAGGTAAGTGCGCGACGGTTAGCGGGGCGGACGCGCGGCGAACGCGGCACAGGCGGCGGTGACGGCCAGCGCCGTCTCGATGCCGGTGGCCCACGACGAGCTGTCAGCGGCGAGCAGACCGGCCAGGACCGCCCCGAGGGCAAGGCCACCGATGACCGTGGTTCGGTGGCCTGCAGCTCGGCGCATGCTAGGGGTAGCAGAGGGCAGACGCCGACGGAGCGGCTTCCTGCGGGTTGGCGTTCCGCGGCGAGACATGGTTCGGGCTCTCCTTCGTCCGGGATCACCGCGACCTTGGTGGCCGCGGCACGATCAGGAGAACACCGCCACCGGCCGCTAACCCAGACGAGTTTGCGGGGCTGTGGGCACTCAGCCGCGTATCTTCGACGACGTGCCCCGGAAGCCACCAAGCCCTGCGGACCAGGCGCTGATCGACTACGCCCGGAAACAGGCAGTGGGCGTAACCGCTACGCAGGTCGAGCACTGGCGTCGCGTGGGTCTGATTCCCGCGAACACATCCATACGACAGGGCTTCGGCGGAAGGTCCTCGCAGCCCGCGCCCGGAGCGGCCGACTTGGTCACCTGGCTCGGCCGCCACGCTCGCCGAGGCCAGCGCACTCACGACGTAGCACTGCGCGCGTTCGGCGACGGGCACGCGGTGCCTGAGCCGACCGTCAGAGCCGCCTTCCAGTCCGCTGTCACCCTCCCCTTGCCGGATCCCGTCGCGGACAGTGAGGACGCCTACGACCTGGCGCAGGACGCGGCGGCGCGACTTCCGGGCCGCGACAGGACCGCGCTGATTCCCCGGCGGATACGCCGCATCGACGCTCGAATCAAAGCCGCCGGGATCTCCTTCGCCCCCGCCGAGCTGCTGCCCTTCGACAAAGGACCCGCGCTCGCCGAGCCACTCACCCCGGCCGACTTCCATCTGATGTCCACGACCGTGGCACTCGACGGCTCGGAACTGAACGGAACCGGCATGGCCGCGCTCGTGCGGTCGATGAGCCCTGCCGGCGCGGCCGTGCCAGGCGCCTCGATGCTCGAATTTCCCGACGGGGTACAGGCCACCGAGCTGACCGACGAAGCCGGGAACACACTCTTGCCGACCGGAGACGTCCGAGCCGAGCTACGCCGTGTCGTCGAGGAGTCGACGCTGGAGCGGCTGCGTGCCGGCTGGATGGCAGCCGTCGAACGCCGCAGTTGGGCGCTCAACCTCTGCGACACGGTCGAGGTCGAACTCGCGAACGGCACCCTGGGCGACGCTGTCCTGCAATGGATGATCGCGACTGCCTTCGGCTCCATGCGCATGGAGATCCAGAGCACCGTACACGAAAAACCCACACCACACGGCACGGCCTGCACCGCAGTGATGTTGCTTTGGCAAGCACGGCAGTTGACGTGGTTGCAGAAAGTCGAACCCGACGGCCTCTACCACCTGTTTTTCGTCCTTCTCCCGCCCTATGTGTTGCGGCTACTCGGGCTGAACCCGATCGCACTCGCGGACGCACTTGACGCCATCACCACCGCTGACCCGGCATAGCGCTCGGCCCAGCTGCACCGAGTCCTCGTCGGCCTAGACCCGGCGGCGATCACCGGCACGCTGTTGCCGCCCGCCCGCCCGCCCAGGCCAGTACGATCGTCGCCCGACGCAGCCGGACCGTTGAACCGGCGCACGGCGGACCAGGCGTTGTAGCTTCTGGCCTTCTTGATCAAGTAATCGGCGTACTCGAACAGCTTCTGCCACCCCGACAGCCATTGACGGCATCAACTAGAGTGCACACGTGCTGGCGATGAACGGGATGGTGGCGTCGTTAGAACTGACGTATCCGCCAGTTTCGAACCAGGAAGCCGAGTGGGTTATCTCAGAGCAGGGGGTCGTCGACCGGCTGCGCAACAGCGACTTCTACATGATCGCCATGCGCGCCGAGGCGAGGTTTTCCGAGTTCCGCCAGGATGACGAGGGTCTGCTGCACTTGAAGATCAGCACCGGGACGGGGATCAGCGACTCGGTGACCCTCCATCCGTCGCACCTCGCCTCCAACATCGAAGGCATCGACCCGGAGAATGGTGAAATTACCATCCTATGGAACGAGAAGGCGTTGCTGTTCTATGACGGCACGCCCGAGGATGTCGACGCGGGCATCGCCAAGCTGTTCGAGTGGTTCAGCACTGAGAAGCTCATTTACAATCGCAGTCATCGCCTCCCCGGCATCCTCGGCTTCCATGAGTGGCGCGACTTTGCCACCTACGAACTGCTATACGTCGGCATCGCCTCGAAAGCCGACACCTACCAGCGGCTCTTCCAGCGCGCACACCGCAAACGCCAACAGATCCTGTCCAACGAGTGGCCGCGCACTCCCGGCTCCAGAGTCACTGACGAGATGTACCTCTTCCCCTTACGCGCCCAGCCAATGACGGTGCGGATGCTGGAGGCGGGCGATACACTCAGCCAGCCCTCGGACGAGGAATGGAAGTCCTACTGCAAACGCGTCACCAAGGATGCCGAAAAGGCGTTCGTGCACCTGCTAGACCCGCAATACAACGAGGTCGATTTCGACACTTACCCGCACAGCTCCGACGGGTTGTGGGAACAGGGCCACGAGCGTTATATCTTCTATCTGGCCGAGAACCTGACTTTCACCACGCCGACGGTCACCCTGCACGGAGCCTGGGACCCGATTACCAACGGCGGAAATGACGCCGACCTGATCACGATCGAGGGCGAAAGCGTGCACATCCGGCCGGGCGGCTACCGGCAAGGGCTCGATGGGAACTGACCTCAGACGCGAGGCGGCGACGGACGACAGGGGAAAGTAGGTCAGCGGTAGTCGGGAGCACGATGAGCAGCACCCGCGTTCGCACCTCACGGGTCACCTGCGCTGATACCGGATCACAGACATGCCGGAAGAAATAGCACTTATCCGGCTCCGGGTCTCTCAGGCGGGGTCGCTGCGGACGTAGCGCATGATCCACACGCCGTCATCGCCAGGTGTGGGAGCGGCTTCGTAGAGGTGGTCAACGTCTACGCCAGTAGCAGTCACCTCGTTGCGTTGCTGAAGTTGCCAGACGTGCGGAGGGCTTCCATCGGCTTGTGCGGGGATGTCTCGGATGGCTCCATCAGCGACGCCGCCAACGAACAGGACTGAGACGGTAGCCATGAGGCAGCTCCTTGGATGGACAGACGCAGCGGCAACGGCTGATGCCAGCACCGCCAGCTAAGCATGGCTGCCACCTCTCCGGCGGACCACGCATTGCCCGGTGAGGGCGACGCGGTTTGGCAGTAGATGACAGCAGCCGACAACCTGGGACCACATCCCCCTGCGGGTCGGAGCTGGCACCGCCCACGGTGCCGGCATGCACAGCACTGGATAGGCCGGTCGTCTGCCAGGAGGAGTGCGGGCGCCAGGGGATCCCGAATGGTCAGTGGCCAGAACGGCATCCTTTACGGGCACGACCATCGATTGACATGATCGTCAGAGACGGTTGCCGTCCACCCCTGACGAAAGGCTGCCGCTCATGCCAATCGCGCCCTCTGTCACGTCCTTCCCGCGTCTCATACGCCGTGCTGCCGTCCTCGCGGTCGCCGCCCTCGCGGGGACCTACCTGGCCGCCGTGGCTGCACAGCCGGCCTCGGCCACGCCACCCGGCATCCCGTCGAAGGCGACAGCACAGTCGCAGCTCAACGCCCTGAACGTGGCCACCCAAGGCTCGACCAGCGGCTACTCCCGCGACCTCTTCCCGCACTGGATCACGATCAGCGGTAGCTGCAACACCCGCGAACAGGTCCTCAAGCGCGACGGCACCTCCGTCGGCGTCGACAGCTCCTGCGCCGCCACCTCGGGCCGCTGGTACAGCCCGTACGACGGAGCGACCTGGACCGCGGCCTCCGACGTCGACATCGACCACGTCGTGCCCCTGGCCGAAGCGTGGCGCTCCGGCGCGAACTCCTGGACGACCAGCCGCCGGCAGAGCTTCGCCAACGACCTCACCCACCCGCAGCTGATCGCGGTAACGGACAACGTCAACCAGTCCAAGGGCGACCAGGACCCCTCCACCTGGCAGCCGTCCCTGTCGTCGTACCGGTGCACCTACAGCAAAATGTGGATCACCGTGAAGTACAACTGGAGCCTCACCCTGCAATCCTCGGAGAAGTCCGCACTACAGAGCATGCTCAACACCTGCTCCTCCTGACCAGCGCGCGCCACCCGGCCGGCAGTCACGCCGACAACAGAGACCGGCCGGGTCACTTGCTAGTCCGACTCTCGTCGCTTCTCACCAACCGTGTGCCCACCTACTGCCACCACGATCCCGTGACTGGAAGTCCTTCAACCGAGCCGGCCTCAGCGTGCCTCCGTCGGTACGACTTGCAGCTCGGACGCCCCACGTGGAGCCGGGGCGTCCGAGGTCCCGATCAGCGGCACGCTCGCTTCCGCGATCGAAGCATCATGCGGCCCAGCGGCATCGACGATGTCGTAGATGAATTGGTCGATCTGGGTTCGGCTGACTCCTGGCATGCAGATCACATGGCTCCATCCACCACTGGTCGGAAGCGGCCAACCGCTTCAAGACCGCTTGCGGAGGCGTACGCAGGACGACTGTCATGGCCTCGGGGTTGCGCCAGCTCGGCCAGCCGATTTCACGCAGGCGGCGGCAGGTGTAGGCGGCCAACTCGCGGCCGTCGTACGTTCGTGCGCGCAGCCCCTCCCGGCCGTAGCGGTGTATGGCGCTCCACATCATGACGGCGGCGTGGCCGTTGCGGGAGCCGGTGATAGTGCCGTCGGCGCAGCCGGTGTACGCGACGAGTTGGTTCAGGTGAGCGGTGTGGCGTCGCAACGCTATGACCGCACTGCAGGGCAGGGGCGTGCCGAGAAATTTATGGCCGCTGACGCAGATGCTGTCGGCGCCGTCGGCGAAGTCGAATCCGGGTGGGTCGTCCGCGAGCGCTAGGGGGACCCCGGCTAGCGCGGCGTCGCTGTGGATGTAGCGCTGGGTGATTCCGATGCGGTCGAGTGCGGCGCGGATCTGTCCCACGTCATCGATCGCTTCGGTCATCGTCGTGCCGATGTTGGCCACGACGATGGCGGGCCGGTCTCGGTGCCATCGCACGAGCCGAGCGAGCTGGTCATAGTCGATCTCGCCATTGGGCTGAGCGTCAACAACGACCGTGGTCATGCCCAGCAGATGGGCAGCCTTGGGGACGCTGTAGTGGGTGGCGGTCGAGTAGTAGACAACGCCGTCGGGGTAACGGCTGCGGGCCAGATACAGGGCGTAGAGGTTGCTTTCGCTGCCGCCGCTGGTGATGTAACCCCACCAGCGCTCGGGCGCGCGGAACAGACCGGCGAGGAAGGCAAGCACTTCACGTTCGAAGTCTTTGCTGTGGTTGGGGTGGGTTGGGTAGGCGTCAGGGTCGCCAACGTTGTTCAGCAGGTGCGCGAACAGCGGCGCCACATTGCGGTAGTCGATGTCGACGGCTGCGGGGAAACCGATGTTCGTGGCTTGCGCGGCAGTGAGCTGGCGCAGGAGGGCATCGAGTCGAGGGTCTTGGGCAGGTCCGTTGAGGGGGTTTGCTCTCATTGTTCGCTCCTGTCGAGGCCAAGGATGGAGAGTGCCGGGCTATCACGTAGGGGTGCTGGGTGATGTCGTGGGGCGTCTGTCAGAGGCGGCATTTCCACGCGACCGCAGTGGCTATTGCCGGCAGCGCTGCCGTAGCGGCGAGCGCGGTGGGTAGCCCGAGCGGGTGCCACAGGGCGGCGCAACCTGCTGACCCGAGCGCTCCTCCGATGAAGAAGATGAGGTTGAGCAGGCCTACAGCGCCGGCCTGTGCCGGAGGGGCCGTGTGCGCTGAAATGGCAGCGGTCAGAGTCATCTGGGCGATGGCGAAGGCTGCGAAGCCGGCCGTGGCCGCGCAGGCCAACACCGCTGGCCGCTGGCTGACGGCGGCGAGCAGGACGGTGGCGCTGAACAGGGCGGCTGTGCCAGCCAGTACGCGCTGCGGCGGCAGGGTGCGTATGGCGGTTGCGGCGAGGCGGGCCATCAGCGCCGCTGCGACTGCGCCGGGTAGAAGCAGCAGGCCGACGCCTTGGGCGCTGTAGCCGAGGCGGGTCAGCATCTGCGGTACGGCGTAGACGCAGGCGAACAGCCCGCCGTACACACCGGCTCCGACGAGGCCCGCGAGGCAAAACCGTCGGCTCCCTACGACTGCCGCCGGTAGGAACCCGGTGCGGAGATGCCTGGTGTGGACGATCAGCAGGATTCCGAGCGCGCAGGTGCCGGCCAGCAGGGCGATGACGGCCGGTTGTGGGATGTGCAGGGTGGCGGATTGGATCGTCAGCAGCAGCCCTGCTGCGACGAGCACCAGCAGGCCAGCGCCCACCCCGTCGACCCGCCCCGCGACCCGTCGACGGTGGGTCAGCGGCCAGCACAAGGGCAGCGCCACCAGCGACAGCGCGGGCAGCACCAGCGTTGCTCGCCACGACACGGCGGTGACGAGCGCACCGGCCAACGGCGCGGTCGCCGAGAACAGGGCCATCATCGCCCCGAGCCGCGCCAACACCATCGGCCGCTGCGGCCCAGGATGGCCGGCGGCGAGCGTGAGCGCGGTCGCGGTCATCGTCCCGGACCCAGCGGCGATCATCGCGCGACCGGCGACGGCGACGATGAGGACGGGCGCGCTCGCGCACACGATCGTGCCGACGGCGAGGAGAGCAGCCCCGAGAGTGAGTACGCGGCGAAGGCCCCAGATATCGGTGGCTCGTCCGGCCACGGCCGCGCCGATGCCGAGTCCAAGAGCATGAATGGTCAGGATCCACACCGCCGCAGATCCGGTGGCGTGCAATCCGGCGGCGGCGGCCGGGAGCGCTACGGCAGCGGCGCTGACCCCGTAGATCGCGGGCCCGTACAGGGCACCCAGGCGCCAGCCCAGTCCTGCTAGAGCGGGCTTAGCTGGCGCAGCGGTCACAGTCACCAAGGGCTCCTTTGCCGGTCGTTCGGGCAGCAGAAGGGCGGCGGTCGCCGACCAGGGAAGAGCCGGCGACCGCCGCCGGTCATGACCGCCGAACGCGCGGGCGGCTTCGAGTTCGCGCAGCGTTGCGTGCGTCTGAGGCGAGGCGATCGTGCAGTTGCCGGGAGTTGCCGGCTAGCGCCTGGATCCGCTTCGACGTCGCCCCGACGGCGGGCTCCGTCCGTGGTGCAGGGACCGACGGCGCGGGCGGCCGAGGATGGCGCTGGTGCCAGGCCCATGCCGCAGTGGCCACGACTACCGGGAGGATCACCAGACGCCCACCGAACGCTGCGACCGCGCCGACGACGACCGCCGCTGCCGCTGCGCCCGTGCGAATCACCGCAGACGAGAGCAGTCTCACGGCGGCGGCGAGTCCCAGCAGGGTGACCGATGCCACGAGCGCCGAGAACGCGCGCATCAGCAGGTCGACGTCAACCACCGCTGGCGCCCCCAGCGCTGCGACCCCGACCGCCGCCGCGGCGCTCGCTTGCACAGCGAGGCTGCGCCTCGGCACCCCAACGACGCCCTTGGCGGCAAGCCACCTTGGCAGGGCGCCGTCACGGCCCAGCGCCGCACCGGCACGCGATGCGGCGGCAATGAAGGTGAAGATCGCGCCGAAGGTCAACAGCAGCGCGCACAGCGCGGTGATTGCCATCGCGCCCGGCCCGGCGAAGGGATCGAGCAACAGGAGAAGAGGCACCTCGGTATCTCCACCGGCAGCGCCGAGGACGCCGACGGTGCAGATCGCGAGACCGACGTAGAGCAGGGTGACTATGCTCAGGCTCGCGGCAGCGACGACGGGCAACTGCTGGCGAGGGCGCGCGAACTCTCCCGCCAGGTTGGCGGCGGCTTCCCACCCACACACGCCGACGAACAGCACCGCGGCGGCGCTGCCAATTCCAGCGAGACCCTGCGGGGCGAATGGTTCGAACCGGCTGGCTGCGACATGTGGCAGCGACACGGCGACGACAATCGCGAGCAGCGCGAAGAGCCCGCCGGTGAGCGCAAGGTGCACGCGCCCGGACACGTGCAACCCGAACAGGTTCATCACGTATGCCAAGCCCAGGACACCAGCGGCGATCCACCCAGCCGCAGCAGGTCCCCACCCCAGGGCGGTAGCGGCGTACCGGCCACCCGCCAGAGCCCCGGCGACCATGCCGAGTGGAACTGCCGCGACGAACCACCAACCGACGACGGTGCCCGCTGCTGGTCCGAACGCCTGCCGGACGAACGTGGCCACCCCACCGGCGTCGGGGTAGCGGATGCCGAGGGCGGCGAATGCCGCCGCGATCGGCACCGACACGGTCAGCATGGCGGCCCAGGCCAGCAGCGACGCCGGGCCGGCGGCGTGCATGGCCAGCGCTGGGAGGACGAGAACACCGGGCCCGAGCACCGCCCCGACGTACAGGGCGGTGCCGCGGGCTACACCGATGCGCCCGTTCACCGGGTCGCGTCCGGCTCGTCGGTGGCGCCGTCCTGACGAGAGCGGGTGGCTAGAGACCGCAGAACCCGGGCCAGGCTGTCTCCCGACGGCATGCCAGGCTCACCGAACAGGCGGGCTTGTTCGGCTTCAACGGGGCCCTGGACGCGGCGGGCCAGGTCCATGCCGGCCTGGGTCGGGCGAAGGACCACCCGCCGTCGGTCATCCTCCTGAAGGTCCCGGCGTACCAACCCCCGGTCGACGAGCGACACGAGGGCGTTGGTCAAGGTGGCCTTGGCGATGCCAACCTCGGCGGCGGCCGTGCGGGTTTCGACCGCGCGGCGCGCACACACCAACACCAGCACGTCGTAGGTGGTCCAGGTCAGTCCCTCGTCGCGCAGGACGCCGCGTTCCACCTGGGCGCGCACGGTGTTGGCGGTGCGCACCAGCTGCGCCAGCGGCCCCGGCCGCGGTGGCGGCATCCGAGCTGCGTTGACCGGCGGTCGATAGATGCCCGCGACTCGACGTGGCCGGCGGTCCGTGGCGGCGCTCATTGCGTCCACCTGCGCCGTGCCGGGCGCCGGTTGGGCTTGCGGTTGCGCCGCTGGCCGACCTGCCCGCCCCGGTCCTGCGGCGGCGGCGGTTGCGGCGCCGGCCGGCGCGGACGCTCGATGCCTTCATCCTCGTCGTACATGTCTTCTCCCCCGTGCTGTTGCTGATGACCTACCTGCCGCCTCCGACCAACGCCTCACCCCCTCTCCTCGCCGAGCGGGGCGCCGCGTTGGCGCATGAACTCGACGGGGTTGGTGGAGTTGGAGTTGTCCAGGTCGCACCGCGATCCCGAACACACGTTCTGGTGGGTTTGGAAGTGCAGGTGCGGGCCCGACGAGTGGCCGCTGGTGCCCACCAGGCCAAGCCGCTGACCGGCCTGCACGGTGTCGCCCTCGCTGACGTCGGGCCGGCGGACCATGTGGCAGTAGCGCGTGCCATACCCGTCGGCGTGCACCAGATCGACGTACCAGCCACACCCCTTGGTGGTGGGGCTGCCGTCGACGTCACAGTTGCCGGTGCTCGAGTCGCAACCCGCCCACACCACTCGCCCGGTACTGGCCGCGTGGATGACCGTGTTACGGGCCGCGCCCATGTCGACGCCGGCGTGGAGCCTGCCGCCGCGCGGTCCGTAGCCGCTACCCACCGCAGCGCCTAGCGGCGCCGTCCACCCCGACGCCGCCACCGTGACCGGGTCTGACGAGCAGTTGGCGAGGCTGGCCCCGGGTAGGTCGGCGATCGTCGCGACGCCGACGACCGCAGCAACGACCTGCTCGGCGGCGTTTTCATACTTGCCGTAGCGGTCGGGGAACGCGGAGACCTGAACGCGTTGCGCGGCGACGGTCAGCGGCAGGCTTTCCCACCGGCCGATGCGCTGCAGCTTCGTGTAGAACTTCGTGGCGGCGTAGACCGGGTCGATGATCTGCGCGGGCGTGCCCCACCCCTGGCTGGGGCGCTGTTGGAACAACCCGAGGGAGTCGCGGTCACCGCCGTTCAGGTTGTGCAGGCTCGACTCGACCATGGCCGTAGCCACGGCGATGACCCACCCGCGGGCCGGCACACCATTCGCCCGCCCCACGGCAACGATCTGCGCGGCGTTGCCGACCTGTTCGGCGTCCCACCGTCCCACCGCCTCAACGGCCCCGATGGCCGAGCGCAAGGGGCCGGTGGCAGCACACGCCGACGCCGACGCAGGGGTGTTGAGCACCACCGCCACGGGCAGCCCACACAGCAGCAACACGGCCACGATCACCACGCCGAGCCCGATCCATCCGCGGTTCACCGCGCCGCAGCCTCCTCCCGGACACCGAGCGTGGCCACCAGCCACCCGGCGTCGCCGCGCACACAGACCACCCGCAACACCCCGGCGTCGGTGCTGACATCGACGTCGACCCGCTGCGCCGTGGCCGCCACCGCCCGGCCCGCGCCAGTAACCCGGGTGGCAGGCACGTTGGCTGGCACCACCGTGGCGAGCCGATCGGCGTAGGCGGGAACGGCGTAGGGACGCACCCCTGCCAACCAGCGTTCGGCGGGCAGGTCAGGGCGCGCCCAGGCCCGCACGAACCTCAGCGCGGCGGTCACCGCCGCCGGGTCGGCCGTGCCTGGCGTGGCCCGCAGGACGCCGTCGGGATCCGCAGCCAGAGTCTCGGCCGGCACCGCACCTTCGGGATGGGGGTCGGTGGTAGGGGTGCTAATGCTCGGAGCGGGACCGCTCCCGGCACACGCGCTGAGCAGCAGCGTGGCAGCTCCCGCGATGGTCGCCCTGACGAAACGTGGTGTCACTGCCGTTCCTCCGGCGGGACCGACTCATCTGGCGACCCAAGCGCGGCGTTGAGTTGCTGTCCCAGCAGGCGCACCCGGTGGTGGATCTCCACGAGCTGCGGGCGCGCTTGCGGCTGGCCAGCCGCAACCTCGACCAGAGCGTCGATGTCGTGGCGCAGCTGCTCCAGGCCGACGCCGATGCGGGCCAGCGGAGCCTTGGCGGTGCGTACGGTGACACTCATTCGCCGACGTCGCGGGTGTAGTCCCCGTCGAGGTGCCCGTCGCTGGACCAATCCAGCTCCGTCTCGCGCCGCGTCGTCTCGTCCAGCTCTGTCCATTGCTGCCTTTCCTCCTGTTGGTCGTCGCGCCGGTCGTGGCGCGCGTCGTGTATCTCGGCGATGTAGTCGTGGAGCGAGTCGACGCCCTCGCGCAGCCCGAACAATGCGGCCTCGAAGCGTTGCCAGTCCCAGACGTTGGTGACCTCTGCCGGTGAAGTCATGTCGTCCCTCCTTCTGAGCGCGCCGGCACCGCACGCTGCCGCGCGGCGATGTCGCCGGTGACGGCCTGTTCGGCGTCGTCGGGCCACGGTGCGGACCAGACGGCGTCGGCGCTGCGGGGTGTGTGGTGCCCGTGCCGACAGCGGGTGCTGTCCCACGCCTGCCACCGGTGCCGGGCCCGGTGCAGCGCCTCATGCCAGCGCAGCGGCGCGTCCGGGTCGGCTTTGCCGGAGTACGCGTGGTGCCAGGACACGCTCAGCGCGGTCAGCTCCTCGACCAGGGCCGGGTGTGCTGGCCAGCACGCGCCGAGGTCCTGGGCCAGGCCGTAGCGGTCGACGAGCCACCGCGTCCAGGCGATCAGCCACGCCCACAGTTGCCGCGCGGCATCGGCGTCCAGGTCCCGCCAGCAGTGGCCCGCCGGCGCCCACGCCGCGTCACCGTCGATCGCCTCGACGCGCTCACCGAGCGCCACGTGCGCCTCGGCGAGGCGTTCCACGCTGACACGCAGCGAGTCGATGAGCTCGGCAAGCTCAGCGATTGCCCGCTGCTCTCCCGACGCCTCGGCCGGGATATCGAACAGGAATGCGCGGTCGGTCATCAGTCTCGCCGCCCTTCGAGTCGGGCGGTGAAAGCGGCTTGGGCGGCCTTGAAACGATCGGCGTCCGGGCGCTCCCACCACGCCGGTTGCACGACCTCGACCGGGGGCATGTTGCCGAGCAGCACCAGGGCGTGGCCGGTGGGCAGGGTCCGCATCTCGGCGAGGTCGAGCAGGTTCTCCCGTCGAGCGTTCTCCTGCACGCTGGCGCGTCCCCCGCCCCAACTGGCCGCCGACGACAGCTCCTGCACCTGCCCGAGCAACGACTGCGCGTCTTTGAGAGCCGCCACGTCCTGCGTACCGCCCATCACGAAGCGGGCGTTCGCGTTGTCGCGCAATGCCTGCCCACCGTCGCGGCCCCACCGCTCCTCCAGTTGGTGGGTGTTCTGACAGGAGATCGACAGGGCGATACCAGCGCCGCCGCCCTCGGAGGCCAGTGCGGGCAGCGACGGCATCGGCGCGATGTTGGTGATCTCGTCGCCGATCAGGTACAGGCAGGGCTCTACCCGTCCGCCGGGTGCGACGAAGGAGCGTTGCAGGGTGCGGTAGATGATGTCCTCGGCGATGGCCGCGAACAGCGGAGCGACCAGCGACTGCCCGCTGCGGGTGCCGACCAGGTAAAGGGTGCCGGACTCATCCAGCCACTGCTCCGGCTGGAACTGCTCGCCGCGTGGCGGGGAGCAGGCGCGCAAGATCCGGGCGTTGCTGAACGGATCCAGCGCTCCGAAGACGACAGACTGAATACTCTCGCGGCCACGGCCGGTGGACTCGCGGTGGAATGCCAGCCGGTCGGCCCACGCCGTCTGCTGGTGATGGCGCAGGATCCGCTCGGCCCGCGGGTCGCTGGGGTTGGCCGCCCAACTGGCCACATCGGTCAGGGTGGCCTTTTCATCCAGAGCGGCGGCGTGAAGCAGACCGCGGATGATCGACGCAGCCTGATCCTGGAAGTATTGGCCGTTCTCGACGTTGCCCTTGAGGCCGGCCCCGGCGGCGAAGCCCTTAGCGCGCAAGGCTGCGATGTCGGGATCGTGCGCCCCCTCGATCGGCGACCATCGCAGCCGGGGTAGTCCGGGCACTTGGCCCTGCGGTTCGAAGATCCACGTTGGGCCGACCTCGGCGCGCAGGTAGTAGGTGACGGCGGCGACGTCCAGGCGGGTGGAGGTGGTGAGGACCGCCCCGCGGGCGTCCGCGACCCGGGGCACGATGTACCGGCTGGTCTTGCCGGCGAAGCGCGCCGCGCCGGCAAGGAGCTCGCTGTACTCGTTGGCGAGGTACAGCGGCTCTCCGGTCAGCGCGTGGTGCCCCAGAAACCGCGCCACCTCCAACGGGTCCTGACGTCGCTGGGCCTTCGCGTACGCGCTCTCGGGGCGGTCGGTCGCCTGAATGGTCAGGCCAGGCCGAAGGATGTCGACGCGCCGAAGCACCGCCGACGCGGTCACCACCCGGTCGAGGTCCTTTCGGCTGGCGAACCCTCGCCGCTGCACCCGCCGCTGTACGAATCGGACCGCCGGCATGCCGAGGCCAGCGAAGGCTCCAATGAACAGGCCGATCCACAGCACGTACAGCAGCGCGGTCGGGGGCAGGTCCGCCCGGGCCGCAGCGGGCCATGCCGCCGCCGGGTCGCCGCCGCTGAGGATCATCCGCCCGGCAATGCCGGGCGCGTCCGGCGGCGAGGTGTCCGGCCACGCGGCGTGGGTGAGCACGCCACCGACCTGACCGGCCAGCCACAGAGTGAAGGTGCCCAGCAGCGTGCAGAACGCGGCAAGGCCCAGCAGAACCAGCCGGGCCAGGATGTCGGCGCGGGGCATGCCGCGGCGCGGCAGCCGGCTTCCGGGGGACATCAGCGAGCCGGCCATCAGCGCACCTGCCCCACCGCGGCGGACTCCCGCGCCTCGTACTCGGAGTCGGTCAGCTCCCGCGGTTCGTTCTCGGGGTTGTCGAGCATGCGGCTGTCGGTGTCGACCATGGCCTGCTCGACGCTGGAGAGCTGGTGTTTGACGACGTAGGAGCGCAGTCCGACCTTCCACAACCCGACGCCGCGACGCAGGTGCAGCAGCAGGTCAGTTTCCGTGTCGGTGGTGCCCAGGAATTCGCGGGCGGCGTCCAGCGAGCCCGGTGCCTGCCGGTAGGAGACGCGCACGCCGGTGTCTTCGATGAGCCCTCGGGCGATGCGAACCTGCTCGGAGTCGGCGCTGCCACTGGCCGCCAAGTCCGAAAACCGGTGAAACGCCAGGATGATTTCCGTGCCCAAGGCCCGGGCCAGCTTCATCTGCTCGCGCATCCGCCGCACCAGCCCGAGGTGACGCGCGATCAGCGCGAACTCGTCGTACAGGCACATTCTCGGCGGGGCGTCGGGGCGGGTGAGCTCTGTCTCCAGCCACGACTGGGCGCAGGTCATCGCCATCGCCGTCATCTGATCCGAGGTCCGCACGTCTCGCAGGTCGAGGATCGCTCCGGGTTGGTCGAAGTCCACCGTCAGCGTCGCCGCGGTCGGTGCGTCGAAGATTCCGCCGAGGACACCGGTGATCAGCCGCTCCAGGGCCAGCCTGACACGTCGGCTGTCGGCGGCGAACTGGTCGATGTCGTAGTTCACGCCGGCAAGGCGGTGCGCCCACGCCTGCGGATCGCCCATCGCCGCGAGGACCAGCGACAGGGTCGGGGTAGCGAGCCGTTCGGCGCTGGTGCCGTCGTCGCTGCGAGTCACGGCGTCGAGGGCGTATTCGATCAGCGAACGCTCTGCCTCGCTGAGGGCACCGCCGAGTTGGATCTCCAGCAGCCCTTCCAGTAGCAGCAGCCGGCGGGCCCGCTGGATCTGCAGCCACTCCGGCTCGCCCTGCCCCGGCTGGCGGCGGATGCCCGCGAGGGGGTTCATCACCACACCCGAGCCGGGGCCGACGCGCACCGGCCGGATCCCCGCAGCCCGGGCGAGGGCGTCGTACTCGCCCTTGACGTCGACGATGTAAAACCGGGTGCCGAACGGGATCCCTCTGAACGCGATCGTCTTGAGCAGCGACGACTTCGCGCTGCGAATCTCCCCCGTGACTACCATGTTCGGTGCGCCCAACAACCCGGCTCGGTACAACTCCCGCATCGAGAACACGAACCCCGTCCGGGAGTACACCTCCTGGCCGATCAGCGGGCCGTCCACCCCGAGGCCGGGGTCGGCGACGAACGGGTACACGCTGCACAGCTGCGCGCTGGTGGTCACCAGCGGCGGTAGGCGCAGCCGCCAGAACGCCCGCCCGGCGGCCCGGCCCAGGGCACCGCGCCCGTCAACCGGCGGTGCGCCCAGCAGCCGCTCCGATGTCCGGCGCAGAGCGCGCTGCTCGCGTTCCAGTTCGGCCTGCGCCGCCGCGAGATCCCGCCGGTCCGCGGACTGTGCGATGCGGTGCGCGAGCGATCCTTCTCGTTGCACCCGTGCGCGGCTCACGCGAACCATCCCCGCATCGGCTTGAGCCCGCGGGCCAGGGGAAGCGCCCCGGCGATGAAGCCCTGATCCTGCTCGCCGTAAAGCACCACCGCCTGGCAGCCGGTGCGGCCCAGTACCCGTTTGATCGCCCGCACGTCATGGCGGAGTTGCTCTTCGCTCTCGGCGGTGACGGTGACGACGATCGCGTAGCGGTAGCGCACGTGCCCGGCCGCCTGCTCCCGGTCGACCTGCTCCACCGAGCGGGCCTCCTCGTCCTCCCGGGCGGTGCGCACCAGACGCATCCTGCGTTTGGTGATCTCGTCGCCGGCGCGGGCGACCTTGTCCCGGCGGGTCGCCAACTGGGCGAGCTGCGCGGGTACCGGCTCGGCGATGACCGTGACCGCGCGTCGACCGACGGTGCGGGTGAACAGGGCGGTCATCCACGTCATCGCGACCGGTTGACGCGGCATCTCGTAGACCCACAGACTCTGCGAGAACCCGGAGTCGTGGCGGTAGGACGACCAGCCGATATTCTCGGCGGCAATCGGCCCGGCCATGTGCGGTGCCACCCCGGGCGTGGCCGAGGCCCGCATGTCCACGTGCGGCTGGTCCTCCGGGTCGAACTGGGTGCGCAGCACCGCCGCGTACTCCCGGGGCGTCAACCAGCCGACGGTGTCGACGCCGGCCTCCGCGACCGCGGCCTGCACCCCGCCGAGCTTGTCGAGCACGACGGTGGCGATGGCCGCGTCGGTGCCGCCCGCGTCGGTGATCTCCGCCGATAGCTTCTTGGTGTCGAACACGACGCTGAGGTACACCTCGTGGCGCTGCGTTGACGGCGCCGCCGCGGCGGTCAGTTCCGCCAGCGATCGGTACGCGAGCGTGTCGGTGTCGACCGCTTTCTGCACCAGGTAGCGCTGCGCCCGGTTACCGGAGTCCGGAACCGCACGGGCCGTCAGCGCCCACCTGGCCAGACCACTGTCGGCGTACTCGGTGCCGAGCAGGTTCAGCACGTCCGCCCACGCGGCCAGGCGCTGCTGTTGCACCGACGTGTCGGCCAGGACCAGGTTGCTGCCCGCGCAGAGCAGGGCCGCAGTGACGGTGCCCTCACGGCGGTGGTGCAGTAGCCCCACCTCGGTCAATCCGTCGGCGGCCACCGCCGGCAGCCAGCGGTAGCCGGCGGCAGGACCGGGCAGATGCAGATGCGTGCTGCCCGGGGTGGCGGCGAAGGCACCACCGCGGTAGCGGTCCTGACGGGCGGCGCGCTGCGCCAGCGCCCCGGCGACGATGGGGGCCCACTCGGTGACCCGCCGCCCGCGTAGCCGCAGCAGGCCCACCGTGAGCAGGAGCACCGCCGCGAGCAGCATGCCACCGGCAGCGCCCTGCCGGCCGGTCGCGAGCAGGTTCGCGGCGACGACCAGGCAGATCACGCCGGCGACAGCCGTGCCGATCTGCCCCGCCGAAAAGCCCATGATTGAGCCACGCGTGGACCGCGGCGGAAACTGGAACTGGGTCACCTGGACTCCTCACCTAGACCGGGACGATGGGTACTTCGGCGGCGCCACCCGCAGCGGCACCTCCCGCGCGACCTGCTCCGACGCCGGAGGCGGCACCGCCCTGCGAAGGCTGACCTGAGCTGGACGGCCCGGCCGAGCCGGCTGCTGGGCTGTGCCCGGACGCCTCTGGTGTCGGAGCCGGAGGTGACGGCGAGGTCTCGGCAGAAGGTGCACCGGTCGGGGTGGAGGCGCCCCCGCCGCTCGGGGCCTGCGGAGCGTCCTCGCCTTGCGGGCTGCCGACTGCCGGGGCATCCGCGCCAGTGGCCTTCTCTCCGATGGCGTTCGGTGTGACCGGCAGCGCGGGCTGTCCGCTGGCGTCTCCGGGCGCAGTGAGCTGTCCCTTCGCCACATCGTCTTGAGCGGTGCGGGAGTCGCGCTCGATCCCCTCAGCTTCTTGGCCGTTCTCTCCGCCGTCGTTTTCAGCTCCCGGTTCACCGCTCGGCTTTCCGATCTGGTCGCTGTCGCCGCTTCCTTGCAGCGCTTGCACCGCCTCGGGAACGGCGCTGGGCCGTGTGCCGAGCGGGCCAGCACCGCTGGTGGGGTTTGTCGGGATCGCGTCGGCGTTGCCCTGCATCAGAGACGCGGCGTCTGGGCCGCCGCCGCTGTCGCCTCCACCGCTGAGTGGATCGGCCAGACGGCGGGCGGCGGCGTCCATGCCGACCGCGCTGGCAGCGGAGGTCAGGAAGCCTCGGGCGTCGACGTCGGCCAGGTAGCCGTCCCACATGCTCGTCAACCGCAGCAGAATCCACGGCGCGAGCACCATCAGGATGATCATGAACATGCCGCGCAGCACGTTGAGGACGTTGTCGCTCTCGTAAGTGCTGCGTGTGCCGTAGATCCACAGGGCGGCGATGAAGAACTTCGAGCTGGCCAGGGCGTTGCAGGTCCAGAACCACTTACGGCCCCACGAACGCGTCTCGGCCATCACCTGACCGGTCATGGCCATCGCCCCGAACAACGCTGCCCCGGCGGCCAGCAGGGAGCGAAACAACAGCATCACGAACACCAATACCAGCCCGATCACGCTGATCACCGCGACGACGAAGGCCAGCAGGATCGTGCCGGTGTCCGCGGTCAGCGCGTTGAGCGCGTCCACCCACATGCTCGGCTGCCAGTCGCGTTCCTGATTGCGGTCGATCAGCGCCACGGTCGCCTCGTCCCACGCAGCCATCAGGATGTAGGCGATGCCACCGGCGAAGGCGATCCCGAACATCGCGCGCACCAACCCACCGAGGGTGGCCAGGGGCCCAGGGCCGTTCATGCGCAATCCGTTGATCGCCGTCGAGATGATGAAGACGAGCAGCACCATCAAGATCAGTACGCCGGAGATGTCGTTGTAGACGTCGTAGAACGGCTCGTCCGCCACGGCGGAGGACTGCTCGAACACCACCTCGGCCAGCTTGCTCAACGCCCAGGCGAAACCCGCCACGGCAATGTCGGCCAAGCCCTCGAACCCGGACCGAGCGATATCCTTGGCCTTCTCGTCGACTCTGCAGCTCACACTGAGCTTGCAGCCCGCCGGCTTGACGGACGAGAACGGCAACAGCGACGCACGCAACGCTTCGCATCGAATCTTCTTGGCAGTCCACCGTTCGGCGTTGCCCGCGTCCTCGGCGGCGCTGTCGGCGAACCGCTCGCACCTCACGGGCGACGCGCCGCCTTTCGGAGACTGATCGTCGAGCACCGACGCCGTATCCGCCGGCGGCGGTGACTGCAGCGTGAGCGACACCGCGTCGCAGCGCTCCTGCTCCACAGCGCCGACAGCCTTAGCGCAGTCGGTGATCCACCCGTCGCCGGACTCCCATTCCGCCCACGGCAGGCACCAGTTCACCTCCGGTCTCGCCTGCTCCTGGCCAGGCCCTGACAACTGCCCGTCAGACGTTGGCGCTGGGCACGGTTTGGCCGGGGCGGACGGAGCCGGCGTCGGGGCGGGTGCTGCCGCAGCAGGTTGCGCTGGCGATAGCGCGCCGACCAAGGTCAGCACGCTGATCGCCACGCCGATCCCCCGCCAGGAAGCGTTGACCCAGGACATGAGATCAGACCGTCCCCGGCACCCACGAGCGAGCGCTGAGCACGTCGAGCAGCGGTTGAGTGTCGCGCGGACCGCCGTCGCGTCGTGTGCCGCGCTGATCAGGCGGAGGTACCGGCAACGGCCGCTGCGCCGCCACCACACGCCAACGCTCCGGCGTCCAGCGCACCGTCACCGACTGGACGTACCAGCCACCCGCCAAACCCGTCTCCGGGCCGGCGACCACACCATCGGTCGCTGACCCGCTGAGCGCGCAGAGCAGCAGCCGCGCCGTGATCTCGGTGCCCTGCTGCACCTGTGCGTCAACGTCCGCGTCGGGCACCCACACCCGGGCAGCAACGGTCTGGGAAATCGCCTCACCGTCGGTCGACGGTGAGGCGGCGCCCATCATCTCGGCCACCGCCGGACCCGAACCGTCGACTGCGATCGTGTCGATCAGTGCCTGCCGCTCGACGTCCGGGCGGCCCGCCGCGGCGGACACCGCCACCACGTACGCTGCCGCCGCGTCAGCGGCGCCGCGAGGCGTGCCAGCGAAGCCAACCGGCACTCCCCGGACGAGACGGTCGCCGTAGCGCTCAGGCGCACTCGACTCGGGCGCACTCCGCTCGGGTGCGCTCGCGCGGCCCGCAACGAAGACCGCCGCCCCGGCAACCACCACGCAGAGAAGCAGCGAAACTACGGCCGATCCGCGTCCGCCGTCGGTTGCCTTGTAAGTTGCTCCCCGCACGCGGGGCACCCCCTAAATGTTGTTCAACAGGAAGCCGATGATCGTTGTGGCCGAACCCACGACGATCGCCACGAGCCCGGCCTTCCACATCATTGATTTGCCTCGATCGCTGATGATGTGCGCGCCGAAGATCGGTCCGATGCCGAACGCGATCGCGCCGGCCGCGAGACCGGCGACGGCGGAAATCACGCCGAGAAACAGCGCGGCGTTTGCCAACTTGTAGAACAGGTCCGAACGCGGCACCGCCGCCGGGTCAGGGCTGATCCGACCGAAGTCGAAGCCCCCGGATGGCGTCGGCGTCGGCGTCGGATCAGGCGCCAGCGCGGCGACCACCGAAGGCGCTCGCACCGTCATCACGGCAGCTACCCAATGCACGATCACAGCTAGTTCCTCCCCCGTGTGAAGTCACCGTCCTCAGGCGACAGAAGCCCCCTCGCGTGATGGACCAGGATCAGCGGGGCAGTGTTCGACGACGATCGAGGCGACCTCGGTCAGCGCGGTCCGCGTGGTCTTGCTCAACGACCGCGGATCGAGCGGGTCGGGGCGTGCGAGCACCGGATCGAAGGGCACCCGGACGAGATGCGTCGCCGCCTTTCGCGCCAGGTGCTCGACCGCGCGAACCTCTCGCGCGGTGGAGTGCGTGGTCGTCATGACCACCACCACCGCCGACTCCGCCACCTGATCGAGTCCCGCAGCGCGAAGATGCGCCAGCAACCGCATGGTGTGCTGCAACGCATCAACGGTCGCGCGGGTCACCAACACCGGCACCGTCGACCACCCCAACGCCCGCCACGTCGGCGTGTTGTCCGCCGCAGGGAGATCCAGCAACGCCATGGCGTAAACAGACCGCAAATGGCCGATCACGCCGAACGTCTCCGGCCAGGTAGTTGGGCGCCGCTGTGCCGTCATCTTGCTCTCACCGACCAGAACGCGTAGGCCAGTCGGCCCTCGCTGCATCAACCCCTCAGCGACCAGGGGGTCAGCCAGCCGCTCCTCCGCAGCCGCCGCATCCCACGTCGATGCGGAGTTGCCCCGGGCCACACGGTGGCCCAGCCCACCCCACGCACGCCCGGTCGCGTCCATCGCCACGACCGGAGCAGGGCTGGCAAGCGCCAGCACCCCACCGAGCGCCGCCGTGAGCGTCGATCGACCGACACCGCCGTCCGCAGACGACAGGGCCACCAAGGGACACCCCGCCCGCAGCGACGCCGCACGCAGCCACAGCGACTCCACCTGACTGCCGCCGCCGAACTCGCGGGGAATCTCCCGCGGAGCCCGCTCCGCTGCCCGCGACCACCACGGACCGCTCTCCGCCGTCGC
The DNA here is from genome assembly GCF_043198035.1 of Micromonospora sp. NPDC048898. Lineage (NCBI taxonomy): Bacteria > Bacillati > Actinomycetota > Actinomycetes > Micromonosporales > Micromonosporaceae > Micromonospora > Micromonospora sp. NPDC048898. Next base: position 42,344 of record NZ_JBICUF010000010.1, read on the forward strand.
AGCTGGCACGACAGATCGGCCGGGTCCGCCTGGCGGAGCGGGTGATGCCCGCTCCGCCAGCGCCCCCCACTCGCCGGTCTCCGGCACCTCCGAAGAGGTCCCGGAGCCGGCGAGGTGGCCTGATCGGTCAGTCGATAAATCTGACACGTCCGCCTCCCCCGAGGGCTTGCCGCACAGCACTGGCCAGCGACGGCAGGACTCCGCCGCGAGCCGGTCCCCCGTTACTGTCACGACCTGGACGTCGACCACCCGATCAGGCCAAATCAGAGTCCGCACCGCCACTCGGCGTCACGTCCTCACGAACGCATCACGGCCTCGCAGCCCCCTCCACGGAGGCCGCCGATGCGCTACCCTCAACCAACCAAAGTTGGCGCGAGTCCAACTTTGTGTGGATCAGGTACTGAGAGTCAAGCACAGATCACGGCAGGGTTCCACACAAACTTGGGTTCGGACCAACTTTAGTTGGAGTCTGGGGGACGCCATGATGCACCAGAACGAAAAGCCACCCAGTGGCCCGAGCCCGGCGCTGATCAGCGAGCGGCTGCAGGAGCTGTACGTCAAGCACCGCCCGAACCACGTCTATACCGACGCCGAGGTGGCCGACGCGCTCAAAGCCAGAGGGCTCCGCATCTCGGCGGAGAACATCCGCAAGCTCCGAATCGGAGCGCACGACAACCCGACAGCCTCCACGCTGACGGCCCTGGCCGAGTTCTTCGGCGTCGGTGCGGGCTACTTTCTTGACCCGGCACCGGTCAGCGCGAGGGTCCAGGTGATGACGCGCTCCATCGAGCAACTATCCGACGGAGCAAGGGAAGGCATCGACGCCATCATCCAAAGCACCCTGAGGATGGAGCAAGCCGCGCGGGAGTCCGCCCAACTTGCCGCCGAACACGCCCGGCGAGACGCCCACTGATCCCGCTGTCCACAACGCGGCGCGACCCGAACCGGCCCACTCGCCCGCAGCCATAATCTGGCCCCGGCAGTCCCACGCCCTCGCCTGCATCGCGACGACGCACCGCGCGCCTGCGGCGACTTCGGCTGCCGGCCTACTGAGGCCAGCCTGCCCGAATCACGAGCCGAAACCAACCAATGGTGGCCGCATCTCCACCTACGCCAAAGCCGCAGGTCACCGTCGCCGCCGACACCTCGAAAGCGCATGACGAGCAAGCGCATACCTGGCCAGAGCTCAGGTTCACCGCTAGCGTCACGAGGCTCCGATGCCACACGGCATCAAGAGCTACCGGCGAATGCCATGGCCGGAGGGGGCGTATTGCATGGTAGATCGATGGGCCGTAGAGCGTGCAGTTCGAGACGCTGACTGTTCTCTTGCCCCTTCCGGGCGCCATGTTGTCCTGACCCTCTTGACCTGGACCGATACCGCAACCGCGGTGATCCCTCCGCAATTCTCGCCGAGCTTGACAGATTTGGAAAAGGCGACAGGTTTGGCCCGTTCCACCATCGGCGTCTGGCTAAACCGACTTGAGAAGTTGGGCTGGGTCATCCGGTTCAGGCCGAAGGTGGAAGACGCGCGCCGCAGAAAGGCGCGGACCGCCTATCGCCTTCGAGTTCCCACGGACTCAGGGGTTGGTACGGCCACAGCACCACCCCTAGTACGACAGCCGGACGGATCTAGTACGGCTGCCGGACTGGATCCAAACCACAAACATCCTCCCACCGCGCGACGCGCAGCGAGCACCCGGCCAAATCACCCCTACACCCCAGGAGCCAACGGTTATTGCTCTTATCCCGATTGCGGCAAGTCCGCGCCGCTTCATTGACCAGATGACACAGTCGTTCAGAACGCCACCGAGGCAGACGCTAATGACAGGCGGCCCAGTTAACGGCGAGTCCCTACTTGCGCTTCCAAACCGCCGACCGATCCTGCGGTGGGGTCCGGTCCCGCAAGACCAGACCCCACCAGATGACTAGGCCAGGGGGTGCGGCTCATTGGTAAGCGCCGACAGGGCCGCGGCGATTTCCTGCAACGTTGCTTTTACATAGGTGGCTGTAGTGCCAACGTCGCCGCCATCCTCTGAATGGCCGGCGTAGGCTCTCGTGACAGCATAGCCAAAGTTCCTTTCCACCCATGTCAAAGTAGTGTGACGTATCCAGTGGATACTGATCTGTTGGGCGTGGACCCACGGCAGGTGCTCACCGATGCGTACCCACAGATGGTCGTAACGCCGCCGCGTGATGGGCTCACCGTCCCGATAGCGAAGCAGCTGCCCTGTCGCCGTCGCGCCCCGTTCCTCAGCATGGCGCTGCAGGTATCTCATCAGCGTAGGAGAAACTGGTTGCCAACGTACCGAGTCCCCCTTCTCTCGAAGCAAAATCAAACATTGGTCCGGGTCAAGGTCAACCGGACGGAGCGCCAGAGCTCCACCGCGCCGACACGCCGTTTCGGTGTGCAGCCGCAAGAGCAAGGTGTCGAGGGCCGGATCGTTACCCGTGCTGGCCGCGACCTCGTTTATCTCGGCCAGCCGCGTGTCCGCCAACGCCCGTCGTGTGCTTGGCAGACGCCGAGGCTTCGCCACCTTTAAAGCCGGGTTGTCAGACTCTGCGATGAAACCATCAGCTACCGCCCTCTTGTAGAGACATCGCAAGGCGGCAATCAGATGTTCCGCCGCACTTCGGCCTCCGCGTGCATTTCGCCGGGCCACAACGTGCGTCTTGACGTATTCCGCCAGCTTTTCAATTTCTGACGGCGTGGGCTCGTCCAGCCGGCGTTGGCCCCAGTGCTCCAGCACACGCTTCCAATAGGAGCCATAGGCACGTCGCGTTCCTTCCGAGACCGCAGCCGCCACCACGGGAACGTATTCGGCGAAGGTCGGCGACGGAGGCCGAGCCACGGCGGCTTCCAGAAGGTCGGCAGGCGAGATGCCCATCCGAGCAAGAAGGAGCCGAGCCGCGTCCAACTCAGCTTGACTCGCCGAGGCGTCACTCATGCTCGCCCCCAAAGACTGCATCGTGGGCCTGCCCAATCATCTCGTCGAGCTTCGCCGGCGGATGAACCACCAGACGGTTGCTGGCTGATTCAGCCACGATGAGTACGCGGTCGCCAGCGGCGAGGCCACACCACTGACGGACCACTGCCGGCAGTCGGACGTGGCCTTCCTTCGTTACTTTGAAGACGCCTTGCTTGTCAGCTGATACGACGATCAGCCCTCGACGCTCCCGGATGCTCAGTCGCAATCCGGGGGTCCACTGGAGTTCCTTCATGGCGGACCGATCGGCAATTCGACCGCGCGAATCGAGCGTTGCCACACCATAGACAGCTGCGCTGCTTCGGGTGGCGGCAAGTCTCGGAAGTGGTAGCGGAGGACGCCTCATGGCCGTCGAGGGGGAGCCAGTAGCGACGCGCAGGCCAGGCGCCAGACCGGGCAGAGCAACGGCGGGAATCACTGACGAGCCACCGCGCGTCATCGCGGAGCTTGCCCGGCGCTGGTCACTGAGAGTAGCGCCAGACGCAGTGTCGGATGGGTTTCGGCGGTGGTCAAGCATGCTTGACCACCGCTACGTCTACGTCGCACATATGAGACGTACTCGTGTCCGAGGGGGGACTTGAACCCCCACGCCCTATACGGGCACTAGCACCTCAAGCTAGCGCGTCTGCCATTCCGCCACCCGGACCTGCACGTGCAGCCTACCTCGCCGACCAGATGATCTTGCAATCCGATGGTCGGTACGGCGGGCCGCACGGGGAGTTACTGTACACGCCGCTCGTGGATCATGCACATCGCCTTCCGACCCGGCCCTCCCCGCGCTTTCGCCCCTGCTCAAACCACCTCGTACCCGCCCACCGACTCCCCGCCCGGGGCGTGTCCGGGTAGCGTCCGGCGGCCTCTGACGGCAGCATTGCCTCGTGTCCCATCCCTCTCCCCTGGCAGCCGCCCAGCACCGGGCCCTCGCCCTGCGCGCCGCGGGCGACCTCAGGGCCGCCCGGCAGCTACTCGCGGAGGCTGTCGGATTCGCTCCCCCGCCGTACACCGAGGACCACCCTGAGATGCTGCACACCGCGCATCTGCTGGCGCGGCTGCACCGCGAGGCGGACGATCCGCTCGCCGCCCGCCGGGTGCTGGAGGAGGCGTTCGCGGCGGGCGAGCGGCGTTGGCAGCACGCCGACCCGGTGATGCTCGCGCTCGCCTTCGAACTCGCCGAGGTCGCGGAGGAACTGGGCAACCGGCACGAGGCCCGCCGCAACTACACCCGCGTCGCCACCGCCGGGCCCGCGACGCTCGGGGAGCACCACCCGGCGGTACGCGCCGCCCGCGACTATCTTGGCCCGCCCTCGTCGGCGCCGAGTGAGCAGCATGGGCCGCCACCGGCCCCCGATCCGGACCCGGTCGCCGCGGCCGAGTCCGGCATCCGGTCGGCGCTGTCCGGCCCGACGCTGTCCATGGCGACCCTGGCCGCGATGCGCCCCTCCGCTGGCGGCCCGCCACCCACCAACTCGCCCTGGGCTCCGCCGCAGGCGCCGGCCACCCCCTGGTCGACCCCTCCCGGGGTACGCGGCCCCGCCGCACCCAACCCGGCCAGCGACGCCGCCGCAGCGCCAGCTGCCGACTCTCGGCGTACGCCCACGCCTTCCCCGATCACACCGTCCCAGCCCAGCCCACCGCCTGCCGTACCCGGGCCCGCCCTGCCGCCCCGTCAACGTGCCAGCGAGCAACCGCCCGGGTCCGCCCGGTCAACGATCGACAAGCCACCCCGGCCAGGACCCGAGAGCCAGCCGCCCCAAACACGAGCAGAAGGCCAGCCATCGCAGCCCAGGATCGAGGGCCAGCCACCCCGACCAAGGGTCGAGAGCCAGCCGGCCCGGTCGACGTCCGAGTACCAGCCACAGCGACCGACGTCCGGCCCGCCCGTAGCGCCCCGCCAGCGCACGGGTGACCAGGCGACCCACCCGGCGGTCGACGTGCCGCACCGGCCGTCCACCCCATCCGCCCCGGCACCGTCCGTCGCCGCGCCCGCGTCGGGGGCGCCCGCGCCTCGGTGGGACAACCCCACCATCCAGGTACGACAGATCGAACCGCTGCTCGCCGAGGAGGCCGCCCGTGCCGCGGCCGGAGCAGCCGGAGCAGGTGGATCGGTCGACACGTCCGGCGTCGACGCGACCTTGCCGGACCGACCGTCCCCAGCCGGTGGGCAACCAGGCCCGGCGCAGCCGGTCAGCGGACCACCAGCCCACCCGGTCAGCGGGCCACCCTCCCCTTCACCACCGATCTCCGCACCGCCCGCCCACCAGTACCCGGTCTCCGGGCCACCGGCGCACTGGTCCCCGACCTCCGGATCACCAGCCCACCCCTACCCGGTCTCCGCGCCACCCGGGCAGAGCCACCCGGTCTCCGCGCCACCCGGGCAGAGCCACCCGGTCTCCGCGCCACCCGGGCAGAGCCACCCGGTCTCCGGACCACCCGGCCACGCACACCCCGTCTCCGCGCCACCCGGGCAGAGCCACCCGGTCTCCGCACCACCCGGGCAGAGCTACCCAGTCTCCGGACCACCCGGGCACGCGCACCCCGTCTCCGCACCACCGGTGAGCGCGCCACCCGGCCACGGCTACTCCGTCCCGGCACCACCACCCGGCCGTGTACACCCCGTCTCCGCGCCACCCGGGCACAGCTACCCCGTCTCCGGACCACCCGGCCACGGGCACCCCGTCTCCGCACCACCCGGCTACGCACACCCCGTCTCCGCACCACCGGTGAGCGGGCCACCCGTACCGCCGTGGGGGTTGACCGCGCCGCCGTGGAGCCGCACCGCCCCACCGCAGCCCCTGCCGTCTGCCGGTGCCGACTCCGTCGAGGGGTCCCCGGTGGACGGGGACGACAGTGGCGCGGACGGGGTGTTCGGGCTGGACAGCGTCGATGCCACGGTGGTGCCGACCCAACAGGCGTCTACCGCGATGTCGGATCAGACCGAGGTGATCCCGGCCGTCCGGACGGACGGTGGCCCGGCCGGGGGCGACGCCAGTTCGACCCCGGCCGTCGCCGCCCCGCCAACTTCGACCGCCGGCCCGACTTCGGCCGCCGGGCCGACTCCGACGGCCTGGTCGGCGGACGCAGGCGCCGCGCCGGCGGAGTCCCGACCAACCACGCCGCCAGCGGCACCGCAGTACCACCACGACCAGTATCCGACTCAGGACCAGTACCCGACTCACGACCAGTACCAGCCCCCGGAGCACCAGGCGATCCAGGTGCCGTACCCGGGTCAGCAGTACCACTCGGTGCACGACATGTACCGGCCGGCGTACACCGACGAGGGCGGGTCGGCGGGGCGCAACCGTGCGACGCTGATCGGCGCGGTGGTGGCGGCCGGGGTGGCCGTCGTGGCGGTGGCCGGCCTGGGTGCGGTGGTGTTGACCCGCGACGACCCGCCGCCCGCGGGCACCGCGCCGACGGCCGCGGGCCAGGCGACGGTGGGGCCACCGCCCGGGGATCTGCAGCTGCGCGACGATTCGACGACGATCACGCTGACCTGGACCGATCCGTCCGGCGGCGCGGTGCCGTTCATGGTCGCCGCCGGGCGGGCCGGGCAGCCCCTGGGGGTGATGGCCACCGTGGACCCGGGTAGGACCAGCTACACGGTGAACGGGTTGAACTCGCGAGTGGATCACTGCTTCACCGTGTTGGCGGTCTACTCCACCGACAGCTTCGCGACCTCGGGTCAGGTCTGTACGACGCGGGAGCGCACCGCCGGGTCGAGCGGCGAGCCCTCGGTGCGACCCTCGCCGAGCTGAGGCACACCGAGCGGAACCGGGGTGAGCTGGGCGTCCACTGCGCACACGCTCGGTATCCACAGGGGTGACGGTGCGGGTTCCCCCGTCACCAGCAGCGCCATATGATGGCACCCGGCTCAGGGGAGGGGTCGCCGCGAGGCGCCGCCACCTGCCACGACTCAGGGGAGGCTGCCGGCTGTGGCCAGCATCGAAGACTCCGTACCGACAGATGCCCGTCGCTCGCGGTCCCGGCTGCGCGGCGGGCTGGTGACGGTGGGCACGGTGGCCGCGCTGCTGGCGGCCATGGGGCTGACCGTCCTGGGGCTCGGCGCTGCCGACAACGCGGTGGCCAACTACGACGCGAGTTCGTGGCTGTGGAGCGCGGCGCGCAGCGAGCTGGCCCGGGTCAACGGGGTCACCGCCCGGGTGGACACCCGCACCGAGATCCCCGGTGCGGTCCGGCACCCGATGCAGATCACCCAGACCGACCGGCTGCTGGTCCTGCGTGACCTGCAGACGGGGCAGGTCAGCTCACTGGACCTGGCCACCCTCCAGCTCACCGCGACCACCCGGACCACCCCCGGCCTGGGCGTGAGTGTCGCACTGCACGAGGATTCGGCGTTCGTCGTCGATGCCGTGCAGGGCATCGTGCGCCAGCTCGACCCGCGGTCGCTGACCCCGGTCGGCGAGCCGGTGCACTATCCGCCGGGCATCACCGGCGGGACGTTCGACGGCGAGGGTCGGCTGTGGATCGCGGTGCCCAGTCAGGGCACCGTCTCGGCGATCACCGCCGCCACGTTGCCGTCCGCGCCGGCCTCGGCCGCGCCCGCCGGCGCGGGGCTCAGCCCGAAGCAGGTCGAGTCGTACGACGTCGCCGAGGCCAGCCACGAGTTGGTGGTGTCCAGCCTGGACGAGGGTGTGGCGGTGCTCGACCGCACGGCCGGGAAGCTGGTGCGGGTGCAGGGGGGCAAGGTTCATCCGACGCCGTTGACGCTGTCCGGTCCGGGTGAGCTGCCCACGCGCACCAGCGGGCAGCGGGTTCCGGTGACCGTGCCCGGTGAGCGGCGGGTGCTGGTGGTGGGTGACGGTGGGGAAGAGCGGGCGTTCACGGTGCCGGGCGAGGGTGACCGGCTCAGCCCGGCGGTCGCCTGGGCGGACCGGTTCTACTGCGCCGACGAGGCCACCGGCACGATCTACACCTTCGACGCGGGTGGCCAACTGGTCGAGACCATCCGCGGGCGGCCGAACGGGCCGCTGGAGCTGGAGGTCCGGGAAAACCACCTGTTCATCAACTCTCCCGACGCGGCGACCGCCCGGGTGGTGGACGACAAGCACCAGGTGCGCGAGGTCGACAAGTACGCCAACGACGTGCTCGGCGGCGATCCGCCGCCGGTTGCCCCGCCGCCGCCCCCGCCGAAGAAGCCCCGGGTGGGCAAGCCGAGCGCGCCGCGCAGTGTCACCGCCGCCGCCGGCAACGCGCAGGCGCGGGTGAGCTGGCGGCCGGCCGCCGCGAACGGCGCCGAGATCATCAAGTACGTGGTGGAGGGTGCCGGTCAGCGCCTGGAGGTGGGCGCCAACCAGCGTGCGGTGGAGGTCAAGGGCCTGACCAACGGCGAGACGTACCGGTTCGCGGTGCACGCCGTCAACGCCAAGGGCGACGGGCCGCCGCGCAACAGCAACCCGGTGATCCCGACCGCCGCGGTGCCGGACCCGCCGGCGAGCGTGACCGCTCAGGAGCGGCCGGACGGCACGGTGCTGGTGAAGTGGCCGGCGGCGAACGGGCAGGGCAACACCATCGCCCGGTACGCGGTGACGGCCAGTTCGGCGGGGACGAACGCGCCGGTCGGCGAGTCGACGAAGACGGAGCTGGTGGTGCCCGCCGGTGAGTTGGAGTTCGGCACGCAGTACGCGTTCACGGTCGTCGCGGTCAACGACAAGGGTGCCGGTTCGGCGGCGTCGCCGGTCAGCAACACGGTGGTGCCGTTCGCGGTGCCCGGTGCGCCGGTCGAGCTGCGGGCCGGCACTGTCGCCAACCAGCCCGGCTCGGTCACGGTGCAGTGGGCGCCGGCCGAGGCCAACGGCCGACCGGTGACGAAATACCTGGTGGACGTCGGTGGGCGGGTCACCGAGGTGACTGACACCCGCACGACGGTCACCGGGCTGGGCAACGGCCAGAACGTCACGGTGCGGGTGAAGGCGGTCAACGAGGCGGGTGCCGGCCCGGAGGCCACCGCCACCGCGCGTACGGTCGCCGAGCCACGGGTGACGGTGACCGGCTCGTCGGCGACCGCCACGGCGGCGACCGTGACGTTCACCGTGGACGCGGGCGGCGGTCAGGCGACCTGCGCGGTGAGCACGCCGGGTGAGCCGACGAAGGCTGGGGCGTGCTCCAGCATCACGATGACGGGTCTGGCGCCGGGCACGGCGTACACGTTCACGGTGACGGCCACCAACGCCGCCGGCCAGGGCAGGGCGACGCGGGCCCAGACCACGCCCTCGCTGTACGGCATCGCGACCTGCAACAACGGGCCCGACGGCGCCCAGCGCACCTACTGCGACGAGGAGCGCGACGGTCGCAACGGCAACGAGATCTTCAAGGTCGCCGCGCAGGACAACGACAAGCAGGTCGGCTGGGCGGAGCCCGGCACCCGGTTGGAGGCGTACTGCAAGAAGGCCGGCGAGGACGTCGACTCGTGGATCTACAACAACCAGAAGCGCAGCACCTGGTGGGTGCAGGTCAAGTACAGCGGAAAGAACTACATTCCCTGGGCCTGGCTCAACCTGGAGGGCGGCGACGACATCAATGTCCTGCCCACCTGCTGAACCACCAGGCAAGGAGCACCGCCGACCGTGAACGCCCACGAGCCGCTCACCCACCCGGAGGTCCAGGGTTTCGCCGCCCTGGCCGCCCGGCTGGCCGAGAACGTCAACGCGGTGGTGCTCGGCAAGCCGCAGGTGGTCCGGCTGGCGCTGACCGCGCTGTTCGCGCAGGGTCACGTGCTCCTGGAGGACGTGCCGGGGGTCGGTAAGACGACCCTGGCGCGGGCCATCGCCGCCACGGTGAAGGGTGAGTGGCGGCGCATCCAGTTCACGCCCGACCTGCTCCCGTCGGACGTGTCCGGGGTGACCATCTTCAACCAGGTGAGCCGGGAGTTCGAGTTTCACCCGGGGCCGGTCTTCGCCAACATCGTGATCGCCGACGAGATCAACCGGGCGTCGCCGAAGACCCAGTCGGCGCTGCTGGAGGTGATGGAGGAACGCACCGTCACGGTGGACGGGGTCCGGCACCCGGTGCCGTCGCCGTTCCTGGTGGTGGCCACCCAGAACCCGGTGGAGATGGACGGCACCTACCGGCTGCCCGAGGCACAGTTGGACCGTTTCCTGGTGAAGCTCTCCGTCGGCTACCCGGACGAGGCGGTCGAGGTGGAGGTGCTGCGCGGCGCGACGGTGCGTTCCCCGGAGGCGCTCGCCCCGGTCACCGACACCGCCACCGTCGGGGAGATGGTCCGGATGGCCCGCCGGGTGCACATCGCCGAGCCGCTCTACGCGTACGCGGTTCGGTTGGCCGCCGCGACCCGCACCCACCCGCAGGTGCGGGTCGGGGTCAGTCCCCGGGGTGTGATCGCGTTGACCCGCGCGGCGTGCTCGTACGCGCTCATCGACGGGCGGGGCTGGATCATGCCGGAGGATCTGAAGGCGCTCGCCGAAGCGGTGTTCGCGCATCGGTTGCTGCTCACCCCCGAGGCCCAGGTGCGCGGGATGACCGCCGCGGAGGTGCTGCGCCAGGCCATCGCCTCGGTGCCGGTGCCGCTGCCGTCGGGGCAGCCCGCTCCGGTGCAGGGCTGACCGGCAGCAGCGGCATGGGGATCACCGCCCGTGGGGTCGGGCTGCTCGTCGCCGCCGTGGTGCTGCTGGCTGTGGGTTTCCGGTTCGCGTACCCCGAGTTGACGCTGCTCGGCGCGGCGGCCGGCGCGGCCGTCGGTTATGCCGCACTCGTCGCGGCCTGGCGGCCCCGGCTGACGGTGACCCGGCACGCCGATCCGGACCGGGTGGCGCGTGGCGAGCCGGCGAGCATGATGGTGACGGTGCGCAACGCCGGCCGGTTGCGGTCGGCGAACCTGCTGGCCGAGGACCGGTGCGGGGATCGCGGCGTGCCGGTGCCGGTGTTGCGGCTGCGGCCGGGCCGGGACACCGAGGTCCGCTACGACGTGCCGACGCACCGTCGTGGGGTGGTGCCGGTGGGGCCGCTGCGGGTGACCCGGCGCGACCCGTTGGGGTTGGTGGCGTTGGCCCGCCCGTACGGGACGGTGGTGCCGGTGTGGGTGTATCCCCGGGTCCACCCGCTGACGGCGGTGCCGCGCGGGGCGGGGCGCAGCCTCGACGGCCGGGTGGACGGGGTGCCCCACGGCTCGATCACGTTCGACTCGCTGCGGGAGTACGTGGTCGGCGACGAGTTGCGCCGGGTGCACTGGCGGACCAGCGCCCGGGTGGGTGAGCTGATGGTGCGGGAGAACGTGGACACCAGCCTGCCGCGCCTGGTCGTCCTGCTGGACAACCGGGCCGTCGCGCACCCGCGGCGGGTGGGTGGGGTGGCGGAGTCGTTCGAGTCGGCGTGTGAGGCGGCGGCGTCGGTCGTCACGGCCGCGCACCGCGAGGACCTGCCGGTGGTGTTGCTGTTCGCCGCGGCCGAGCCGGACCCGCCGGGCCGGGACACGGACGTCGGCGAGGCGCTCGGGCCACTGGACCGGCTGGCCGCCGCCGAACTGTCCGACGCGGACGAGGCGGTCCGCGGGGCAGCTTCCCGGCTGCGTCAGGACCGGCTCGGTGACACGCTGATCTTCCTGACCGGGCCGGGTGGGCGCGACGACCTGGGGCACGTGGGGGCGCTGCGCGGGGCGTACCCGTCGGTGGTGGTCGGGGTGTTCGGCGCGGCCGAGCCGACGCCGCCGGGCGCGGCCGGCCTGGTGGTGGTCGACGCGGCGGACGGCGCGCAGTTCGCCGCCGAGTGGGACGGGGTACGCCGGTGGTGACGCGCACCGTGCGGCTGTTGCGGGCGGCGGCGGTCCCGTTGGCGCTGATCGCGCTGACCGCGCTCGCCGGGGTGGTGCTCGGCCGGGTGTACGCGGGGGACCTGCTGACCCGACTGGTGATCGGCGCGGCGGTCGGTTCGGTGCTGGTCAGCGTGGCCGCCCGGCGGCTGCCGTCCTGGCTGGTGGCGCCGGTGTCGGTGGCCGCGATGGCCGGTTGGACACTGTGGTCGCTGCGGCTGGCCGCCAACCACGCCGAGCTTCCGGGCGGTCTGCTGGAGATCACCGGCGACGCCGCGCGCAACGGCATTCCCCGGTTGCTGACCGCGATGATCCCCGTGCAGCCCACCCCGGACACGGTGCTGGTGCCGGTGGTGGCCGCCTGGCTGGCCGGGCTGGCCGGTGCGGAGGTCGCGCTGCGCACCGGCCGGGTGCTGCTGGGTTACCTGCCGGCGGCGGGGCTCTACGTCGCCGCCCTGTACGTGGTGGGCCCGAACGCCGCGCCGGCGGTCGGGGTGACAGTGGCGTTCGTCGCGGTCGCGGCGGTCGGCCTGGCCGCTCCCACCGGCACGACACCGTCCGCCGGCGATCCGGCCGCCGACCTTGCCCCCCGGGTACGCGCGGCGGTGCGGCTGCGCCTGGCCGCCAGCGCGGCGCTCGGGGTGGCCCTGGTGGTGGGGCTTGTCGCGTTGCTCGGCCCGGTCGTCGCCGGTCAGGTCGACGGGCGGCCGGTGGACCCCCGCCGGTACGTGGAGCCGCCGCAGGTGCAGTCGCTCGACGAGAACCCGTTGATCCGGATCTCCGGCTGGGCGCTGCACCCGGAGCAGAAGCTCCTCGACGTGAGCACGGAGCGCTCCGGCGCACCGCTCCCCCCGCCCGGAGGTGCCCCGCCGGAGCCGGGGACCGAGCCCGGGGCGGGGCCGGGGGCACAGACCGGTGTGCGGATCCGGTTGGCGGTGCTCAGCGACTACGACGGGGTGACCTGGCGGGTCGGTGCGACGTACCGCAACGCCGGCCGGATCCTGCCGGTCGCCGCCCCGGCCCGCGACAGCACCGTGGAAACGGTCCGCCAGCAGATCACCGTCGCGGAGCTGAGCGGTCGACTGCTGCCCGCCGTGGCGACGCCCCGGGAGGTCAGCGGCGCACGGGTGGCGTACGACCCGGCGAGCGGGACGTTGATCCGGCCGGAGGGGTTGACGCCGGGGCTGCGGTACGCGGTGACCTCCGTCGAGGAACACCCGGACCCCAACCTGTTGGCCAGCGCCAACGTGCCCGCCGGCGAGGAGGTGGCCCGGGTGCTGCGGGTCGCCGACGGGGTGCCCGACCCGATGCGCCGGCTGGCCACGCAACTCGCCGAGGACAACGGCGCGCCGCTCGCCCGGGCTCTGGCCATCGAGCAGTTCCTGGCCGAGCACTACCGGGTGGTGGCGGACGCGCCGAGCGGGCACGCGTACCCGAATCTGGGTTTCTTTCTCTTCGGGCCGCGCGGCGGTGGCGGGCAGGAGGGCACTTCGGAGCAGTTCGCGGCGGCGTTCGCGGTGCTCGGCCGGTTGTCCGGGTTGCCGACGCGGGTGGTGGTGGGTTTCCGGGCCGGTGGGCAGGGGCCGGTGCTCGCCGGTGACGCGTTCGCCTGGCCGGAGGTGCTCTTCGACGGGCTGGGTTGGGTGCCGTTCGACCCGCTGCCCCGCCCGAACGAGGAGCCGAGGCCGGTGGAGGAGGATTTCCGCCCGACACCGGAGGACCCACCGCCGTCGGAGGCGCCGGCGCCCACGGTGGAGCCGTCCGCGTCACCGGAGCCGGCCGCCGCTCCGGACGGGCCGCCCAGTGCCGAGGGGTTGTCCACGATGGTGGTGGTCGGCGGCGGCAGTGGTGGTTTGCTGCTGGTGGTGGGGGCGCTGCTGCTGACCCTGCTGGCGCTGCGCCGCTCGCTCACCCGCACCCGGTTGGAGAGGGGCGACCCCGGTCAACGCGTCGCGGGCGCCTGGCGGGAGGTCACCGACGCGTTGCGGCTGGCCGGCCGCCCGGTCGGCGACGACCTGGCGGCGACCGAGGTGGCTGCGCAGGCCCGCCAGGCCCTGGCCGAAGCCCGAGCGGGCACGACCAGAGGCGGCGCATCCGGCAGCGCCACGGCCGGAGGCGGCACACCCGGAGGCGGCGTGCCCGGCGGCGGCGTGCCCGGCGCGGAGCCGGCCGTCGACGAGCTGGCGACGCTGCTCAATCAGGTGGGTTTCGCCCCCGAGGCCGCGGCGGCCGATCAGGCGGCCCGCGCCGCCGAGGTGGCCACGGCCTACATCACCGACCTGCGCTCGGCCCGACCCTGGTGGCGCCGCCTGCTCTGGTCCGTGCACCCCTCCCCCCTCCGCCAGGCCCGCCGGTCCCCCCACTCCCACCCCCGCCGCCCCCCGCGGTGATCAAGAGGTTCGCGTCATTTCAAGACCCGTCCCTGACCCGAACCTCTTGATCACCGGTGGCGGACTGGGGGGCTGCTCGTGACCGCGGTGACCGTCAGCGGCTGACCTGGGCGCCGGCGAACTGCGACCAGCCGGCCACCAGTTCGGTCACCACCGCGACCAGCGGCTGCAGGTGGGTGGCCGGATAGAAGTGGCCGCCCGGCATCGAATGGCATACGAACTGCCCCGACGTGTGCCGTGCCCAGGCCCGCGCCTCATCCGGGGCGACCCGCGGATCGTGCTCGCCGACCAGCGCCGCGATCGGGCACCGCAACGCCCCGGTACCACCGGGATAGGTCTCCAGCGCGCGGTAGTCGTTGCGGATCACCGGCAGGCTGGCCCGGACCAACTCGGCCTGCACCGGGTCGGTGATGGCCGCGCCGCTGAGGATCTCCACCTCGATCAGCAGCGCCGCGTCGCTGAGCAGGTGCACCTTCGCGTCCCCGGCACGCGACGGCGGTCGGGCCGCGGAGGCGATCAGGCCCAGCGGCGAACGACCGTCGCGTTCCAGGCGGGCCGCTAGCTCGAACCCGACGGTGGCGCCCATGCTGTGGCCCAGCACCGCCGTGGGCCGGTGCGACCAGGGCAGCAGCGCCCGCTCGACCGATTCGGCGAGCACTTCCAGGTCGTCCACCAGGGGTTCGGTGAGCCGGTCCTGGCGGCCCGGGTACTGCACGGCGAGGACCTCGATGTCCGGGGGGAGCGCGCGGGCCAGGGCGAAGAAACTGGACGCGGACCCGCCGGCGTGCGGCAGGCACACCAGCACCGGGGCGTCGGCGGAGGCGGGCGTGAACCGTCGTACCCAGCTCTTGGTCGTCATGCCGCTCCCCCGTCGCCGGGCTTGGGAAACCATCCCCGGTTGATGAAGAAGTCCACCTGGCGGCGGAAGAACTCGCGAGTCACCGGCGGGCAGGCGATGTCGCTGCCGTCCAGGGCGGCGACCGTCTCGCGGTCGTCCACCGGCGGGTAGAAGCGGTCCGGCGCGGCCGCCATCACGTCGAACGCGTCGAGCAGTGGAAGCAGCGCGTTGGCCGGGTCGCCGATGATCGCCGCCCGCCAGTCGTCGGCGGACCGTTCGGTCAGCGGGTAGCCGGTACCGCGCAGCTCTTCGATCATTTCGTCCAGCCCGATGTCGCCGTGCCCGGCCACGTGGAAGGTGCCGCCGGCGGTCTGCTCCTGCCGGGAAATGTGCAGGATGGCCGCGCTGGTGTAGTCGACCGGCATCAGCCGGAACCGCACCGGTATGGGTTCCGGGACGGCACCGCTCTGCACCATGCCCTTGAGCGCCAGCCACACGTAGTCGCGGCTCTGGCAGGCCCCGGAGTACCGGTCGCCGGCGATCAGGTCGATGCGGTAGATCGAAACCGGCAGACCCCGGCCGCGGGCGATCTCGATGATCTGCTCGGCCACCCACTTGCTCTGCGTGTAGCCGGTGGGCAGCCGCTCCCCCGGGCCGGCCGGGTCGCCGACACGCAGCCCGGCGCCGCCGGTGTCACGTCCGACGTAGACGCCGAGGGTGGACACGTGGTGGACCGGCACCGTCCGGAACCGGGCGGCCAGTCGCAGAATCTCGGCGGTGCCGCCGACGTTGGCGTCGCGCACGGTCGCGTACGGCTGTACCCAGTTGACGGCCGCGCCCGCGTGGTAGACGGCGTCGACGGTGCGGGCCAGAGTGTCGTAGTGCTGCTCAGTCAGTCCGAGCCGGGGCGCGGCCAGGTCACCGGGGACGACGACGATCCGGTCCTGGTCGATCTGGCCGGTCAGGCCGTACCAGTCGAGGTTGTCCATCAGCCGCCGGCGTGCCTCGTCCGGTCCGGCACCGCGCACCAGGCAGTGCACCCGGGCCCCGGTCTGGCTCACCAGATCGCGCAACAGGTAGGCGCCGAGGAAGCCGGTAGCGCCGGTGAGCAGCACCTCGCGCGGGTCGGCCACGACCCGGTGCAGCTCGTCAGCAGGCCGGATGTCGTCGGCCAGGGTGATGTCGGCGGCGAAGTCCGGCCCGGAGGGCTGGTCGGCGCCGCCCAGCTGGCCGGCGAGGTAGCCGGCGGCGTCCAGCAGAGTCGGGTGGTCGAAGACGAACGTGGCCGGTAGCCGGAGCCCGGCGACCGCGCCGAGCCGGTTGCGGAACTCGACGCCGGTCAGCGAGTCGAAGCCGAGGTCGGACAGGCGCTGATCGGCGGGTATTTCACCGGGGTTGACGTGGCCGAGTACGGCGGCGACCTCGGCACGGACCAGTTCGACAAGCCGGTCGCGGCGCTCGTCGGCGGGCAGCCCGGCGAGTTCCTCGAGCAGGCCCGCCTGCGCGGCGTCGTTGCCGGCCGCCTCGCGGCGGGTCAGGCGCAGCACCGCGTCGAGCATGGCCGGCACCTGGTCGGGCCGCGCGCGCAGGGCGTCCGGGTCCAGGGGCGCGACCACGACGCCGGGTTCGCCGAGGGTGAGCGCCGCGTCGAAGAGCGCCGTCCCGGCGCCGGTGGCGATCGGCGGGTAGCCGGCGCGGGCGATGCGGTCGATGTCGGCGACGCTGAGCTCCCCGCCGGCGCCGCTGATCTGCCAGACGCCCCAGGCGATCGAGGTGGCTGGCAGCCCCTGCTCATGGCGGTGGGCGGCGAGCGCGTCCAGGAACGTGTTAGCGGCGGCGTAGCTGGACTGGCCGGCACCGCCGATGACCCCGGCGAGCGAGGAGAACAGGACGAACGCGGTCAGCGGCAGGTCGCGGGTCAACTCGTGCAGATGCCACGCGCCGTCGGCCTTGGGCCGCAGTACGGCGTCGAGCCGCCCGGTGGTGCCAGAGGTGATCAGGCCGTCGTCGATGACACCGGCCGCGTGGACGACTCCGGTCAGCGGGTGCTGCGGTGCGATGCCGTCCAGGACGGCGCGCAGCGCCTCGCGGTCCCCGGTGTCGCAGGCCGCGATCCGCACCCGCGCGCCGAGTCCGGTCAGCTCGTCCGCCAGCTCCGCAGCGCCCGGCGCGGCGGGTCCGCGGCGGCTGGTCAGCACCAGGTCGGTGACGCCGTGTGCGGCCACCAGGTGTCGGGCGAACAGGGCGCCCAGCGCGCCGGTGCCGCCGGTGATCAGGACGGTGCCGCCGGGCGTCCACGGCGGAGCGGACGCGGTGGCGCCGACCCGGTGCAGGCGCGGGATGAGGATGGTGCCGGAGCGGACGGCGGCCTGCGCGACGCCGCTGGCGGCGACCATCGACAGGATCGGGTACGGGTCGTCGTCATGATCGATGTCGGCCAGCACGAAGCGGCCCGGGTTCTCCGACTGCGCTGAGCGGAGCTGCCCCCACACAGCGGCCGCCGCCGGATCGGTCACCGGACCACCGGCCGGGACCGCGCCGCTGGTGGTGATCAGCAGGGGGACGTCGGTGAGCCGCTCGTCGGCCAGCCACGCCTGTACCAGGGTGAGGACGCGGCGAGTGTGCAGGTGTGCCTGCTCGGCGGTGCGCGATCCGGCGGGCTCGCCGCCGCAGTCGTACCGGACGGCGGTGGCCGCGGCGGCCCGGTCCAGGGCGGCGCGCAGCCGGTCGGGGTGGTCCGGGTCGGCGGACATCAGCTGGGCCCAGTCGTGGTCCGGGGTCGGGCCGGTGACCTCGACGGGTGTCCACCGCACGGCGAGCATCGCATCGGGCACCGGCTGCCGCCCGGAGGTGTGCGCTCCGCGTTCGGCGGCGCCGAGGGTCGCGACGAGCCGGCCGGTGCGGTCGGCGAGGACCGCACCGAACCCGCCGCCGGTGGCCGGAGTCAGGCGGGCGCGCAGGGTGGTGGCGCCGGTGGCGTGGACGTGCCAGTCGCTCCAGGCGTGGATCGGGCCGTCGCCCGGGGCCACGTTCAGCAGGGCGTCAAGCAGGGCCGGATGCAGAACGTACCGGTCCGCCTCGCCGGCGAGGTTCTCCGGGAGGGTGACCTCGGCGTACAGGTGCGGTGAGTCGGTGACCGCCTCGGGTGCGGACGGCCAGTCCGCGATCGGTTCCTGGTCAGCGGTGATGGTGACGCCGAGGGTGCCCTCGGCGTGCCGGGTCCACGGGCCGTCGCCGTCACCGGGGCGGGCGTGCACGGTCACCGGACGCCGGCCGCGCTCTCCGGGCGCCCCGACCCTGACCTGGACCTGAAGGCCGCCCCGGGCGGGCATCTCCAGCGGGGTGATCGTGCGCAGTTCGCGGACGGTCGTGCAGCCGGTCTCGTCGCCGGCGCGGGCGACCATCTCCAGCAGGGTCGCGTCGGTGACCGCCGGGTTGCCGGAGCCGGGCAGGCGGGTGGTGAACACCGTCTCGTCGCCGCCGGCCAGGGACACGGCCGCGCCCAGCAGCGGGTGGGTGGTGTCGCGCAGGCCGAGACCGGTGGCGTTGCCGGTGCGGCCGGCGGCGACATGCCAGTAACGGGTGTGCTCGAACGCGTACGTCGGCAGCGGAACGACCCGCGGGTTCGTCCCGGCGAACGGGTGTTCCCGGTCGACGGGCAGGCCCTGGGTGTGCAGGTGGGCGAGGGCGAGCTGGAAGGTGCGCACGGCGTCGGTGTCGCGGCGCAGGGTGCCGCCGACGAGCGCGTCGGCGCCCAGGTTGTCGCGCAGCGAGGCGACCAGCACCGGGTGCGCGCTGACCTCGATGAACGTGCCGTGCCCGGCGTCGGCGAGGGCGCGCAGGGTGGTGGCGAACTCGACCGGCCGGCGCATGTTGGCGTACCAGTAGCGGGCGTCCATGCCGGTGGTGTCAAGGCGCCCGCCGGTGACCGTCGAGTACAGGGGCACGGTCGCCGCCTGGGGCCGCACGTTGCGGAGGGCTTCGAGCATCTCCTGCTGTACGACGGCGACGTGCGGCGAGTGCGACGGGAAGTCGGCCGGGAACCGCTTGGTGCGCGCGCCGGCCGCAACGCACTCGGCGACGAACTCGTCCAGGGCCTGCCTTTCGCCGGCGACCAGCACCGACGCCGGGCCGTTCTCGACCGCCAGGGTCAGCCGGTCGGCGAAGCGCCCCAGGCGCCGCTCGACGTCGGCGCGGGGCAGGCCGATCGCGGCCATCCCACCGCGCCCTTCCAGCCGGCGGGCGAGCCGGCTGCGGACCGCGATGATGCGGGCGCCATCGGCGAGGGAGATCGCGCCGGCGACGACGGCTGCGGCGATCTCGCCCTGGGAGTGCCCGACGACGGCGTCCGGCCGGATTCCGGCCGCCTCCCACAGGGCGGCAAGAGCCACGTGTACGGCGAACAGGACCGGCTGCACCACCTCGATGCGGTCCAGGGCCGGCGCGCCGGGCACGCCGCGCAGCACGTCGTCCAACGACCAGTCCAGGTGCGGTTCGAACGCCTTGACGCACTCGACGACGCGGGCTGCGAACACGTCCGAGGAGGCGAGCAGCGCGGTCGCCATCCCCGGCCACTGGCTGCCTTGGCCGGGGAAGACGAACACGGTACGACCCCGGTCGGCGGCCGTGCCGGTCATCAGATTCTCGGCGCTCTCCCCGGCGGCGAGCGCGTCCAGGCCGGCCAGCACGGTGTCCCGGTCGGCGGCCACCACCACCGCCCGGTGCGGGAACACCGTACGTGTGGTGGCCAGCGAGTACGCCACGTCGCGCAGGACGTCCGGGCGGTCGCTCGCGGGCAGCGACCGTACGTGGGTGGCGAGCCGGGCGGCCTGGGCCCGCAGCGCGGCCGGTGTCTTCGCCGACACCGCCCACGCAAGCGGCCCCGCGACCACCGTCTCCGGCTCGTCGCCGGACGGCTCTCGGGTTTCCGGTGCCTGTTCGAGCAGCAGATGGGCGTTGGTGCCGCTGGCGCCGAACGCGGAGACCGCGCCGCGGCGGGGTCGATCGGTGCTCGGCCACGGCCGGGTGGTGGTGAGTAGTTCGACGTCGCCGGCCGACCAGTTCACGAACGGCGACGGCTCGTCCAGGTGCAGCGTGCGGGGCAGCACGCCGTGCCGGATGGCCTGCACCATCTTCACGATGCCACCGACCCCGGCGGCCGCCTGGGCGTGCCCGACGTTCGACTTGAGCGAGCCGACCAGCACGGGACGGCCCTCGGGGCGGCCGGCGCCGTACGTGGCCAGCAGCGCCCCGGCCTCGATCGGGTCGCCGAGCCGGGTCCCGGTGCCGTGCGCCTCGATCGCGTCAACGTCGGCGGTGGTCAGCCCGGCGTCGGCAAGCGCCTGCCGGATGACCCGCTCCTGGGCGAGCCCGTTCGGGGCGGTGAGCCCGTTGGAGGCGCCGTCGGAGTTGACCGCGCTGCCGCGGACCACGGCCAGCACGCGGTGACCGTTGCGCCGCGCGTCGGCAAGCCGCTCCAGCACGAGGATCCCGGCGCCCTCGGACCAGCCGATCCCGTCGGCGGCGGCGGAGAACGGCTTGCACCGGCCGTCCGGGGCGAGTCCCCGCTGCCGGGAGCCGTCCAGGTAGCCGCCGGGGTGCGCGGCAATGTACGCGGCACCGGCCAGCGCCAGGGTGGACTCGCCGGAGCGCAGCGACTGGGCGGCCAGGTGCACCGCGACCAGCGCCGACGAACAGGCGGTGTCGATCGACACGGCGGGGCCCTGCAGCCCCAGCGTGTACGCGATCCGCCCGGACGCCATGCTGCTCAGCTTGCTGGTCATCTGGTAGCCCTCGAACTCCTCCGGCGGGTCGAGGTCCAGGTAGCTCTGCTCGACCAGCCCGGCGAACACCCCGGTGCGGGACCCGGTCAGCGTGCTCGGATCGATGCCGGCGTTCTCGAGGGCCTCCCACGCCGACTCCAGCAGGATCCGCTGCTGCGGGTCCATGGCCAGCGCCTCGCGCGGGGAGATGCCGAAGAACGCGGCGTCGAACAGCCCGGCGGTGGCCACGAAGCCGGCCTCGCGGATGTAGATGTGGCCGGGCTTGGCCGGGTCCGGGTCGTAGAGGGCGTCCAGGTCCCAACCGCGGTCAGTCGGGAACGGGGTGATCTCGTCGCGTTCCTCGACGGCGACCCGCCACAGCTCGTCCGGGTCCTGCGCGCCCGGGAACCGGCAGGACATGCCGACGATGGCGACCGGGTCGCGCTGCGGGTTCTCCATCTCGGCAATGCGGGCGCGCGCCTGCTGCAGGTCGGCGGTGACCCACTTGAGGTAGTCGACCAGCTTCTCTTCGTTGGACATGTGCGGTCCCGTCCTCGGGTCAGCCGGCTCGGCGGCCGAGCTCGGTGTCGATCAGGTGGAAGATCTCGTCGGTGCTGGCATCGGCGATCCGGGCGCTCGGGTCGGGTCCGCTGGCCGCGGGGGCGCCGGTGAGCCGGTCCAGGACGGCCCGCAGCCGGGCACCGGCCGGGGCCAGCGCCGGGTCGCCGGGTGTCCGGCCGGTCAGGGCCGCTTCGAGCTGGTCGAGCAGGCTCGGCAGGTCAGCGTCAGGCACGCCGGCGGGCAGCAGGGTGAGCAGGTGCGCGGCGAGCGCGGCCGGGGTCGGGTGCTCGAAGACGACCGTGGCGGCCAGTTCCAGGCCGGTGGCGGCGCGGAGCCGGTCGCGCAACTGGACGGCGGTCATCGAGTCCATGCCGGTCTCCTGGAACGGTCGGTCGGCCGGGATGGCCGTGTCGTCGGTGTGGCCGAGCGCCTCGGCGCTGTGGCGCAGCACCAGGTCACGCACGGCCCGCTCGCGGTCCGCGTGATCCAGCCCGGCCAGGGTGGTGGCGAGCGTCGGGGCCGGCTCGGTGGGCGCCGACTGAGGTTCCGGGGTACGGGCGGTGCCGGTGGCCAGCCAGTAGGCACGGTCGTGGTCGAACGCGTACCGGGGCAGGTCGATGCGGGTGGCGCCGCTGCCGGCGAAGTAGGCGGACCAGTCCACGGCCGCGCCACGTGACCACACCGTCGCCAGCGCGTCGAGCAGCGTCGTCACCTCGTCGCGGTCGCGGCGGCCGGCCGGCACCGCGCCGTCGACCAACGCCGAGAGCGCCGCGTCCGGCCCGACCTCGAGGAACACACCGATGCCCTGGTCGCGCAGGGTGCGTACGGCGTCGGAGAACCGGACGGTGGCCCGGATCTGCCGGGTCCAGTAGTCCGGGTCGCTCCACTCGTCCTGCACGGCGTTGCCGGTCACCGTCGACACCGCCGGGATCGTCAGTCCGGCGTAGTCGACCATCTCGGCCTGTTTGCGGAACTCCGGCTGCATGGGCTCCATCCGGACCGAGTGGAACGCGTGTGACACGGTGAGCCGCCGGGTGCGCCGGCCCCGACCCGCCCACCGGGCCACCACCGCCGCCACGATCTGCTCGTCGCCGGAGATCACCACCGAGTCGTCGGCGTTGACGGCGGCGATGTCGATCTCGTCGCCGATCTCGGCCTCGGTGGCCTGCACGGCGGCCATCGCCCCGCCCGCGGGCAGCGCCTGCATGAGTCCGCTGCGGGCGGCCACCAGCACGCAGGCGTCCGGCAACGACAGCACGCCGGCGACGTGCGCGGCGACCAGTTCGCCGATCGAGTGCCCGGCGAGCGCGTCCGGCCGTACGCCCCAGGACTCCAGCAGGCGGAACTGGGCAACCTCGAACGCGAACAGGGCGGGCTGGGTCAGTCCCGTCTCGTCGAGTCCGGCGCCGCTGTCGATGGCGGCGCTGAGCGAGGTGGGCAGCAGGCGGTCGAAGATGTCGCAGATCTCGTTGTAGGTCGTCCGGAAGATCGGGAAAGCGGACCGCAACCCGGCGCCCATGCCGACCCGCTGCGCGCCCTGCCCGGTGAAGAGGATCGCAAGGCCACCGGTGCCGGCGGTGACGGGCACGGCGTGCTCGACATCGGTGCCGATCACGACCGTGCGGACCGGGAGCGCCGCGCGGGTGGCGAGGGTGTAGCCGACGTCGGCGAGGTCCGTGCCGGGGTGCTGGGTCAGGTGCTCGCGCAGCCGGGCGAGCTGGCGCCGCAGCGCCGGCTCGTCGCGGGCGGAGAGCACCCACGGCAGGACCGGCGGTGTCTGCTTCGCAGTCGGCCCGGTTGTCGGGCCCTGTTCCAGGATGACGTGCGCGTTCGTGCCGCTGATCCCGAACGACGACACCGCCGCACGCCGTGGACGGTCCTCGACAGGCCACGACTGGGCCTGCGACAACAGACGCACTCCCGAGGCATCCCAGTCAATCTCCGACGACGGCGTCTCGCTGTGCAACGAACGCGGCATCACCCCGTACCGCATCGCCTGAACCATTTTGATCACACCACCGACCCCCGCCGCCGCCTGCGCGTGGCCGATGTTCGACTTCAGCGAACCCAACCAGACCGGACGCCCGGAACGACCGTAGGTCGCCTGCAACGCCTGAACCTCAATCGGATCGCCGAGCCGGGTACCCGTGCCATGACCCTCCACCACGTCAACATCCGTCACCGTCAGGCCAGCGGTCGCCAGAGCCTGGCCGATCACCCGCTCCTGCGCAGGGCCACTCGGCGCGGTCAGCCCGTTCGACGCGCCATCCTGATTCACGGCCGAACCACGCACCACAGCGAGGATCTGACGACCGGAAGCGACCGCGTCCGACAACCGCTGGACCAACAGCAACCCGACACCCTCGGACCAGCCAGTACCCTGCGCGTCATCGGCATAGGAACGGCACCGGCCATCCACTGCCAAGCCGCGCTGCCGAGAGAACTCCACAAACGTGTTCGGCGACGACATCACCGTCACCCCACCCGCAACCGCCAGATCACACTCACCGCGCTGCAGAGCGGACACCGCCCAGTGCAGGGCCACCAAAGACGACGAACACGCGGTGTCGACCGTCACCGCCGGACCCTCGAGACCGAACGTGTACGCCACCCGCCCCGACACGACGCTGCTCGCGCTGCCGCCGGCGAGGTAGCCCTCCAACTCCGGGGGCACCTCGCGGACCCGTGCGCCGTAGTCGCTGTACATCGCGCCGGTGAACACGCCGGTGTTGGAGCCGCGCAGGGTCGCCGGGTCGACGCCGGCGTCCTCGAACAGCTCCCAGGTCGTCTCCAGCACGAGCCGTTGCTGCGGGTCGGTGGCGAGGGCCTCCTTCGGCGACAGGCGGAAGAAGTCGGCGTCGAAGCGGTCGGCGTCGTACAGGAAACCGCCGTGCCTCGTGATCGACGTGCCCGGGTGGGCCGGGTCCGGGTCGTACAGCGACTCCAGGTCCCAGCCGCGGTTGGCCGGGAACTCCCCGACCGCGTCGACCTCCTCGGCCACCAGCCGCCACAACTGCTCCGGCGAGCCCACCCCACCCGGAAACCGGCAGGCCATTCCCACGATCGCGATTGGCTCGTCCGCCTCGGCGCGCATCCGCTCGGCGGACGGCGCCTCGGCCGGGTCGCCGCCGAGTTGGGCGGACAGGTACGCGGTCAGCCGCTCGACGGTGGGGTGGTCGAAGGCGAGCGTGGCGGGCAGGCGCAGCCCGGTCGCGGCGCCGAGCTGGTTGCGCAGCTCGACCGCGGTCAGCGAGTCGAGCCCGAGTTCCTGCAACGGACGGTCGGTCGGGATGGCCGTGGGGTCGGCGTGGCCGAGCACGGCGGCGAGCGTGGCGCGGACCAGGTCGGAGGTGGCCCGGTTCGGCTTCGGCGGTGCCGCTGGGCGACGGCGACGCGGCACCAGCTCCCGCAGCAGCGGCGAGGCGTCGGCGGCGTCCAGCGCGGACCGGTCCAGGCGGGTCGCCGCGTACACCGGTTCGGTGCCGGCGATGGCCTGGTCGAACAGGGCCAGCCCGGCTGCGGTGGACAGCGGCCGCAGGCCGAGCCGGGTCAGGCGGCCGCGGTCGGTCCCGGACAGGTGTCCGGTCAGCGCGCTGTCGGCCTCCCACAGCCCCCAGGCCAGGGAGACGGCGGGCAGCCCGGCGGCCCGCCGGTGCGCGGCGAGCGCGTCCAGGAAGGTGTTGCCGGCCGCGTAGTTGGCCTGCCCCGGTGTGCCCACCAGGCCGGCGAGGGAGGAGTACAGCACGAACGCGGACAGGTCCCGGGTGAGCTCGTGCAGGTGCCACGCACCGTCGATCTTGGGTCGCAGCGTCCGGTCGAGGCGGGCCGGGTCGAGGGCGGTCAGCACGCCGTCGTCGGTGATCCCGGCGGTGTGCACGACGGCACGTACCGGATGGTCAGCCAGGACCGCTTCGAGGGCGGCGCGGTCGGTCACGTCGCAGGCGGCGAAGGTGACCCGCGCGCCGGCGGCGGCGAGCTCGTCGCGTAACTCGGCGCCGGGCGGCGTCTCGCCGCGGCGGCTGAGCAGCAGCAGATCCCGGGCACCGTGCTGGTGCACCAGGTGGCGGGCCAGCGCGCGGGCGAGCGTCCCGCCGCCGCCGGTGATCAGGATGGTCCCGTCGAAGCGCGGCGCGGTGCCGGCCGGGGCGACCGGGACGGCCGGGACCAGGCGCGGGACGAACAGCACGCCATCGCGGATCGCGAGCTGTGGTTCGCCGGCCGCGACGGCGGCCGCCAGCAACTCCGGGGTGCCGGGCACGTCGGCGTCCACGAGCGTGATCCGGTCCGGGTGCTCGCTCTGCGCCGAGCGCAGCAGGCCCCAGACGGCGGCGTGGATCAGCGAGGGTGCTTCGCCGGGTGCGGTGGCGACCGCACCGCGGGTCAGCACGACCAACCGGGTGGCGGTGAACCGGTCCTCGGCGAGCCAGTCGCGAACCAGGGTGAGCACGTGCGCGGTGGCGGCGCGCACGGCGGCGGGCAGGTCGCCGTCCGGCGGTGGGCCGGGCACGGGGGCGAGCACGACGTCCGGCGGTTCGGCGGCCAACGCGGCCAGGTCGGACGGGGCGTGCAGCGTCGCCCAGCTCGTGCCGGGTCGCGGATTCCCGGCGGCTGCCGGGCGCCAACGCAGGGGCAGCAGGTCGGCCGCCGGCGCCGGGGCGCCGGAGGTGGACAGCGGGCGCAGCGCGACGGCGTCGACCCCGGCCAGCGGGGTGCCCGCGCTGTCGGCGACAAGCAGGGCGTACGTGTCGGCGCCCGCCGGGGTGAGCCGGACCCGCGCGGTGGTCGTCGCGCCGGGCCGGAAGCGTACGCCGGCCCAGCTGAACGGCATCCGGGCTGGCGCCTCCCCGGCCACACCTGGCAGCAGCGCGTGCAGGGCGGCGTCGAGCAGTGCCGGGTGCAGGGCGAAGTCGCCCGAGTCGACGCCACTCACCTCGGCGAACAGCTCGTCGTCGCGATGCCACAGCCGCCGCAGGCCGCGCAGGCGCGGGCCGTAGCCGTAGCCGAAGTCGCGAAGCCGCTCGTAGGTGCCGGTCAGGTCCAGCTCGGTGGCGCCGACGGGCGGCCACTCGCGCAGGTCCTCGACGGGTTCGGCCGGCGTCTCGGTGAGCTGACCGGTGGCCACCGGGTACCAGGTGCCGTCGGTGGCGGCGTGGATGTCGACGCGCTGGTCGGCGGCGCGGACCGCCACCTGCACGTCGACGCCGGCCCGCGGTGGCACCGTCAGCGGTGTGAGCAGGGTGAGCTCCGCGATGCCGGTGGCGCCGGCCTCGTCGGCGGCACGCCGCGCCATTTCCAGCAGCGCCGTGCCCGGGACGATCACCTGACCGTTCAGCGTGTGGTCGGCGAGCCAGGGCTGGGTGTCGGTGTCGAGGTGCCCGGTCAGCAGCAGGTCGCCGGCGCCGGCCGGGCGGACGGCGGCGCCCAGCAGCGGGTGCCCGGTCGCGGACTGGCCCAGCGCGGCGGCGTCCGGGACGGCGGTACGCGGGCTGAGCCAGTAGCGCTGGCGGGCGAACGCGTACCGGGGCAGGTCGACGTGCGGGCCGGTGCCGCCCGGGAAGTAGCTGGAAAAGTCGACAGGCACGCCACGTTTCCACAGGTCGGTCAGCGCGCCGACGACGGCCGGGACCTCGGGGCGGTCGGCGCGGCAGGCCGGGACCGCGCCGTCGACCAGGGCGGACAGCACCGCGGTCGGTCCGATCTCGACGAAGGTGGTCACGCCGAGTTCGCGCAGCTTGCGTACGGCGTCGGCGAACCGGACGGTGGCGCGGACCTGCCCGGACCAGTAGCCGGGTCGCTGCCATTCGTCGCGGACCGGGGCACCGCTGACCGTGGAGACGGCGGCGAGCTTCGGTACGGCGTACGTCAAGGTGTTCGCCTGCTCGCGCAGGGCGTCCAGCATCGGGTCCATCCGGGCCGAGTGGAAGGCGTGCGAGACCGTCAGGCGGCGGGTGCGCCGGCCGCGGCCGCGCCACAGCGCCTCCACCCGGGCGGCGGCCCCCTCAGCACCGGAGATCACCACCGCGTCGTCGGCGTTGATCGCGGCGACGTCGACGCCGTCGGGCAGCGTCGGGCGCAGCTCGTCCTCGCTGGCCTGGATCGCGACCATCACGCCGCCCGGTGGCAGGGCCTGCATCAGGGTGCCGCGGGCGACGACGAGCCGGGCCGCGTCGGGCAGCGTGAGCACGCCCGCGACGTGGGCGGCGGCGAGTTCGCCGATCGAGTGGCCCACGACGAAGTCCGGACGCAGCCCCCAGGAGGCGAGCAGGCGGAACAGTGCGACCTCGAAGGCGAACAGCGCCGGCTGGGTGAAGCCGGTCTGTTCCAGCCCGTCGCCGGACTCGATGACCGGGCGTACCGGGCGCGGCAGCCAGCGGTCCAGCTCCGCGCAGGCCGCGTCGTACGCGTCCCGGAAGACCGGGAAGGCCGCGCGAAGTTCGCTGCCCATCCCGGCCCGCTGCGCGCCCTGCCCGGTGAACATGACGGCGAGCGCGCCACCGGCGGCGGCCGGGGCCGGTTCGGCGGCCGCGAGCGCGGCGCGCAGCTCCCCCCGGCTGGTCGCGGTGATCACCGCGCGGGTCGGCAGAGCGGGACGAGCGGCGAGAGTACGGCCGATGTCGGCGACACTGGCCTCGGGGTGGGCCTGGGCGAACCCGGCCAGCTGCTCGGCCTGCGCGCGCAGTCCGGCCGCGTCGTGCGCGGAGATCAGCCACGGCACCACCGGCGGCGCGGGTGGCGGGGTGACCGGCTGCGGCACGGTGTGTTCGAGGACGACGTGCGCGTTGGTGCCACCGAAGCCGAACGACGAGACCGCCGCGCGGCGCACCCCGTCGGTCGCGGGCCAGTCCCGGGCCTCGCGCAGCAGCGTGACACCGCCACTGTCCCAGGCGACGTGCGGGGTCGGCTCGTCGGCGTGCAGGGTGCGCGGCATGACGCCGTACCGCATGGCCTGCACCATTTTGATGACCCCGCCGACCCCGGCGGCGGCCTGGGAGTGCCCGATGTTGGACTTGAGCGAGCCGAGCCAGACCGGCCGCCCGGCCTGGCCGTAGGTGGCTTGCAGCGCCTCGACCTCGATCGGGTCGCCGAGCCGGGTGCCGGTCCCGTGTCCCTCGACCACGTCGACGTCGGCCGGGCGCAGGCCCGCCGCGTCCAGGGCGCGGCGGATGACGCGCTCCTGGGCGGGGCCGTTCGGGGCGGTCAGGCCGTTGGAGGCGCCGTCGGCGTTGACCGCGGTGCCGCGGAGCACGGCCAGCACCCGGCGGCCGTCGCGGATCGCATCGGACAGCCGCTGCACCAGCAGCAGGCCGACGCCTTCGGCCCAGCCGGTGCCGTCGGCCGCGGCGGAGTACGAGCGGCACCGGCCGTCGGTGGACAGGCCGCGAAGCCGGGAGAACTCGATGAACGCGACCGGGGTCGACATGACGGTCACGCCGCCGGCCAGGGCCAGGTCGCACTCGCCGCGGCGCAGCGCGGAGGCGGCGAGGTGCAGCGCGACCAGCGACGACGAGCAGGCGGTGTCGACGGCGACGGCGGGGCCCTCCAGCCCGTACGTGTAGGCGAGCCGCCCGGCGGCGATGCTGCCGGCGCTGCCACTGAACAGGTAGCCCTGGAACTCGTCCGGCGGCAGGCCGGGCCGGGTGCCGTAGTCGCTGTACATGGCGCCGGCGAACACGCCGGTGGCGGTGCCCCGCAGCGTCGCCGGGTCGACCCCGGCGTCCTCGAACGCCTCCCACGCCGTCTCCAGCAGCAGCCGCTGCTGCGGGTCGGTGGCGAGGGCCTCGCGCGGCGACATCCCGAAGAAGTCCACGTCGAACAGGTCGGCGTCGTGCAGGAAGCCGCCCTCGCGGGTGATGGAGGTGCCCACGTGGTCGGGGTCGGGGTGGTAGAGCCGCCGCAGGTCCCAGCCCCGATTGTCCGGGAACCCGCCGACCGCGTCGACGCCGTCGGCGACCAGGCGCCACAGCTGCTCGGGGGTGCGCACCCCGCCCGGATAGCGGCAGGCCATGCCGACCACGGCGATCGGCTCCTGCTGGCTGTCCTGCACCTGTTGCAGACGCTGGCGTACGTCGCGCGCATCGGCGATCGCACGCTTGAGGTATTCGCGAAGCTTCTCTTCGTCAGCCATGGGGCCACCCACTTTCCAGGTCGGCGATCACTCGGACTCGTCGACGAGCGCGAACAGTTCTTCGTCGCTGGCGGCCGCCAGGTCGGCACCGGCCGGTCCGGCACCGGGTTGGACGATCTTGAGCAGGGCGTGGAGCCGTTCGGCGAGATCGGCGGCGTCCCCCACCTCGACCGCCGCCGCCAGGTTCTCGCCGATCCGGTCCAGATCGGCCAGCAGCGCCCGCGCGGCGGCCCGCGGGTCCGGAGCGACGATCCGGTCGAGGTAGGCGGCGAGGGCGCCGACGCTCGGATGGTCGAAGACCACCCCGGCCGGCAGTTGCGTGCCGATCGCGGCACCGATCCGGTTGCGCAGCTCAACCGCGGTCAGCGAGTCCAGGCCGAACTCCTGCAAAACCCGGTCCTCGGCCAGGGCCTGCTGATCGGCGTAGCCCAGCACGGCGGCAGCCTGCCCGCGGACCAGGCGCAGCAGGGCGGGACGGCGTTCGGCTGCGGGCAGCGCGCCGAGCCGAGCAGCGGCCGGTTCGCCGGTCCCGGCCGGGCGGGAGCTGGCGGCCGGCACGAGCGCGCGCAGCAGCGGTGGAACGGCACCGGTGGCGCGGACGGCGGCCAGGTCGAGGCCGGTGAGCGCGTACAGCGGCTCGGTGCCGGCGGTCGCCGCGTCGAACATCACCATCGCCGCTTCCGTGGCGACCGGGCGTAGGCCGAGGCGGGCGAGGCGTTGCCGGTCGGCGTCGCCGAGGTGCCCGCTCAGTTCGCTGGTCTGCGCCCACAGCCCCCAGGCGAGGGAGGTGCCGGGCAGTCCGGCGGCGTGGCGGGCGGCGGCGAGGGCGTCCAGGTACGTGTTGCCGGCCGCGTAGGCGGCCTGCCCGGCGGTGCCGAAGAGCCCGGCGACCGAGGAGTAGAGGACGAACGCCTCCAGCTCGCGCTCACGGGTCAGCTCGTGCAGGTTCCGGGCGGCGTCGATCTTGGCGGCGAGGACGCGATTGACCTGCTCGTCGGTCAGCCCGGTCAGCACGCCGTCGGCCACCACGCCGGCGGCGTGCACGACGGCCCGCACCGGGTGGACGGCCAGGACGGCGGCCAGGGCGGCGCGGTCGGTGACGTCGCACGCGGCGAAGGTCACCCGCGCGCCGGCGGCGGTCAGCTCGTCGCGCAGTTCGGCGGCGCCCGGTGCGGTCTCGCCGCGGCGGCTGAGCAGCAACAGGTCGCGGGCGCCGTGCCGGGTGACCAGGTGGCGGGCCAGGATCCGGCCAAGCGTGCCGGTCGCGCCGGTGAGCAGCACCGTTCCGGCCGCCCAGTCGGGCGCCGCGCCCGGTGTGCCGGTGGCCCGGACCAGCCGGGGCACGAGGAGTTGTCCGTCACGTACGGCGAACTGCTGCTCCGTCGTGGGCAGCGCGGGCGGCGACACGGGGTCGTCGTGGTCGACGTCGAGCAGGACGAACCGGCCCGGGTGCTCGGTCTGGGCCGTGCGGATGAGCCCCCACACCCCGGCGTGGACGGGACCGGCCGCCCGGCGGGTGACCACGGCGAGGCGGCGCTCGGCAGTGCTCTCATCGGCCAGCCACCGCCGTACCCGGTGCAGCGTGTCGCGGACGACGTCGCCGGGGTCGGTGCCGGTGACCTCGTACACGTCCACCGTGGTGCCGGGCTCGGAGGCGGCGGGAACCCAGGAGACCGTCAGCAGCGGGTCGTGCGGCATCGCGCCGGCCAGGGGCCGCAGGCTCAGCGCCTCGGCACGCAGCACGGGCGTACCGAACTCGTCGGCGGCGGCGACCGCGACGGTGTCCGGGCCGGTACGGGTCAACCGTACGCGCAGCTTGCGGGCTCCGGTCCGGTACAGCCGCACGCCCGCCCAGCTGAACGGCACGACGGCCGGCCGGTCGTCGGCCGCGACCCCGGGGAGCAGGGCATGCAGGCCGGCGTCGAGCAGGGCGGGGTGCAGCAGAAACCCGGCGTCGTCCTCTTGCTCGACCTCGGCGTACAGGTCGTCACCGGCGGTCCACACCCGACGCAGGCCCTGGAACGCCGGCCCGTACCGGTAGCCGTGTCCGGCGAGCCGCTCGTAGGCGCCGGCCAGGTCGACCTCGGTGGCGGCCGGCGGCCACTCGATCGCGTCGACGGCGGGTTCGTCGTCCTCGCCCGGGGCGAGCGTCGCCGTCGCGTGCGAGGCCCATTCGTCCTGCTCGCCGGCGCGGGCGTGCACCTCGGCGGCGCGGTTCCCGCGATCGTCCGGCGCGGCGATCAGCACCTGCAACCGCAGCGTGCCGTCGTCCGGTACCACCAGGGGCGCGGTGACGGTCAGGTCGGCGACTCTCGGGCAGCCGGTCTCGCGGCCGGCGCGCAGCAGCATCTCCAGCACGGCGGTGCCGGGGATCAGGACCGCGTCGCCGACCCGGTGATCGGCGAGCCAACCGGTCGCGGCGGCGCTGCCGGTGAAGACCATGCCGCGCCGGCCGGCCAGCTCGGTGCCGGTGTGCAGCAGCGGGTGGCCGAACCCGCCGTCGGTGTCGGCGGGCGGCGCCGGGAGCCAGTAGCGGTCGGCCTTGAAGCTGTACGTCGGCAGGTCGGTGTGTCGCCCGCCGGGGAACACCGCAGCCGGGTCCCAGGTCGCGCCGTGCAGGCGCAGCTGGGTGAGCCCGGCGGCGATCCCGTGCGGCTCGGGCCGGCCGGGCGGCAGCAGCGCGGCACAGGTGGCGTCCCGGTCCGCCGGCAGGCACTGCTGGACCAGGGCGGCCAGGGTCCCACCCGGGCCGATCTCCAGGTAGCGGCCGACGCCGAGGGCGTCGAGCTGGCGTACGCCGTCGAAAAAGCGCACCGTCTCGCGGATGTGGCGGACCCAGTAGCCCGGCTCGCGCAGCTCGTCCGGGTCGGCGAGTTCCCCGGTCAGGTTGGAGACGATCGGGATGCGCGGCTGGTGGAAGTCCACCTTCGCCAGCGCGGCGAGGAAGTCGTCCAGCACGACGTCCATGTGCGGGGAGTGGAACGCGTGGCTGACCGTCAGCAGCCGGCAGGCGACGCCCTGCTCGTCCCACCACGCGGCGAGGCGGTCGGCCGCCGGAGCGTCGCCGGAGACGACGGTGGCCTGCGGGCCGTTGACCGCGGCGACCGCGAGCGCCTCGTCCAGTCCGAGGCGGCGCACGTCGGCGCGGACCTGCTCCTCACTGGCGCGGGCGGCGATCATCACGCCGCCTTCACGGGCAGCCTGCATGAGCCGGCCGCGGGCGGCCACGACCGCGCAGGCGCCGGGCAGGTCCCACAGACCGGCGACGTGGGCGGCGCTCACCTCGCCTATGGAGTGGCCGAGCAGGTAGTCCGGGCGTACGCCGTGGTGCTCGACCAACCGGTAGAGGGCGACCTCAACGGCGAAGAGCGCGGCCTGCGTGTACGCGGTCTGATCCAGCAGGGCCGAGTCGGCAGAGCCGGGCTCGGCCCACAGGACCTGGCGCATCGGCCGGGGCAGGTGCGGGTCGAGCAGGTCGCAGATCTCGTCGAAGGCGCGGGCGAATTCGGAACTGGTCTCGTGCAGCTCGCGGCCCATGTCGAGGCGCTGGCTGCCCTGCCCGGTGAACAGGAACGCGGTGCGGGCGCCGGTGTCGCGGACGGCACGCGCGGGCAGCACCGCCGGGTGCGGCGTGCCGGTGGCCAGCGCGTCGAGCCCGGCGAGGGGGTCGTCACCGACGACGGCGGCCCGGTACTCCAGCAGGGGCCGGGTGGCGAGGGTGTAGCCGACGTCGACGGGGTCCGTATCCGGATACCGGGTCAGGTGCTCGCTCAACCGGGCCAGCTGACGCCGCAACCCCGGTTCATCACGAGCCGAGAACACCCACGGCACAACCGGCGACCGCCGCCGCGCGACCGGCTCGACCACCGGACCCTGCTCCACAATGACATGCGCGTTCGTGCCGCTGATTCCAAACGACGACACCGCCGCCCGCCGCGGACGGTCCTCGACAGGCCACGACCGGGCCTGCGACAACAAGCGCACCCCACCGGCATCCCAGTCAACCTCCGACGACGGCGTCTCGCTGTGCAACGAACGCGGCATCACCCCGTACCGCATCGCCTGAACCATCTTGATCACACCACCGACGCCCGCCGCCGCCTGCGCATGACCAATGTTCGACTTCAACGAACCCAGCCACACCCCATCGCGCGAACGACCATAAGTCGCTTGCAACGCCCCAACCTCAATCGGATCACCAAGCCGAGTCCCCGTCCCATGACCCTCCACCACATCAACATCCGCCACCGACAAACCAGCAGCCGCCAACGCCCGACCAATCACCCGCTCCTGCGCAGGAGCACTCGGTGCCGTCAATCCATTAGACGCGCCATCCTGATTCACCGCCGAACCACGAACCACAGCCAAAACCCGACGACCAGCAGCAACCGCATCCGACAACCGCTGAACCAACAACAACCCCACACCCTCGGCCCAACCCGTACCCCCCGCACCATCAGCGAAGGAACGACACCGCCCATCGACCGCCAGACCACGCTGCCGAGAAAACTCCACGAACGTGTTCGGCGACGACATGACCGTCACCCCACCGACCACCGCCAGATCACACTCACCACGCTCCAACGCCGAAACGCCGAAATGCAAAGCCACCAACGACGACGAACACGCCGTATCAACCGTCACCGCCGGGCCCTCAAAACCAAAGGTGTACGCCACCCGCCCGGACACGACGCTGGAGAGGTTTCCGGTGAGCAGGAAGCCTTCGAACTCCGGTGGGGCGCTGCGGCGGCCGGCCGCGTAGTCGTCGTACATGGCGCCGGTGAAGACGCCGGTGTTCGAGCCGCGCAGCGTCGCCGGGTCGATCCCGGCGTCCTCGAACAGCTCCCAGGTCGTCTCCAGCAGCAGCCGTTGCTGCGGGTCGGTGGCGGCGGCCTCGCGGGGGGACATGCCGAAGAACTCGGCGTCGAAGCGGTCGGCGTCGTACAGGAAACCGCCCTGCCTCGTGATCGACGTCCCCGCGTGGTCCGGATCCGGATGGTACAACGACTCCACATCCCAACCCCGGTTGACCGGAAACTCCCCGACCGCGTCGATCTCCTCGGTCACCAGCCGCCACAACTCTTCCGGCGAGCCCACCCCACCCGGAAACCGGCAGGCCATCCCCACGATCGCGACCGGCTCGTCGGAGACCTTCGCGACCGCCGGAACGACCGGCGCGCTCTCGTCGGCGCCAGCACCGAACTGGGCGCTCAGATGGGCCGCGAGCGCCTGCGGGGTGGGGTGGTCGAAGACCACGGTGGCCGGCAGGCGCAGTCCGGTCGCGGCGCCGAGCTGGTTACGCAGCTCCACGCCGCCCAGGGAGTCCAGGCCGAGTTCACGGAATGCCCGCCGCGGGTCGACCCGGTCGGTGCCGCGGTGTCCCAGGACGGTGGCGGTGGCCGCACGCACCAGTTCCAGCGTCCGGTCCTCGTCGAATTCCACGACCCGGTCATCGTCGAGCGAGACGGCAACCTGCGCGACGGGTCGCGGTTGGTATCGGGCCGGCGCGATCAGGGCCGCGTCGGCGCTGATCGCGGCATCGAACAGGGCGAGGCCGTCGGCGGCGCCGAGCGGGGCGAAGCCGGCCCGGCGCCAGCGGGCGAGGTCGTCCTCGCCGAGGCCGGCGCCCATCCCGGCGGTGCCGTCCCACAGTCCC
The DNA here is from genome assembly GCF_043198035.1 of Micromonospora sp. NPDC048898. Taxonomy (NCBI): domain Bacteria; kingdom Bacillati; phylum Actinomycetota; class Actinomycetes; order Micromonosporales; family Micromonosporaceae; genus Micromonospora; species Micromonospora sp. NPDC048898. Next base: position 77,442 of record NZ_JBICUF010000010.1, read on the forward strand.
CAGGCCAGCGACAGCGCCGGCATCCCGGCGGCACGCCGGTGGGCGGCGAGCGCGTCCAGGAAGGTGTTCGCGGCCGCGTAGTTGGCCTGCCCGGGTGTGCCGACCAGGCCGGAGACCGAGGAGAAGAGCACGAACAGCGCCGGTGGACGGTCCCGGGTGAGCTCGTGCAGGTGCCAGGCCGCGTCGATCTTCGGACGCAGCACGGTGGTGATCTGCTCGTCGGTGAGGGTGGCGACGGTCGCGTCGGCGAGCACGCCGGCGGTGTGCAGGACACCGGTCAGGGGGTGCTCGGCGGGGATCTCGTCCAGCACGCGGGCGAGTTGGGTGCGGTCCGCCGCGTCGGCCGCGACCGCGCGTACCCGGACACCGTGGGCGGCGAGTTCGGTGACCAGCTCGGGCAGCCCGGGGGTGTCCGAGCCGCGGCGGCTGAGCAGCAGCAGGTGGCGTACGCCGTACTCGGCGACCAGGTGGCGCGCGAACCGGGCGCCGAGCCCGGCGGTGCCGCCGACGATGAGCACCGTCCCCGCCGGGTCGAGCCGCCCGCTCACGGCGCCGGCCGGCGCCGCCGGGACGAGCCGGGGCGCGAGCAGCTTTCCGCCCCGGACGGCGACCTGCGGTTCGCCGGTGGTCAGGGCCCGGCGCAGCTGGAGGTCGTCGGCCGCCTCGTCCAGGTCGACCAGCACGACCCGGCCGGGATGCTCGCTCTGCACCGAGCGCACCAGGCCCCACGCCGTGGCGGCACCGAGACCGGTGACGTCCTCGCCGGGCAACACCTGCACGGCGTTGCGGGTGACGACGGCGAGCCGCTCGTCGCCGGGCAGCCGCCCGCGGATCAGCCGGGCCAGGTCGAGGGCCGTGGTGTGTGCCTGTCCGGGCAGCTCACCGGGCGCGTCGATGGGCACGACGGTCAGGATCGGCGGCGAGGTCCCGGCGCTGACCTCGACCCAGTCGAGGGTGTGCAGGCGAGCGTCGGTGGCGGTCACCGGTCGTACGGTGACGGCGTCGACCGTGGCCACCGGCGACCCGTCGGCGGCCACGAGCCGCAACCCGGCCGCGTCCGTCCCCGCCGGGGTGAGCCGGACCCGCGCCGTGGCCGCGCCGTGCCGCGCGACCTGCAGACCGGCGATCACGAACGGCAGGTCGATGGTGTCCGCGTCGCCGGTTCGCCGGGACAGGAGCTGCCAGACCAGGGCGTGCAGCGCCGAGTCGAGCAGCACCGGGTGCAGGCCGTGGCCGGCGGCGGTGTCGCGCAGCCCGTCCGGCAGGCCGACCTCGGCGTAGACACCGTCGCTGTTGTGCCAGAGACCGCGCAGCCCGCGAAAGGCCGGACCGTAGTGGTAACCGGCGTCGGCGAGGCGGGCGTAGACGTCGGCGATCGGTACCGCGGTCGAGCCCGGCGGCGGCCACGCCCCGGCCGGTCCGGCCCGCTCCGGCACGGCCGGGGTGAGCAGGCCGGTGGCGTGCCGGCTCCACTGTTCCCCGCCGGTGTCCGCCGCGGCGTGCACGGTGAACGCGCGGCTGCCGTCGCCGGCCGGGGCGGCGACGGTGATCTGCACGCGCACCGGCGCGTCCAGCCGCAGCGGTGCCTCCAGCGTCAGCTCCGCGACGCGCGGGGCGCCACACGTCAGTCCGGCGCTCAGTACCAGCTCGGCGAAGGCCGCCGCGGGCAGCAGCGCCCCCGATCCGACGACGTGGTCGGCCAGCCACGGCTGCTCGTCCGTCGACAGCCGGCCGGACAGCACGACCTCGTCCCGTCCGGCGATGCTGGTGCGGGCGCCCAGCAGCGGATGCCCGGCGGGCATCAGGCCGAGGGTGCGCACGTCGCCGCCACCCTGCGGCGCCAGCCAGAAGCGTTCCCGCTGGAACGGGTAGGTGGGCAGATCGGCGCGCGCGTCACCGGGGGCGAGCAGGTCGAGATCGACCGGTACGCCGTGGACGTGCGCCCGGGACAGCGCCCCGGCCACCGACCGGGTGTCGGAGTGCCCGCGACGCAGCGCCGCGATCGCCGTCACGTCCGGCGGCAGCGTCCGCGCGGCGAGCGGTGCGAGCACCGCGTCCGGACCCACTTCGACCAGCAGCCCGGCACCGGCCTCGACGAGCGCGGTCACCGCGTCGGCGAAGCGGACCGTCTCGCGGATCTGCCGGGTCCAGTACTCCGCCGTGGCGATCTCCTCCCCGGCGAGCCGCCCGGTGACCGTGGAGATCAGCGGCAGCCGAGGCCGGTGGTAGGTGACCTGCTCGGCGACGGTCCGGAACTCGTCCAGCGCCCCGTCCATGTGCGCCGAGTGGAAGGCGTGGCTGACGATCAGCGTCCGGGTGCGGCGGCCGCGCGCGGCCCAGCGCTCGGCCAGCGCGGTCACCGCGTCGGCGTCGCCGGAGACCACCACGGCGTCGGGGGCGTTGACGGCCGCGAGGCTCACCTCGGCGCTCAGTTCCGGCTCGACCTCGGCGGCACCAGCCTCGATGGCCGCCATGGCGCCACCCGCGCGGGCGTCGCGCATGGCACGGCCGCGGGCGGTGACCAGGCGGGCCGCGTCGGGCAGCGAGTACACCCCGGCCAGGTACGCGGCGGCCAGCTCACCGATCGAGTGCCCGGCGAGCAGGCCGGCCCGCAGCCCGTGGTGCTCCAGCAGCCGGGCCACGGCGACCTCGACGGCGAACAGGGCGGGCTGGGTCCAATCCGTCCGGTCGATGTCCTCCCCGGCGTGCACGACCTCGCGCAGCGGCCGGTCCAGATGCGGTGCGAAGGCGTCGCACACCTCGTCGAAGGCGGCCGCGAAGACCGGGTCGGCCTCGTACAGCTCGCGGCTCATGCCGGGGTACTGCGCGCCCTGCCCGGTGCAGAGCAGCGCCGTCGGCGCGGACACCCGCGCCTCGCCGGTGACGACGTCCGGATGCGCGCTTCCCGCGGCCACGGCCGCAAGCCCGCCGAGCAGGGCCTCGAGGTCGGTGCCGAGGACGACGGCGCGCCGTTCGAAGGCGGTCCGTCCGGTGGCGAGCGTCCGCGCGACCGCGGTCGGGTCGGTCTCCGGCGCGGCGCTCAGCCGCTCGTGCAGGCGGCGGGCCTGCTCGGTCAGGGCGGCACCGGTGCGCCCGGAGACGGCCCAGGCAAGCGGGTACGGACCGGCCGGCGCGGGAGCGCCCGGCCCCGGATCGTCGCCCTCCTCGAGGACGACGTGCGCGTTGGTGCCGCTGACCCCGAACGACGACACTGCGGCGCGACGTGGCCGGTCGCCGCGCGGCCATTCCCGGTCCCCGGTCAGCAGGCGAACCCCGCCGGCGTTCCAGTCGACATGGTCGGTGGGCCGGTCCACGTGCAGGGTTCGCGGCAGGCGCTGGTGCCGCATCGCCTGCACCATCTTGATGACTCCGCCGACACCGGCGGCCGCCTGGGTGTGGCCGATGTTCGACTTCAGCGAGCCGAGCCACACCGGATGGCCGGCCTGCCCGTACGTGGCCCGCAGCGCGTCTGCCTCGATCGGGTCGCCGAGGCGGGTGCCGGTGCCGTGCGCCTCCACGGCGTCGACAGCGGTCGCGTCCAGGCGGCCGTCGGTGAGCGCGTCGCGGATCACCCGCTCCTGGGCCGGGCCGCTGGGGGCGGTCAGGCCGTTGGACGCGCCGTCGGAGTTGACCGCGCTGCCCCGGATCACGGCGAGGACCCGGTGACCGTGGCGGCGCGCGTCGGCGAGCCGCTCGATGAGCAGCAGGCCGGCACCCTCGGCCCACGAGGTGCCGTCGGCGGCCGCGGCGAACGACTTGCTGCGGCCGTCGGGCGCCAGTCCCCGCTGTCGGGAGAACTCGACGAACATGCCGGGGCCGGACATCACCGCGACGCCGCCCGCGAAGGCGAGGGTGGATTCGCCGGACCGTACCGAACGCACCGCCAGGTGCAGCGCGACCAGCGACGACGAGCAAGCGGTGTCCACCGTGACCGCCGGGCCGTGCAGGCCCAGCTGGTAGGCGATGCGCCCGGACATCACGCTGGCGGTGGTGCCGGTCAGCACGTGCCCGTCGACCTCCGAGCCGGCGGTGTGCATGCGCGGTCCGTAGTCGAGGTGGGTGCCGCCGACGTACACGCCGGTACGGGTCCCGCGCAACGAGCGCGGGTCGAGCCCGGCGCGTTCGGCCGCCTCCCACGCGGTCTCCAGCAGCAGTCGCTGCTGCGGGTCCATGGCGAGCGCTTCCCGCGGTGAGATGCCGAAGAAGTCGGCGTCGAACAGCGCCGCGTCGTAGAGGAAGCCGCCCTGGTCGACGTAGCTGCGGCCGGGCCGGTCGGGGTCGGGGTCGTGCAGGTGGGCGTCCCAGCCGCGGTCGGTCGGGAACGCGCCGACCGCGTCAACGCCGTCGGCGACCAGCCGCCACAGGTCCTCGGGGGAGGCGACGCCGCCCGGGTAGCGGCAGGCCATGCCGATGATGGCGACGGCACCGTCGTCGCCGGTCCCCTCGGCCGTCACGGCCGCCGTGCCACCGGAGTCGGCGCCGGTGCCCCCGGCCAACGCAGCCGCCGTGCCACCGGAGTCGGCGCCGGCTTCGGCCAGGTGGGTCACCAGGTCGCCGATGGTCGGCCGGTCGTAGATCAGTGCCGCGGGCAGCGACCGGCCGGTCGCGGCGGCCAGGGCGTCGCGCAGCTCGACGCCCATCAGCGAGTCGAAGCCGAGGTCGCGGAAGGTGGCGTTCGGATCGAGCCGCTGTCCCGGCGCGATGCCGAGCACGGCTGCGGCGTGCTCGTGGACCAGGGACGCCAGGTCGGTGGTCGCCGGGTGCCGCGGCGCGGCTTCGACCGGCGCGGTGCTCACGGTGTCGAACCAGTGCCGGCGTCGCTGGAACGCGTACGGCGGGAGCTCGGCTCGCGGGCCGGGGCCGCAGGCGGCCGCCCAGTCCACCGGCACGCCCCGCACGAACGCCTGGGCAATCGCGGTGGTGAAGGTCCGTGGTTCGTTCCGGTTCGCCCGCAGCAGCGGTACGGCGGACGCGCCGCCCGCCTCGGGCAGGGCCGCCGCGATCAGCGCACTGCACACCCCGTCCGGGCCCAGCTCCAGGTAGGTAGCGACGTGCTCGGCCGCCAGCGCCCGGATCGCGTCGTGGAAGCGCACCGGCCGGCGAACCTGCGTGCTCCAGTAGCCGGGGTCGGTGGCCTCGTCGTCGCGCAACGCCCGCCCGTGAACGGTGGAGATCAACGAAATCCGGGGCGGGCGCGGATCCAGCCCGGCCACGACGGCGTGGAACTCCTGGAGCATCGGCTCCATCAGCGCCGAGTGGAAGGCGTGGCTGACGCTCAGACGGCGGGTGCGGTGCCCGGCGGCCCGGAACGCCTCGGCGAGTTCCAGGACGGCCGGTTCCGGGCCGGAGATGACCACGGCGGCCGGCCCGTTGATCGCCGCGAGGTCCACGCCGGCGGTCAGGCGCGGGCGCACCTCGTCCTCGGTGGCCTCGACGGCGACCATCGCGCCGCCGGCCGGCAGGGCCTGCATGAGCCGCCCCCGGGCGGTGACCAGGGTCGCCGCGTCGGCCAGGGTGAACACGCCGGCGACGTGCGCGGCGGCGATCTCGCCGATGGAGTGTCCGGTCACGTGATCGAAGCGCACTCCCCAGGACTCGGCGAGTCGGTAGAGGGCGACCTCGACGGCGAACAGCGCCGGCTGGGTGAATCCGGTGTCGTCGAGGCCGTCCCCGGAGACGATCACGTCGGTCAGCGGCCGGGGCAGCAACCGGTCCAGGTGGGCGGCGATCTCGTCGAATGCCTCGGCGAAGCGCGGGAACGCCGCGTACAGCTGCCGTCCCATGCCGGCGCGCTGGCTGCCCTGGCCGCTGAAGACCGCCGCCACGGGTCCGGGCGCGACGGCTCCGGTGATCAGATTCGGCGCTGGGCGGCCGGCAGCCGCCGCGTCGAGAGCGGCCGGGTCGGCGTCGAGGATGACCGCGCGGTGGTCGAAGACCGTACGGGTGCCGGCGAGCGCCCGGGCGACGTCCGCGGGTGGCGGCGGGTCGTCCCGGTTCAGCCAGTCACGCAGCCGGGCCGCCTGCGCGCGCAGCGCGTCCTCGCGCGCGGTGACCACCCAGGGCAGCACCGGCGGGACCGGGCCCTCGGGCTGCTCGGGGGTCGCGGGCGCCTCGGCCAGGACGACGTGGCAGTTGACGCCGCCCATGCCGAACGAGCTGACGCCGCCGACCAGCGGTCGGGTCGGGTCCGGCCACGGGCCGCGTCGCTGCTGGACTTCGAGGCCGAGCTCGGCGAACGGGATGTCGGGGTTCGGCACGCTGAAGTTGCGGCTGGCCGGCAGCTCTCGGTGGGAGAGCGCGAGCAGGACCTTGAGCAGTCCGACGACGCCGGCCGCGGCCTCCAGGTGGCCGACGTTGGTCTTCGCCGAGCCGATCCGCAGCGCCTGCGCGGCGGGGCGCCCGACGCCCAGGGCGGCACCGAGCGCCTGGGCCTCGATCGGGTCGCCGAGCCGGGTTCCGGTGCCGTGCGCCTCGACGTACTGCACCTCGTGCGGGTCGGTGCCGGCCCGGCGGTACGCCGCGCGCAGCAGGTCGGCCTGCGCGTCGGCACGGGGGACGGTCAGCGCCGGCGCCGCGCCGCCGTGGTTGACGGCGCTGCCCCGGATGACGCCGTAGACGCGGTCGCCGTCGGCCCGCGCCTTCGTCAGGGGCTTGAGCACGACCAGCGCGGCGCCCTCGCCGGGGGCGAAGCCGTTGGCCCGGGCGTCGAAGGCGTAGCTCTCGCCATCCGGGGAGAGCGCGCCGAAGCGCCGTTCGGTGACGTGGTCGCCGAGCAGCGCCAGGTTGATCCCGGCGGCGAGGGCGAGGTCGGCCTCGCCGGTGCGCAGGCTCTCGCCGGCCAAATGCACGGCGACCAGTGAGGAGGCCTGCGCGGCGTCCACGGTGAGGCTGGGTCCGCGCAGGTCAAGGAAGTAGGAGACCCGGTTGGCGATGATTCCGCGGCTGAGCCCGGTCATCGAGTGCTGGGTGACGGCCTGCTCGCCGTGCCGGCGCACCAGGTGGGCGTAGTCGTCGCGCAGCGCGCCGACGTAGACGGCGGTGCGGCTGCCGGCGAGGGTGGCCGGGATGATGCCGGCGTCCTCGAGGCCCTCCCAGGCCAGTTCGAGCAGCAGGCGCTGCTGCGGGTCGACGGCGGCCGCTTCGCGGGGCGAGATGCCGAAGAACGCGGCGTCGAAATCGCCGGTGCCGTCGAGGCGGCCCGCCCGCGTGCCGTCGGCGCCGGTGCGCAGGCCGCTGCCACCGGCGGCGAGCAACTCCCAGAACGCGCCGGGCTCGGAGGCGCCGGGCAGCCGGCACGCCATACCGACGACTGCGATCTCGTTCATCATCCGCCTTCCGGGTGGACCTGGGGATCTCCCACCCTTCCGGCCCTTCCTCAGCAGGCGGTAACGATGTGGTAACCCAAAGTGGATGAGTGCTCCGTTGCCCGGCGGTGGGGTCGGCAACGACCGCGCCCGGTTAGCGTCGGCCACCGATGACTTCGGACACCAACGGAGGGAGCACGCCATGACCGTCACACAAGAGCAGCTGGTCGACGCCGCGCGCGAGCACGGGGAGCGATACGTCGAGGCGTTCAACTCGGGAGACGTCGACACGATCAACGCGATGTACACGGAGGACGCGATCTCGGTGTGGGAGCCGGGCAACCCGCAGACCGGTCAGGCCCGGCGCGACTCGCTCGCGGAGTTCATCAGCCAGAAGCCGCAGATGCGCGCGACGCTGCGCGAGTCGCACGTCACCGGCGACACCGCGCTGCTGGTGGTGGACTGGGCGATCGACGTGGAGACGCCGGAGGGTGCACAGCAGCTGGAGGGCGTGGGCCTGGACGTGCTGCGCCTGGGCGCCGACGGCCAGTGGCGGTTCGCCGTCGACAACCCGTTCGGGCAGAGCCCGGCGAACTGAGTGCACGACGCGGAAGGTCCGTCCCGGGGGTGCCCGGGGCGGACCTTCCGCGTCGAAGGGCGCCGGTCAGACGGCGGCCGGTACGCCGAGGCGCACCGGGACGACCTCGTGCCCGTTGGAGACGAACGACTCCACCGGCGGCAGTTTCTCCACCGGCTCGGCGAGCCGCAGGTCCGGGAAACGCTCGAAGAGCGCGGGCAGCGCCACCGATGCCTCCAGCCGGGCCAGCGGCGCCCCCACGCAGTGGTGCACGCCGTGGCCGAACGAGATGTGATTGCCCCGCTCGGGGCGGCTGATGTCGAACACGGACGCGTTGTCGCCGAAGACCTTCGGGTCGCGGCCCGAGGCGGCGAAGTTGACGAGGATGGCGTCGCCCTTGGCGATCGTCACGTCGCCCAGGTCGATGTCCTCGACGGCGAAGCGCAGCGGCAGGCTGCCCAGCGGGGACTGCACCCGCAGCGTCTCCTCCACCACGTCCGACCAGGTCGCGGCGCCGCTGCGGACCAGCGCCAGCTGCTCGGGATGGGTGAGCAGCAGGACCGCCGCGTGATCGAGCAGGTTGACGGTGGTCTCGTGGCCGGCGGTGTACATCAGGAAGATGGTGTCGATCAGCTCGCGCTCGGTGAGGCCGACGCCGCCCTCGTCGCGGACCGAGACCAGGCCGCTGGCCAGATCGTCGCCGGGCGTGGTCCGCTTCAGCTCGATGAACCCGACGGCCAGCTCGTAGAGGGCCGCCTCGTTGGCGCGGGCCTCTTCCTCGCTGGCCGAGGTCTGGAAGATCGCCTGCATCCGCTCCAGCAGGTCGTCGCGCATGCCGGCGGGAATGCCCAGCAGTTCGGAGATGATCAGGGTGGGCAGCGGGAAGGCGAAGTTCGCCCGCAGGTCGACCACGTCGTGCGGGCCGGCGGTGGCCATTCCGTCGAGCAGCGCCGCGGTGACCTCCTCGATCCGGGGCCGCAGCGCGGCGGTACGCCGGGCGGTGAAGGCCTTGGCGACCAGCTTGCGCAGCCGGGTGTGCTCCTCGCCGTACGCGGTGATCATGTTGTGATCCTGGACCCAGATGGCCAGCGGCCAGGAGCGCGCCAGCTCGCCCTCGCCGTTCTCCCAGGCCGGCCAGTGCCGGTACGCGTCGCGGGAGACCCGGTCGTCGGTGAGCAGGCGCTTGATCAGCGCGTGACCGGTGATCGACCACGCGGGGACCTCACCGGGCAGTTCGATGCGGGTGGCCTCGCCGCGCTCGCGCAGCGCGGCCGCCTCACCGTGAATGTCCGAGCCGGCCGGATCGATGGCGTACGGGCATTGGGATTGCTTCGCTTCGGCTTCCATGGGACACCCCGAATCCTGGCGATGAATTGTCACCGGCCACGGTAGGCACGGACTCGTCATCAAACGCTCACGCACCGGTCTATCCACCACACTTACCTCCAGGTAAGTACGGACATATGAGTCCCTACTTGTGTCTCGACATTCCCTGCGGAAGCCTGGCAGCACACCGGGTTTCGGAAACGATGGCGCGCGCCTCGGCGTGGGCTGGCTGGAGACAAGTCATTGAGCAGCTACACGGGTAAGAAGGCAGTGATCACCGGTGGCACGATCGGCATGGGTCTGGCTACCGCGAAGGCACTGATCGACGGCGGTGGCGAGGTCCTGGTCACCGGCCGCAACGAGAAGAACCTCGCCGCCGCGCAGACCGAGCTCGGCGACGCCGCGCGCGTGGTGCGCTCGGACACCGCCGTGCTCGCCGACATCGAGCAGCTCGGCGAGACCGTGGAGAAGGAGCTCGGCCAGATCGACCTGCTCTTCGTGAACGCAGGCTTCGCCCAGCCCGGCCCGTTCGGGCACGTCACCGAAGAGCTGTATGACAACACCTTCAACGTCAACGCCAAGGGCGCGTTCTTCACCGCCCAGCGCCTCGCACCGCTGATCAAGGACGGCGGCGCGATCATCTTCACCACCTCGGTCGCCAACGACTCCGGCAACCCCGGCATGGGCCCGTACGCCGGTTCCAAGGCCGCCGTCCGCGCGTTCACCAAGGTCATCGCCGCCGAGCTGCTGCCCCGCAACATCCGGGTCAACAGCCTCAGCCCCGGCTTCATCCACACCCCGACCGCGGGCATCACCGGCGCCACGCCCGAGCTGCTGGCCACCTTCGAGAAGGTCGGCGACACCATCACCCCGATGCGCCGGCACGGCTCCTCCGAAGAGGTCGCCCGCGCCGTGCTCTTCCTCGCCTTCGACGCCACCTTCACCACCGGCGCCGAGCTCAACGTCGACGGCGGTCTCGGCCAGCGCCTCAACCGCCAGCAGTAACCCCTGATCCGTCAGTAACCCCTGATCCGTCGCTGCGAGGCGACGCTGCGCCTTCACCCTGGCGCAGCGTCGCTTTTGCGCGTTGTCGCCCAACGGCACTCACCGGCCGGTAATCGGCGACTCACCGCGTTAGCCGTGAAGCCGCGGTTACCCCGCCATGACCAGGTTCAGGTTGTTGTCTGCCACGATTCCTGCGTTCCTTCCGGACGTGTGCAGCGTCGAGCCGACAAGGAGACGGAATGACTACTCGGGAAAATGACGTCGAGGCCGTGCTGAGCGCCGTACGCAAAATGGTTCCGCAATTGCGGGAAAACGGCCTGGAAGCCGAGGACCGACGCTGGCTGCCCGACGAGAACCTGCGTCTTCTCGAAGACGCCGGCGTATTCCGGATGGCCACTCCCGACTACCTCGGCGGCCTGGGCTTCTCGGTGGCCGAGCAGGCCGCCGTGCTGTCCGAGATCGCCCGCGGTGACGTGTCGACGAGCTGGATCGCCAGCGTCTGGGTCTCCAGCGCGTGGATGGCCACGCTGTTCCCGGAGGAGATCCAGAAAGAGGTCTTCGCGACGCCCTCGGTGCGCATCTCCGGCGGCTTCACGCCCTCCGGCGTGCTGAAGGCGACCGACGGCGGCTACACGCTCAACGGGTCGTGGAAGTTCAACTCCGGCTGCCGCGGCGCGCACTGGAACATCGCCACCTCGCTGATCGAGCACCCCGACGGCCGGTACGAGGACGCCATCGCGATGGTGCCGATGAGCGATTTCAGCATCGCCGACGACTGGAACACCTCGTCGGTCGCGGCGACCGGTAGCTGCACCTCCACCGCCGAGAACGTCTTCGTACCGGCGCACCGGGTGATCCCCGGCGACGCGGCGGCCTTCGAGGCCGCGCTTGCCGAGCTGCCCGCCGACTGGCAGCCGACCGGCCGCGAGTACGGGCTCTACAGCTTCATCATCGCGCAGGGCGTGGCGACCCTGATCGGCGCGGCCCGCGGCGCCCTGGACGCGTTCCTGGACCGGCTGCCCGGCCGGGGCATCACCTACACCCCGTGGACCGAGCAGAAACTGCACCCGCTGACCCAGATCCAGGTGGCCACCGCCGACGCGAAGATCGCCGCCGCCGAGGCGTTGATGGGCCGGGTGTACGAGACCCTGCAGCGCCGGGCCGACGCGGGCGAGCTGCCCACCCTGCAGGAGAAGGCGGCCACCCGGGGCCACAGCGCGTACGCGGTCGAGCTGGCCAAGGAGGCGGTCGCCATCCTCTTCAACGCCAGCGGCGCGACCGCCATCCAGCGGGCCGTGCCGATCCAGCGGTTCCACCGCGACATCCAGGGCCTGGCCCTGCACGGCATGATCCTGCTCAACTCCAGCCTCGAGGTCCACGGCCGCGTTCTGCTCGGCCTGGACCCGGAGACGCCGCTGCTCTGAGGAGCCGGCCGTTACACCCCGTCCCGCCACGCCGGGCGCGGAACGTCTCCACGTTCCGCGCCGGGCGTATGTCACGGGACCCACTTTTCCCGGGCGAACCGGGAGATCACACCGTCCTGCGCGAGGGGGCCGGACGGTGCCACCTGTCGTCCCGCGCGCGTGGGCACGACCATCACTGGGGGGACCCAACATTGCGGAACCAACACACCGCACCAACGACCGCACTTTCCGGCCACCGGCTGTCGCGGCGCCGGCTCGTGCAGGCCGCCGGCCTGACCGCGGTGGCCGCCTCGGCGGGCACCGCACTGGGCTCGCCGGCCCGCGCCGATTCACCCCGCACCAACCGTGACGTGATCGTCGTGGGCGCCGGGTACGCCGGCGTCACCGCGGCCCGCGAGCTGCGGGCCCGGGGCTTCCGGCCGGTCATTCTGGAGGCCCGGTCCCGCATCGGCGGCCGGACTTGGACCACCACGTTCGAAGGCAAGCAGATCGAGCTCGGGGCACAGTGGATCGGCCCGACGCAGCCGCTGGTCAACGCCGAGGTCCGCCGGTACGGTCTGAGCACCCTGACCGGCTCCATCCCGTCGCGGCTGCTGATGCCGTCACTGTCCGGCCCGGCGGCGGTGGATCTGGAGAGCGGCGACGCCCGCTACGGTGCCCTGATGGAGCGGCTGTTCGCCGGCGCCCGGGACCTGTTTCCGGACCCGCTGAACCCGCTGGCCAACCGTGCCGCGGTGGTCGCCGCCGACGGGCTGACCCTGCGCGACCGGCTCGACCAGCTCGGCCTGACCGCGGATGAGCGGCTCTGGCTTAGCGGCACCACGGCCGGATACTCCGGCGGGGACAGCCGGATCGGCGCGTACACCGCGCTGGCGCACTGGTGGGCGCTGGCCGGGTACAACGTAGCCGGTTACGACGCGGCGATGTCGCTGCGGATCTCCACCGGGATGACCGGGCTGTTGCAGTCGATGCTCAACGACGCGCAGGCCGAGCTGCACCTACGCACGGCGGTGGCGTCGGTGACCGACACCGGCGGCGAGGTGTGCGTGACCACGACCACCGGGGTGACGTACCGGGCGCCCTGGGCGGTGATCGCGGTGCCGGTCAACGTCTGGAAGACGATCGCGTTCCGGCCGGGCCTGGCCGCGGTGCGCGCGAGGGCCAGCGCCCAGGGCGTCGGTGTGCCACACAGCAACAAGATCTGGATGAAGGTCACCGGCCTGCCGGACCGGGTCGCCGCCCGGGGCACCGAGGGCGACCCGTTCACCACCCTGCTGTCGCAGGGCGACGTGAACGGCGGGCAGCTCATGGTGGCCTTCAACAGCCTACCGCCGGTCGACGGCACCAGCGTCTCGGCGGTCCAGCGGGCCCTGCGCTATTACCTGCCCGAGGCCTCGGTGACCAGCGTGCTGGCCCAGAACTGGGGCACCGACCGGTATTCGTTGGGTGGCTGGGCGCTGCGCCGTCCCGGCCAGCTGTCCACCCAGTTGCCCGCCATCCAGACGCCACAGGGCCGGCTGGCGTTCGCGTCCGGTGACATCGCCACCGGCTGGATCGGTTTCGTGGAGGGCGCGATCGAGTCGGGCCTGCGCGCGGCCGGCCAGGTGGCCACGATGGGCACCCCGGCGCTGGCCGCGGTCTGAACCCGCGTCGATGAGCGTGACCGCCGTGCACCCGGACGCGGGCCACGGCGGTCATGCCGGCGACGGCGGGGCTGCCCCGGGACGGAACCCGCCGCCGAAGAAGATCAGCCCGTCGGCGCCCGTTCCTCGCAGGCTGTTGATGACCGAGCCGACAAAGATCGAGTGGTCGCCGGAGTCGTGCGCGTCCACCAGGACGCACTCGATCCAGGCCAGCGCGCCGCTGAGCAGCATAGCCCCGGTACGCGGCCCGGGATGCCAGTCGAACGGTTCGAACTGTGGCGCGCCCAGCGGACGGCTCTTGTCGGCGAAGTAGCGGGCATGCCGTTCCTGGTCGGCGGCCATGATGGAGATCGCGAAGCGGCGCTCGGAGCTGATCGCCTTGTGCATGACCGCGCTGTGCGCCACGCAGCAGAGCACCTGCGCCGGATCGAGGGATACCGAGCTGAAGGCGTTAGCGGTCATGCCGTGCGGATGCTCGCCGCCAACGGTGAGCACGATGACGCCGGTGGCGAACATCGACATGACCTCACGCATGGTCGCCGCCGCGGGCGGTTCCTGAAGGGACATCGCTGCTCCCGTCCGAGGGGACTCGTGATCGAACGTAGTTGCGTCGTGGCAGTCGGTATCCATCACGAGGTAATCGCGTGGCAATCCGCGCCACGCCAGGACGCTTACCGCGCCGAGACCGTACGCTGCCGGGCCGTAGTCGACCCGTCGGTAACGTCCCCGGCGCATACGGCCCGTACCTGCTGACGCGGACGAGGAGCCCCGATGACCACCACCGAATCCCACGCACCCGAACTGGCCGAGCCGCAGATGCTCGGCTTCCTCGCCCAACTCGGCATCGACGTCGAGTTCGTCCGGGCCGAGGGGGACACGCTGTTCTACCGCAGTGGCGCCGGCGAGGACGTGCCGGTGCTCGATGTCGCGGGCGGTTACGGCGCGCTGATCCTCGGACACAACCATCCGGAGATCGTCGACGCGGCCCGCGACTTTTTCGCCGCCGGCCGGCCGGTGCTGGCCCAGGCGTCCCGGCAGAGCGACCCCACGCTGGTGGCGCGGCTGCTGAACGACATCCTGCGGCGCGAGTTCGGCGATCCGGAGCCGTACTACGCGGTGTTCGCCAACAGCGGGGCCGAGGGCGTCGAGGTCGCGATGAAGCACGCCGAGTTCGCCCGGGTGCTGCGCGTACAGGATCTGCTCACCGAGATCGAGACGCACCTGGCCGCCGTGGTCGAGGCGGTGGGCTCGGGCGCCGCGCGCGTACCGGAGGAGGTCCTGCGGCGCCTCGGCGCCGAGCCCGGCGACGGCCCCGGCGTCCTCGCCGACCGGGTCCGCGCCGCCGTGGCCCAGCAGGCCGCCCAGCCGCCGGTCTTTCTCACCTTCGCCGGGTCCTTCCACGGCAAGCTCGCCGGTTCGATCCAGCTGACTCACAACGCGGGCTTCCGGGTCCCGTTCGCCGGGCTGGCGGCGAGCGCCCGGTTCGTTGCGTTCGAGCAGCCGGGCGCGGTCGCCGAGGCGGTCGAGGCAGAAGGGGTCGACGTGCCGGACCTGCTGGTCGAGGGCGGCGAGATCAGACTGGTACAGCGCCCGTTCCCGACGGTCGCCGCGTTCGTACTGGAGGTGATCCAGGGCGAGGGCGGCATCCGGATGGTCTCCGCGCCGATCGCCGCCGAGCTTCGGGCCGCCGCCGACGCGGCCGGGTTCCCGGTCGTGGTCGACGAGATCCAGAGTGGGATGGGCCGCACCGGCGCGTTCTTCGCCAGCTCACACATCGGTCTGCGCGCGGACTACTTCGTGCTCGCCAAGGGGCTCGGCGGTGGTATCGCGAAGACCGCGGTCACCCTGATCAGGGAGAGCTGCTACCGCCCGGACTTCGAGCTGCTGCACAGCTCGACGTTCGCCCGCGACGGGTTCTCGACCGCGCTGGCGCTGCGCACCCTGCGGGTGCTGGAAGCCGACGGCGGCGCCGTGTACCGCCTGGCCGCCCGGGCCGGTGAGCGGCTGCGGACCACCCTGGAGAAGGTCCGGGCCGACTTTCCGGACGTGGTGGCCGAGGTCCGCGGCCGCGGCCTGATGCTGGGGGTGGAGTTTCGCGACCAGTCGACGTCCCCGCTGCCGCCACTGCGCGAGGCGACCGCGAACGGGATTCTGGGCTATCTGTTCTCCGGCTATCTCTTCCGGGCGCACCGGATCCGAACCTTTCCGACCGCGAGTGCGGTGAGCACCCTGCGCCTGGAGCCGTCGGTCTATTTTGGTGACGAGGCGGTCGCCGAGCTCGACGGCGCGCTACGCGCGTTGTGTTCTCTGCTGCGCACCGGCGATCCACGCCTCTTCGAGACTGCGTGACCACAACGACACGTTGCGTTCGGATCGCGCCCGTGGCACGGTGGTGGCGGGTTCGGCGGCCGTGACCGGCACGGCCGCCTCAGTCCCGGCAACGACAAGGGTGTGATGCATGAGCGTGCGAGCGCGACCACCGTTCTGCGGCCTCGACGCCTCGATGGAAGTCATCAGCGGCAAGTGGAAGGTCCTCATCCTCTGGGCCCTGCGCGACCAGCCCCAGCGGTTCGGTGCCCTGAAACGGCAGGTGCCGGGGGTCAGTGAGAAGGTGCTCACTCGCCAGCTGCGCGAGTTGGAGGAGGATCGGATCGTGCTGCGCGAGGCGCACGACGACCAGACCGGCCTGCGCGTCGAGTATTCGCTCACCCAGCGCGGCGTCGACCTGTACAAGGCCCTGGAGCCGCTGGGCGACTGGGGCCGGCGCTATCTGACGCCGGCCCGCCAGGACGAGCTGGCGCACAGCTCAACCGGCAACGCATGAGGTCGTCGTAGCGGTCAGACAGCGCGGCGGCCGCATGGCCAGCAGCGACCGCAGATGGCGGCGGCGCTCGTCGGGGTGGGTGCCGGCACTCGCGCCCAGCAGCTGGCGCAGCCAGCCACCCAGCCCGCGCGCCGCCTGACCGTCGGCGCTGTCGAGAAGCCGGTCGACCGCGGTGTCCGAGAGCGCGTCCAGCGTCAGCGTGGTGATGTGCCGCTTGCCACCGCCCCAGCCGGGCCGTACCTCGAGCAGACACGGCTGGGCGGAGGCCACCACGAGCAGCGGCACGTCGGAGACGTCGGCGAGGCCGTTGACCATGGTCAGCACGTCGTCGTCGGCATCGTGGAGATCGTCGATCAGCAGCACCAGCGGCCGGTCCAGTGGCACGTGCTCCAGGAACTGCCGCCACGCGCCCAGCTCGGCCTGCAGGTCGCCGAGGTGGTCGCGGTCGGCGTCCGGATCGACGTAGGCCCGCAGGCACGCGGCCAGGGTCCGTTGCCGGTCCGGGTCGGGGACGAGGTTGCGCAGCGTCCGGTCCAGCTTCGTCTTCCGCACGTCGACGGAATCGTCCTCGTTCACCTCGCAGAGCGCCAGAATCAGCTCGCGCTGCACGGCGAAGGCACCGCTCACCGCCTGCTCTGCGGCGCCGCCGGCGGCCACCGGGAACCGGGCCACGTGGGCGAGGCCGCTGATGACGTGTCGCAGCTCGGCCAGGAACCGGGTCTTGCCAGTGCCGGATTCGCCGAGGATGGTCACCAGGTGCGGGGTGTTGCGATGGCGTGCCCGCTCCAGCAAGTCGCGGATCAGCAAGAGTTCGAACTCGCGCTCGACCAGCGGGATGCCGTCGTAGGCCGCCTCGTCGAACCGCAGGCCCCGCACCGTCCACTCCCCCGGCTCGGCGAGCCGGTCACTGCGGTACACGTCATCGACGTCGCAGCGGGTCTCGTCGCAGATGCGGATCTCACCGTCGCCGGCACGGGCCAGTAGGGCGTGACAGCGGTCGAGGACCTGGCCGGTGGCCGACGACAGCGCTCCCCCGTCCGGCGACTCGTAGCGCACCAGCGCCGATCCGGTGACCACCGCGGCCCGGAACCGCACCGGTGGGCGGGTCACCTCGTCGCCGGAGTCGCACAGGCGTTCGCGCACGGCCAGCGCCGCGAAGACGGCGCGCTGTGCCCCGTCCTGGCCACCGTCGGCGGGAAAGACGGCCATCGAGATAGGACCGATCGCCGCGGTGGCCTGGCCACCGAGGTGCTCGACGCGCCGGCGGGTGTCGTCCGCGACGCCGGCCAGCAGCGCGTCGGCGTCGGGATGCCCGCTCGACCGGCTCTCGTCGTCCACCTGCGTGCTCACCAGCAGCACGCTGACCTGGCGGCGGGCGCTGGCTGCGGCCGCGACAGGATCGGCCGGTGGCGCGACGAGGGGGGCGCGCTGGGCGGGGACACGCGCCGGGACGGGATCGGCGGCCGGTGACACCACGACGGCCGGCTCACCGGTCGTCGTGGTGTCCACGTCGAGTGCCGGATCCTGGGCCAGGATCGCGTTGTGCAGCACCTGCAGGTCCCGGCCGGGTTCGAGGCCGAGTTCCTCGACCAGGTAGGTGCGCATGCGCCGGTAGACGTTGAGCGCGTCGGCCTGCCGGCCGCTGCGGTAGAGCGCGAGCATGAGCTGCTGGCAGGAGCGTTCGCGCAGGTTGGAGCCGCAGACCATGGTCTCCAGGTCGGCGAGCACGCTCTGGTGCTGGCCGCAGGCGAGCTGGGCCTCGAAGTAGTCCTCCAGGGCGTCCAGCCGGGAGTTTTCCACGGCGGTCAGCTCCGGCCAGACGATGTCGGCCTCGGTGAGGTCGGCCAGCGCCGGGCCGCGCCACAGATCGAGGGCCTGGCGCAGGATCGCGGCCGCGGCGGCGGGCTCGCCCCGGGCCAGTCGCTCGCGTCCCGTGTCGGCCTGGGCCTGGAACTGGACGAGGTCGACGCTGTCCGGCGCGACGACGAGCTTGTATCCGGGTGACTGGGTCATCAGCTCCACCTGGTCGGCGCCGTCGGCCGCGGCCAGCACCCGCCGCAGGCCCCACACCGCGTTCTGCAGGATTTTTCGGGCCGAGACCGGCGCGTCGTCGGCGGGCCAGAGCGCGTAGAGCAGCTGACTGGTGGCGACCACCCGGTTCGGTCGCAGGAGCAGGTATCCGAGCGCTGCGCGCTGCTTGGTTCCTCCCAGTGGCACCGCCCTACCCTCGTGCACTACCTCCAGCGGCCCAAGGACACCAAATCGCATACTTCCCCCGAAGAATGATGTTTCTCGATCTATCGAGCCCTATGTCTATACCGTTATGCCAAGTCGATACATCCTTTTGTGAGCTGCGCCACACGGCGGCCTTTAGGGCAGGATAATGAGCTGCGTCGATGGGATTTAGCTGCTGTCCGGATCATTTCACGAACGTTAAATTCTGCTTCCCGCGGCCAGGATTCCGGCACTGGATCGCCGATCGCGCCACCGCCGTCGCCGATCCGCACCGCCTCTTCCCGTCCGAGTCCCACCCTCTGACGCACGTGTGCCCGACTGGGACTCTAGTGGGCCCACCCACCCCAAAGTAAGTACGGACTTAAAGGTAAGTACCCACCCGACTCTCCTCCGGAGACCACCGGTGAGTAACCGACCAGGCACCCACCGTCGCATCTGGACGGTTACCGCAGCATGACCGTCCGTCGCGGCGTTCGTGGAACGCTTCGGAGGCGGACCCCCTGCCACCCCTGGCGCCGAGCAGACAGGAGCACCGACATGACCATGATCAATGAATCGACCATTCCCGACGACCCAGACCTGCAGAACGAACTGTTCGTACGGATTTTCAATTCCGGCGACGGCGCGTTGTACGACTCGATGTATACGCCGGACGCCATATCGAACATCTCCGGCGCACCGTTGACCGGAGCAGAACGCACGCAGTTCTTCAAGGACTTTCTGGCCACCGGTCCGAAGATCGCGTCGAAAGTATCCCAGACCTACACCACCGGGGACACGTCCCTGCTGATCGTCGACTACCAGTTGGAGCTCCCGCAGCCGGACGGCAGCACCGCGACCGTGCAGGGCACCTGCACCGACGTGCTGATCCGCAACGCCGAGGGCCAGTGGCGACTGGCCATCGACCGCCCCGTCCCCGACGGCGAGCACGCCTGAGCACGCGACGTCCCGGTCCCCGTCCCACGCCGGGGACCGGTCCGGCCGACCCGCTCCCGCGCCAACCTCGCACAAGGAGAATCCATGACGAGCGCCAGGCTCGACACGCGTGCGGACGAGATCCGTACCCTCCCGGACGCCCTGCAGCTGCGTCGCGAGCGCCAGTCGGACGACGTGGCCTACGTGTCCCTACGCGACGGTGAGGTGCCCGACGAGACTCTCACCTACGGCGAACTGGCCGATGCCGCGCACGAGCGCGCCGTCCGCTTCGCCGCCCTCGGACTGGCCGGGCACACCGCGGTGCTGCTCTACCCCTCCGGCCTGGAGTTCGTGCGCACCCTGCTGGGCTGCATGACCGCCCGCACGATCGGCGCGCCCGTGCAGGTGCCGCGCCGCCGCGACGGCCTGGCCCGGATCCGGCGCATCGCGGACGACGCCGGGACCACCGCGATCCTCACCACGGCGGCCGTCAAACGCGACCTGCAGGATCGCTTCGGCGATGCCCCCGAACTGGCCGGGCTGACCCTGCACGCCACCGACGAGCCGGCCATCACTGGGCTCGCCGAGCTGCCTGAGGGGCCACGGCCGGACGACATCGCGCTGTTGCAGTACACCTCCGGCTCCACCGGCGAGCCCAAGGGCGTCATGGTGACGCACCGCAACTTCCTGCACAACGCCCGCGAGACCGCCGAGCTGTGGCCGCTCGAACCGGACGCCACCGTGGTCAACTGGCTGCCGCTCTTTCACGACATGGGCATGCTCTTCGGCGTCGTCATGCCACTCTGGGGCGGAATCCCGTCGTACCTGATGGCCCCGGACTCCTTCATCCGGCGCCCGGCCCGCTGGCTGGAGGCGATCGCCCGCTTCGGCGGCACCCACTCCGCCGCGCCGAGCTTCGCCTACGAACTGTGCGTGCGCGCCGCCGCCGACGGGCAGACCGGCGACGTCGGCGACCTGTCCCGCTGGCGCGTCGCGGCCAACGGCGCCGAACCGGTACGCCGCCACGTGATCACCGCCTTCCTCGAAGCGTTTGCTCCGCACGGCTTCACGCCGCGGGCCATGTGCCCTGGCTACGGGCTCGCCGAGAACACCCTGAAGGTCACCGGCACCGAGGAGCACCGGCCACCCCGGATGGCGTGGTTGGCCGCCGGCCCGCTCGGCGACGGCATCGCCGAGTTCGCGGCCGAGCCCGGCCCCGACACCCTGCCCGCGGTCGGCAGCGGCAGCACGGTGCCCGGCACCACCGTACGCATCGTCGACCCGTCCACCCGCCGCGAGTGCCCGCCCGGACACGTCGGCGAGATCTGGGTCAGCGGCCCCTGCGTCGCCGCCGGGTACTGGAATCGGCCGGAGCTGTCCGAGGAGATCTTCCGCGCCCGGATCGAGGGCGGCGACGCCACCGGCTACCTGCGCACCGGCGACCTCGGCTTCGTGCACGACGGCGACCTGTTCGTCACCGGCCGCCAGAAGGACGTGATCATCCGCAAGGGTCGTAACTTCTACCCACAGGACATCGAGGAGTCCGCCCAGCACGCCGTCGACGGACTGCATCCCAACTGCGCGGCCGCGTTCTCGGTCGACGACGGCAGCTCCGAGCGACTGATCGTGCTTGTCGAGGTCGACGGCCGGGTCGCCCGCGTCCCCGGCATCGCCGCCGCACACGACGCCATCCGCGCGGCGATCTGGGACCGGCACCGGCTGGAGGCCGACGAGATCCTGCTCGTACGCCGGGGCACGCTGTCCAGGACCTCCAGCGGCAAGGTGCAGCGGCGCGCCTGCCGGCAGCGCTACGAGTCCGGCGCGCTGATGCCGTTGACCGCGGAGGCGCAACGATGAGCTCGCACCGGGGCTCGACGATCCTCGGCGTGGGCGCCTACCGCCCCGCCCGGATCGTCGGCAATGACGAGGTCAGTGGACCGATCGACTCCTCCGACGAGTGGATCCGGCGGCGCTCGGGCATCGTCACCCGCCGCTTCGCCGGCCCGGACGAGACCGTCGTGAGCATGGCGGCCGAGGCCGCGCGCAAGGCCGCCGCCCAGGCCGGCACCGATCCCCGCGACCTCGACGTGATCCTGCTGGCCACCATGTCGCTGCTGCACCAGTCGCCGCCGGCCGCGCCGCAGGTCGCCGAGCTGATCGGCGCCCGGGCGGCGGCCGGCATGGATCTCAACGCCGCCTGCTCCGGCTTCAACTACGCGCTCGCGCTCGCCGACGGCTTGATCCGATCCGGCGCCCGCCGCGTCGTGGTGGTCGGCTCGGAACGGATGAGCGACCTGATCGACCGCACCGACCGCAGCACCGCCTTCCTGTTCGGCGACGGCGCCGGCGCGGTCGTGGTGGGCGCCGCCGACACCCCGGGCATCGGCCCGGTCGTCTGGGGCAGTGACGGCAGCCGGCACCACCTCATCGCGCACGACGCCGCCTGGGGCGGACCCGGTACCCGCCCCTACCTACGGATGATCGGGCCCGAGGTGTTCCGCTGGGCGATCGAGATGGTCCCCGACATCTCCCGACGCGCTCTGGCCGCCGCCGGGACGGACCCGAGCGAACTCGCCGCGTTCATCCCCCACCAGGCGAACCTGCGCATCGTCGAGGCCGCCGCCCGCGTCCTCGCGCTGCCGGCGCACACCGCGGTGGCCCGCGATGTCGTCCACGCCGGCAACACCTCGGCCGCCTCGGTCCCGCTCGCCATGGAGGCTCTGCTGGCCCGCGGCGAGGCCGGCTCCGGCGGCCGGGCACTGCTGGCCGGATTCGGCGCCGGGCTCACCTACGCCGCCCAGGTGGTGACGTTGCCGTGAACATGACCACCGCCGAACAACTGGCCGAGTTGCGGCGCCGCCGCGAGCGGGCCCGGCAGCCGTACGACCCGCGTGCCGTCCAGCGGCAGCGGGAGAAGGGCAAGCTCACCGCCCGGGAACGGGTCGAAGCCCTGCTCGACGCCGACTCGTTCGTGGAGTTGGACGCGCTGGCCCGGCACCGCTGCCACACCTTCGGGATGGAGCAGGAGCGTCCGTACGGCGATGGCGTGATCACCGGTTACGGCACCGTCGACGGCCGGCCGGTCTGCGTCTTCGCCCAGGACTTCACCGTCTTTGGCGGCAGCCTCGGCGAGGTGTACGGCGAGAAGATCATCAAGGTGATGGACCTGGCCCTGCGCACCGGCGCCCCGATCATCGGCATCAACGACTCCGGCGGCGCCCGCATCCAGGAGGGCGTGGTCTCCCTGGCCTACTACGCGGAGATCGTCAAACGGCACGTCGAGGCATCCGGCGTCATCCCCCAAATCTCGATCATGGTGGGTCCGTGCGCGGGCGGCGCCGTCTACGCCCCGGCGATCACCGACCTCGTCGTCATGGTCGATCAGATCTCGCACATGTTCGTCACCGGGCCTGAGGTGCTGCGCGCGGTCACCGGCCGGGATGTCGACCACGCGGAGCTCGGCGGCGCGACCAGCCACAACAGTGTCTCCGGCAACGCGCACTACCTGGCCGCCGACGAGAAGGACGCCTTCGACTACGTCCGCGCGGTACTGGCCCACCTGCCCTCGAACAACATGGCCGAACCGCCGGTGCTGACCGTCCTCGGGCCGGAGACCGCTCGCGACCTGACCCTGGACGAGATCATTCCGGATGACCGGAACCGACCGTACGACATGGTCACGGTGATCGAGTCCGTTCTGGACGACGGCGCACTGCTCGAGGTGCAGCCGCTGTTCGCCCGCAACATGATCTGCGGCTTCGGCCGGATCGAGGGCCACAGCGTCGGCGTCGTCGCCAACCAACCCATGCGGCTGGCCGGCGCGCTGGACATCGACGCGGCCGAGAAAGCCGCCCGGTTCATCCGGCTGTGCGACGCCTTCCACCTGCCGGTGCTGACCTTCGTCGACGTGCCCGGCTTCCTGCCCAGCCCGGAACAGGAGCGCGGCGGCATCATCCGGCGCGGGGCCAAGCTCATCTACGCGTACGCCGAGGCCACCGTCCCGATGGTCACCGTGGTCACCCGCAAAGCCTACGGTGGCGGTTACGGGGTGATGGGCTCCAAGCACCTGGGCACCGACGTCACCCTCGCCTGGCCCACCGCGGAGATCGCGGTGATGGGCGGCGACGGTGCGGTCAGCGTGCTGCACCGGCGCGCACTCAAGGACGCCGCAGACCCGGGCGCGGAGCGCGCACGCCTACGCGAGGAGTACGAGCGCACCCTGTGCAACCCGTACCTCGCGGCCGAACGCGGCTACGTGGACGAGGTCATCCTGCCCAGCGAGACCCGCTCCCGGATCGCCGGAGCACTGCGGGCCCTTCGGGACAAGCGGGTGACCCGCGCGCCCCGCAAGCACGGGAACATCCCGCTGTGAATGCCACGTCACCCGATCCTGACGAGGTCGCGGCGGTGCTCGCCGTTCTCTGCCTGCTGACCCCCGCCGCGCCGGCCGCCGCGCCGCCCGCCCGGCGGCGCCGGATCGTCACGTCGCACCGCCCGGCCGTGCTGTCCCGCGGTCCCGGCGTCTGGCGGCACAGTGCCTGGACATGACCAGCACGGGGAGATCGAGATGCGCAAAGTACTGATCGCCAACCGGGGCGAAATCGCCGTCCGCGTCGCTCGCGCCTGCCGGGATACGGGCCTGACCAGCGTCGCCGTTTATGCCGAGCCGGACCGGGACGCACCCCACGTGCTGCTCGCCGACGAGGCCCACGCGCTGGGCGGCCAGACCCCGACCGAAAGCTACCTGGACGCCGGCAAGCTGCTCGCCGCGGCGGACGCGACCGGCGCCGACGCGGTGCACCCCGGTTACGGCTTCCTGTCGGAGAACGCGGACTTCGCCCAGGCGGTGATCGACTCCGGGCGGGTCTGGATCGGACCGCCGCCGGCCGCGATCCGGGCGCTCGGCGACAAGGTGAGCGCTCGCGCCATCGCCCGGCGCGTCGGCGCACCCCTGGCGGTCGGCACCGAAGAGCCGGTCACCGGCGCCGACCAGGTGATCGACTTCGCCCGTGACCACGGCCTGCCGCTCGCTATCAAGGCCGTACACGGAGGGGGTGGTCGCGGCCTCAAGGTGGCGCGGACGCTCGGCGACATCCCAGACCTCTACGCCTCCGCCGTACGCGAGGCGAGCGTGGCCTTCGGCCGCGGCGAATGCTTCGTCGAGCGCTACCTGGAACGTCCCCGGCACGTCGAGACGCAGTGTCTGGCCGACGCGCACGGTTCGGTTGCGGTGATCTCCACCCGCGACTGCACGCTACAGCGCCGCCACCAGAAGCTGATTGAGGAGGCACCCGCGCCGTTCCTGACCGCCGAGCAGGACGTCGAACTGCGCCGGGCCTCCAAGGCGATCCTGGCCGAGGCCGGCTACGTCGGCGCCGGCACCTGCGAGTTCCTGATCGCCGCCGACGGCACGATCGCATTCCTGGAGGTCAACACCCGGCTCCAGGTGGAGCATCCCGTCACCGAGGAGGTCACCGGCATCGACCTGGTGCGGGAGATGTTCCGGCTGGCCGCTGGCGAGGCTCTCGGCTACGACGACCCGCCGGTGCGCGGTCACGCCATCGAGTTCCGCGTCAACGCGGAAGACCCCGGACGCCAGTTCCTGCCCGCGCCCGGGACGCTGACCCGCTTCGACCCGCCGTCCGGCCCCGGCGTGCGCCTCGACGCCGGCGTCCGCTCGGGCACGGTGATCGGTCCGGCCTGGGACTCGCTGCTGGCCAAGCTGATCGTGGTAGGTGCGACCCGCCGGGAGGCCCTGCACCGCGCCCGGCGGGCGCTGCGCGAGTTCACGATCGACGGCACGGCGACCGTGCTGCCCTTCCATCGTTTGATCGTCGAGGATCCCGCCTTCACCGCCGAGCCGTTCGCGGTTCACACGTCCTGGGTGGAACAGGAGTTCGCCGGCCAGTTAGCCCCGCAGGAACCGGCGACCGGCGCGGAAGCGCCGCAGCTGCCGCGCCACACCGTGGTGGTCGAGGTCAACGGCCGTCGCATGGAGGTCTCCGTGCCGGCCGGGCTGGCCGCACCGGCGTCCCCGGCGACGCCGCTGCCGGCGGCCCGCACCCGCCGCCCGCACCGCGCCGCCCCCGCCGGCACCAGCCTCACCAACCCCATGCAGGGCACCGTGGTGAAGGTCGCCGTCAGCGAGGGCGAGCACGTCGAGCAGGGTCAGCTGGTCGCGGTCATCGAGGCGATGAAAATGGAACAGCCGCTGACCGCGCACCGCGCCGGCATCATCAAGGACCTGCGGATCATCGTCGGCGACGCCATCCCGGCCGACGCGGTCATCTGTGAGATCAAGGACTGACCGCCGGCGGTTCGAGGCGCAGGTGGGCGGCGCGTCAGGCGGTGAGGCGGCGGACGAGTTTGCGCATGCCGGCCTGCCAGCCGTCCGGGTCCTCGGCGCGGCGGCGGGCGTAGTCGGCGACCTCCGGGTGCGGCAGGATCAGGAAGCGTTCCTCGGCCAGCCCGGCGATGGCGGCCTCGGCGACCTGGTCGGGCGTGAGCACCGCGCCGGACGCGGCGACCACCCGGGCACCGAGATGACCATTGAGGAGCCCGTCGGCGAGCATCGGGGTGTCCACCCCCTGCGGGCACAGTGCGCTGACCCGGATGCCCCGGTCCCGGTAGGTGATCGCGAGCCACTCGGCGAAGCTCACCGAGGCGTGTTTCGTCGCGGTGTACGCGGCGTCGCCCACCGCGGTCAGCACGCCCGCCGCCGAGCAGGTGTGCAGCAGGTGCCCGCCGCCGCGGGCGAGCATGCCGGGCAGCACCGCGCGGGCCGAGTAGACGTGGGCGAGCACGTTGACCCGCCACGCCCGGTCCCAGCCGGCGTCGTCGACCTCCACGCCCCCGCCGGTGGTCACCCCCGCGTTGGCGCAGAACAGGTCGATGCGGCCGTAGCGCTCCTCGGTGTCGGCGACCAGGTCGCGGACCTGTTCCTCGTCGGTGACGTCGAGGGCGATGGGGTGCGCGACCGGGCCGATCTGCTCGGCCACCGCGTCCGCCGCGTCGGCGTCCAGGTCGGCGACCACGATGGCGGCGGCTCCCTCCGCGGCGAAGCGGCGGCACAGCGCCGCCCCGATGCCGCCGGCCCCGCCGGTGACCACCACGATCCGGTCGGTGAGGTTCACGCGGACGCTCCTTGGGGCTCGGCACCCAACTGGGCGATGAGGCTGAGCAGCGCGGTCGCGCCGCCGGCGGTGACCTCGGGGGTGGGCAGCAGCGCCAGGACCGGCACGTCGACACCGGCGGCGGCGTAGCGGCGTACCTCGGCGCGACACCGCTGCGGTGAGCCGTGCAGCACCAACGCGTCGACCACCTCGTCCGGCACCGCCGCGCCGGCGCCACGCCGGTCACCGGCGGCCCAGGCCGCCCACATGGGCGCGAGAGCCTCGCCGCGGCCGAGCCAGCGGTGGAACTCGGCGTACGCACCGACCGTGAGGTAGCTGGTGATGAGCCGGCGGCCCAGCGCCCGGGCGTACCCGGCGTCCTCGGTGGGGCAGACGAAGATCCGGGCGGCGACCTCGAAGCCGGCACTCCGCTCGCCCACCTCGGCGAGGGCACGCGGCACGTCGTCGGCGCTGAGCCAGTTGAGGATGACACCGTCGGCCTCCGCGCCGGCCAGCCGGAGCATCCCCGGGCGCAGCGCGGCGAGCAGGATCGGTGGCGGCACCGCCGGTGGGCGTTCCAGCGTGAACCGGCGTACGGCGAACGTGTCGTAGGCCTCGTCGACGGTCTCGCCGCGCAGCGCGGCGCGCAGGAACCGCAGCATGTCACGGGTGCGGCGGAACGGCTCGTCGAACGGCACCGCGTTCCAGTCCCGTACGAGCACCGGTGAGGACGCGCCGATGCCGAGCGTGAACCGGCCGGGCGCGGCCTCGGCCAACGCCGCCGCGCTCATCGCCAGCAGTCCGGGCCCTCGGGTGAAGACCGGTGTGATGGCGGTGCCCAACCGCAGCCCCGGCTGCCAGGCCGCGGCGAGCGCCAACGGGGTGAACGCGTCGGTCCCGGCGACCTCGGACGACCAGACGTCGGTGAACCCGGCCCGGTCGAGGGCCGCGTAGGCCGCGTCGTGGTGCGCCAGGGCAATCCCGCCCAGCGGCACCGTCATACCCCATCGATTCGTCACCGACCGATCGTGCCCGTCGGCGGGGCATCCGAGCAAGATCCCCGGGTTGGGCAGAATCGCCGGTTTCCGGCCGCCCGTGCCGGTGCGGATGCTACGACTTCGGCGTGGACCGGACCGACGGCGCAGGCCGCTGACCATGGATTTCAGGGCGGCAGGGCACCTGGAGCCGGTCAAGCGCGACCCGGGCCGGGCGACCTTCCTTGAGCTCTTCTTCGATCTGGTGTTCGTCTTCGCGCTCACCCGGATCTCGG
Organism: Micromonospora sp. NPDC048898; assembly: GCF_043198035.1. NCBI lineage: Bacteria > Bacillati > Actinomycetota > Actinomycetes > Micromonosporales > Micromonosporaceae > Micromonospora > Micromonospora sp. NPDC048898. The sequence continues at coordinate 105,077 of NZ_JBICUF010000010.1, forward strand.
CGCGCGCGTTCGAGGACCTGACCGAAGGGCCGGCTCGGGAGCACACCGCGGCGGCGATCACCGGGAGCGGCAAGACGCTGTTGCTGCTGCTCGCACTCTGGTCGGTCTGGCAGGGCACCGCGTGGACGACCAGCCGCTACGACCCGTACCGCGTGTCGTTGCAGACCGTGGTGCTCACCGCGTTGGTGTGCAGCATGCTGCTCGGGGTGGCGATCCCCCGGGCGTTCAGCGAGACCGGGCTGATGTTCGCGGTGGCGTACGTGGTGGCGCAGCTGACCCGACCGGTGATCCTGTCGATCGCGCTGGGACCCCACCCGTACCGCCGGTTGAAGATCCGCATGGCGGTGGTGTTCGCCGTCAGCGGGGTGCTCTGGATCATCGGGGCGCTGCTGAGCACCAACATGCAGGTCATGCTCTGGACGGGTGCGCTGGCCTTCGAGTACGTGGCCGCCCGCTGTGGCTGGCCGGTGCCGTGGCTGGGCCGCTCGACGGTCTCCAAGTGGGAGATCGCCGGGGAACACCTGGCGGAGCGGTACCAGCAGTTCTTCCTCGTCGCGCTGGGCGAGACGATCCTGGTGGCGGGTTTCGCGTACAGCGAGGGGCCGTACGAGTCGGGGCACGTGTGGGCGTTCGCGCTCGCGTTGGCCACCTCGATCATGTTGTGGCGGATCTACGTGCAGCGGGCCGGGCGGATCCTGGGCGAGGCGGTGGTGAAGGCCCGGCACCCCGCCACCATCGGTCGGTCGGCGGCCGACACCCACCTGGTGATGGTGGTCGGTCTCGCCGCCACCGCGATCGGCTACGAGCTGATCATCCAGCATCCGCTGGAACAGATCCCCGGGCCGTGGCTGGCCATGACGCTCGGTGGCCCGGCCCTGTTCCTGGCCGGGCGGGCCCGCCTGGAGTACGAGGTGTTCGGACGGATCTCCCCGTCCCGGTGGGTTGCTCTCACGGTGCTGGTGGCGGCGTCGGTGCCGCTGCTGTTCCTGCCCGGTGTGGCCGCGACCGCCGTCGGGGTGCTGGTGTTGGCCGCCGTCGCGGTCATCGACGCCCGTCGGGCGCACGGTGCCCCGCCGGAGGCCGCCGCGCCACCCTTCTGAGCCGACCCGGTACGACGATGTCAGGCGCTAATCTCGGCGCGTGACCTTCTCGCTCGTCGCCCGCTCCGCCGACGGTCGCCGGCACGGCGTCGCCGTCGCCAGCAAGTTCCTCGCCGCCGGGGCGCTGGTGCCGGCCGCCGCCGCCGAGGTCGGCGCACTGGCCACCCAGGCGCACGTCAACCTCGCCTACCGCCCGCAGGGTCTCACCCTGTTGCGCACCGGCGTGGCCCCGGTCGACGTGGTGGCCGGGCTGATCGCCGCCGATCGCGAGCGGGAGCACCGCCAGCTCGGGGTGGTGGGTGTCCAGGGTTCGGGTGCCACCTGGACCGGGCCGGCCTGCCACCCGTGGGCGGGCGGGCGCGCCGGCGACGGTTGGGCCGCGCAGGGCAACGTGCTCACCGGCCCGGAGGTCGTCGACGCGCTTGCCGACGCCTGGCTGGCCGGGTCGACGCTGCCGTTCGCCGAGCGGTTGGTCGCCGCGTTGCGGGCCGGCGACGAGGCCGGCGGCGACCGGCGGGGCCGGCAGAGCGCCGGCCTGCTGGTGGTCGAGCGCGGCGGAGGGTACGGCGGCACCAGCGACGTGCTCGTCGACCTTCGGGTGGACGACCACCCGGACCCGGTCGCCGAGTTGGGCCGACTGCTCGCCGTGCACACCATGCTGTTCAGCCGGCCCGACCCGGCCACCCTGCTCGACCTGAGCGGCGCGGTGGCCGACGAGGTCGCGGCGTTGCTCGTCGCGCTGGGTCATCCGGTGGCCGGTGGGGGCACCGAGGCGGCGTTGATCTCTTGGGCCGCGTTGGAGAACCTGGAGGAGCGGCTGGTGCCGGGGCGGATCGACCCGGTGGTGCTGACGCACCTGCGCGGCGCCGCCCCACACGTCCCCGCACCCCGCTCCGCGAGCTGACCCCCCACCGCCGCGCGGACCTCGTTTATCGGCCCGCTCAGCCCTTGACCCGGGGCACCAGCCGGTGCACGACGGTGAGCACCAACGCCATCACCACCGCCATCGTGCCGGCGATCCCGGCGGCGCTGCCCGCGTACCCGACGAACAGGGGCCGGCGGGCCAACTCGTCCGGGCCGATGTCGCGCAGGTCGACGAGCCAGCCGAGGGCCAGGCCGCAGGCGACCAGGGCGAGCGCCCCGCCCACACCGAGCACCAGCACGGCCATCCGGTGCGCGTCGCCGGGTGCGACCTCGGCCTGCTCCCGCTGGGTGATCAGCAGGACCAGCCCGGCGACCGCCGCCCAGACGCCCACCACCAGGTACGCGGCGATCGCGTCGCTGGGCCGGTGCCAGCCGGCGGAGAGGGTGGCGACTCCGGCGATGGCGGCGTAGGCGGCGGCGAGGAAGGCACCGGCCGCCCGCACCTTGGCCGGCAACACGAGCACCAGCGCGACAGCCACCGCACCGGCCACCGTGGTGTGCCCGCTGGGCAGGCTGTTGCCCACCGCGACACGCTCCGGGTCGACGCCGTAGTCGGGGCGGCTGAGCCCGTACTTCAACAGTTGGGTCGTGACGTTCGCGCCGGCGATCAGGAGGGTCGCGGTGATCGCCAGGGCGATCCGTCCGCGGATCACCGCGATGAACCCGATCATCGCGGTGGCGGCCAGCAGGGACACCACCGACATCGCGTTGAGGATCCGGTCGACCGGGCCCTCGATGGTGTCCTGCCCGATCCGGTTGCCGGTGAGGGCGACGGTGTCCACCCACTGCCCGATCTCGCTGTGCACGGCCACCCGCCACACGACGAGGAACGCGGCCGCCTGGACGAGGGTCAGAACGACCAACCAGACCGCGGTCCAACCCCGTGCCGTCGCGCGCATCCGCACACCGTAGCGGCCGGTGCCGGCCGGTCGATCGGTGGCCCGCCGCGCGCCGCCGGTTAGGTTGTGCCAGAGGCGAGGAGGCGGCGGTGGGCGGAACACCGGAGCACGACAGCGGCCAGGCCGCACCCGATCCGGACCAGCGGGTGGGTGCCGACCCGGGCCCCGGAGGGCGGGTGCGCGTCGAGTCGCTGGCGGACCTGTTGGGCGGGCGGGGCGGCGCGGTCGACGCCACCCTGCCGCCGCTCGCGTTCGCGGCGGGCTGGTTGCTGGGCGGCGAGTCGCTGTGGGGTGGGATCGGCGCGGCGCTGGCCGTGGGCGCGGTGGTGGCCGGCGTACGGCTGCGTCGGGGTGACCGGCCGCGTTCGGTGCTGATCGGTCTGCTGGCCGTGTGCGTCGCGGCGTTGATCGCGGTGCGCACCGGCCGGGCCGAGGACTTCTTCCTCATCCAGGTGCTGTCCAACGCCGCCAGCGCACTCGCCTGGGCGGTCAGCATCGTGGTGCGGTGGCCGCTGCTGGGTGTGTTGGTCGGCGGGGTGCTGGGCCAGCGCACCCGGTGGCGGCGCGACCGGGCGCTGCTGCGCGCTTACGGCCGGGCCAGTTGGGTGTGGACGGCGACCTATCTGGTGCGGCTGGCGGTGTTCGTGCCGCTCTACCTGGGTGGGCAGGTGCTCGCACTCGTGGTGGCCCGGGTGGCTCTGACCTGGCCGCTGGTCGCCGCGGCGCTGGCGCTGAGTTGGGTGGTGCTGCGGCGGTCGTTGCCGGCCGGGCACCCCGGTCTGCGTCATCCGGTCACCGGAGAGCCGGGGGCGAACCGGGGCCGATCCGGGCGGGCGTAGGGCAAATCCGGGCGGGCGTAGGGCAAAAAAGTGGAGAGGCCGCCACGGGGGGAGCGGCCTCTCCGGTGACGTACGTTACTCCGTTGCGGACCTCGGCGTGATCCCGTGACGGCCCGAATTTCTGGGCTTTTTCGCGGTTGGCTCCAGTCCGGGCGGTGGGGTGGGCCAGCCGATCCGCTGCGTCGGCCAGATGGCCGGCCCACCCCGGCCTGACCGTGGGTGTCAGGCCGTCCGGCCGGCCGGAGTCCGTCGTTCCCCGGACCCCGGCCGGATCCCGGGGTGGGCGGTCCACGCCACCCACCCCGGGTCGTCGTCAGCCGTTCGGGAACAGGCTGCCGAAGTCGGCGTACGCCATGGCGACGTCAGCCTGTGCCCAGAACCGGTGGTAGTTGAAGCTCGGCTCCGGGCCACCGTCCAGGTACGCCTGCACCTTGGGCCAGTCCGGGTCGTTCTTGTAGAAGGACCGGATGTCGAGGAAGCTCTTGCCGGCGGCGATGGTGTCGCCGTTCGGCATCTCCCCGGTCCAGCCCGGCGGGACGTAGAGGCCCTGACCGGTGGACGCGTTGTAGGTGTCGTCGAAGCGCCGGTAGTCGCCACGCTTCTCGGTGGTGGAGACACCCTTGGCGTCGGCCGCGGCGGAGAGCCCGTCGAGCAGCCCCTTCGCCGTGTCCTTGGCCGCCACGTTGCCCGACTTGGCCGCGTACGCGATCAGGGTCCGGGCGTAGGCGCCGGCGACGCCGACGTCCTGGCCCTTGACCGTGACCTCGACGTGCAGGCCGGTGTTGGGCTGCGGGTTGCTCGGGTTCCAGGTGGTCGGCTGGCCGGTCCACACCATGTCCGACGGGATCGACCAGTTGGTGCCGAGGGTGGTGTTGGCGATCGCCCACGGCACCCACTTGTCCAGCAGCGCCTTGGCCTTCGCGTTACCGGTCTGCAGGTACAGCTCGGCGATGCGCTGCATCGACCAGACCTGCATACCGAACCACTGGTTCGACGGCGGGTCGTTGTAGACCGGGTCGACGTCGTAGAACATGCCGTAGAAGGTGCTGGTGCCGGCCGGCGGCTGGGCGTAGCTGCCGTCCCAGCTGTTGGTCGCACCACCGGCGATGCCGCCCTCGGCGGACTGCAGCCAGGTGTAGAACTCCAGCTGCCGTTCGAAGCTCTTGGTCCAGTCCGCGACCGCGGTCGGCGACTGCGGCTTGAGCTCCGGGGTGTTGGTCAGCGCCCAGGCCGCGAACGGGTTCTGGTAGCCGAAGTGGTTGTGGCTGGAACCGATCCGCCAGGACCAGTTCTGGCTGGTGTCGTACGCACCGCCCCAGGCGTAGTACCAGGACAGCAGGTAGTGCGCCGAGTCCCTGCCGGTGCCGGCGGGGCAGGTGGTGGCCCCGACGCAGTTGCCGATCTTCTTGAAGTACTTGTCGAACATCGCGTACCGCAGGTAGTCGCCCATCTTGGCGGCCTTCGCGATGGTGGCCGCCACGTCGGCCTGCTTGTTCTGGGCCTTGGCCCAGGTCAGCGCCCAGTACGCGGCCTGCACGGCGCGGGCGTCGGCGTCCGGGGCGTTGGTGTACTTCCACTGCTTGGCGGGGGCGCCGGTGTCCTTGACGAACAGGTCGAGGTAGCCGTACTGACCGCCGTGCGCGAAGGTGTCGCAGGAGGGCTGCGGGATGGTCTCCCACACCGACTCCTGGGTGCCCCGCTGGAAGGTGTTGATGTAGGCCGGCTTGGTGGTGCCGTCACCGCAGCGGCCGAAGCCGTAGGTGTTGTCGACGTCCATCAGCCAGTGCATGCCGTAGATGTCGCCGGTGCCGTAGGTGGACTGCAACTCCGCGCGGAGCGGGTCCTGCCCGACCGAGACGTTCGGGTTCAGCGCCGAGGGGTACTGGCTGGGCAGGTTGTACTCCGCCGCGTACTGCGGGGTGCCCGCGGAGCCGGCGGTGGGCTGGTCGGCGTGGGTCGGGATGATGTACTTCTCCATCACCGTCCAGGCGTTGTTGAACGGGGCCCAGTTCTGGGTGACCCGCCCGTAGTTCGCCTCCAGCCACAGCCAGAAGCTGAACGCCTCCGACGTGGTCTCGTGACCGTGGTCGGGCGCCTCGACGATCAGCGTCTCCACCGAGTGGTACGGCACGCCCTCGGGGCTGAAGTAGCCCGAGTTCTTGATCTTGCCGTACTGCTCGAGGAACTTCGCGATGTAGGCGTTGTCGCCGCCGGGGGTGTCGTTGTCGATCTCGGTGGCGGAGACCGCCAGCGAGGCGAGACCGGTGGCGGCGGCGGTGATGGTGGCGGCGCCACCGACGGTGTCGGCGTCCTCCGCCGCGGCGACCGTGACGGTGACCCCGGTGTTCCAGTTGCTCGGGGTCAGCGTGGCGGTGGTCGGCGTGACCGTGACGTCGGCGTCGCCGCTCGGGGTGAGGGTGATCGGCACGCTGCCTGTCGGCGCGTCGCTGAGCCTCAGGTTGAAGGTGGAGGTGCCACCCTCGCTGACGCTCACCGCGGACGGGCTGGCGAGCAGCCTCGGGCCGTTGGCGGTGCCGACGGTGAACGCCTTCTCGTCGACCCCGATGCCGTTGGCGTTGTCGTACGCCTTCGCCTGCACGGTGTAGTTGCCGGCCGGCAGGTCCTCCTGCGTGTAGGCGTACGGCGCCGAGGTGTCGGTGTTGACCAGCAGGCCGTTGCGGTAGAACTCAACCTTGCTGATCGTCCCGTCCGGGTCGCTGGCCGTGGCGGTCAGCGGCACGTCGGCCGGTGCGGTGAACGGCCCACTCGGCAGGCCGAGGGAGACCGTCGGCGGCAGGTTGGCCGGGGTGCCGTTGCACGGGGTGCCGTTGAGGGTGAACGAGGTCGGCTTCGGGTTGGTGCCCGAGTGGGCGCCGTTGAAGCCGATCGTGGTGGAGGCCCCGGCGGCGAGGTTCCCGTTGTACGACTCGTTGGTCACGGTGACGTCGCTGCCGGTCTGGCTGTATCTGGCCGACCAGCCCTGGACGACCCGCTGGCCGCTGTTCGGGAAGGTCCACTTGAGCGTCCAGTTACTGATCGGATCGCCCAGGTTCTTGATCGTCACGTTGGCGGTGAAGCCGTTGTTCCAGTCGTTGGTCGCGTAGACCACGTCGCAGGCGGGCGCCGCCTGTGCGGCGCCGGCGGGCAGGGTCACCCCGCCCGCGGCGAGCGCGGCGGCGGCGAAGATCGCCACTCGACGGCGTCGTGCCAGTTGTCTCATGTGCGCGGTGTCTCCTCGGACCAGGCCGGGACGGTCCCCGGCGAGGCGCCTGCCCGCGAGGGTGGTGGTCCGCGGGGATTTCGAGGCGCCGGGAAGGTGGTCTCCCCCGGGCCCGGCCGGGGTAGGGCGGTGCGGCCGCACGGGAGGGGTCCCGCCGGCCGCGATGGGGTGACCGTGACCGGAAACGTGCTGCCGGCTGCCCTCGGTGAACCCGCGCTGACGCGATGTGGCTCCTGTCGCGTTGAATCGATAGTCTGCCATGGAAGCGCTCCCACAACAAGCGCAGACGTCTCTCGTTCAGCCCGTTGTTTCGATCTCGTTTTGGGTCTTTCACAAAGCGGTGACGGGCGTTACAGTCGCAACATCGGTCGATGGGAGCGCTTCCATCGACAAGGTTCCAAAAAGAAGATCGCTGGGGTCGTCCTGACGGGCCCGGCGAACCATCCCGAGGGCCGACGACGGGCCAGCCCGGACGCCGTCGTCAGCCATCATCCCGCCTTACGGAGGGAGGTGGAACCAGAGCCACTCGCGTGGCCCGGCTCCCGCGCGACACGCACGGCAGGACCCAAATTCCGCCCGTGTGTGTGCAGTTACGGTGGGGACGGGGGTTGCCCTCCCCCGTCCCCACACTAAACCCCCGTACACGATGGGAAAAGAGGCCGACGGGACAGGCGCACCGCGCCGCCCGGCGGCCTTGTTCGCTGTCTGGGGTCCCCAACCGCCTCGACCCGCCATCGCCGGCCGCCAAGACGGCCAGCTGACCCGGGCCGGCCTTCCCTGGCCTATCCTGGGAGCGCTCCCGAATCCCCGGCGGTGGCCCCGTATCCACGAGGAGAATCCATGTCGATACCTACCGGGCCCGCCGGCCCGCTGCGCTTCCCCGCCAACTTCGGCTGGGGCGCGGCCACCTCGGCGTACCAGATCGAGGGCGCCGCCAAGGAGGACGGGCGTGGTGAGTCCGTCTGGGACACCTTCAGCCGTGTCCCGGGCAGCACCCGCAACGGCGACACCGGCGACGTGGCCGCCGACCACTACCACCGCTACACCGAGGACCTCGACCTCATGCGCGACCTCGGGTTGCGCAGCTACCGCTTCTCCATCTCCTGGCCCCGCATCCAGCCCGACGGCACCGGCGTGCCCAACCAGCGCGGGCTCGACTTCTACCGCCGGCTCATCGACGGCCTGCACGACCGTGGGATCACCCCGATGGCCACCCTGTTCCACTGGGACCTCCCCCAGGCCCTCCAGGACGCCGGCGGCTGGGAGTCGCGCGACACCGCCCACCGCTTCGCCGACTACGCCGACGTGGTCTTCCGCGCCCTCGGCGACCGGGTGCCGGTGTGGCTCACCATCAACGAACCCAAGACCGTGGTGCAGAACGGCTACCTCACCGGCCACCACGCCCCCGGCCGGCAGGACCCGGACGCCGCCTACCTGGTCGCCCACCACCTGCAACTCGCGCACGGGCTCGCCGTCGGCGCGCTGCGGGCCACCGGCAGCGGCAGCCGGATCGGCCCCGCGCTCAACCTGCACCCCTGCTACCCCGCCGACGACTCCCCGCAGGCCGCCGCTGCCGCCCGGCTCTACGACGGCTACGAGAACCGCCTCTACCTCGACTCCCTGCTCCGGGGCGACTACCCGGAGGACCTGCTGGCCGACCTGGGCCCGCAGAGCCGGATGGTCCAGGGCATCCGCGACGGCGACCTGGCGATCATCTCGGCGCCGATCGACCTGCTGGCCGTTCAGTACTACACACCCATCTACGTCACCGCCGACGGCGGCACCGTGCGACGCTGGGCGACCACCGAGGCCGAGTGGCAGCAGATCTACCCCGAGGGGATGTACGACCTGCTGACCCGGGTCACCCGCGACTACGGCCCGATCCCCCTCACCATCACCGAGAACGGCCTGCCCACGGCGGACACGCTGGCCCCGGACGACACCGTCCACGACACCGGTCGGATCAACTTCCTGCGCGACCACCTCACCGCCGTGCACCGGGCCATCGCCGACGGGGTGCCGCTGGAGAGCTTCCACGTCTGGTCGCTGCTGGACAACTTCGAGTGGGACGCGGGTTACGACCAGCGCTGGGGCCTCGTCTACGTGGACTACCCCACCCAGCGGCGGGTGCTCAAGAGCAGCGCCACCTGGTATCGCTCCGTCATCACCGACGGCGGCTTCTGAGCGGGCCGGCACCCGGATGTTGCCGGGCCCGGACGGCTCGGCTCGGGTGAGCCGGTGACCGTCCGGGTCCCGGCCGGGGCCGGTCAGCGGGGCAGGGCCTGCTGCAACTCCGCTCGCAGCGCCGGAGTGAGCATCTCCCCCGCCTGCTTGGCCAACCGGGCCATCTCGTAGCCCACCACGCCGATATCCGCGTCTCCGGCGGCCAGCGTGGCCAGGATCGAACCGTCGCGGACCTGCATCACCAGGAAGTAGCCGCGACCCATCTCGACCACCGTCTGCTTGACGATATCGCCGTCGAACATCGAGGCCGCGCCCGCCGTGATGCTCATCAGGCCGGAGGTCACCGCCGCGAGCTTGTCCGCGTTGTCGCGGGGCAGGTGATCGGAGATCGCCACCAGCAGCCCGTCCGAGGAGACCACCACCGCGTGCGCCACGCCCGGCACCCGCTCCGCGAACGCGCTCACCAGCCAGCTCAGGTCACGCGCCTCCTGGCTCAACGTCGTCACTGTCGTCGTCCTCCTTCGTCGTACCCCCCGGACGGTGGCACGGGTATCTCGGTGGTGTCCTCGGCCTCGGCACGCCGCACCCCGCTGTAGAGCCGGGAGAGCATGCCGCCGACCGCTTCCGGGTCCGGGTCGACGCGTTTCGGCGCCGAGGTCGGTTGTGCCGTACGGGTGACCGCGCTCAACTGCGCCATCGGCACCCGCACCGGCAGCCCGCGTTCGTTCGTGCCGCCGGTCACCGGGACGGCCGGCGGCACCGCCGCCGCGGGCACCGCCGCCGCGGACGGACCCTGCCGCGACCACCAGCCCCCACCGTCGCCGGAGGCGGCGGCCGGGGCCAGCACATCCTCCGAGCGCACCGGCACCGAACGGGCCTGACGCGGCACGGCGACCCCCGGCGGACGACCGGCCACCGGCAGGTCCCTGGTGTCGAAGCCCGCCGCCGGGGCACCGGCCTCCCAGGCACCCGCGGGCTGCGCGGCCCCATCCCGGGCGGCGTTCGCCGCCAGCATCCGGGCCGACGCGGGTGGATCCAACTCCACCGCGCCCGCCGGTGCCAGCAGCCCCGCGGGCAGCACCAGCCGGGCGACCAGGCCGTCCTGGCGACCGTCGAGGCGCACGGTCACGCCCAGCCGGGCGGCCAGGTGGCTGACCACGAACAACCCCATCCGCTCCACCGCCGCGACATCCGCGGCCGGAGGGCTGGAGAGCACCGCGTTCGCCTCGGCCAGCGCGGGCGGGCTCATGCCCAGACCGTTGTCGACTATCTCGATCAGCGCGGTCGCGGCCTCGATCCGGGCGGTCACCACCACGGGGGTGTCCGGGCGGGAGAAGGCCGTCGCGTTCTCCAGCAGCTCGGCCGCCAGGTGCACCAACTCGCCGACGGCGTGCCCCACCACGTACACGTCGGCCACCGACTCGATGCGGACCCGCTGGTACTGCTCGATCTCCGCGGCGGCGGCCAGCAGCATCGCACCAAGGCCGACCGGCCGGTTCCACCGCCGGGTGGAATCGGTGCCGGCGAGCACCAGCAGACTCTCGTCGTTACGGCGCATACGGGCGGCCAGGTGATCGAGCTTGAACAGGTTCTCCAACTGGTCCGGGTCGCTCTCCTCACGCTCCAGGTCGTCCAGCAGCTCCAGTTGGCGCTCCACGAGCACCTGGCTGCGGCGGGCCAGGTTGACGAACATCGCGTTGACGTTGCGCCGCATGAGCGCCTGCTCGACGGCGACCGTGACCGCGCTGCGGTGCACCGCCACGAACGCCTCGGCCAGCTCACCGATCTCGTCGAGCGAGCGGACCACCGCCGGCGCGACCTCGATGGTGGGCACCCCACCGCCGACGGTCTTCAGCCGGCCCAGGGCGTCCGGCAGCTCGACCTGCGCGATCCGCAGCGCCTGACTCCGCAGCAACCGCATCGAACGCGCCACCGACCGCCCGACGAGCAACGAGATCAGCAGGGCTGCCAGCAGGACCGCGACGACTCCACCGACGACCAGCAGGGTGGCCCGGAGCTGACCGTTGCTGGCGTCGTCGGCCTGCCGCACGGCGTCGTCCAGCACTCCCGCCTCAAGCTGGCGCAGCAGGTCCTGGCGCTGCTGGCTGGCCGACCACCACTGCTCCGACGGCAGCACCTCGGGTGCCGCGTCGCCGGCTGGCAGGCTGCGTTCCTCCAACTGCGTGGCGACCAGGAACCCCGGGGCCACCGTCGTCTCGTCGTAGCGGCGGATCTGGTCGTTGGTCGCGGCCACCCGGAACGCGCTGAGCGCGGTGAGCTGTTGGGCGCGCAGGTCCGCGAGGAGCACCCGGTCCTCGGTGCCGTACCCACCGGTGCGGCCGGCGGCGTAGAGCCGGGCCCGGACCTGGGAGGAGAGCTCCTTGACCCGGGCGAGCTGCACGTAGCGCAGGACCGCGTCGTTCAGCTCGGGCTGGCCCTGGCCGGGGGTCGGCTCGGCGAGCAGGTCGAGCATCGCGCCGATCGCCCGGAAGTAGTTGCTCAGGATCGTGTCGCTGCTGAGCACCGCGGGCGGGATCGCCGGCCGGATGTCGTCGACCTGGTCGTACGCCTCCAACGCCTCGGAGTAGGCGACCCGCCAGGACGCGTCGGCGTCCGCGAGGGGCGCGGCGGCCCGCCGCAGGTTGTCGATGGCCCGGTCGGCCGCCGCCTGCAACGGCCGCAGGTTGTTCACCGCGGTTTCCCGGTCGCCGCCCCGGCGCAGCTCACCCAGCTCCCCCGCCGAGCGGTCGCGCTCCTGCTGGAGCTGGTGCACCACAGCGGTGATCTGCCGGCCGATGCCGACCTGGCGGGAGAAGTCGTTCAACGCCGTCGTCCGCCCGACCAACGCGCTGGTCTGCACACCGGCGAGCACCAGGAACGCCAGCGACGGCACGATCAGCACCGTCGCGAGCTTCGTGCTCATCCGCCAGTCCCGCAGCCGGAACGGTGACCGGCGTCGATGCGGGACAACTCGGACGTCGAAGCGCCGCCGGCGGTGGCTCGACACCGCGCCGTTCGCCGGGTCGGGACCTGCCGCCACCCTGCCTCCTCGGTCCTACCGCGTCCACCGCGGTCCGGGGAGCGCGGTCCATCCAACCAGGCTCGCGACCAGTGTCAACGGCCCGGGCGACGCGAGGTTCAGGAAGGATACTGCGGGTGCGAACCTCCTGCCGTGGTCGGTAAGACCAGCTCGTCCGTCCGGCCGATGTCGGCGAGCTCGATCGCGTCACCGAACCGACCCAACGCCACGAGTGCCGCGCCGGTGGCACCGATCTCCGGATTGCGTTGGTGCGACACCGGTCGCGGTGCCAGCGCGGTCGCGAACGCCTGCCGCCACCACACCGAGGCCGCCACCGCACCCCCGCCCAGCACCACACCCACCGGTTTGTCGACTGTGGACTCCAGCACCGCGAGATCCTCGGCGACCAGCTCACACAGCCCCTGCATCAGCCCGGCCAGGATGTCCACCGAAGTGGTGCTGAAGCTGAGGCCGCGGAGCTGCCCGCTGCCGGCGGGCGCCAGGCCGGGCGGTCGGTCGCCACCGAAGCGGGGGTCGGTCGGTCGGCCACCACCCGCCGGCACCAGCGCCAGTGCCGCGTCCAGCTCGGCGCCCTGGGGCAACCGCAGCTCCCGGTTCGCCCAGGCGAACAGGTTGCCCCCACTGGAGTACGCCGCGCCGGTGACCACATGGTCGTGGTCGACCCGGTAACGCCACAGTCGTTCGGGGAGCCGGGGCATCGGTTCGCCGGCCGGGATCCGCTGCATCAGCCGTACGGCCGCCGAGGTGCCCACGGTGACCGCGGCCCGGCTCGGGTCGACGCAGCCCGATCCGACGTTCGAGGCCCCACCGTCGCCCACCGGCTGCGCCCACCGCGCCTGCGCCAACTGCGGCCACCGGCGGGCCAGCTCGGCCCGGAGCCGGCCGTGCCAGTCCAACTCGCCGAGGGCCGGCAGGTCGGCTGGTCGCGCCCCGGCCAGCGTCAACGCCTCCTCGTCCCAGCGCAGGGTGCGCAGGTCGAGCAGACCGGTCCCGGATGCCTGGGACACCGACATGGGCGCGTCGTCGAGCAGCTCGCCCAGCACATACTCGGGCAGGCCGACGAACCGGGCGATCGGCGTGCCGGACTGCTCGCGCAGCCAGGGCAACCGCATCGACCAGTACGAGCGGTGCCACCAACAGCCGGTGCGCTGGTGGAAGCCGTCCGGGTCGGAGGGTCCGGCGGTACCGCCTACCGGCGCGGGCCGGGTGTCCAGCCAGGTGACCACCGAGCCGATCGGGGTGCCGTCGCGGTCGAGCGGGAGCACCGAGTGCCACTGGGCGGACACCGCCACCAGGTCGACGTCGTGCAGGTGCCCCGCGTCGGCCAACTCGTCGAGGCACTCGACCAGGCAGGCGAGGTAGCCGGGACCGGACAGCGTGCCGGTGCCGTCGTCGCCGATGGCGAGGTCGACCTTGCGCCGGGCCAGGGCGCCGGGCAGCGGACGGCTGTCGCCGTCCAGCACCAGCCCGCGTACCGAGGAGGTGCCCAGATCGAGCGCGAGAATGTTCATCGCCGGTCAAGTTACCCGGTGTCAGCCGGGCGTCGGGCGCGTAGGGTGGATCACATGCTCGCGCATCCGACCTGCTGGTGGCCCGCCAACCCGGCGGCCACCTTCCGCGCGTAGCTTCATCCACGCGGCCGCCATCGAGGCGGCCGCCGGTTCTCCCGGCCCGGATGGCCGCCCCGAACGGCGGCGGCCCCGGCCCCACGGAGACTCTGATGACCCACCTGACCGACCTGATCGCCGCCGTGACCAGCGGCGCCGACCCGGGACCCTTCGCGCTGGTGCGCCGCGACGACACCGACGAGCTGGAGTTGTTCACCGGCACCGTCGGCACCGTCGACCGTCTGGCCGACATCCCGCTGCCGCCGGGCACGCCGGGAGCGCGGACGTTGGCCCTGGTGCCGTATCGCCAGATCACCGAGCGCGGCTTCGCCTGCGTCGACGACGGTGCCCCGCTGGAGTGCCTCCAGGTCCGCGAGCATCGGCGGATCGCGCTGGCCGACGCCCTCGCCGCGCTGCCCGACGAGCCGGTCCGCACCACCGACGCCGCCTTCGACGTCACCGACGAGGAGTACGCCGAGACCGTGCGGCGGGTGCTCGCCGAGGAGATCGGCAGTGGCGCGGGCGCGAACTTCGTCATCCACCGCACCCTGCACGCCACCGTGCAGGGCCGACCGCTGGTGGCCGCGCTGGCCGCGCTGCGCCGGTTGCTGGTCGCCGAGCGCGGCGCGTACTGGACGTTCGTGGTGCACACCGGCACCCGGACGCTCGTCGGTGCCAGCCCGGAGCGGCACGTGAGCGTCGACGACGGGCTGGTCATGATGAACCCGATCAGCGGCACCTTCCGACGCTCCGGTGACACCCCGGACCGGGCGGCGCTGCTGCGCTTCCTCGCCGACCCCAAGGAGGTCGAGGAGCTGTACATGGTGCTCGACGAGGAACTGAAGATGATGGCCACCGTCGCCGAGCACGGCGGCCAGGTGATCGGCCCGCACCTGAAGGAGATGTCGCACCTGGCGCACACCGAGTACCTGCTCGCCGGGCGGGGCACCCGCGACGTGCGGGAGGTACTGCGCGAGACGATGTTCGCCCCGACCGTGACCGGCAGCCCGATGGAGAACGCCTGCCGGGTGATCGCCCGACACGAGGGCCGCGGCCGCGGCTACTACGCGGGTGTGCTCGCCCTGCTCGGCCACGACGGGGCCGGGCGGCAGACGCTGGACGCGCCGATCCTGATCCGTACCGCCGAGATCTCCCCCACCGGCCACCTGCGGGTGCCGGTGGGCGCCACCCTGGTCCGGCACTCCACGGCGGACGGTGAGGTGGCGGAGACGCACGCCAAGGCTGCCGGTGTGCTGGCCGCGCTGGGCCTCGGGCCGGCGGCGCCCGCCGGCGACGGCGGCCCGGTCGCGCGGCTGGCCGACGACCCGGAGGTACGCGACGCGCTGGCCGCGCGCAACGCGCCGCTGGCGCGGTTCTGGCTGGACCAGCGGGCACCGGGCGCGCCCGGGTTGCCCGGTCTGGTCGGCCGCCGCGTGTTGATCGTGGACGCCGAGGACACCTTCACCGGGATGCTGGCCCACCAACTGGGCGCGCTGGGCCTCGCGGTGAGCCTGCGGCCGTGGCACGCGGGCGGCCCCGTCGACGGGTACGACCTGGTGGTGGTCGGCCCCGGGCCGGGCGACCCGGGCAGCCCGGCCGAGCCGAAGATGGCGGTGCTGCGGGGGTTGCTGACCGAGTTGCTGGCGACCGGCCGTCCCACCCTCGCGGTCTGCCTGGGCCATCAGGTGCTGGCCGGGATGCTGGGGCTCGCGCTGCACCGTCGGGAGGCGCCCTACCAGGGGTTGCAGCGGGAGGTGTCGCTGTTCGGGCAGACCCGCCGGGTCGGGTTCTACTCCACGTTCACCGCCCGCGCGCAGGCCGACCGGCTGGTCACCGCGTACGGGCCGGTGGAGCTGGCCCGGGACCCGGGCGACGACGCCGTGCACGCCCTGCGGGGGCGGGGCTTCGCCGGGGTGCAGTTCCACCCGGAGTCGGTGCTCAGCCCGGACGGGCTCGCGGTGCTCACCGAGTTGTTGGCTGACCTGCTGCCGGCACCGCGCACCGACGAGCTGTCCACCACGGGCGGGCGCGCATAGGGTCTGTGTCAAAGTCCTCGGTCGAGCCGAGGCGGAGTCCAGGCGGCGACCGGTGGCGTGGGCGGGCCGAGAGCCCCCGCCCGTGCCACCGGTCGCCTCCGCCGTCAGCCGGCCATGCCCGCCTTCAGCGCGGCGCCCAGCAGCACGGCGCGTCGTGCGGTGAGCGCGCAGGCCCCGAGCGCCACGGCGTCCGGGGCGATCTCCCCGTTGTTGCTCGTGTGCGAGGCGCCGTACGGGTTGCCGGCGATGAACTGGCTGGTGTCGGTGTACGCAGGGGTGACCACGACACCGCCCCAGTGGTAGAAGACGTTGAACAGCGAGGTCAGAGTGGTCTCCTGCCCGCCGTGCGCGGTCGCCGTCGAGGTGAAGGCGGCGTAGACCTTGTTGGCCAGCGCGCCCTGCGCCCAGAGCGGGCCGGTGGTGTCGATGAACTGCTTCAGCTGGGCCGCGATCATGCCGTACCGGGTCGGCGCACCCATGATCACCACGTCGGCCCAGGCCAGGTCGTCGACCATCGCCTCGGGCACGTCCTGGGTCTCCAGGTGGTGCGCCTGCCAGCCGGAGTTGGAGCGGATCGCCTCGTCCGGCGCCAGCTCGCGCACCTTGCGCAGGCGCACGTCCGCGCCGGCATCTCCAGCGGCCTCGCAGACGGCCTGCGCCATCTGGTACGTGATGCTGGTGGCGCTGTAGTAGATCACCGCTACCTTGGTCTGGGCAGCCATCAGATGTTCCCCTTCTCGTCTCGGGTCAGCTCCCGCGACTACCCGCTGGGGGCAACCTCTAACGGCAGGGCGCACGGGCCCGTTCCGGTCGGTCCGGCTCAAGTTTTCCGCAACTTCCCGACTGTTCCGGTCCCCCGACGCGTACGGACCGCGATCCTGATGTCACCGGTGCCGGTGGTAACCAACCGCCGCCCCGCACCGCGCACCTGAACGGGGGATCGCGCTCCGCCACCAACGGCGCTGGCGTAGCGCGATCAGGGGGCTGCCTGAGCACCGCCGCCGGCCGGCTCCGCTCAGCGGACCAGGGCCGCCATCAAGCGGTCCAGCTCGGCCGCCGGATCGGCGGTGAGCCCGGTGTGCACCGGCCCGGTCTGGATCATCGTGCTGCGCGGAGCGGCCAGCCAGTGGAACCGCTCACCGAGCCGCATCCGGGTCGCCGGCCCGTCGCCGGAGCAGGTCCGGTCCCAGGAGGAGAGCACCGCGGCCACCGCCGGCAGGTCGACGTCGGGCGCCAACGCGCGGACCCGGTCGGCGTCCAGATGTGTACGCGCGGCCAGGAAGTCGCGCTGCTGGCAGTAGAGCAACACCCCGACGTTTATCTGTTCGCCGCGCTCGATGCGGGGCACCAGCCGGATCAGCGCGTACTCGAAGGGTTGCCTCATGCCGCGCTCCCCTGCGGCAGCCAGTCGGCGGTGCGGGCGACCCGGTGGGACAGGTGTTCCAGGTACGCGGCGCGGGCGGCGTCGGCCGTCTCGTAGTCGGCGGCGGTCAGCCACTGCGCCGGCACCAGGGCCAACACCTCGGTGAGCAGCTCCGGGGTGACCCGGGGAGCCAGTTCGGCGTCGGCGTCGGCCAGCCGCGAGGCGAACGGCGCCAGCACGTGGTCCTCAGCTCGGTAGGCACGGTGCACGGCCGCCTCGGCGCGCGGCCAGTTGTGGTGGAAGTACAGCGACGCGCCGTGGTCGATCAGCCACAACTCCCGGTGCCAGACCAGCAGGTTGGGGTTTCGCCAACTCCGGTCGACGTTCTCCACGTACGCGTCGAACCACAGCACCCGGGACGCCAGCACCGGGTCGACGGGGTGCGCCAACGGGTCGAAGCCCAGCGCCCCGGGCAGGAAGTCCATCCCCAGGTTGGCGCCGCCGCTGTTGCGCAGCAGCTCCTGCACCTCCTGGTCGGGCTCGGCCCGCCCGATGACCGGGTCGATGTCGAGCACGACCAGCGGGGGCACCCGCAGCTCCAACCGGCGGGCCAGCTCGCCGCAGATCACCTCGGCGATCAGCGCCTTGGGCCCCTGGCCGGCGCCCCGGAACTTCGCCACGTACGTGCCCAGGTCGTCGGCCTCCACCACGCCCGGCAGCGACCCACCCTCGCGCAGCGGGGTGACGTAACGGATCGCGGTGACCTGGCGGAGCACGCCGCCCACCCTACTGGGGTCCGGGGCCGTGGCGGGCAGGTGTGCCGCCTTCCCGGCGGGCGTCAGTCGAGCTTGTCGCGCAGCTTGTCGACCTGGGTCTGGAGCCGGTCCACCGCGTTCTCGTTGTTGACGAACGTGGAGATGCCCGCGGCCAGTCCGAGGCCGATCAGCACGGCCAGGATGCTCAGCACCAGGCCGCCGATCGACACGCCACGCCCGGTGACCCCGGGTCGGCGTGCCATCTTGAGGCCGACGATGCCGAGGATGATCCCGATGATGCCGAGCACCAGCCCCAACCAGGCAAGGATCGCCGTCAACACGCTGAAGAGCCCGGCCACTCCGAACACCAGGGCGAAGGTGGCGGCGGCGCTCGTCTTGGCGCGGACGTCCCCCCGATGGCTCCGGGATCCGGCTGGTGCGCCGGCACCCCGCACCGGCTCGCTTGCGGCAGTCATGAGAGTCCCTTCCGTACGCGCGGTGCGCGCACTTGCGCGAGCCGCTTTCCCCCGACGACAGCCCTTACGCCTCCCGTCGCGAAAGTGTCGGTGGTCGGCTCTAGGCTGGCCGTCCAGCCTGGGAAGGGACCGCCCGATGCCTGCCGACCTCAGCGCGGCCGACGCGCTGGCTCTGCGGATGACAAGCCTCCTGTTGCGCCCGCACCCGAGCACCCGGCCCGCCGGCGTCGCCGAGGTGGTCGAGTGGTTCGGCGCGATGCAGGCACAGGACCTGGCCAGCGGCCTGTGGTCACTGGGCGCGCGGCTGCCCGGGCGGGCCATCGCGGATGTGCAGGCGGCGTTGGAGCGGCGCGAGGCCCTGCGCACCTGGCCGATGCGGGGCACCGTGCACCTCGTCCCACCCGCCGACGCCCGCTGGATGCTGGAGCTGACCGGCGTTCGCTCACTTGCCGGCGCGGCGACGCGTCGGGCACAGCTCGGGCTGACGGACGCCGACGCCGACCGGGCGGTCGACGTCCTCGGCGCCGCGTTGGCCGGCGGCGGCCGGCTCACCCGGGCCCAGTGCCTGGCGACGCTGCGTGCGGCCGGGCTGGCCACCGACGGGCAACGCGGTTACCACCTGCTCTGGTATGCGAGTGTGCGCGGGGTGACCTGTGTGGCACCGAACGTCGGCACCGACCAGACCTTCGCCCTGCTCGACGAGTGGGCGCCGGACGCACGCAAGCTGGAGCGGGACGAGGCGCTGGCCCTGCTCGCCCACCGCTACGTGCGCGGGCACGGGCCGGTCACCGCCCGCGAGTTCGCCGGTTGGAGCGGCCTCACCCTGACCGACGCCCGACGCGGGCTGGCCGCCGCCGATGACGTGCTGGGCACGGTCCGGGTCGACGGCGAGCCGATGCACGTCGACGCGGCCTTGGCCGACGCGCCGCGCACCTCGCTGGACGACGTGGTGGCGCTGCCCGGCTTCGACGAATATCTGCTGGGCTACCGCGACCGCACACTCATGCTCGACCCGGCGCACCAGGCGGCCGTGGTGCCGGGCAACAACGGCATCTTCCAGGCCACCGTGGTCCGCGCCGGCCGGGTGGTGGGCGTGTGGAAGCGCAAGGTCGGCCGGGCCGCGGTCACCATCACGATCCAGCCGCTGACACCGACGGCGACCGTCGAGCGGGCCCGTGTCGAGCAGGCGCTTGAGCGCTACGCCGGCTTCCTCGGGCTACCTCCCCGGTACGACTGGCTGACCTGAGCGCGCTCGCCAGCGACGGCCTGGCCTTGGTCTGGGCTGGCCTGGTCGAGCGTCAGTCCTCGGGTGGGCGCGCCGCTTGCGCGTCACCCGATGGTGGGCGCGCCGGTCGCCCGTCACCCGATCGTGGGCGTGCCGTGGTGAGCAGGTCGACGACCCGGGCCACCCGCGGGTCCGTGCGGATCTGCGCCACGGTGGCCGGCAACGGCAACCGCCAGTTCGGGTATTCGTCGACAGTGCCCGGCAGGTTGGGCTGGCGCACCTCGCCCAGCACGTCGTAGAGGGAGACGCCGAGCAGCCGGGCCGGGCTTGCGGCGAGCGCGGCGTGCATCGCCACCACCACCTCGCCGTCGTCCGCCGTCGCGGCCAGCTTGGTCCGCGCCGGATCGGTTGGCGCGGACAGCGCAGCCGGGTCGGTTGGCGAAGCCGGGTCGGTCGGCGCAGCCGGGTCGGGCAGCGCAGCCGGGTCGGGCGGCGCGGACAGCGGCGGCGCGGCCGGGTCGGTTGGCGAGGCCGGGTCGGGCAGCAGGCTCTCGGCCCGCAACATCGTGAGCAGGCGCTCCCGGTCCGCGACGGCGCGGGCCCGCTCCACCGCCACGTCGGTGTCGAGCAGCTTCAAGTCGTCGCGGACCCGCACGTGCTCGCCGGTCAGGAAGCCCGCTGCGGTCGGCAGGTCGTGGGTGGAGATCGTGGCGAGGGCGTTGCGCGGCCACCGGGCCGGCGGGACGAAGTCACCCTCGCCGTCGCGCGCGAACCACAGCACCGTCGAGCCGAGCATGTTGCGCCCGCGCAGCCCCCGGGTCACTGCTGGTTGGACGGTGCCGAGGTCCTCGCCGATCACCACCGCGCCGGCCCGGTGCGCCTCCAGGGCGAGGATGCCGAGCATCGCCTCGGCGTCGTAGCGGACGTAGGTGCCCTCGGCGGCCCCGCCGCCCGGCGGCACCCACCACAGCCGCCACAGGCCGGCGACGTGGTCGACCCGGAGGCCGCCCGCGTGCCGCAGGGTCCGGCGCAGCATGTCCCGGTACGCCGCGTACCCGGTGGCGGCGAGCCGGTCCGGGCGCCACGCGGCCAGCCCCCAGTCCTGGCCGAGCTGGTTGAAGTCGTCGGGTGGGGCACCGACCCGCACGCCCTGCGCCAGCACGTCGGCGAGCTGCCAACCGTCCGCGCCGCCCGGGTCGATGCCGACGGCCAGGTCGTGCACCACGCCGACCGGCATCCCGGCCGCGCGGGCCGCCGCCGTGACGGCGTCGAGTTGTTCGTCGCACAGGTGTTGCAGCCAGGCGTGGAAGGCCACCCGGTCGGCGAGCTGGCGGCGCTGCGCGGCGACCGCCGGGGCGTCGGGGTGGTGCAGCTCCGCCGGCCAGGCCCGCCAGTCGTTGCCGTGCCGCTCGGCCAGGGCGCACCAGGTGGCGAAGCTCGCCAGCGCCGGGTCCGCGGCGAGGTCGACCTGCTGGGCGTACGGGTGCAGCAACTCCAGGGCGTGCCGTTTGGCCGTCCACACCTCGTCGTAGTCGATCAGGTCACCACGGTCGGGGCGCAGGGCGTCGACCACTGCCCGGGTCGCCGGATCCGCCGCCCGGTACGCGGCGGTGTCGCTGACCCGCAGGTAGAGCGGGTTGACGAAGCGTCGGCTGGCGGGAGAATACGGTGATGCGGCCACCGGGTGTGCGGGCCCGACCGCGTGCAGCGGGTTGAGCAGCACCAGCCCGGCACCTGTGGCACCGGCCCACTCGGTGAACTCGGCGAGGTCGCCAAGGTCACCCATGCCCCAGGAGCGGTCCGAGGTGAGCGCGTAGAGCTGGAGCATCCAGCCCCAGGTGCGCGGCGGCACGGGCAGCCGGCGGGGCACCACCACCACTGTCACGTCCCGGCCGGCGCAGGCCAGCCGGTGCCAGCCCAGCGGCAGGTCCGCCGGCAGCTCGCCGTCGACCGCGCGGCGGCCACCGTCCTCCAGGGTCACCACGCCGGGGCCGGGCAGTGCCCGGGTGGCGCCGTGGGTGAGCACGACAGTCTCCGGCAGCGCGCCGCGATCGACCGCACGGGCGGCGGCGAGCGCGTCGGCGATGGCCGTCGGGCTGGTGGCGTCCACACCGAGCAGGCCGAGCACGCCCACCACGGTCTCCGGTGCGACCTCGACGCGGCGCTGCCGCCAGTCCTCATACCAGGTGGACACGCCGTGCGCCTTGGCCAGCGCGGTCAGTCGTCGGTCCATCCCGCCCCCCGCCTCACGAAGCGACCTCCGACCACCTTGCCACGACCGACGGCGCGGCGCAGGACACGGACGGGGTCGGCGGGTGAACCCGCCGGCCCCGGCCGGCCCACTGCGTCGCCATGACCACGCAACATCCTTGTTGTAGTGGCATCCCGCGCGACCGACACCACTACAACAACGACAACACCATTGCGTTAGGTGGAACGGCTGTTCGTCGACCAGCACTGCCTCGCCGATCATGGAGTTGTGGTGGGTAACAGAACGCCCGTAAAACCCCCAAAGTCGGCACCACAACTCCATGATCGCCAAGCCGGGCCCAACCCGCTCCCCGATCGGGCACTTCCTGTCCCGGGTTGACCCGCCGGCTACAGCCCTAACGCAACGGTGTTGACAACAACGATCGAGCACGATCTTCACGCCGGACACGCGCGCACGCGCGCACGCGCGGACGCGGCGGACGCGCGGACGCGCCGCACGCGTCAGGGCCGCTGTCAGTCGGCGAGCGCGCCGGCCGCTCGGCCCTCGTGGAGGGTCAGGTTGCGGCCGGTGGCCGGGTCGAACAGGTGGATCTTCTCCAGGTTGAACCAGACCCGGCGCGACTGCCCCTCGGCGACCGGCGACTCCGCGGACAGGCGGGTCACCAGGTTGCCGCCGCCACCGGCGAAGTCTGCGGCACCGGCGTCGGCGGCCAACTCCTCCAGCTCGGCGGCGGTGGCCTTCTCGCCCTCCACGGTGAAGTAGACGTACTTGTCCGAGCCCATCGACTCGACGATGTCGACAGGCGCCTCGAACTCCATGCCCCGGCGGCGGGTGTCGTCGTCGACAAGTTCGGCGTCCTCGAAGTGCTCGGGGCGGATGCCGAGGATCAGCTCGCGGGGCGCGTCGGCCGCCTCCAACTCGCGGCGGATCCGGTCGCCGAGCGGCACGTCACCCAACGCGGTGTGCAGCCCGCCCTCCTGCACGGCGGCGTGCAGGAAGTTCATCGACGGGGAGCCGATGAAGCCGGCCACGAAGAGGTTGCGCGGGTGGTCGTACAGCTCCTGCGGAGGGCCGACCTGCTGCACCGCACCCCCGCGCATGATCACCACCCGGTCGCCGAGGGTCATCGCCTCGGTCTGGTCGTGGGTGACGTAGACGGTGGTAGTGCCGAGCTGCTTCTGCAACCGCGACACCACCGTACGCATCTGCACCCGCAGCTTGGCGTCGAGGTTGGACAGCGGCTCGTCCATCAGGAACGCCTTGGGCTGGCGGACGATCGCCCGGCCCATCGCCACCCGCTGGCGCTGCCCGCCGGACAGGTTGGCCGGCTTGCGGTCCAGCAGTGCGGTCAGCTCCAGCACCTTGGCCGCCTCGTCGACCTTCTGGTTGATGGTCTCCTTGTCCAGCTTCGCCAGGCGCAGCGGGAACGCCATGTTCTCCCGCACTGTCATGTTCGGGTAGAGGGCGTACGACTGGAACACCATCGCGATGTCCCGGTCCCGGGGGGCCTTGTCGTTGACCCGTTGACCACCGATGCGCAGCTCGCCGGAGCTGATGTCCTCCAGGCCGGCGATCATGTTGAGGGTGGTGGACTTGCCGCAGCCCGAGGGGCCGACCAGGATCACGAACTCGCCGTCGGCGATCTCCAGGTCGACGTCCTGCACGGCGACGGTCCCGTCCGGGAAACTCTTGCTCACCTTGTCGAGCACGATGTCAGCCATGACTACCCACCTATCCCTTGACTGCGCCGGACGTCAGGCCGGACACGATGCGGCGCTGGAAGAAGAGGACGAACAGGATGATCGGAACGGTGATCACCACGGCGGCCGCGCAGATCGCCCCGGTGGGGTCCTCGAACTGCGACGCGCCGGTGAAGAACGACAGCGCGGCCGGCACCGTGCGGGACCGCTCGGTGGAGGTCAGCGAGATGGCGAACAGGAAGTCGTTCCAGCAGAAGATGAACACCAGGATCGCGGTGGTGAACAACCCGGGCGCGGCCAGTGGCGCGATCACCCGGCGGAACGCCTGGGCCTGGGTCGCGCCGTCCATCTTGGCCGCCTTCTCCAGGTCCCACGGGATCTGCTTGAAGAACGCCGACAGCGTGTAGATCGCCAGCGGCAGGGCGAAGGTGATGTACGGAAGGATCAGCCCGAGCCAGGTGTCGAAGATGCCGATCGTCCGCTCGATCTCGAACAGCGGCGACACCAGTGACACCTGTGGAAACATCGCGATCAGCAGGGAGACGCCGACCAGCACCTTCTTGCCGGGGAAGTCCAGCCGGCTGATCGCGTACGCGGCCATCGCGCCGAGCACCACGGCGATCAGCGTGGCGATCAGGGCGATGCCGATGGAGTTGGCGAGTGCCCGGACGAACTGGTCGGTGTCGAAGATCGTCTTGTAGTTGTCGAGCGTCCACTCCCGAGGGATGAATTTCCCGTCGGTGAGGGTGGCCGGCGTCTTGAACGACAGCGACGCGATCCACAGCACCGGGACGAGCGCGAAGACGACCACGATGACGTCCAGCAGACCCCAGCGCAGCTTCGCCCGGGTGGTGGTTTCGACAGCCATGTCAGCGCCTCTCCCCGTCGTCGCTGCCGGGGGCAGCGGTGCCGAACAGCTTCACGAAGATGAACGCGATGATCGCCACGGTGATGAAGATCAGCACCGACATCGTCGAGCCGATGCCGAGGTTGAGGCCCCGGATCAGGTTGTTGTAGGCGAGCATCGACACCGACGACGTCTCGTTGCCACCGGCGGTCAGCACGAAGATGTTGTCGAAGACGCGGAACGCGTCCAGGGTGCGGAACAGCAGCGCGACCAGGATCGCCGGCTTCATCACCGGCAGCATCACCTTGGTGAACTTCTGCCAGGCGGTGGCACCGTCGGTGGAGGCCGCCTTGAGCAGGTCCTCCGGCACCAGCGCCAGCCCGGCCATCAGCAGCAGCGCCATGAACGGTGTGGTCTTCCAGATCTCCGCGAGCATGATGATCGCCAGTGAGCTGGCCCGCTCGGTGAGGGGCGCGCCGTCACTGAACAGGTCGGCCAAGTAGCCGGTGCCGGGCGTCCAGGCGTATCGCCAGGAGAACGCCGCGACCACTGTGACGATCCCGTACGGGATGAGCGCCGAGGTGCGCACGATGCCCCGCCCGACAAGCGTGCGGTGCATGATGATCGCCAGGCCCATGCCGAGCACCAACTCGACGGCCACCGTGACCACCGTGATCAGCGCGGTCACCCCGAACGCGGTCCACCAGAACTCGTTGCTGAGCACTGTGACGTAGTTGTCCAGCCCGATGAACTCCCGCTGGTCGGGGAAGCGCAGGTCGTAGCGCTGCAACGACAACCAGACCGAATAGATGATCGGGTACGCGGTCACCAGGATCATGACCAGCGCGGCGGGTGCGCAGAGCAGCCAACCCAACCTGCGTTCGGATCTCTTGTTGGCGCTCAGTGGCGGCTTACGGCGACCACCACGTTGGGTGGGCACGGCGGCGCGCTGGTCGTCGGTCTTCTCCGGGGTCTCGGTGGTGGCGGGCCGGGTCACGGTGTCACCTCTTCTCGCGACTGCGGGGCTCGCAAAACCGGCTCACTCCTCGCGCTCACGGCAGCACCCCCTTCGACTGGAGGGCGTCGGCGATGGCGCCGCGCAGCTCGTCGGCGGTCTGCTGGGGACGGATCGCCGACGGCGGCGACAGGATCGCCGACATCACTGTGGAGATGCTCTGGTACGCCGGTGTCAGGGGACGGGTCGCCGGCTCCTTCAGCTCTTCCAGGATGGTGTCCTTCATCGGGTACGCCTCGGTCATCTCCGGGTCCTCGAAGACCGCCTCGATGGTGGGTGGCACGCCGTCGTTGATGGCGGAGAACTTCTGGTGCTCGGGGTTGCGGAGGCACCGGGCCGCCTCGAAGGACAGCTCCGGGTGCTTGGAGTAGGAGCTGACCGCGAGGTTGGCCCCGCCGATGGTGACCTTGCTCGGGGTGCCCTCGTCGATGCCGGGGATCCGGGCCCAGCCGACCTGCTTGGCCAGCTCCGGGTTGGCTTCCTGCAGGGCCGGGTAGACGAACGGCCAGTTCACCTGGAACGCGCCCGAGCCGGACTGGAACTCCAGCCGGACCGGGTCCTCGGTGGCGTTGCTGAACGACGGCGAGGTCACGCCCGACGTGGCGAACTCCTTCAGCTGCTCCAGCGCCCGGACCGTGCCGTCGTCCATCACGGCCTGCGTGCCGTCGTCGTTGAGGATCTTTCCGCCGGCGCTCTCGGCCATGGTGTTGTAGAGGACGACCAGACCCTCGTACTGGGCGCCCATGGTGAGCACCTGGTACGGCTTGCCCTGGCCCTTGAGTTGCTGGGCCGCGCTGATCATCTGGTCCCAGGTGGTCGGCGGCTGCGGCACCAGATCCTTGCGGTACCAGAGCAGTTGGACGTTCGTGTGCTTCGGTGCCGCGTACAGCTTGTCCTGATAGCGGGCGGTGTCCAGCGGCCCGGCGAGGGTGCCCTGCTCGACCTCGGCCTTGTCCTGGCCGGTCCACTCGCGGATCCAGTCGGCGCTGGCGAACTCCTGGGTCCAGGTCACGTCCAGCCCCAGCAGGTCCATTCCGCTGTCCTCGGCGGCCAGCCGGCGCACCATCTGCACCCGTTGGTCGTCGGCCTGCCGGGGCAGCACCTGGTAGGCGATCTCGTACCGCCCCCGGGCCTGCGCGTTGCAGTCGTCGACGACCTTCTGCAGGTTCTGCTCGGGCGGGTAGTACAGGTTGATCGTCGGTGGGCCACCATCGTCGTCCGCGCCGCACGCGGCGAGCGGTGCGACAAGCGCCAACGCGGCAGCCGCCGCCCCCAGCCGCACAATCGGCCGGCGTCGGTGTCGAGCCGTTTCGGGGTCCGTCATCGCCCTCCCCCTCTCTTCGGCGGAAAACCGGGGAGGGCATCCGTGCCCCGGCGCACGGCGAGACATCTCCGAGCCGACGAGCTGCGAAAACGCCACGGTCCGGATGCTCTGTGCGGCTACTCTGCCCCACCCGCGAAGTCACGAAACCTGGCTGTCACAGCGGAATTACGCGTCGCGCCGCCGCCGTCACCGCACGCCGGCAGGCCGAGGCGCGGGACGTGCGACGCCGCACGCCGGTGCTCCGAACGTGATCGACTCGACTTCCTGAAAGTCGCGCTATCACCCGCACCAGGACACCCCGACATTCAGAAAGCCGAGTCGATCACGCGCGGAGATCGCCATGGTCCTGGCCGCGCTCGCGGGCGCCACGATGTTGGCGCGTCGCCTGTCACTGCGCGAGGGCCGGCCCGCCTCCGACACCTCGCACGCCACCACGGTCAAACCCGCCTGACGGTACGAGCAACACCCGTCCTGAAGTATGACAGGTGTAAGCTGCGCGTATGACAGAGCCTCAGCGCCGCTTCACGATCTCCGTTCCCCCGGACGTGAGTCAGATCCTGGAGAGCCAGGGCAACCGCATGGCCAGTGCCTACGTCACCGAGTCGGTGCGCCGTCGCCGACGGGTGGAGCAGCACAGGGAGTTGTTGCTCGCCGCCGGCATCCATGTCACCGAGCAGGGCGTGGCAGAGGCTCGGGCCCGCCGCCTGGGCGTGGACGCCGAGTGGTCCCCGGAGCGGTTCGAGGCCGAGCGCGCCAAGATCCGCGCCGCCATGGCGGCCGAGATGAACGGCGACGACGACGCTCCCGCCGGCGACGCCGCATGACCTCGGAAATGACGCCACCGGTTCGGCTGATCCTGGACCGGTCGGCCCTGCTGGGCTACGCCGTCCTCCGGACGGTGCACGTGGGCGAGCCCGTCCACGAGGTGATCGAGGACGGGGTGCGGTTCGGGGTGCCGGTGGTGGTGGCCGCCGAAGCGTTGACCATCGCGACCGGCAAGGATCTGGCTCTGCTGCACAAGTTGCTGGCCCTGACCTCCTGCGCGCTGCTGCCCGAGCGGGCGGAAGATCTGCCGGAGCTGACCTTCTGGCAGCGCAGGACCCGCCGCTTCGACCTGGCCGCCGCCGCCGTGGCGGGCCTGACCCATGACTCCGCGGTGCTGACAAGTGAGGGCCCCGGCTACACCGACGGGGTGCCGCTGATTCACTTCCCGGGATGACCGACGGCGGGCCGAGCGTCAGCCCCGGGCTCTCGCCCAGGAGAGGAAGCGCTCGGTCATCCGGGCCGGCGGGTGGTCCGGGTGGAGTTGGGTGAGCTGGGCCGTCGCCTCGCTCATGAGAGTGCCGAGGTAGATGAGCAGCGCGATCCTGTTGGTCCGGTACTCCGACAGCAGGGTGAGCTTCGCCGGCTGACAGGGCCATTCGCTGCCGCAGCTGCGGCACCGCCACAGCGGACGCATGGCCACGTGCGGGACGGGCGGCCGGACCACCATCACCGCCACCCCGCGATGTGGTGGTGATCTGTCGGGCTCAGCACATCGACCTCCTCGGGGGCGGGAAGGGGCCGCTCCCGCAAGGGGGTGACGGGAGCGGCCCGGGGCAGAGCCCGCCGCCGCCATCCCCGGCCACCAGCGAGCCCGCCACTGGTGACAGTTTGCGATGACCCGACTACGGTCGATACGTGCTCGCGGCATCCGTGCAGGTCAGCGGCCCGGTCGAGCAGCCACGAAGGACACGCCCGTTCAGGTTGGGCAGGGATTGGGGATTCGATGGGCAACGTCACCGATTACGTGTTGGAGGAGCTGCGCCTGTTCCGCACGGGGCTCGGGCTCAGTCAGGACGACTTCGGCAGGAGCATCGGCTACTCCGGCTCACACGTCAGCTCGGTGGAGACCGGCGGACGAGCCCCCACGAAGGAGTACACGCGGGCCATCGACACCCACCACCCGACCGAGGGACGCTTCCAACGCATGGTGGAGAAGCTGGCCCGGCTCGACGCCGAGCCGGCCTGGCTGCGCGAGTGGATCGAGTTCGAGCGGGAGGCGACCACGCTGCGCTGGTTCGAGTTGGCGTACGTGCCGGGTCTGCTCCAGACCGAGCGGTACGCGCGGGCCACACTGGCCGGTGGTCGGTTCGACGCCGAGGACGTGGACCGGATCGTCGCCTCCCGGCTGGAGCGGCAGGCGATCCTGCAACGCCCGCGCCCGCCGCAGCTCATCGCCGTCCTGGACGAGGCGGTGCTGCGCCGGCCGGTGCTCGACCAGCCGGGGCTCATGGTCGAGCAGTGCGAGCACCTGGCGCAGTTGGCGACGGCGGAGCACATCCAGGTGCACGTCGTGCCGGTGGATGCGGGGATGTATCTGGGGATGGGCGGGCAGTTCATCATCGCCGAGATGCCCGACGGTGAGCGGGTGGCCTATGCGGACAACCAGCTCACCGCGCAGATCGTCGATACACCGACCGAGGTCGCTAAGCTGGCGAAGACGTGGGAGATCGTGCGGAACGAGGCGCTCCCCCGCCGGCAGTCAACCGAGCTGATCAAGGAAGTGGCGAAGTCATGGACATGCTGACCCCACAGTGGCGCAAGTCGACCAGGTCCGGCGGCAACGGCGGAGCCTGCGTCGAGGTCGCCGACAACCTGCCGAGCGTGGTGCTGGTGCGCGACACCAAGGACCGCGACGGCGGCACCCTGCACGTCGACCCGACGGCCTGGAAGGCCTTCGTCGCGTACGCCAAGCAACGCTGAGCGTCGATCAAGCAGCACCGAGCGTCAATTCGGAGAGGCCCGAACCACGCCCCACACTGGGCCGGGTCGCCGGACCGGGAATGCAGGACCTCTGTCTGGACGCCACCGACGCGCTCGCCCTGGGCGGGTTCTGGGCCCGGATGCTCGACGGCGACGTGGCCGACGCCGGTGAGGACGACACCCGGGTGGACCCCCGCTCGGCGCGCTCGGCCGCCGAGTCGATCTGGGTGAACAAGGTTCCCGAACCGCGGGTGGGCAAGACCCGCGTACACCTGGATCTGCGGTTGGCCGGCGCGGACCCGGCGGCGTTGCCCGCGGCCGGCGCACGGCTGGTTCGCGAGCCGGCCGGGGAGGCCACCTGGTGGGTGCTCGTCGATCCGGAGGGCAACGAGTTCTGCGCCTTTCCGCCGCGCCCCATCGGGTGACCGGCCGACTACCGGGCGCGGGCGACATCGACTAGCGTTTTCGTAACGCCGCAGCCAGCGCGCTCGCCGCCGCCGTCGACACGCCTCCGGCCGACCCCATACCTGCCCGATCGGTTGGTAATCGCGGGAACGTCGCACCGCCGCTCCCCCGGTTCGGCAGGATCGTCCCAACGAGGAGGTGCCGTCGTGCAGGACACCCGCGCTCTCGCCCTGACGTTCGAGGTGAGCGGCCTGCCACCGGTCAAGACCGAAGCGTTGTCCATCTTCGCGGCCGGGCACCGGCAGGCGACGAGGGTCCGCGCCCTGCTCCAGTCCGCTCTCACGGCGGCTCAGCACACCGGCTGGACGCCGTTGCGCGGGCCGATCGAGGTGGATCTGGTCCTGCGGTGCCCGCCCGGGCACCGGACGGCCGACGCCAGCACCCTGCTCGGCGGCGTCTGCGCCGTGTTGCAGGACAAGCGGCGCGTGACGTCGATCGGCCTCAGCCACCTCGGGGTGCTGGTGGACGTCGCCCTCTACGACGACGACCGGCAGATCCGCCGCTTGTCGTACCACGAGGAGCCGGCGGAGGAATTTTCTTACCAGGTACGGGTCGCCGCCGTGCCGGACGGGGTTTGACCGACGACCGCGGTGGGGTATCGCGGACGCCGACGAAGGGAGCACCGATGTCGGAGCCACATGTCACGCTCGACCCACGCGGGCTCGACCCTGTGCAGCAGAAGCTGCGCGGCCCGCTGGAGGAGCAGCTGACCTCGGCGCTTCAGGCTGCCACCGACCGGGTCCGCGCCCACTACGGGGGCGAGCCGGTCGAGCAGGTCTGCCAGCGGCTGTTGGAGGAGACCCGCTCCGGGTTGCATCCCGACATCGCGGCCGGGTTCAACCCGGACATGGACGAGTTCTGCCGGGTGGCGGTGTCGATCGTCCGCGGCGGGGCCTCCTGAGGGCAGGCCCCTGATCAGTACCGTTCGAGCTGGGCGTACGGGCTGAGCACGATGCGCGGCGAGAGGGCCGGGTCCAGCCAGTTGAGCACGCCGACCAGGTGGTCGTGGGCGAGCGAGACACAGCCGGCCGTGGCGTTGCCGGCGCTGAGCCTGAACTCGTGCAGGAAGATGCCGCTGCCCGCGTTGGGGATCGGGGTCGGCACGTTCGGTGGCATGTTGTAGGTGATCACCGCGAAGTGCGTGTACGACGGGATCTCCTGCCACAGCGCCTCGCTGGCCCCACCGGG
This sequence comes from Micromonospora sp. NPDC048898, assembly GCF_043198035.1. NCBI lineage: Bacteria > Bacillati > Actinomycetota > Actinomycetes > Micromonosporales > Micromonosporaceae > Micromonospora > Micromonospora sp. NPDC048898. The sequence continues at coordinate 136,241 of NZ_JBICUF010000010.1, forward strand.
GTTGGTCGCGCTCTGCTGGAAGGTGTTGTAGCGCGGGGACGACGGGTTCTCGTTCCACCAGTCACCGCTGACCAACCGGTGGTAGGGGTATCGCACGCCCGGGTTGGCGGCGATGCCGTACATGGTGGGGCCGATCGAGTAGACACCGGTGGGGGTGGTCGGCACGCCCTCCACGTGGTTGTCGGTGAACCCCTTGGAGCCGATGCGGGCGGGCAACGCCGCCGAGGCCGGCTGCCAGCGACCCCGGATCCGCGCGTACGCCTCAAGGGTGGCGTAGGTGGTGGTGTAGCTGGTCGCGCCGACCACGATCACCTGTTGGGTCTGCGGCGGCAGGGTGGTCAACCGGGCGGCCCGGTTGGGGCGCGGCGTGGTCGGCCGGGGGCTGCGGCGCACCGGTGGGGTGGTGCCCCCGGGCGGCGGCGGCCGGGTCGCGCCGAGCGCGGGTGCCGTCGACGCGAGCAGGCTCGGCGCCGCCAGACCCGCCGCACTGCCGAACAGGAGAAATCTACGCTTCATCCGGTCATCCTGACAGTCGAACCGACGTGTGGTCCGCCCCGCTCGCCGGATCCTGTCCCGTTCCGTGGCCGGGTCAGGGCCGGGTCCGCAACTACCCTGCCCTGACCCTCGGCCGTCCGGATGATGGGAGCGGACAGCTCCGGCACTCAGCTCCACGGTGCCAACCGCCGAACGCCGGCGCCTACGGCACGTACCCCGCCGAGCCGTGAGCGCCGGCCCAGGCTAGGCCGGTCCGAACCGGGCGGACAAGCCGCGCGGGGCGACCGAGGGCACGACTGACCCCAGGGTAGAAATCAGGCAAGTCGGCGTAACGCGATCATGATCGCTGACGCTGTTCGCCTTCAGTACGCTCAGAAGTGCCGCAGCAGGTCGCGGAACGCGGCGAGGCGCAACACACCGCTGTCGGTGGGGTCCAGTTCGTCGTTCTCCAGGACCCACGTGTTCTCGTTCGGGATGAAGACCGCGTTCAGCCCGGCCGCTCGTGCCGGCAGGATGTCCGACTTCGGGGAGTTGCCGATCATCCAGGCTCGCGACGGTTCGAGGCGGTGTTCCCGGATCAGCCACCGGTACGTCTCGACATCCTTCTCGGCGACGATGTGCGCGGCCCGGAAGTGGTGCAGCAGCCCGCACGCGTCCAGCTTGCGCTGCTGGTCCGCCTGGTCCCCCTTGGTGAGCAGCAGCAACTCGTGCCGGCCGGCCAGCTCGTCGAGCGCGTCGGCCACCCCGGGCATCAGCTCCACCTGGTGTTCGACCAGGGCGACCGCCAGTCGTTCGATCTCCTGCCGCTCGGAGTCGGTGGCCGGTCGTTCGCGCAGCCGTTCCAGACACTCCGCCAGACTGCGCAGGAAGACCTTGCTGCCGTAGCCGTGTGCCACCGTGTTGGCTCGCTCGATGTCGTCGAGGATGAGCCGGATCTCCGTGCGGTCCAGTGTGGGGTGGTCGAGCCACTCCAGAAAATCGTTGATCACCTGCTCGAAGACGATGTTGTTCTCCCACAACGTGTCGTCCGCATCGAAGATCAACGCCTGCGCCTGCCGTCGCGCCGCCTCGCCGCCTGTCATACCGTCCCCTCCCCGTGCTGTCGCCGCCCAGTCGAAGGGACAGGATAGGCGGAAGATCGACGCTGGGTTTCGGGCTTTTCCGTGAACCGTCCCGGCCCGGCGTTCGTCTGGAGGGCGGAATGGATTCCTGGTGGCCGCGAGGTGCGGGACAGCTCATGAGGAGCAACGTGATCACGATGAAGTGGGTTGCCGGCGCGGCGTTGCTGGCGTGCACCGGTGCGCTGGTGGCGTGCGGGGCCGACGCCGACAGGGCACCGACGGCCGGGGCGGGCACGCCGACACCGTCGGGCGCCGTGGCGGGCACGCCGACGCCCCCGGCGGGGAAGCCGTCACCGACGATCGCGACGGACCCCCTGCTGTCCGGCAAGCGCGAGATCACGATGCTGCGGGCGCAGGGGTCCGGCGACGCGCTGGAGCTCAGCGGTCGACTCGAGGAGGGCGGCGACACCGGCGGACGCGTCCTGTTCGTTCCGGTGCCGATCGGCGACGACAGGTACGTGATCAAGGCTTTCGGCACGAAGGACGACCACCCGGCCAACGACGACCCGTCCTGCTGGGCGGTGAACGCCCTGGACATCGAGCCCGAGCTGACCATCGACGCCGCCATCTGCGACGTGGACGACCCGATCCAGCGGTTCACCATCCTCGCCCAGGGCAACGGCACGTACGCGATCCGCAGTGAGAACCGCTTTCTTCAGCACCTCGCCGGCAACGGGCTGATCCTCAAGGAGTTGGGCAACAAACCGCTGGGCACCACGTTCCGGTTCGTCGACAAGGGGCCCCACGACCGCGAGCCCCTCAACTGACCACGCCGCCCGTCACGGCCAGCGCAGCAGCCGTTGGGCGATCAACGCCTCCCGTTCCTCCTGCCCCTCGGGTCGGAGCCGACCACCCCGGGTGAGCATCACCACGCCGTGCAGCAGGCTCCAACCCACCTCGGCGAGGGTGTCCGGGTCGCGGCCCTCGGCCAACGGCGTCAGGGCCGCGCGCAACTCGGCGAAGACCGCCCGCGGCGCGGACGGAACACCATCGACGCCGAGCGCCAGGTCGGGGGTCAGCGCGAGCATCGCGTCATAGACCTCCGGATTGGTGTACGCGAAGTCGAGGTACGCACTCGCGACCGCCGGCCAGGCCCCTTCGGGGCTGCCGGCGGCCTCCGCGTGCGCCTCCGCCAGATCGGCGGCCAGGTCGGCGAAGGCGCAGACGGCGACGGCGGCGAGGAGTGCCTCAAGATCTGCGAAGTGCCGGTAGAGGTCACCGACGTCGATCTCGGCCCGCTCGGCGAGCCGTCGGGTGCTCACCCCCGCCCAGCCCTCCGTCTCGGCCAGCTCTCGCGCGACAGTGACGATGAGGTCACGCCGGTCCTGTTCGGTGGCCTTCTCGGCAGGTCCGGGCACGCAGTCGAGCGTAAGGGCGGACACCTGCCGTAGTCGCCTGGTGACGGATTGGCGACTGTGCGGGGCGGCTCAGGCCAGCAACGCCAACCGGTCGATGAGGGAATCTCGCAGGCGCGGCGGCCAGGGGAACAGCGGCGTCGCCACCTGGAGCTGCGCGTACCCGTGCAGACCGACCCAGAGGGCCGTCGCGTCGGCGAACGGGTCCGCACTTGTCGAGAGTCCCTTCGCGACGCACTCGGCGAGCGTGCGGTGGAAGACGTCGAAGGCTCCCATGCCGAGCACGGCAAGGTCGTCCGCCAGCGCCGGGGCACGATCGCGGGCCTGGCTGGCGTCCCAGACCGCCCCGAACATCAGGGCGTACCGGTGGGGCTGACGCTCGGCGAAGGTCAGGTAGGCCGCGCTGATCGCCCGCAGACGCGCGGCGGGATCCGCGTCGTCCGGCCGGGCCAGCTCCTGCTCCAGGGCGGCGAACGCGCGCTGGGCGACCACGAGCAGGATCGAGTCCAGGTCGGGGAAGTGCGCGTAGATCGACGGTGCCGAGATGCCGGCCTCCCGGGCCACCGCCCGCAGCGTCACGCTCTGCGGATCGCCGCCGTCGAGCAACTTGCCGGCGGCACTGACGATCTCCTCGCGCAGCTGCGCGCCTTCGCCGCGCTTGTTACGTGCCCGCGTTCTCGGTGTGGTCACCCCGTAAGCTTACACCCGTAAAGCCAGCGGCCCAGGTCTCTCGCCCCCAGGTGCCGGAGCAGCCCGTCGCTCGTTGGGTGAGGGGATCACCACGACGGGAGGGCACGTGGTCGCTCGACGGCACCGACCCGTGGCGCACGGATGAGCGAGAGGCGCGACGAAGGGCTGGTGCGCGACGCCGCCAGTCGGCAGCGGGCGACGTTTCTGGAGTTGTTCCTCGACCTGGTCTTCGTCTTCGCTCTCACCCGGATCTCGGCGCGGGTGATCAGCGACTTCACCGACGGTCAGCGGGGCGTGTACGCGGGCCTCGGTCAGGCCCTGCTGCTGTTCCTGGCACTGTGGGCGGTCTGGTCGTTGACGGTCTGGTCGACAAGTTGGCTGGACCCGGAGGCACCGATCGTCCAGACCGTCATCGTGATGACAGCGGTCGGCGCCATGACGATGGCGGTCGCGGTGCCCGACGGCTTCGGCGCGCGTGCCTCCCTGTTCGCCATCACCTATGTGAGCCTCCAGATCGGCCGGGTGGTCTACTTCCACGTCGCCGGGCACGGCCGGCCCGATCCCCGGCAGACCTTCCGGGTCCTGTTCTGGTTCGGTCTGAGCGCACCGCTCTGGGTCCTCGGTGGCCTGACCGCCGAGGGGAGCGTACGAGGGCCGCTGTGGACCACCGCCGCGCTGATCGACTACGCGGGGCTGTTTCTCGGCTGGCCGACCCCCCGCCTCGGCGCGCGACGGCTCGGCGTCCAGGCGATCGCGGCCGAGCACCTGGCCGAGCGGTACCAGCAGTTCCTCCTCATCGCGCTGGGTGAGGCGATCTTCGTCATCGGGTTGGCGTTCAGCGGCAGCGAATTCCACGCCGACCAGACCGGCGGTTTCCTCGTCGCGCTGGCGACGACCGTCCTGCTCTGGCGGATCTACTTCCACGTGGCGGGAGGGCTGCTCGACGCCGCGATCAGCCGCTCCCGCAAGGCCGCGCGGCTCGCCACCGACATGGCGTTCGCCCACCTGATCATGATCGCGGGCATCGTCCTGACCGGCGTCGGCTTCGAACTGTTCATCACCGAGCCACGCGGGCATCTGCCGGCGGCGTGGCTGATCGCCATCCTCGGCGGCCCGGTGCTCTTCCTCGCCGGCCGGGCGACCCTCGAATACCAGGTGTTCGCCCGGGTGTCCCGATCCCGGATCGCTGGCCTACTGGCCCTCGGCCTGCTGGTGCCGGTGACGCTGCGCCTCGATCCGCTGAGCGCGGGGGCCGTCACCGCCGTGGTGCTGCTCGGCGTGGCGGTCGCGGACTCGCGCCGCTCACGGCAACTCCCACCGGAGACACCCGCTCCTCCGCTGTAGTGCCCCGCGGGGCATCGATCCGCCGTAGTGCCCCTGCGGGGCATCGCTGCCGCTGTGGTGCCCCGCGGGGCATCGATCCGCTGTAGTGCCCCTGCGGGGCATCGCTGCCGCTGTGGTGCCCCGCGGGGCACCGATGCCCGCCGACCAGGCATGTCGCCCCTTGCGACGCTGCCGGCTCAACGACGCAGGCCGGCCTCGCGCCGCATGTGCGACAACTTCTCGGGGTTACGCACGGCGTAGATCGCGGTGATCAGGCCCTCGTCGAAGCGCAACGCGATGACCGTGTCGATCCCGCCGTCGAGATGGAAGACCAACGCCGGGTGCCCGTTGACCTGGGCCGGTCGCAGCGACATGGCCGCGGCCCTGGCCTGTCTGCTGGCCAGCAGGCGGGCCACCCGGTCGGCTCCCACGACGGGCCGCAGCAACGCCTGTTTGATCCCGCCGCCATCGCCGAGGAACACCACGTCCGGTGCGAGGACGTCGAGCAACCCCTGCACGTCGCCCGTTTCGACAGCCCGCCGGAACGCGTCGAGCGCCCGTCGGGAGTCGGCCGGAGAGATCGCCCCGCGGGGTCGGCGCGCGGCGACATGCGCTCGCGCCCGGTGCGCGATCTGGCGGACCGCCGCCGGACTCTTGTCGACGGCTCCGGCGATCTCGTCGTAGTCCAGCGCGAAGACCTCGCGCAGCACGAACACCGCCCGCTCGGTCGGCGCGAGCGTCTCCAGCACCAGCAGCATCGCCATCGAGACGCTCTCGGCGAACTCCACGTCGTCGGCGACGTCCGGTGCGGTCAGCAGCGGCTCGGGCAACCAGGAGCCCACGTAGGACTCCCTGCGCCGGCCGACCGCGCGCAGCCGGTTGAGCGCCTGGCGGGTGGTGATCCGGACCAGGTACGCCCGCGGATCCCGCACCGTCGCGAGATCCGCGTCCGCCCACCGCAGCCAGGTCTCCTGGAGTACGTCCTCGGCGTCGGCGGCCGAGCCGAGCAACTCGTAGGCGACGGTGAAGAGCAGGTTCCGGTGGTTGACGAACGCGTCGACGGCGGTGCCATCCCCACTCATCACTGTGCTCCGCTCCAGTCTTCTCGTTCTCGACCGCGTCGCCCACCGGACACCGGTCCCCCGCCCGCTGTGACACCTGACGCCTGTGTGCCGCATCACCCGCCAACCTGTCACAGCGCGTCGGCCGGTGGTGTCTCCTGTTCGACCCGCAACGGACGGAGGAACCTCATGAACCTGGCTCTGTGGATCGCGGCCGGACTGCTTGCCGCACTCGCCCTGGCCGCCGGCAGCACCAAGACATTCGTACCCAAGGAGAAGTTGGCCGCCGCCAACGGCGGTGGGTGGACCGACGATGCCAGCGTGGGCTTCGTCAAGACCCTCGGGATCCTCGAACTCCTGGCCGCGGTCGGCCTGATCCTGCCCGCCGTGCTCGACATCGCACCGGTGCTGGTGGCGGTGACCGCCGTCTGCTGGGTCCTGCTGATGGTCGGCGCGATCATCACGCACCTGCGGCACGACGAAGCACGGCTCGTCGTGCTGAATCTGGCCTATCTCGCGCTGGCCGCCTTCGTGGCCTGGGGCCGGCTCGGCCCCGAGCCCTTCACCGGCTGACCCGGCCCGGCACGGGCCAGACCAGAGCCTCACCCGTCGGACAGCGTCTTGATGCCATGGGTGTCGAGCAGCGCGGGCAGCGGGTCCGCGAGACCCCGGCGCGCCGGTCGCCAGATGTGGCCCACGTTGACCGACGAGATGGGCCCCGGCACGTCGTACGGGCCGCCGCGGGGAAAAACCGTCAGCGTGCTCCCCCACATCCCCGCGTCCGCCCAGCCCATGCGCTCGATGTCAGCCCAGGCGTACGAACGCCGCAGGCCGGCGCGCCCGCGAGTCAGCAGCCCGATGTCGTCCGCGAGGACCGCGTTCCGCCAAGTGGTGAACGCCAGGATGATCGAGGCGGCGCTCAACAACAACCCGGCCCAACCGACCCGGTCGAACAGCACCCCGACGAGGACCAGGGCGACCACGAGAGCGCCCGGGATCGCGATGGCCGGCCAGACCCGGGACTGCCCGAGGACAAGCACCTCACCTACTGGTTCGACCGGTTCCCCCATGGACGTCCACGATAGTGAACGAGTCACACATTCGCGTCGATCCACACGCTCCCGTGGCGACTGCCCGCCGCCCGCCGCCCGCCGCCCGCCGCCCGCCGCCCGCATGATCGTGCTCGATCCAGGATCGAGTGGCCTCCCGGCGCCAGCGACACCACTACAACATGGATCGAGCGCGATCATGCCCACAGGGGCAGCGGATCGGGGCGCGAGGCCCGTGCACACCTGCGGGACGGGGTCAGCGGCGGAGGGTGAGGATCAGGTCGGCCACCAGGGCGGTCCAGCCGGTCTGGTGCCAGGCTCCCAGGCCGGCCCCGTTGTCGCCGTGGAAGTATTCCGGAAAGGAGATCAGGTCCCGCCAGTCCGGGTGGGTCTGGAAGAGCTGGCACGCCCCGTAGATCGGCCGTCGAGCCCAGTCGTCCTGGGTGAAGAGCGAGATCAGCCGGGCCGAGAGGTCGTCGGCGATCTCGTCGAGTGTGCGCTTCACCCCGGAGCGGGTCGGGTATTCCACCTGGAGGTCGTCGCCGAAGAACGCCGCGTAGTCGCGCAACGCGCTGACCAGCAGGAAGTTCGTCGGCATCCAGATTGGACCCCGCCAGTTGGAGTTGCCGCCGAACAGGCCGCTCGTCGACTCGGCCGGCTCGTAGCCGACGGAGAACTCCTGGCCGCCGAGGGTGACCGAGAACGGCTTGTCCAGGTGCGCACGGGACAGCGTACGCAGGCCGAAGTCGGACAGGAACTCGTCGGGGTCGAGCATCCGGGCGAGCAGTCGGACCACCTGTTCCGGACCGACCATGGACAGCAGTCGCTGCTGCCGGCCGTCCGGGCCCAGTCGGCGGGTGCCGATCACCTGTGCGTACTCCGGGCGGTTGGTGAGGAACCAGCGCAGCCGCGCGCCCAACTCCGGTAGGCGGTGCAGGGTCTTCGCGGTGAGCCGGGTGGTCGCGGCCAACGGCAGCAGGCCGACGACGGAACGGACCTTCAACGGCACCTTCGTGCCGTCGACGAGGCGCAGCACGTCGTAGAAGAACGCGTCCTCGTCGTCCCACAACCCCTGTTCGTACGCGGCGGCGGCGATGTAGAGGAAGTGCTCGAAGAACTTGGTGGCGGTGTCCACCCAGGTCCGGTCATGCTCGGCGAGCACGATCGCCATGTCCAGCAGGTTGAGCGCGTACATGGCCATCCAGCCGGTGCCGTCGGACTGCTCCAGCACACCGGCCACCGGCAGCGCCGCCGACCTGTCGAACGGCCCGACATTGTCCAGCCCGAGGAAACCACCCTCGAAGACGTTGTTGCCGCCGGTGTCCTTGCGGTTGACCCACCAGGTGAAGTTGAGCAGCAGCTTGTGCATCACCCGGCCCAGGAACTCGTAGTCCCGACCACCGTCGATCTCGAACACCTTCAGCGCCGCCCACGCGTGCACCGGCGGGTTCACGTCGCCGAACGCCCACTCGTACGCCGGAATCTGTCCGTTGGGGTGCAGATACCACTCGCGCAGCAGGAGCAGCAGTTGTTCCTTGGCGAAGCCCGGGTCGACCCGGGCGATGCTGACGCAGTGGAAGGCCAGGTCCCAGGCCGCGTACCAGGGATATTCCCACGGGTCGGGCATGGAGATGACGTCGAAGCTGGTCATGTGCCACCAGGCGCTGTTGCGCCCGTGTCGGCGCCCGGCCGGTGGTGTCGAGCCCGGGTCGCCGTCGAGCCAACGTTTGACGTCGAAGTGGTAGAACTGCTTGCCCCACATCAGCCCGGCGATGGCCTGCCGGGCCACCAGCGCCTCGTCGGCGGTGGCGGCCGGCGGGATGACGCCGGCGAAGAAGCGGTTCGCCTCGGCCCGCCGCGCCCACACCACGGCCTCGAAGCCCTCGCTGAGGTCGGCCGGGGGTGGCGGCGCGGCGGCCGGCGGTGACGCGGTGCGGGTCAGCCGCAGTCGGATCTGGCGTTGCCCGCCGGCCGGCACGTCCAGCACGTAGTGCAGCGCGCCCTTGGTGCCCTCCCGCGCGGGGTTGACCGTGGCCGCGCCGTTGACGACGTGGTCGTTGATGCCGTCCTTCGGGTACGGCGAGCGGCCGGGCAGACCCCAGAGCCGCTCGGCGTTCGTGTCGTTGTCACAGAGCAGCGGCACCGGGCCGCCGTCACCCTCCAACAGCAGTTGACCGAGCACGCGGTGCTCGCCGACGAGCCGGGTGCCCTGGCCGGTCAGCTTCGGGATGCGGTCACCACCGGGCAGGCCCCACGCCCACGTGTTGCGGAACCACAGGGTGGGCAGCACGTGCAGGGTCGCCGCCTGGTCGCCCCGGTTGGCCACGGTGACGACCATGCACAGGTCGGTCGGGGACGCCTTGGCGTAGTCGACGGTCACCGCCCAGTACCTGTCGTCGTCGAAGATCCCGGTGTCGACAAGCTCGTACTCGGTGTCGTCGCGGCCGCGCAACGCGTTCACCGCGACGAGTTCGTCGTACGGGAAGGCGGCCTGCGGGTAGTGGTAGCGCCAGCGCATCCAGGAGTGCGTTGGAGTCGAGTCGAGATACCACCAGTACTCCTTCGCGTCCTCGCCGTGGTTGCCGCTGTCGCCGCCGAGGCCGAACATCCGTTCCTTGAGGATCGGGTCCTTGCCGTTCCACAGCGCCAGAGCGAACGCGAAGGTCTGTCGTTCGTCGCAGACGCCCGCCATCCCGTCCTCGTTCCACCGGTAAGCTCTGGACCGCGCGTGGTCGTGTGGGAAGTAGTCCCAGGCCGTACCGTGCTCGCTGTAGTCCTCCCGTACCGTCCCCCACGCCCGTTCGGACAGATAGGGACCCCATGCGCGCCAGTCCTGCTCCCCCGAGTCCGCCTGGGCGAGCCGGAGCCGCTCGGCGTCGGGTGGCGAGGCGTCGGAGGACGATCGGTCAGTGATCACGTGCATATCTTTGACGTCGCCGCGGTGCTTGACCACAGCGGCCATTCTCGTCGTGGCGTGTTACACCCCGCCGCCGGTGGAGGAAAGTTGATTGACATTCACTTCGGTCCGCAGGTCTGCGGCGATCTGACCAGCGCGGCCAGCCGGGAATGGCTGGTTCCGGACGGTCTCGGCGGCTATGCGATGGGCACGGTCGCCGGGCTGCGGACCCGCCGCTACCACGGTCTGCTGGTCGTTCCCGGTGAAACCCCGGCGTCTCGCCAGGTGGGACTGGTCAGTCTGGATCCGGCGGTCACCCTGCCGTCCGGTGCGCGGGTGCGGCTCGGCGCGCACGAGTGGTCCTCCGGCGTCGTGGATCCGCGTGGCTTCGAGCTGTTGGAACGCTTCGACCTGGTCGACGGCCTGCCCCGGTGGCGGTGGCGGATCGGCGCGGTGGTGATCGAGCGGGAGGTGGCCATGCTGCGCGGTCGCTCCTGCGTGGCGGTGGTGCACCGGCTGATCGCCGGTGGGCCCGTCCGGCTGGAGCTGTCGGCCGCCTGCACCTGGCGCGACGCACACGGCGAGCGGCGGGCCGACGGCCCGACCCCGCAGGTCGAGTCGGTGGCCGGCGGTGCGGTGGTCGAGGGCGCGTACCGGCTGGCCGGGCCGGGGTGGGCGCCCGAGGGGCAGTGGTGGCTGGGCGTACACCACCGCGAGGAGGCCAACCGGGGCCTGCACCCGGACGAGGATCTCTGGTACGCGGGGCGTTTCGTCGGCGAACTGGACCGTCCCGGCGACACGGTGTCGGTGCGGGCCTGGGCCGATCCGCTCGACCTGGAGCCCATGGCGGCGGAGGAGATCGTGGCGACGGCCCGGCGGCGCAACCGGCAGGTGGTGGCGACGGCGAAGCCGGCCGACGACGTGGAGGCCACCCTGGCGCTGGCCGCCGACGCGTTCGTGGTGCGCCCAGGCGACGCGGCGGTGGACGTGGTCGCCGGTTACCCCTGGTTCGGGGCCTGGTCCCGGGACACGATGATCTCGTACGAGGGGTTGTTCCTCTGCACCGGCCGGGCCGACCTGGGAAGGTCGCTGCTGCGGTCGTACGCGGCGACGCTGTCCGAGGGGATGCTGGCCAACACGGCCGACACCGGCCGGGTGGAGTACAACACCGTCGACGGCACGTTGTGGTTCCTGCACGCGGTGAGCCGGCACGTCACGGTCACCGGTGACACCGATCTCGGCGACGAGTTGTTGCCCGCGCTGCGTGCGGTGATCGACGCCCACGTGGCCGGCACCCGCTACGGGATCGCCGTCGACCCGGCCGACGGGCTACTCGGCCAGGGCGCCGCCGGCACCGCGCTGACCTGGATGGATGCCCGGGTGTACGGGGTGCCGGTCACCCCGCGTACCGGCAAGCCGGTCGAGGTCAACGCGTTGTGGATCAACGGGCTGGCCGGGCTCGCGGAGTTGACCGAGCTGGCCGGGCAGGACGCGGACGAGCTGTGGCGACGGCACGGGCAGGCGACCGCCTCGTTCCGGGAGCGGTTCCCGGCACCGACCGGCTGGCTGCACGACGTGCTGGACGCGCCCGCGCCGGCGTATCCCCTGGGTGGGGCCGCCCTGCACGACGACGACGCGCTGCGTCCCAACCAGTTGCTGGCCTGGTCTCTGCCGTTCGCGCCGCTGGAGCCGGACGAGGCGACGCTGCGCCGCGTCGCGGACGGGTTGCTCACCCCGCTCGGGCCGCGCAGCCTCGCCCCGGATTCGACCGAGTTCGTGGGCCGGCACCGGGGTGGCCCGGCCGAGCGCGACGGGGGCTACCACCAGGGCACGGTGTGGCCGTGGCTGCTCGGCCCGTACGCCGACGCCGCCCGCCGGGGAAAGATGTCAGTCGATGACACGTTCGTGGGGATCGAGTCTCATCTGACCGAATATGGATTAGGCTCGGTAAGCGAGACGGCCGACGGCCTCGCGCCGCACTCCGCGACCGGCTGCCCATTCCAGGCGTGGTCGGTGGCCGAGCTGCTGCGGGTGCGCCGAAGGGGCCAGTAGCGCTTTACACGACCGCAACGGTGGTGTTGCCGCCGGTTATTTCGGTCCCGGCAGGATTGGCCCCGATCCAGACGCGACGGCGGCATCAATCCGGTGTCGGTCGGCGCGCGCCCGGGGACAACTCAAAGGGGGCCGCATGTCACCCGACGCCCACGTGATCGACATCCACCCCGCCCGGCAGCTGCGGGTGCTGATGCTGTCCTGGGAATATCCGCCGGTGCTCGTCGGCGGCCTCGGCCGCCACGTACACGCCCTCTCCGTCGCCCTCGCCGCCGCCGGCCACGAGGTCACAGTCGTCACCCGCCACACCGACGGCGCACCCATGGAGGAGTACGCCGACGGCGTCCGCATCCTGCGCGCCCCCGAAGACCCGGTCGCCTTCCCCCTCGCCACCAGCTCCCTGCTGGCCTGGACCATGGCCTTCAACCACACCCTCACCCGCACCGCCCTACGCGCCACCCAGGCCGGCTCGTACGACGTCATCCACGCCCACGACTGGCTCGTCGCCCACACCGCGATCTCCCTGGCCGAGCACCTGGACCTGCCCCTGGTCACCACCATGCACGCCACCGAGGCCGGGCGACACCAGGGCTGGCTGCCCGACGAGATGAACCGCACCATCCACGGCATCGAGCAGTGGCTCACCAGCGAGTCCGGCCGGGTGATCGTCTGCTCCGGTTACATGCGTGAGCAGGTGAAGGCCCTGTTCGACATCCCGGCCACCCAGGTCGACGTGGTGCCCAACGGGGTCGACGGCCGGGCCTGGCGGGCCCGTCCACGCGCGGTCGCGTCGGCCCGGGCACGGTTCGCCGGCGACGGCCCGTTGGTGGGGTACGCCGGGCGGCTGGTCTACGAGAAGGGCGTCCAGCACCTGGTGCACGCGGTGCCCCGACTGCGCGAGCGGCATCCGGGGCTGCGCGTGGTGATCGCCGGCGACGGCCCGTACCGCGCCGAGTTGGAGGCCCAGGCCCGCCGGCTGGCGCTGTCCTCGACAGTCCGGTTCACCGGCTTCCTCGATTCCACCCAACTGCCGGCGATGCTCGGTGCCACCGACGCGACAGTGGTGCCCAGCCTCTACGAGCCGTTCGGCATGGTGGCGTTGGAGGCGGCAGCCGCCGGGGCGCCGCTCGCCGTGGCCCGCACCGGCGGCCTCGCCGAGATCGTGGAGTCCGGCGTGACCGGAGTGACGTTCCCGCACAGCGACCCGGACGCGCTCGCCGGTGCGGTCGGTCAACTGCTCGACGACGAGATCTTCGCCCGGAGGGTGGCGCGCCGGGCCCGCACCATGGTCGGCGAACAGTACGGGTGGACCACGATCGCGGCCCGCACCGCCGCCAGCTACACCGCTGCCCGTCGGGAGCACGGCCCGCTACAGACCCGCCGTGCCACGGCCCAACTGGCTGGTGGACGTGCCCGGATGACCATCCCGGAGGGAAATCTGCTGGCGCGCGTGGACCACGCCGCCTGCTGAGCCAAGTCGGACGACCGATAGGTGACTCCCGATCCGCTGGTTAGGGTGAAGCCCGGACAGCGGCTGAGGAGGAGCGTGCGCAGGTGCTGATCGCCGGTCGGTACCGGCTGCTCGACCTGGTGGGTCGCGGGGGCATGGGTCGGGTGTGGCTGGCCCGCGACGAGATGCTGCACCGCGAGGTCGCCGTCAAGGAGATCGTGCCGCCGACGTGGCTGGCCGACCACGAGCGCACCGAGGCGCGCTCGCGCACCCTGCGGGAGGCCCGCGCCGCGGCCCGGCTCAACCACCCCGCCGTGGTCCGGCTCTACGACGTCATCTCGGTCGACGACAACCCGTGGATCGTGATGGAGTACGTCCCGTCCCGCACGCTCCAGGACCTGGTGGACGCCGAGGGGCCGCTGGAGCCGGCCCACGCCGCCCGGATCGGCCTCGCCATCCTCGACGCGCTGCACGCCGCGCACACCGCCGGGGTGCTGCACCGCGACATCAAGCCACAGAACGTGCTCGTGGCGCACGACGGTCGGGTGATGCTCACCGACTTCGGGCTGGCCACCTTCGACGGCGGCGACGGGGTGACGACCCGCCCCGGCATGGTCCTCGGCTCCCCGCAGTACGTGGCCCCGGAGCGGGCGGCCGAGGGGGCGTCCACAGTCGCCGCCGACCTGTGGTCGCTCGGGGCGACCCTGCACGCCGCCGTGGAGGGCCGCTCCCCGTACGCCCGCAGCACCGCGATGGCCACCCTGAGCGCACTGGCCGCCGGCCCGCCGGACCCGGCCCCGCACGCCGGGTCGCTCGCGCCGGTGCTCGCCGGGCTGCTGCGCCGCGACCCGCGCCACCGCCTCGATCACGACGCGGCCCGCCGGTTGCTGATCCGGGCCGCGGCCGGCCACACCGACCCGACCCCGACATCGGAGTCCGCGTCGTCCTCGGAGTCACCGTCAGCGTCCGGGTCTGCGTCAGTGTCCCGGTCGTCGCCCGGGTCGTCCTCGCGGCCGGCGTCAGCGTCCGGGTCATCGTCGGCGTCGACGTCCGGGGCGGGGTCATCGTCGGCGTCGGCGTCCGGGGCGGGGTCGGCGTCGGCGTCCGGGGCGGGGTCGGCGGGTCGGCTCGATCCGGCGCCGGGCGACCCGCCCGCCGGGGCCGACGAACTGGCCGGTCAGGAGCCGACCATCCCGCTTCCCCCGCCCGGTCAGGCCAACGGACCGGGCGATGCGGTTCCGGTGCCCGACGAACCGAAGGGGCGGCGCACGACACGGCGGGCCGCGCTGGTCGCCGTGTCACTACTCGTGGCCGCGGCCGCCGGCGTCGGCACCACCCTGGCCGTCACCGCCGACCGACCCGCCGACACCGCCCGGACCTCCGACCCACCGCCGTACGCACCGCCGGGCGGCGGCGGCCCGTACGGCCCCGGCCCTGGCCCCGACCGGCGCCGACCACCACCGGGCGGGCCCGGCGTGCCCCCGCCACCGTTCGACTGCGTGCGCCCGGACATCGGCGGTGCGCCGGTGCCGGCCCGCGCCCCGGCCCCCGGCGAACGGTTCCGGCCGCCGTCAGGCTGGATCTGGCACGCCGACACCGCCGGCTTCTGGGTCTCCGTGCCGGCAACCTGGTACTACTCGCGCGACGGGGTGACGGCCTGTTTCCAGGACCCGGCGACCGGCCGGGCGTTCAGCGTCGCCGCGGGCGGCGCCACCGATCCGCTGGTCGGGCTGCGGCAGGTCCGCGACGCGGCGGCCGGAGCCGGGGCACTACCGGAGTACGACGAGATCCGACTCGCCGCGCGCGACGGCGGTGCGGAGTGGGAGTGCCGCTGGCGGGCACCGGACGGGCCACTGTTGCACGCCCGACAACTCGTCGTCGGCGCCGCACCCTGGACACTGGGTTGGATCACCGCCGACGAAGACTGGGCGGCGGCCGACGCCGACTGGGCGATGGTGCGAAGGAGTTTCCGACCACCCCGCTGACCTGCACCGTACGGCCATGATCCGGACCACCGTCCGGCGTGGATCGAGGCCGCTCAGCGGATGAGAACACCGAGATCGGTGGCTATCGTGTAACCCGGGGTGACCGAGGGGGAGCGACCGTGCATCAGTTGCTGATCGCGGGTCGGTACCGGCTGCTCGACCTGGTCGGCACCGGCGGGATGGGCCGGGTGTGGCTTGCTCGTGACGAGATGCTGCACCGCGACGTCGCGGTGAAGGAGGTCGTGCCGCCGTCCTGGCTGGCCGAGGCCGAACGCGAGGAGTTGCGGCTGCGGACCCTGCGCGAGGCCCGCACCGCCGCCCGGCTCAACCACCCCAACGTGGTGCGCATCTACGACGTGGTGCACGACCGGGAGAGCCCGTGGATCGTGATGGAGTACGTGCCGTCCCGGTCGGTGCAGCAGATCATCGGTGCCGAAGGTCCCCTGAGCCCGCAGCGCACCGCCCGGATCGGGCTGGCGGTGCTCGCCGCGCTGCGGGCCGCGCACGCCGCCGGGGTGCTGCACCGCGACGTGAAACCGCACAACGTGCTGGTCGCCGACGACGGGCGGGTGGTGCTCACCGACTTCGGGTTGGCCACCTTCGACGGTGGTGAGGGTGCGATGACCGGCCCGGGCACGGTGCTCGGTTCGCCGCAGTTCGTCGCGCCGGAGCGGGCCCGCGAAGGGGTGTCGGATCCGCGTACCGACCTGTGGTCGCTGGGCGCGACGCTCTACGCGACGGTCGAGGGGCAGTCACCGTACGCCCGGTCGAGTGCCATGGCGACGCTCAGCGCACTGGCCACCGACCCACCGGACCCGATGCGCCGCGCCGGTCCGTTGCGCCCCGCGCTCACCGGCCTGCTGCAACGCGACCCCTGGCGGCGGTTGACCGCCACCGAGGTGGAGCCGCTGTTACGCGCTGTCGCGGCGGACCACGACCAGCCCGTCGCACCGGTGCGGTCCTCGGCGGTGGCCGCGGTACGCAGCGCGAGCCGGGCCGTCCTGCCCGACCCGGTCGAGCCGCAGGCCCCGCCCGACGAACCGCCGACACCGACTCGCCCGACGGGAAAGCGGCCCGGCACACGGCTTCGTCTGATCGTTCTGGGCGGAGCGACGACCGCCCTCCTCGTCGCCGCGGGTGTGACGTTGACGCTTGTCGGCCGCCACGTCGAGCGGACACCACCGTCCGGCTCCGGAGGCGGCACGCCGACCTCCCGGCCGGCCGCGTTCGCCTGCGCGGCACCGCCGCCACCGCCGTCGACGGCCACGCCGGTGGCCTCGGTGTCGCGCCCGGCCGACGCGCCCTACCGGCTCCGCGACGGCTGGACCTGGCACGTCGACCCGACCGGGTTCCGGATCGCCGTGCCGGTGGGCTGGACACGCTGGACCGAGGGGGCGGTGACCTGTTTCCGGGAGCACGACGGCGCCCGGGTGCTCAGTGTCGAGGCGGGGCCCGTGCGGGCCGACCCGGTGGCGTACTGGAAGGCCGAGGAGACGCGCCTCACCACCGGCGAGGCGCTGCTGACCGGCTACCGCAGGGTGGACATCTCCGCGATGGACATCTTCGAGGGCGGCGCGGTCTGGGAGTGCGGCTGGGTGAACGCCGCCGGCGACGAGTTGCACAGCTTCCGGTTGCTGGCCAACACCTCGGCCGAACGTTCCTACACCGTCTCGTGGTTGACAAAAGAGTTCGACTGGCAGGTCAACGCGGCATACTTGCCGATGATCCGGCAGAGCTTCAGCCCCACGGCGTGATCCCGTCCGATGTGGACCTTCCGGGTGATGCCCCTGCGGCGCCGACGCTGACTACAGTGGCGTAGTTTTGGCGCTCAAGATCCCTGGGGAGGGTGAGCCGAGATGATGGGACCGCAACACGCGCTGTCCGGCGCGGCGGCGTGGTTGGCCGGGTCCTGGGCACTGGACCAGTTCGCCGACTATCACCAGTCGCCGCTCGCGTTGGCGGTGGGCACCGCGGTGTGTGCCGGCGGCGCGCTCTTTCCCGACCTCGACATGTCGGGCAAGGTGACCAGGAACCAGGGTGGGGCCACGGTGGCCCGCACCTTCGGCGTCTTCTCGCTCTTCGCCGCCGAGGTGATGGAGAAGATCTCACTCGGGGTCTACTACGCCACGAAGCTCAGCAGGGACCCGCGCCGCAACAACGGGCACCGGACGCTGACCCACACCCTGCCGTTCACCGTGCTGGTCGGCTGGGGCACCACCGCGCTCTGTGCCGCGTACGGCAAGTGGGCGGTGATCACCATCCTGTTCTTCATGTTCGGCCTCGCCCTGCGCGGGCTGTTCGACGAGTGGGCCGAGCGGGCCGGTTGGGTGATCATCACGCTGGCGTCGGCCGGGGCCGCCTGGTTCACCTTCGCCAACCTGCCGGGTGGGCGCGGCTATCCGCTGATCGGCACCGCCCTGGGGGTGGGCTGCTTCGTGCACATCCTCGGCGACATGATCACCCGAGCCGGTGTGCCGATCCTCTGGCCGATCCCGGTCAAACGACGCATGTGGATGATGATCGGCCTACCGAACCGCTTCGCCCTGCGGGTCGGCAGCAAGGCCGAGGTGGTCGGAATGCGCATCGCGCTGACCGTCGTCTCGGCGCTGGCCACCGTCGGCCTGATCGCGCCCTCGGTGCTGAGCCGGTTCGACATCGAGATGTGACAGGTCCGACGCTCGGGTCACCGCCGACGGCCGACGACCGGGTGCCGGCGTTCTGGCACGCGCTGGGGCTGCCCGGCCTTGCCGACGTACACGTGCACTTCCTACCGCCACGGCTGATGCGCCGGGTGTGGGCGTACTTCGACGCGCCCGGGCCGCTGGTCGGCACCGAGTGGCCGATCCGGTACCGGTGGAGCGATACCGACCGGGTCGCGCACCTGCGCCGCCTCGGGGTACGGGCGTTCAGCGCCCTGGCGTACGCGCACCGGCCGGGCATGGCGGCCGACCTCAACCGCTGGACGCTGGAGTTCGCCCGCGACACCCCGGGTTGCCTGCCCTCGGCCACGTTCTTCCCCGAGCCGGACGCCCCCGGATACGTCGAGGCGGCGCTGGCCGGCGGGGCCCGGGTGTTCAAGGTGCACGTGCAGGTCGGTGGTTTCGCGCCGACCGACCCGGCGTTGGACCAGGTGTGGGGGATGCTGTCCGACGCGGATGTGCCGGTGGTCGTACACGCCGGGCACGCCCCGGTGGGAACGGCACACACCGGCCCCGACTCGTTCGCCGCCCTGCTCGCCCGGCACCCTCGACTGCCCGCGGTGGTGGCGCACCTCGGCGCACCGGACTATCGGGAGTTCATGGACCTCGCCGAGGCGTACGAGCGGGTCCGCCTGGACACCACGATGGCGTTCACCCCGTTCCTGGACCAGTTCGTCCCCTTTCCCAGCGACGAGTTGCCCCGGCTGCGCGAGTTGGGGTTGGCCGGCAAGGTGCTGCTCGGCAGCGACTTCCCGAACATCCCGCACCCGTACGCCGACCAACTGGCCGGGCTGGCCCGGCTGGGCCTCGGCGACGACTGGCTGCGCGCGGTCTGCTGGGACAACGCCGCCGCGCTGTTCGACCTGACCTGACGCCCCGTGCCCGCGGGGTGACCGGAATTCTCTTCGACATCGGCTATTGACGTCGCCGTAACAGGTGGCCTAGCGTCTGTCGAACCGCTTCGTCGAAACGTTTCGACGATCATCCGGGAGCGATCCCACGCCTGGCCAGAGGAGGTGCGCGGTGGCCACCATGCACGACGTCGCCCGCCTCGCGGGCGTCTCGGTCAGCACCGTCTCGTACGTGCTCACCGGCGCCCGGCCGATCTCGCAGGCCACCCGGGGCAAGGTGCTCGCCGCGATGGCCGAGCTCGACTACCAGCCCAACGCGATGGCCCGTGGCCTGGCCAGTCGCCGCAGCCGGATCCTCGGCCTGCTGATGCCGATGGACGAGCGCGGCCTCGGTGCCACCGAGACCGCCTTCGTCACCGGTGCCGCGGCGGCGGCCAGCGCGGCCGGCTACCACCTGGTGCTCTCGCCGGTCGGTGGTGGAGACCTCGACGACCTGCGTCGGCTGGCCACCCAGCGGATGCTCGACGGTGTCGTGCTGATGGAGGTCCAGCTCGCCGACGAGCGGGTCACCGTGCTCCAGGACGCCGGCGTGCCGCTGGTCCTGATCGGCCGCACCGGCGACACCAGCGCGCTCTCCTACGTCGACATCGACTTCGACCAGACCGTCCGGGAGGCCGTCGCGCACCTGGTCGGTCTCGGGCACCGGCGGATCGTCTACGTCAACCACTCGGCCGCGACGGTGGCCAGCGGTTACGGGCCCGCGCTGCGTACCCGGGACGCCTTTGTCGCGGCGATGACCGGGCACGGCCTCGACCCGCTGATGATCACGGCCGAGGACAGCGCCGCCGGCGGTCGTGCGGCCCTGGCCGCCGCGTTCGCGCAGGCCCCGGAGCTGACCGCCGTGCTGGCCATGAACGAGACCGCGATCTTCGGCATCCTGGGCGAGCTGACCGGGCGTGGGTTGTCGGTGCCCGAGGACGTCTCCGTCGTCTCGATGGTCACCTCGACGCAGGTGGCAGAGTTGGCGACCCCCGCGCTGACCGCGATGACGTCACCCGGGTCGGCGTTGGGTCGGATCGCGGTCGAGGCGCTGGTGCGCCACCTGGACGTCGCGGGCGATCAGCGCCACCAGCAGTTGCTGCCCTGCGCGTTGGAGATCCGGGGATCGACAGCCGCACCACGAAGCCGCCACCTCATGGGGGCTGACCAGTAAGAACGGCCCGCCGCCGCGCTGCAACGCGACGACGGGCCCCGTGCAGTACCGCTAGATACTCAACGAGGAGGATTGTAATGCAGCGATTCCGCCGGATCGTCGCCGCGCTCGCCCTGGCGGCGACCGCGACGACCACCGTGGCCGCCTGCGGCGGTGGCGACAACGGGGACGACAGCGACGCCAAGGTTCTCAAGCTCTGGCACTACGAGAGTGAGAACAGCGCGATGGGGGTCGGCTGGAACCGGGCCATCGAGATCTTCAAGAACGAGCACCCGGGCGTCGAGGTGCGCTTCGAGCGCAAGGCGTTCGAGCAGATCCAGCAGAACGCCGGCATGATCATCAACTCGTCCGAGGGCCCGGACATCATGGAGTACAACAAGGGCAACGCGACCGCCGGTCTGCTCTCCACCCAGGGCCTGCTCTCCGACCTGAGCGCCGAGGCCGACAAGCGCGGCTGGGCCGGCAAGCTCAGCCCCAGCCTGCAGACCACCGCCCGCTACAGCGACAAGGGTGTGATGGGCTCGGGCAAGTGGTTCGGCGTGCCGAACTACGGCGAGTACGTCACGGTCTACTACAACAAGGACCTGTTCCAGCGCAACGGCGTCAAGGTGCCGACCAGCATGGCCGAGATGACCGCCGCGATGGACACCTTCGTCGGCAAGGGTGTCACCCCGCTGGGCATGGCCGGCGCCGAGTACCCGGCCGGGCAGCTCTTCTACCAGCTCGCCCTCTCCAAGGGCGACCGGCAGTTCGTCGACAACTACCAGCTCTACAAGAACCCTGTCGACTTCAAGGCCGACCCCCTCAAGTACGGCGCGGACACCTTCGCCGAGTGGGTGCGCAAGGGCTACGTCGCCAAGAACTCGGCAAGCCTCAAGGCCGAGGACATGGGCACCGCCTTCATCGGTGGCAAGGTTCCGATGATCGTCTCGGGTAGCTGGTGGTACGGCCGGTTCAAGACCGAGATGAAGGCCAACTGGGACACCTTCCTCTTCCCCGGCAACACCCTGCAGGCCGGCTCCTCCGGCAACCTCTGGGTCGTCCCGGAGAACAGCAAGGCCAAGAGCCTGGCGTACGACTTCATCGACATCACCCTGCGTCCGGAGATCCAGGACCTGATCGGCAACAACGGTGGTGTTCCGATCGCCGCCGACGCGTCGAAGATCAGCGACCCGAAGGACCGCAAGCTGATCGAGGACTTCAACACGGTCAGCAAGTCCGACGGGCTCGCCTTCTACCCGGACTGGCCGGTCCCCGGCTACTACGACGTGCTGGTCTCCGGCTTCCAGGGCCTGATCAACGGCTCCAAGTCCCCCGACCAGGTTCTCGACGCGATCGCCAAGCCGTACGCCGACGGCGTCAAGGAGATCACCGGCAAGTGACACGGCGAGCGGCGGGCACGACCGGCACGACCGGCGTGCCCGCCCGCTCCACCGGGAAGGATCTTCCATGGCAGTCTCCGAGACCGTCGCCGCCACACCATCGGCCGCGACGCCCACCCCGCCCGCGCCCAGCCGCAGACGCCGCGGCCGCAACGCGGCGTACTGGCTCTACCTGCTCCCCGGAGCGGTGCTCTTCCTCCTGGTGATCGGCGCACCCCTGGTCGGCACCCTCTACCTGTCGTTGACCAAGTGGTCCGGCATCGGTGACCCCAGGTGGGTCGGCCTGGACAACTACCAGCAGTTGATGCAGGACGACGTGTTCTGGGCGTCGTTCCGCAACACCGTCTGGATGATCGTCGCGATGGTGGTGGTGCCCACCCTGCTCGGGCTGTTGCTCGCCGCGGTGCTCTTCGACGTGATCGGCCGGCGGTTCAAGCCTCGCACCGCCGCCGCGCTGCGGGCGGCGTTCTACCTCCCGCAGGTGCTGCCCGTCGTGGTGGCCGGCATCGTCTGGGGCTGGATCCTGCGCCCCGACGGCGCGTTCAACAGCCTGCTCGACGCGGTCGGTCTGGGCGCGCTGCGCCACGACTGGCTCGGCGACCCGGGCACCGCCCTGCCGGCCGTGATGGCGGTGATGATCTGGGTGCAGATCGGCTACCCCGTGGTCGTCTTCATGGCGGCGCTGCAGCGGGTCGATCCGGAGCTGTACGAGGCGGCCGAGGTCGACGGCGCGAACTGGATCCACCGGTTCCGCGCGATCACCCTCCCGCAGATCCGGCCGGAAACCTTCGTGGTGGCCCTGACCTGCACCATCGCCGCGCTGAAGGTGTTCGGGCCGATCTTCGCCCTGACCCGGGGCGGCCCGGACAACGCCACGAACGTGCCGAGCTACTTCGCGTACTACACGTTCTTCAAGAAGTTGCAGGTCGGCTACGGCTCCGCGATCTCCACGGTGCTTACCCTGATCATCGTTCTGGTGGCCGTGGTCTTCATCTGGATGCAGGCGCGCAGCGAGCGCCGGGACCGGGGGAACTGAGATGGCCGTCATCACTCCGACCGCGGCCCCGGTGACGCCACGCCGGCCCGTGCCCGATCGGCACCACCGCGGCGTCAGCCGCTGGATCGTGCTCACCCTGGTCGTCCTCGGTGCGCTGGTCATGCTCGTGCCGTTCGCGTTCATGCTGCTCAACGCGTTCAAGTCGCCCGGTGACTACTCGTCGAGTGGCCCGTTGAGCTGGCCGAGCGAGTTCTACACCAAGGGTCTGCGCACGTACTGGACCGAGGTGAACTTCCCGCTCAAGCTCTGGAACTCGGCGCTCATCGCCGGCTCCGTGGCCGTGCTCGGCGTCGCCGTGTCACTGCTCAACGCGTACGCTCTGGGCATCGGCCGGGTCCGTGGCCGGCTCTGGATCGTCGGGTTGTTCCTGCTGGCCAACATGCTGCCGCAGGAGGCACTGATCTACCCGCTGTACTACGCGGCGAAGCAGATCGGCCTCTACAACACCCAACTCTCGGTGATCATCATCTTCACCGTCATCCAGAGCGCGTTCGGCACCTACCTGCTCGCCTCGGTGCTGGGGACGTTCCCGCGTTCGCTGCTGGAGGCCGCCGCGCTCGACGGCGCCGGCAAGTGGACGGTGCTGTGGCGGGTGGTCTTCCCCAACCTGCGGCCCACCCTCTCGGTGCTGCTCATCTTCTTCTTCATCTGGACGTGGAACGAGTTCCTCATCCCGCTGGTCATGCTGATCGACAACCAGACGCAGACGATCCCGGTCGCGCTCGCGTCGTTGCAGGGTGACCGGCTGATGGACGCTCCGACCACCAACGCCGGCGCCCTGATCAGCCTGGTGCCGGCAATCCTCTTCTTCCTCATCTTCCAGCGCACCCTGGCGCGCGGCATCACGGCAGGAGCCGAGAAGTGAAGTTCACCGACGGGTACTGGCAACTACGCCCCGGTGTCAGTGTCCTGCGTCCCAGCGTCGTGGAGTCGGTCGAGCCGGACGACCGCGGCTTCACCGTCTTCGCGCCGACCGCCCCGATCACCGGTCGCGGCGACACCCTGAACCGTGCCCTGGTCACCGTCCGGTTCTTCTCCCCCGCCTCCGGCGTCATCGGCGTGACCATCGCCCACCACACCGGCGGGCTGCCCCGCGAGCCGCACTTCGGGCTGAGCACCGACGAGACGCACCCGGTCACCGTCGACGTCACCGGGATCAGCGCGACGCTGACCACCGGTGAGTTGACCGCGCGGGTCGCGCTCGTCGACGGGTGGCGGGTCGAGTTCCAGCACGGCGACCGGCTGGTCACCGCGTCCACCGGGCGCAGCATCGGCGTCGTCACCGACGCCGAGGGCCGCCGGCACGTGCACGAGCGGCTCGCGCTCGGTGTCGGCGAGACGGTGTACGGGTTGGGCGAGCGCTTCGGCCCGTTCGTCAAGAACGGGCAGACCGTCGACATCTGGAACGCCGACGGTGGCACCGCCAGCGAGCAGGCGTACAAGAACGTGCCGTTCTACCTCAGCAGCGCCGGCTACGGGGTGTTCGTCGACCACCCGGAGCACGTGTCGTTCGAGGTCGGCTCCGAGGTCGTCGCGCAGACCCAGTTCAGCGTCGAGGGGCACTCGCTCACGTACTACGTCATCGACGGGCCCGACCCGAAGGACGTGCTGCGCCGCTACACCGCCCTCACCGGCCGGCCGGCCCGCATCCCCGCCTGGTCGTACGGGCTGTGGCTGTCCACCTCGTTCACCACCTCGTACGACGAGAAGACGGTGACCGAGTTCGTCGACGGGATGGCCGAGCGTGGGCTGCCGCTGTCGGTGTTCCACTTCGACTGCTTCTGGATGCGCCAGTTCCACTGGGTCGACTTCGTCTGGGACCCGGCGACCTTCCCCGACCCGGAGGGGATGCTGCGCCGGTTGCACGAGCGGGACCTGAAGGTGTGCGTCTGGATCAACCCGTACATCGCGCAGCGCTCGTACCTGTTCGAGGAGGGCCGCGAGGCCGGCTACCTGGTCCGCAACCCGGACGGGTCGGTCTGGCAGTGGGACAGGTGGCAGGCCGGCATGGCGCTCGTCGACTTCACCAACCCGGATGCGGTGCGCTGGTTCACCGGCAAGCTCAGGGCGCTGCTGGACATGGGTGTCGACTGCTTCAAGACCGACTTCGGTGAGCGCATCCCGACCGACGTCGTGTGGCACGACGGCTCGGACCCGCAGCGGATGCACAACTACTACTCCTACCTCTACAACAAGGCGGTCTTCGAGCTGTTGGAGGCCGAACGCGGCAAGGGCGAGGCGGTGCTGTTCGCCCGCTCGGCCACCGCTGGCGGGCAGCAGTTCCCGGTGCACTGGGGCGGCGACTGCGAGTCGACGTTCGTCGCGATGGCCGAGTCGCTGCGCGGCGGGTTGTCGCTGGCCGCGTCCGGCTTCGGCTACTGGAGCCACGACATCGGCGGCTTCGAGGGCACCCCCGATCCGGCCGTGTTCAAGCGGTGGGTCGCGTTCGGGCTGCTCTCCTCGCACTCGCGGCTGCACGGCTCCGGCTCGTACCGGGTGCCGTGGGCGTTCGACGACGAGGCCGTGGACGTGCTGCGGCACTTCACGCGGCTCAAGCTCCGCCTGATGCCGTACCTCGCGGCCGCCGCCCAGGAGGCGCACCGCGACGGTACGCCGGTGATGCGCCCGATGTTCCTGGAGTTCCCGGACGACCCGGCCACGGCGCACCTGGACCGCCAGTACATGCTCGGCCCGGACGTGCTGGTCGCGCCGGTGTTCAGCGCCGACGGCGACGTCACCTACTACGTGCCCGCCGGCACCTGGACGCACCTGGTCAGCGGCGCGCAGGTCACCGGCCCGGCGTGGGTCACCGAGAAGCACGCGTTCGACAGCCTGCCGGTGCTGGCCCGGCCCGGCGCGGTCATCCCGTTCGGCTCCCGCACCGACCGACCGGACTACGAGTGGGCCGACGATGTGCGGCTGCGGCTGTACGCACCGGCCGAGGGGCAGCGGACCCGGGTCCGGGTACCGTCACCCGGGGACGGGCCGGGCGCCGAGTTCGACGTGCGCTACGAGGGTGGGACGGCCAGTGCGGAACTGGTCGTCGGTGCCTCGACGGGCTACAGCTGCGAGATCCAGGGGACGGAACGATGACGCGACACCACTTCCCGGAGAGCTTCGTCTGGGGGTCGGCGACGGCGGCGTACCAGATCGAGGGTGCGGCCACCGAGGACGGCCGCGGACCGTCCATCTGGGACACCTACAGTCACACGCCCGGTCGGACGCTCAACGGCGACACCGGTGACGTGGCCGCCGACCACTACCACCGGTGGGCCGACGACCTGGGGCACATCGCCGACCTGGGGCTCAGCGCGTACCGGTTCTCCATCGCCTGGCCGCGGGTGCAGCCGGGCGGCTCGGGCCGCTTCAACCAGGCCGGCGTCGACTTCTACTCGCGGCTGGTGGACGGTCTGCTGGACCGGGGCATCCGTCCGGTGGCGACCATGTACCACTGGGACCTGCCGCAGGAGTTGGAGGACGCCGGCGGCTGGGCGGCACGGGAGACCGCGCTGCGTTTCCAGGAGTACGCGGCCGGCATCGTCGGTGCGCTGGGCGACCGGGTGCACACCTGGACGACGCTCAACGAGCCGTGGTGCTCGGCGTACCTGGGCTACGCCTCCGGCGTGCACGCACCGGGTCGGACCGAGCCGGCGGCGGCGCTGGCCGCGGTGCACCACCTCAACCTCGCGCACGGGCTGGCCGGTCGGGTGGTACGGGAGTTGGCGCCGGCCGCCGAGTTGTCGGTGACGCTCAACCTGCACGTCATCCGAGGCGCCTCCGACTCGGCGGCCGACGCCGACGCGGTGCGGCGGATCGACGCCCTGGCCAACCGGGCGTTCCTCGGGCCGATGCTGGACGGCGAATACCCGGCCGACCTGCTGGCCGACACCGCGTCGGTCACCGACTGGTCGTTCATCCGTGCGGGCGACGAGAAGCTGATCGCGGTGCCGTTGGACGTGCTGGGGGTCAACTACTACTCCAGCACCCTGGTCCGGGCCTGGGACGGGGTGTCGGCCCGCTCCGACGCCGACGGGCACGGTGCGTCGACGTCGACGCCGTGGGTCGCCGCCGACAACGTCGACTTCCTGCCGCAGCCCGGCCCGTACACGGCGATGGGGTGGAACATCGACCCGCCGGCCCTGACCGAGCTGCTGCTGCGCCTGCACCGGGAATACCCCAGCCAGCCGATGATGATCACGGAGAACGGCGCGGCGTTCGACGACGTGGTCTCGGCCGACGGCCGGATCCACGACGACCGGCGGATCGACTACCTGCGCCGGCACATCGGCGCGATGGCCGACGCCCGCGCGCAGGGTGCCGACGTCCGTGGCTACTTCGTCTGGTCGCTGCTGGACAACTTCGAGTGGGGCTACGGCTACGACCGCCGCTTCGGGATCATCCGCGTCGACTACGACACCCAGGTCCGCACCTGGAAGGACAGCGCGCACTGGTACCAGCGGCTGGCCGCCACCGGCGAGCTGGACTCGGCGCAGGACTGAGGTCTGCCACGCCCGCTCCGATCACCACCGGTCGGGCGGCCATGCCCTGACGAGCGTGATGCCGGTGAGTCATCTTGATGACTCACCGGCATCACACGTTCTGGGCTGCGCGACGCGACGCCTCCCGCGGCTCGCGATTGACGACGTGCGCCACTGCCTCTCCGGTGCCTGACCTGGCGTCGGTGGGTCCAGGACCCTGTCCTGGACCCACCATCGCCGGTGTCAGTTCTCGTTACGTCGCAGTCTCAGTCGGGCCAGCAGTAGCAGGGCCACACCGAGGCCGATTCCGGCGCTCCCTATCCCCAGCATCGGCCAGGTCGAGGTGCCGGTGACCGGCAACGGGTGCTTGGTCGGGTAGCCCGTCGGGCTCACCGGCGGCTGGGTCGTCGGTGCGGAGGTCGGCCCGGTCGGTGTCGGCGTCGGCCCGGTCGGTGTGGGTGTCGGCCCCGTCGGTGTCGGTGTCGGTGTCGTCGGGGTCGGGGTCGGTGTCGTCGGTGTCGTCGGTGTCGGGGTTGGTGTCGTCGATGTGGGTGTCGGCGTCGGTTGGGAGCAGTTCAGCAACGTCGAGAACGGGAAGTCGTGGATCTCCCCGCCGTCGTGCGTCAGCGTCCGGCTGATGACGCTTCCCTCGATGTTGCCGTTCGTCGCGGCATTCAGGGCGGCGTTGGGCGCGTAGATCGTGCCCTCCAGCGTCGCGCTGTCGTCGGTGAGCGTGATCGAGGTGGCGGTCGGGAGGTTGAACAGGATGTACCTGGCCTGTTCTCCGCCGATTCCGGCGAAGTTCGGCACCCGCCAGACGAACGCGTCAGAGACGTCGCTGGTGTCCACGTTGACCAGCAGTGGCGTGTCGGCGGTGGGCTGGTCGGCGAAGGTGAGCACCGAGATGTTGGCAAGATCGCTGGCCGACAGATTGAGCACGTTCGTGACACCCGGGGCGAGGTTGACCACCGCGTTGCTGCCCGGGGGAACGGGCCGGGGCAACGGCGCACCCTCCGGGGTGGTCAGCACGACGTTCTGCTGACAGGTGGCCAGGCTGGTGGCGGTCGCGCGGAAACCCTCGAAGGCGCTGTCGAAATCCAGCGGCGAGGAGGGCCCGACACTCGCCACGGGTTGCCGGGTCACGAGCTCGACCCGGGGTGATGCCTCGTAGTCGTCCACCGGCAGGACCCGGGTGTTGACCTGGGCGCCGTTGTTGTCG
Organism: Micromonospora sp. NPDC048898; assembly: GCF_043198035.1. Lineage (NCBI taxonomy): Bacteria > Bacillati > Actinomycetota > Actinomycetes > Micromonosporales > Micromonosporaceae > Micromonospora > Micromonospora sp. NPDC048898. The sequence continues at coordinate 164,617 of NZ_JBICUF010000010.1, forward strand.
GTGTCGCGGACGAAGGTGCCGGTCAGGTCGCCGACCTTCACGTAGCCGCTTCCCAACACCTGCAACCGCGACCCGGGGACACTGGCGGCGAAGTCGACCCGGCCACCCACCAGCAGGGCCGTCGGATTACTGTCCGGCGGCACCACAAAAGACCCGGCGCTGCTCCCGGCGACCTGATAGTTGCCGAAGCTGAGGTTGCCCCCGACCGCGATGGTCCCCTCGTTCTCGGCACCGATCAGCCGCGCGTCTCCGGCGGTCATGACCAGGAAGCCCTGCGTGCCGGCCACCGGATCGACGGCTAGCCGGGGCTGGGCCTCGGAGGTGGTCGCCAGCATCGCCAGTACGACGGCAGTCGCCCCTCCCACCAGGGGCAGAAGCAGGCGTCGAGTGCCCACCCCGGTCTTCGTTCTCATCTGCACTGTCTCGGCAAAGGTCACGAACCGGTAACGAGCCCCCTCATGGCAAGGGACGCCCGGTCCACGAAATCACCCAAAAGGTGATGCATCGCCTAAATCACCCACACGGGTGGGATTCCGGGGAGCAACCGTCCGCGTCACCCGGCAGCCACCCTCAGACCCCGACCCGCTGCGGCGGGACGGTCAGGCCGTAGAGCGCCATCAGCTCCGGGGTGTCGACGCGGCTGCCGTCGGCCACCGAGTCGCAGGCGATGTCGACGATCTGGTCCTTGTGCGCCAGCAGGTACGGTCGGGCACCCACGTCGGCGCTGGCCAGGGTGGCGATGCCGGGCCAGTGCCGGCGGCCGAACAGCATCGGGTAGCCGCGCAGCCCGTCGTAGGTGGCGCAGACCAGCACATCGGGGTACGGCAGTGCGGCCACCCGGCGGACCGCGACGGCGGTCAGCCCCGGCATGTCGACCGGGACCACCACCACCGCCTCGATCCCCTCGTCGTCCAGGGCGGCAAGACCGGCCCGGATGGACGAGCCGACCCCGGTGCCCCACGCCTTGTTGATGACGACCGTGGCCCGGCCCAGGTCGGCGGTTTCCCGGACCTGCTCGGCGGCGGCACCCAGCACGACCACGATGCGCGCGCAGCCCGCCTCCGTCATCGTGTCGATCATCTGGTTGACCAGTGGCTTCTCGCCCTGGTGCAGCAGCGCCTCGGGACCACCGATCCGTCGTCCCCCGCCTGCGGCGATGATCATTCCTGCGATCCCGTTCAGCTGCGCCCCCTCCAGCGTGGGACCGACCGTGACCGATCCGCCCCTCCTACGGACACTGCAACGAGGACGGCCAGCCGAGAGTAGCGGGGCGAAAAGGAGAAAAAGTGCAATCGTTATACACCGCTCCACTGATTCGACGATCAGGCCGACAAACGTGCGGCGGCGAGCGCGACCGGCATCGCGTCCCGCGGGTGCCGACCCAGCAACCCGGCGAGGTCCGCGTGCCCGCCAGCGAGGAAACCGGCCGCCGTCGCCGAGTAGATCGACATCAGCATGGCTGGCTGGAAGGGCAGCAGGCTCAGATCGTCCAGGGCGCGCCGCTGCGCACCCAGCGACACCGGGCGATAGGGCACCTCCAGCGCCTCGGCAAGAGCGGCCGCCGTCAGCGCGACCGGGCCGGTCAGCTCGTACACCCGGCCACGGTGCACGGTCGGGTCGTGGGCCACCCGCACGGCGGCGTCGGCGAGATCCTGCCGGCTCACCGCAGCCAACCCTCCCGTCCCGAACGGAGCCGTCACCACACCGCCGACCGGCGCCCCCAACTGACCGAACAACTCGGCGTAGATCCCGTTGCGCAAGATGGTCCACCCCAGGGCGCTCTCCTGAAGGCGGCGCTCGGTCCACCGGTGCGCCAGCGCGAACGCCAGGTGGTCACCACCGCCGGCCAGGCTCGTGTAGACGACATGTTCCACCCCGTACCGCTCGGCGGCCGCGATGACCCGGCCGTGGCGGGCGATGACGACGTCGTCCTCGCCGTAGCCGGCGGAGACCAGCACCAGCACGCTAACCCCCGCCAGGTCCGGGCCCGCCGGGTCGTCGAAGTCCATGGCGCGACCAGAGTCGCCGTACGGGGCGGGACTCCGAGTGCCAGCCAACGGCGACATTCCCCGGGCGAACAGCCCGGCGTGGATGAGTGAACCCAGGTGCCCGGAGGCACCGGTGACCAGCAGCATGGGGATCCTTCCAGTGGTACTGATCAGGAACTAACTTCATCGTTGGGAACCGCCGGACCGGACACAAGGAGGCACTTCCGTGTCAGTAGGCCACACCGTGGTAACCGCCGCCCTCGAACCCTGCGGGCTGCCCGAGCACCCGGACTGCGGGATCCGCGACGTGCTCGACCGCATCGGCGACAAGTGGTCGGTGCTGGCGATCGTCGAGCTGTCCGTCGGCACCAGGCGTTTCCGCGAGCTGCAACGCGCCATCCACGGCATCTCGCAGCGGATGCTCACCCTCACCCTGCGCCGCCTGGAACGGGACGGCCTGGTGCTGCGGACGGTCTTCCCGACCGTCCCGGCGACGGTGACCTACGAGCTGACCGACCGCGGCCGAAGCCTTACCCACCTGGTCCGGCAGTTGACCGACTGGTCACTGGCGCACAAGGACGCGATTGCCGAATCCCGCCAGGCGTGGGACGCGGCGAACCCGGGGTCGGCCGTCTCCTGACCCGATCGGCCGCCGGGCGGGCCACCCGGGTCAGGCCGCGTCGGCGTAGCAATCCACGATGGACAGGTCGAGCGGAAACCGGACCGGCGTGGCACCGAAGAGCAGCGTGGAGGCCCGCTCGCCGCACCGGGTGACGGCCGCGGCGACCGCATCCGCCTGCGCGGCCGGCGCGTGCACGACCACCTCGTCGTGCTGGAAGAAGACCAACTCCGCGTCGGTGTCGGCCAACTCCGTGCGCAGCGTGGCAAGCAACGTGGAGGCCCACTCGGCGGCGGTGGCCTGGATGACGAAGTTACGTGTGAAACGACCCCTCGACCGCGCGGCCCGCGCCCGGGGGCCCTGCGGATCGGCCGCCGCGTCCGGGTCGGGGGGCGCGTCGTCCGGATCGCCGAACCCCACCGAACCGGGCGGGCACGTCCGCCCCAGCCACGACCGCACCAGCCCACCCGCCTCGCCGGTGCGCGCCGCCGCCTCGACGAAGGCGAACGCCGTCGGGTAGCTGCGCTTCAGCACCGCCAAGGCGGGCACCGCCGCGCCGCCGGTCTGCCCGTACATCGCGCCGAGCAGCGCCACCTTGGCCTTGGCCCGGTCGCCGCCGAACGAGTCGCGGGCCAGCGCGGCGTAGAGGTCACCGGCCCCGCCCGCCGCCGCCAGCCGGGCGTCGCCGGAGACCGCCGCCAGCACCCGTGGCTCCAACTGGCCGGCGTCGGCGACCACCAACCGCCAGCCCGGATCGGCCACCACCGCCCGGCGGATCACCTTCGGGATCTGCAACGCGCCACCACCCCGGGTCGCCCAGCGGCCGGAGACGACCCCGGCGGGCACGTACTCCGGTCGGAACCGCCCGTCGCGCACCCACTGCTCGAGCCAGGACCAGCCGTGCGCCGTCCAGATCCGGTAGAGCTCCTTGTATTCCAACAGCAGCGGCACCGCCGGATGGTCGACCCCACGCAGCACCCAGGCCCGGGTGTTGGGCAGCTCCACCCCGACCCGGGCGAACGCCTTCAGCAGCTCCGCCGGGGAGTCGGCGTGCAGGCGGCGTACGCCGAACGCGTCGGCCATCCGTGCGGCCAGCTCGGCGAGTCGGCGTGGCGGGCCACCGACCGGGGACGCCTCGCCGAGCAGCTCGTGCAGGATCTCGTCGTGCACGTCGGCACGCCACGGCAACCCGGCGGCACCCATCTCCACCGCGATCAGCGCGCCGGCCGACTCGGCGGCCACCAGCAACCGGAACCGGCCCGGGTGCTCGGTCGCGGCGATGCGGGCGAGCTGGTCGGCGTACACCTGGATCAGTGCGTCGATGCCCGGCCCCGACGGGCCGGGCAGCGTGTCGAAGAGCGCGCCCTGGCCGTGCCCGGGAGGCGCGGCGGCGCGCGGCGGTGGGTCGGGCGGCACCGACGCACCCGTCAACCGGGCCCAGGCCGCGGCCAGCGCGCGGGGCTCGCCCCAGCGGCCCGCCTGGCCGAGCAGCAACGCCTCGGTCAACTCCACGTCGTGGCACCTGTCGACCCGGACGCCGGCACGCAGCAGCGGCGGGTAGACGGAGGTGGCGGCGGACCAGACCCAGCGCGGATGCTCGGCGGCCTCGCGGGCGGCGACCGCGGCGACCAGGTCGACGACGGGCTCGGTCGGACCGACCGGCCGGCCGGCCGAGTCCAGTGGGCAGAGAACTCCCCCACCTCGCTCGTCGGACACCACCGCCACCAGCACGAACGTGATTCTGCCTCTCCCGTGCGACAGAACCGGAGGCGGACCTCACCGGCGTCGGCGCCCTCCGGTGTCGGGGACGGTCGGTAGCGTGGTCGGGTGCCCCCACAGATCCCGCATTCCGATCCCGGCACTCCCGACACCCGGGGTCCGATGCGATACCTGTGGTGGCTGGTCCGCTGCCAACCCTGGCGGGTGCTGCGCGGCAGCCTGATCGGCACGGCCTGGATGGTCGGGCTCTCCGCCCGGCCCTACCTGATCTACCGCGCCGTCGACGACGGGCTGCGCACCGGAGACACGCGCGCCCTGGTCTTCTGGGTCGCGGCGATCGTCGTCGCGGGGGTGGCCCTGTCCTACCTCGGCATCATGCGGCACCGCACGATGACCTTCATCCGGGAGGACGCCAAGGCCCGCTCGGCGGAGGTGCTGCTGCGCCACCTGTCCCGCATCGGCGCGGTGCTGCCGCGCCGGGTCGGCGCGGGTGAGGTGTCCACCATCGGCGGCTCCGACATCGACTGGACCGCGCAGGTGCTGACGCTGACCGGGCCGGGCGTCGGCGCGGTCGTCGCGTACGCGATCATCGCCGTGGTGCTCTGGTCGATCTCCCCGCTGCTGGCGCTCTGCGTGCTGGTGGGAGTGCCGGCGGTCGGCCTGGTCGTCGGGCCCCTGCTGCGCCGCCTGGAGCGGGTCGAGTCGGTCTACCGCCGGCATCAGGGCGCGCTCACCGCCCGCTCCGGCGACATCGTGGCGGGGCTGCGGGTGCTCGCCGGGGTGGGCGGCCGGGACCTGTTCGCCCGGCGGTACGCGGCCAGGTCCCAGGAGCTGCGCGCGGAGGGCTACCGGGTCGGCGCGGTCTACAGCTGGATCGACGCGGCGACGGTCGCCATCCCCGGGTTGTTCCTGGCGGCGGTGGTGTGGCTGACGGCTCGGATGGCGGTGACCGGTGCCGTCACGATCGGCGAGCTGGTGGCCGTCTACGGCTACGTGGCGACCCTGATCGTGCCGGTGTGGTTCCTGCTGGAGGGCAGTCACCAACTGATCCGGGGGCGGGTCGCTGCCCGGCGGATCGCCGACCTGCTCAACGTGGCCCCGGACGAGGTCGGTGGCCCGGGTCGCCGGTGGTCGGGCGCGGTGCCCGACGCACGCCGGCCGGGTGCCCTGGCCGCACCGGCCGGCCCCGCCGACCTGCACGACCCCCAGAGCGGTCTGACCGTGCCCGCCGGCCGGCTGACCGGGGTGGCCGCCGACGACCCGGCGGTGGCCGTGGCGCTGGCCGACCGGCTCGGCCGGTACGTCGTCAGCGACACCACCTGGGGCGGTGTGCCGTTGACCGCTGTCGCCCTGGACGAGGTCCGGTCCCGGATCGTGGTCGCCGACCACGACTCGTACCTCTTCGCCGGGACACTGCGCGACGTGCTGCGCCCCGGGGCCGACGACGACCGGATCCGGGCGGCTCTGCGGGCCGCCTCGGCGGACGACATCGTCGACGCCCTGCCCGCCGGGCTGGACACCCCGCTGGACGCGCGCGCCCGGACGCTCTCCGGCGGTCAACGCCAACGGGTCCGCCTGGCCCGGGCGCTCCTCGCCGAGCCGGAGGTGCTGATCCTCGTCGACCCGACCTCGGCGGTGGACGCGCACACCGAGGCGCGGATCGCCGAACGGTTGCGTGCCGCGCGGGCCGGCCGGACGACCGTCGTGATCGCCACGTCGCCGCTGCTGCTCGGCCGCGCCGACGTGGTCGCGTTCCTGAGCGCCGGCCGGATCACCGCCACCGGCAGCCACGCCGACCTGCTCGACGCCGACGCCGACTACCGGCGCCTGGTGGCCCGGGGCAGTGCCGATCTCGACCAGCCCACCGACACCGAGGAGGTCTACCGGTGAACCGGCTGCCGGTGGCCGACCGCCGCACCGTCCGCCGCGCCCTGCGCGACATGATCGGTCGGCATCGCCGCGCGGTCGGTGTCGTGCTGGCGCTGCACTGCGCCGCCGCGGTCGCCGGCCTCGCCCCGCCGTGGCTGCTGGGCACCATCGTCGACCGGGTCACCGCCGGTGCCGGCGTGGCCACCGTGGACCGGCTGGCGCTGGCCATCGCCGGCTGCGTCCTGGTCAGCGCGCTGCTCTCCCGCTACGCCCAGTACGCCGGCCACCGCTTCGGTGAACGGGCCGTCGCCGAGCTGCGCGAGGAGTTCGTCTCCCGCACCCTCGGCCTGCCGGTGTCGGTCGTCGAGCGCGCCGGCTCCGGCGACCTGGCCACCCGCAGCTCGGTCGACGTGGCGACGGTCGGCACCACCGTGCGCAACGTGGTGCCCACCATCGTCATCGCGTCCGTGCAGTTGACGTTGCTGTTCGGGGCGATCTTCCTGCTGCATCCGCTGCTCGGCCTGGCCGCGCTGGGCGGGCTCCCGTCGATCGTGGCGACCACCAGGTGGTACCTGCGGCGCGCCAGTCCCGCGTACCTCACCGAGGGTGCGGCGGCGGCCGAGTTGACCGAGACGCTCACCACCACCGCCGAGGGCACCCGCACGGTGGAGGCACTGCGGCTGAGCGACGACCGGGTCCGGCACGGCACCAGCCGGATCGCCCGGGTGTGGCAGGCCCGCCGGGCGACCCTGGCGCTGCGTACGGTGTACTTCTCGGTCGTCGAGGCCAGCTATCCGCTGCCGATCGCCCTGGTCCTGCTCGTCGGCGGTTACCTGCTCTCCCGGGAGGTGGTCTCGCTCGGCGCGGTGGTCGCCGCCGCGCTCTACCTGCAACAGGCGATCGACCCGATGGACCGGCTGTTGCAGTGGACCGAGCAGGCGCAGCGCGGCTTCGCGTCGTACGCCCGGGTGCTCGGCGTCGGCATGGTCCCGCCGGAGGCGCCCGGTCGGGCGGCCACCTCGCGGGGCGAGCGGGTCGTCGTCCGCGGGGCGCGGTTCTCCTACTCCGGTGGGCCGGACGTGCTGCACGGCATCGACCTGGAGGTGCAGCCGGGTGAGCGGCTGGCCGTCGTCGGTCCGTCCGGTGCCGGCAAGTCCACCCTGGCCCGGCTGCTGGCCGGGATCGACGCGCCACGCCACGGCGTGGTCAGCATCGGTGGCTGCCCGGTCACCGACCTCGACCCCGCCGAGCGTCGGCGGCGGATCGCCCTGGTCACGCAGGAGCACCACGTCTTCATCGGCTCGGTGCGCGACAACCTCTCCTTCGCCGCGCCGGACGCGTCGGACGAGCAGATGCACGCCGCGTTGGTCACCGTGGGTGCCGACTGGTTTGCGGAGCTGCCCGACGGACTGGACACCGAGCTCGGCGACGGGGCCCGGCAGCTCGGCGCGGCCGAGGCACAGCAGCTCGCGCTGGCCCGACTGGTGCTCGCCGACCCGCACACGCTGATCCTCGACGAGGCGACCGCCGCGCTCGACCCGAGCACCGCCCGCCGTACCGAACGGGCGCTGGCCGCCGTGCTGGTCGGGCGGACGGTCATCGCGATCGCGCACCGGCTCAACACCGCGCACGACGCCGACCGGGTCGCCGTGCTGGCCGACGGCCGGATCACCGAGATCGGCAGCCACGACGACCTGGTGGCCGCCGACGGGGCGTACGCCGCGCTGTGGCACTCGTGGCACAGCCAGGCCGACGAGCGCCCGAGGTGACCTGCTACTTGACGGCGCCGGAGGTGAGGCCGGCCTGGATCTGGCGTTGGAAGACCGCGTACACGATGATCATCGGGAGGATGGCGAGGGTCAGCGCGGCGAACAACCCGGACCAGTCCGCCTCGTAGCCGGCGTTCACCGAGATCTCCGCGATGCCCTGGGTGAGCACCCACTTGTCCTTGTCGGACAGCAGCACCAGGGGCAACTGGTACTGCGCCCACTGACCGATGATGTTGAAGATCGCCACGCTGATCAGGCCCGGCTTCGCCATCGGCATCATCACCTGGAAGAACAGCCGGGTGTGCCCACAGCCGTCGATCATGCCCGCCTCGGCGACCGACGTCGGCAGCGTCTTGAAGAACGCGGCCAGGAAGAACACCGTGAACGGCAACGAGTACGCGGTGTAGACCAGCACCACCCCGAGGTGGCTGTCCAACAGGTGCAGCTGTTTCACCACGAAGAAGAGCGGCACCAGGGCCAGGAAGACCGGGAAGGCCAGCCCGGAGACGAACAGGTAGTAGACCGCCCGGTTGCCCCAGAACCGGTAGCGGGCCAGCACGTACGCGGCCATCGAGCCGAGCAGCATGGTGAGGAACGTGCCGCCACCGACCACGATGACGCTGTTGAGGAAGTACCGGCCGACGTTCGCCTTGGTCCAGGCCCGGCCGAAGTTCTCCCAGCGCAGCTCCGCCGGGAGCGTCCACGGGCTGCTGAAGATCTCGCTGGTGTTCTTGAACGCGGCGAGGAAGGTCCAGAGGATCGGCACGATCACGATCACCGCCCACACGGCGAGCGCGATGTGCCCCAGGCCCGCGAAGAGCCGCACCTCCGAGCGGGGGCTCCGGCCTCCCCGCCCACCGGTGGCCTTCGGGTCGCCGGTCTTCGGCGGTAGCGCCGCCGGTGTCGGCGGCAGCGTCGACTGCGGGTTCATCAGTACTCCACGCTTTCCCGCTTGGTGAGCCGCAGCGTCAGCGCCGCGAACGTGATGGTGAGGAAGAACAGCGCCACGCCCATCGCCGAGGCGTAGCCGTACTTCGAGTAGACGAACGCGTTGCGGTAGATCTCCATCGCCAGGACGGTGGTGGCGCCGTCCGGGCCGCCACCGTCCACCGAGAGCACCGCCACGATGGCGAACGCGTCGAACGCGGCGATGCCGAGGTACACCCAGGCCACCTGGAGGGTGTCCCAGAGCAGCGGCAGGGTGACCCGGAAGAACAGCGTCACCCGGCTCGCCCCGTCCATCTCGGCGGCCTCGTAGATCTCACCCGGAATGGAGGCCATCCCGGCCGAGAACAGCACCACGTAGAAGCCGACCGCCTGCCAGACCAGCACCGCGATGATCGACCAGAGGGCCAGGCTCGGCTTGACCAGGAAGAACACCGGGTCCAGGCCGAACTTCATCAACACGCCGTTGATCAGGCCGGACTCGTTCGGCCGGTACACCATCTGGAACAGCACCGCGATGATGGCCACCGCCAGGACCTGGGGGAAGAAGAACACCACCCGGTAGAACTTCGCCCCCCAGACTCCCTGACGTTGGCCGCCACTGCTCTTGCCACCCACGTTGAGCAGGAAGGCGAAGAACAGCGCGATCGCGATGGTGATCAGCGGCAGGGCAAGCAGCAGTACGCCGTGGTGCTGGACCGCCTTCCAGAAGGTGCCGTCGTCGAGCAACCTCCGGTAGTTGTCGAAGCCCACCCACTGCGGGGCCGACAGCCCCCGCCAGTTGGTCATCGAGATCTGGAAGGCCTGCGCGTACGGCCAGATCACGAAGGTCACGTACAGCGTGACCGGGAGAAAGAGGAACCCGATCACGAATGGGTACTTGCCGTGCCGCATGACCCCTACGCTCCGATCAGCGCTTGAACTTGGTGACGGAGGAATCCTTCTTGATGGCGTCGGCGCGCTTCTGGATCCGCTCCACGAAGGCGTCGGCGTTGATCCGGCCGAACATCAGCTCGTTGGTGGCGGCCCGCGCCTCCGTGTCGAGCTCCTTGTACCAGCCGTCGAAGTACAGGTTGAACACGTCCTGGCCGGCGGCCTTGAGCGCGGCCTGCGAGCTGGCCACACCGGGCGGGAAGGCGAAGCCCTCCGAGCCGGCGGTGACCACGGTCGGGGCCTTGACCACCTCGGTGAAGCCCTTCGCGCCCGCCTTGGACAGCATCTGACGCATGTACTCCAGGCCGCCCCTGGGGTTCTTGCTCTTCGCCGAGACGAAGTAGCCCTCACCCGCGGTGGCCCGCAGTGCGGTCGCCGGCAGCTTGTCCGACGCGGTCAGGCTCGGCACCGGCATGAGCTGGTACTCGAAGCCGGCCGGGGTGTCCTGCTTCTGCTCGCCCTCCAGCCAGTCACCGCTGGGGTACAGGGCAACCTTGTTCTGGTTCTGGCGCAGCTGCACGTCGGTGTGCTTGAGACCCTCGAAGCTCTTGTCGCTGAACTTCGCCCCGACCTCGGCCCACGCCGTGGCGGCCTGCTTGATCGCGTCCTGCTTCCAGGCGCCGTCCTCCAGGTTGTCGATGTTCTTCAGTACATCGGTGCCGCCGATCTTGGCAGCCTGGGTGAGGATGACGTTCCACTGGTAGTAGGCCGCGTTCGCCCCGGCGTAGCCGTACGGGGTGATGCCCTTGGCCTTGATCTTGGTGAGCAGGGCGATGAAGTCGTCCCAGGTCTTCGCCGGCGCCCAGCCGTTGTCCTTGAACAGCTTGCCCGAGTACCAGATGCCGAAGACGGTGGAGACGTAGTACAGGACGTACGGCTTGCCGTTGAACGAGCCCGCCTCGATGGTGCCCGGCACGACCGTGTCGCGGACCTTCTTGGCCGGGTCGTCGACCGACGGGGCGTCCCACAGCTCGGTGAGGTCCTGGAGCTGGCCGTCGGCGACGAGCGCACCGAAGTCCATCAGCTTCTCGCCGGAGTTGTTCACGAACTCCGGCGGGTTGCCGGACGCGAACCGGGGCTGGAGCACCGTGGAGATGGCCTGCGTGGCCTGGTGCTTGACCTCCGCCTTGGGGAACGCGGTCTTGTAGAGCGGCTCGTGCACGTCGGTGGCGTACTTCTCGCCGTAACCACCGTTGAAGATGATCACCTCGATCGCGGCGTCCTCCTTGACGCCGAACGGGTTCTTCTCGCTCTTGGTGCCACCGGCGACCTGCTCGGTCTCCTTGTCGCCGCCGCTCGTCGCGCAGGCGCTGAGCAGGCCGATGGCCGGAGTGGCGAGCATGCCCACGGCGGCGGCGCGACGCAGCACCGTGCGACGGTCGAGTGCGGCCGGGTGTTCGGGGGTAATCGACATCGTCGTCTCTCCTTGGGAAATTCGGGTCAGGCGGTACGCCGGAGACGCCCGGCGTACCGCGACTCGAGGGCGATGTTGTGCTCGTCCCCGCCGGGGACGTTGGCGGAGAGGTAGATAGGGGGCACCTCTCCGGCCTGGTGGAACCGTCGTACGACCTCCGCGGTCAGCAACTGCGCCAGCAGCGCCGTGGTGACCGAGGAGACCGCACAGACCGCGCCGCCGCCCTCGAGCGGCAGCAGTGCATCGCCGTACGGCGCGCCGTTGTCCAGCACGACGTCGGCGAGGTCGGCGAGCCGCTGACCGGACGGGTGCCGAGGAACGACCCGTGCCGTGTGCTCGACCGAGGTGACCGCGATCAACGGATGACCGCGCTCGGTGACCAGCGCCGCCAGCTCGACCACCGAGCCGTTGATGCCGGACTGGGACGCCACCACGAACACGTCGCGCGGCTGGGGCGCCGCGAGCGCGTAGATCTGGTGGGCGATGGAGGGGTCGCGTTCCAGCTTCGGGTCGGCGAGCACGTCACGCGGGGCGTCACCGTGCAGCACCAGGTCCCGTACCGAGAGCCGGTTGGCGGGGACCAGCCCACCGGCCCGGGCCACCAGCTCGGCGGCGAACGCCTCGGAGTGCCCGGCGCCGAACGCCTGGAGCACCCCGCCGTCGCGCAGGCTGTCGGCGATCAGGTCGGCGGCCCGGGTGATCCCGTCGGCCTCCGAGTCGAGCAGTCGGTCGAGCACCGGGCGGACGGCGTCCGCGTACCCCTGGGCACTGATCATGACAGGACCCCCTTCGCGGCCTTGTGCCCGTCGACGGCCTGCGCGGTGCGCCGGAAGGCCGCGTGGGCGCGGTCGTGCGTACGTTGGGCGACGGCGATGTAGAGCAGGTCGAGCACCACCAACTGGGGGTGTCGGGCGGAGAGCGCGTCCGGCCGGAAGGTGGTCGCCTGGCTGGCCGTGAGCAGCACGATGTCGGCAAGCTCGGCCAGCGGTGAGCGCGGGAACCCGGTGAGCGCGAGCGTGGTCGCGCCCCGGCTGCCCGCCTCGGCGAGCATCTCGATCGTCTCCCGGGTCTGCCCGGTGTGCGAGATGCCGAGCGCCACGTCCCCGGCGCGCAGCAACGCGGCGCTGGCCAGCCCCTCGTGCACGTCGTTCCACGCCCACGCGGCCACGCCGATGCGGTGCAGGCTGAACTGCATCTCCTCGCCGACGAGGGCGCTGCCGCTGGCGCCGAAGATGTTCACCCGGCTGGCCCCGGCGATCGCCACGGCCGCGCGCTCCACCTCGCCGAGGTCGAGCAGGGTGGCGGTGTCGTGCATGGCCCGGGTGTCGGCGGCCATGATCTGGTCGAGCACCCGGGCGAGCGGGTCGCTCGGCTGGATCTCGCGTCCGATGTCGACGGTCCAACCGGCGGAGCGGGCCCGACCGGTCTCGGAGGCGATGCCCAGCCGCAGGTCGGCGTACCCCTCGAAACCCATCGCCCGGCAGAAGCGGGTGATGGTCGCCGGTGAGGTGCCGCTGCGCTCGGCCAGCTCGACGATTGTGGATCGGGCAGCGGCCTCCGGGTCGCTCAGCACGTGCTCGGCGACCCGCCGCAGGGCGCCGGTCAACTCGCCGAGCCCGTTGCGGACCCGGGCCAGCACCCCGTCGGAGGCGGAGTTTCGTCGATCGATCGCGTCGGCGTCGACCACCGCGGTCCCCGCGGCGGTGTCCACCTCGTGATCAACCATCTGTCGGCTCACCTTTCCGAAAAGCTTGTTAACTGTTAGTGGTAAAAGTTCTTACTGAACGCCCCTCCGTGTCAAGACTGTGGGCGAAGTTTTCAAACTGTTACCTGGCGCACAACCCGCTGCGCCCGCCGAAACTTGCCCCGCAACACGTCGCCGACCAGCATGAACAGGCCCAATCGCCGTACCAACCAAGGAGGCCCCGTGCCGATGCCCGACACCCTCGTGATCGGTCTCGATGTCGGCGGCACGTCCACCCGGGCGACCGCCCTGACCCTCACCGGGCACCGTGTCGGCACCGGCCGGGCCGGCGGTGGCAACCCCACGAGTCACGGCGCCGAACGGGCCGCCGCCGAGCTGTTGACCGCGCTCCGCGAGGCGCTCGCCGACCTCGACCCGACACGCGTGGTCGCCGGCACCATCGGGCTGGCCGGAGCCGGCCGGCTGCTCGCCGACCCCGCCGGCCGCGCCGCCTTCGACCGGGCCTGGCACGACGCCGGCCTACGCTGCCCGTACGCGGTCCACGGCGACGCCCTGGTCGCCTACGCCTCCGGCAGCGCCGCACCGGACGGCACCGTGCTCATCGCCGGCACCGGCGCGATCACCGCACAGGTCCACGACCTGCGGCTCGACCGGATCGCCGACGGCCACGGCTGGCTCCTCGGCGACACCGGCTCGGGCTTCTGGCTCGGTCGCGAGGGGGTACGCCGACTACTCGCCGACCTGGACGTCGGACGTCCGCCCGGGGCACTGGCCACGGCGGTGCTCACCAACCTGCTGGGCAGCGCCGAGATCGCCGCCCGCCCCCGAGACACAGTCGACGCCGTCATCCAGACCGTCACCCGACGAGCACCCATCGAGCTGGCCCAACTCGCACCACTCGTCGTCACCGCCGCCGGCCAGGGCGAACCCGTCGCCGTCGCCCTGATCGGCGAGGCCGCGACCCACCTCGCCGAGAGCGTGAGCCGAATCCGCCCCGCCGACGCGGCGACACCCCTCGTGCTCGGCGGCGGACTCCTCACCGCGGACACCCCGCTGGCCACCGCCGTCCGCGCCGAGGTCGCCCGACACTGGCCGGACGCGCCCCTGCGTACCGCAGGCGACGGTGCTGCCGCCGCGGCCTGGCTCGCCGCCCGCGACCTGCCCGAGGTCACCGACCCGGCGGCCCTCCACGCCCGCCTGTTCCCCACCACCTGACCGCCGCCCCTGCCACCACGCCCGGCAAGGCGAACCCGAACCCGCGACGCCGAGAGCCCTGGGCTCCGAGACGCCGGGACGTGATCACGCTCGATCGTGGATGTCAACGCCGTTGCGTTAGGCGGAATGACTGTCCGTCAACGCGCACTGCCTCGCCGATCATGGACCGTGACGGAAGACAAAGCGCCCGCAGAACGCCAAACCAGGCACCACAACTCCATGATCGCCAAGCCCGTCTCTCGATCTTGCACTTTCTGCCCCGACATTAGGGGCATTACCACTGAAGTCGGCGACAGAAGATGCAAGATCGACGCGATTCTCCTGCTCGACGCGGTCTTGATCTACAAGCCCCGATAGTCAGCAGCGGGTTGACCCGTCGGCCACCGCCCTAACGCAACGGCGTTGTCGTGGATGTCAGCGCCGTTGCGCTAGGTGGAACGGCCGTTCGTCGACCAGCACTGCCTCGCCGATCATGGAGTTGTGGTGGGTAACAGAACGCCCGCAAAACCCCCAAAGTCGGCACCACAACTCCATGATCGCCACGCCGGGCCCAACCCGCTCCCCGATCGGGCACTTCCTGTCCCGGGTTGACCCGCCGGCTACAGCCCTAACGCAACGGCGTTGTCGTGGATGTAGTCCCCAACTCACGCCGCGAGGCCATTACATCCGGGATCGAGCACGATCAAGGCATGCGCGGTCGCCCCCGCCCTCGCCGCACTGACACCCGCCGCTCGACCACCCACGAGCGATGCTGAAGATCTGCGCGGATCTTGGGCGCGCAACGGTGCGCGGGCGGGGCGGCGCCGGCGGGGCGGGGCGGGGCGGGCGGGCGGGCGGGCGAGGCAATCGGCCGCCGTGATGGTCATTATCGGACAGGCAGTTCGCGCGCCCACCGCCGGCCGATCCGGACGGACGGCCCCGCGCCGTGTCCGGTGGGTCGCTCAGCCGGCAGCCGGCAGCGCCGCGCGACGCCGGGCCGCGCCGCTGGCGATCGCCGCGTGCAGCGCCACCGCCAGCACCGCGAAAGCCACCCAGCCGGCCGCCAGCGCGGCGGCCGTCGAGGTGTCCTGCCAGACGTGGTACGCCGCCAGGAAGCCGACAAGCGCCAGGCTGTTGCGGGCGAAGTGCCGGGTGAACGCCACCAGGTCGCGGCGGCTTTCGATGGCCACCAGCACCCCGGAGTACGGGAATGTCACCACCATCGCGCGCAGCAGTTCGCCGAGCAGCCCGGTGAGCGTCGCACCCAGCAGGATCACCAGCAGTTTGACCGCCGCCGGCAGCCGGGTTCGCGGCCCCGCCTCCCCCACCGGCAGCCCGAGCGGCGACGGCGGCCCAGCCCCGACCGGCGGCACGGCCGGCGACGGCGGCACGGTCGGCGGCACGGCCGGCGACGGCGGCACGGTCGGCGGCACGGTCGGTGCGGGGTGTTGTCGGCGCAGCAGCAGCATCGTCACCGTCCAGAGCGCCACGGTGCCGGCCAGCGCGGGCCAGAAGGGCACCGGCACGGCGAGCAGACCTGCGCTGAGCGCCACGTACCCGATGATCCCGGCGGCGTCGGCGATCAGAATCGGCCAGCGCAACCGGTGGTGCGTGACCGCCACGATGACGAAGAACAGGTTGAGGCCGAGCACCCCGAGCAGTTGCGCGCCCTGCACCCGGTGCCCGGTGCTGACCAGGGCCAGCGTCATCGGCAGCGGGAGACTGTAGACAAGTGCGCGCATCCGCACCGACCGGATCAGGCTGACCGCCCAGACCACCGCGGTCACCAGCAGTACGGCTTGCACGGTCATCGGTGGCCCGCCCTCCCGTCGCGGTCAGTCGACGTCGTCGTCAGTCGACGAAGGTCTCAGTCGAGGAAGGTCGCCGCCTCGACGCAGACCTCGAAGACGTCGGTCAGCCGGGCCAGGTCGCCGGCGTTCACCGAGAACTGGTTCTCGGTGATCTCGCCGTGCGCGCTCATCCGGCCCTCCCAGCACGCCGTGTCGTCCCACAGGGTCAGGTTGACGTGGCGCGAGGCATCGACCACGCCCCACGGCAGCAGACCCACCCGTACCCCGGCCTCATGTTGGGCCCGCACCAACGCGGTCAGCTCGTCGGTCAGGCCGGCGTGCAGGAACACCCGGGTGATCCGTACGCCCCGGGCCAACGCCTCGGTGTTCGCCGCCCAGTAGTGCCGGCCGATCTCGCCACGCCACCAGCTCAGTTCGCCGCTGGCCCTCGGCATCACGTTCGTCACCGCGTCCAGTCGCCGTACGCAGTCGCGGGTGCCGCCGAGCAGGTCCTGGCAGTCGCCGCCGGGTCGGATGATCCGCCCGACGCGCAGCTGGTCGGTGTCGGCCCGAAACCGTTCGAAGCGACGCCGGGCCTCGTCGGCGACCCGGGTGTTGGGATGCCGCTCGACCGCCTCCCGGGTGCCGGTGACCACCTCCGGCACCGCGTGCACCAGCCAGTGTGGCCCCTCCAGCAGGGTGCGTAGGTGGAAGCGGCGCTCGGCGCGGGCCAGCGAGTCGACAAGCAGCGAGATGGTGGTGCCCATCAGCCCGGCGAGCAGCGACTCCACCCCGGTCGCCGCGTTGGTCAGGTCCAACGTCACGGAGAGCGAGATCGAGATCAGGATGCCGACGAGCGCGACCGGGTCGGTGTGTGCCAGCAGCCGGACGAAGCCACCCGCGGCGGCGATCCGGCCGGCGCGGGGTCGGCGGAGCAGATCGGACATCGACGTACCTCCCGGGCACCGGCTGAGGCCAGCGTACGACGGGACGACAACAGTGCCCCGGTACGATCCTGCGGTGCCCGAGCTGCCCGTACCGCTGCCCGTGGGTGCGCCGGACGACCCGGCGGCCGGCGTCGCCCGGTGGGTGGGCGCGGACCCGGTCCGCGGCCTGGTCGCCCGTTTCGGCGGCACCTGGCCCGACGGTGACCTGACCGAGGTGCTGCGGTTCCTCGACGAGTTCTCGGCGACACACTGGGACTTCCGGGGCGGCCGGGAACGGCCCGAGGCCCGGGAGCCGGACCTCGACCCCGACACCGCCGAGCTGGTGCTCGCCGCGGCGGCCGCGCTCGGCCTGGTCCGGCCGGTGCTGCCGACCCGATCGACGTACGCCCACCTGGTCGTCCTCGGCGGTCTCGGGCACGCCTGCGTGCGCCGGGTCGCCTATGCCGCGCACCTGCTGCGCACCGGCCTGCGGGTGACCGGCGAGGTCGCCGTGCTGGGCAGTTTCCGGCCGCTGTCGGACTGGGAGCGGCGCACGCTGGCCGGCGCTGGCCTGCCCGCCGACGACACCGAGGTGGACGTGCTGGACTCGGCGGTCCGTCGGGTGTTCGGGGCGACCGCCCCGGCGGAGCGGGCCGGCGTCGACGCCGGCCACCCGCACCACTCCTGGTCGTCGCGGACCTACCGGCCGGCGGGCCTGCCACCGGTACGGGTGCTGGCCGCGCCGTCGGGCGAACCGGATCGGCGGCGCGCCCACACCGCCGACACGCAACGGTTCTGGGCCGAGCACGCACGGGTCGCACCGGGTGACGAGATCCTGATGGTCACCGCGCCGATCTACGTGCCGTTCCAGCACTGCGACGCGCTGCGTACCCTGGCCCTGCCGTACGGGTGTGGCATCGACACGGTCGGCGTGGACCCGGCGCTGGCCGACCTGGCGGTGCTACCCGAGCAGACGCTCACCCCGGGGCGCTACCTCCAGGAGATCCGCTCGGCAATCCGCTCGATGCGCGCCCTGCACTCCCGGCTGCCCGCACGCTGACCGCGCCCGCCCGCCGGCGATGCCCGCCGCGCCGGGCTCAACCGGCGATGCCCGCCGCGCCGGGCTCAACCGGCGGTGCCCGCTGCGCCGGGCTCAACCGGCGGTGCCCGCGCGCCGGGCTCAACCGGCGGTGTCGGCGACGGCCTGGGCGAAGACCTCGGAGCGGTGCTCGAAGTTGCGGAACCGGCCGTAGCTGGGCGCGGCCGGAGACAGCAGCACCACCCCGCCGGACGGGGTCACCTCGCGGGACAGCCGGACCGCGTCCACCAGGTCGTCGACCAGTTCGGTACGCACCTTGGGCAGGCCGGCGAGCACCTCGACGATGCGCGGCCCGCTGTCCGGAATGCCGATCACGGTCAGCTCCCGCTCGGCCAGGTGCTCGGCCAGCGGCGTGTAGTCCAGACCCCGGTCGTTGCCCCCGACGATCACCGTCAGCGGCCGCCCGTCGTACGCGTCGATGGCGTGCATGGCCGCGTAGGGGCTGGTGGCCAGGGTGTCGTCGACGAACGTCAGCCCGGACGGGTCGGTGATCTCGGTGAGCCGGTGGGCCAGCCCCTGGAACTCGGCGACCGCGACGGCGAGGTGGTCCTTGCCGGCCACCACGTCGATGCCGAGCGCGTCGAGCACCGCGAGGGCGACGCACAGGTTGCCCTCGTTGTGCCGGCCGACCAGGGGCAGCACGGCGCGCGGAAAGAGCGGCTGGTCGCCGAGGTGGAACCAGGGCGTACCGTCGATGCCGGCCGCGACGTGGCTGCTGTCGGGCTGGCCGGCGCGCACCGCCGGCAACTCCCCCAGTTCGGCGGCGAGCCGGGGATCGCCGCCGTTGACCACGATCGTCTGCGGGTCGTGGGCCAGCAGGTTGAGCTTGTCCCGGTAGTACTCCCGCTCCCCGCCGTGCGCGTCCAGGTGCTCGGGGAAGAGCGCGGTGACCACCGCCACCCGCGGCGAGTCGGTGAGGTCGCTGCACTGGTAGCTGGACAGCTCCAGCACGTACAACTCCGCATCCGGCAGGTCGAGGGTCGGCACCCCGATGTTGCCGCCGAAGACGTTCGGCCGGCCCATCGCGGTGAGCAGGTGGCTGATCAGGCTGGAGGTGGTGCTCTTGCCCTTGCTGCCGGTGACCCCGACGGTGCGCGCGGCGTGGTCGGCCATCCACAGCGCGGTGCCCTGGGTGACCAGGACCCCGCGTCGGCGCAGTTCGACGAGCCACGGGTGGGTCTGCGGCACGCCGGGCGAGCGGACCACCACGTCGGCGGCGGCCAGCCGCTCGAATCCCGCCTCACCGGTGACCAGCGGTGCCGCCTCGGCCAGCGGCCCGTCCCAGGGCAGCGACAGGAAGTTGGCGCTGTCGTCGACGGCGACCAGCTCGGCGGGGCCGTGCGCGGCGATCGCCGTCACAGCGGCCCGGCCCTCCCGGCCGGTGCCCCAGACGGCGACGGTACGTCCGCGCAGGTCAGACAGGCGCACTGGGCTCTCCTCGGAGGTCGCGGCGGCGGCAGGGCGGGGCCCGGTCCGGACACGGCCGGACGAACCAGGGCCTAGTATGGCGTGTGCCCAACGAGCAGCTCCGGCGGATGGACGCCTTCACCTTCCCGTCCTACTCGATCGACTTCGCCACCGGCGAGGTGTTGTTCGACTACGCCCTGACCGGCCCGGCCGGTGAGCAGCGGTTCACCGAGGTGATCACCCTCCCGCTGCCGGCGGAGCCGCCCTCGGACGAGACGGTGGCGACCCTCGGCCGGGTGCTGGAGGTCCTGCACCTGGTCGCCGGGGTCAGCTACTACAAGGCCGCCGCGCCGCCGCGCCTCGTGCTGCCGGCGCCGCTGGGCGCGGCCACCGTCGACTACGTCACGGCCGTCTACACCAAGGGCCTCGCCGAGTACGCGTACCGCAACCAGCTGCCGCACGTGCTCCAGCTGCGTCCGGAGGTGCCGGCCGGCTCGCCGGACGCACCCCGGGTGTACGACGACTCGGAGCGTCGCCCGCTCTCGGCGGTCGGCGGCGGTAAGGACTCGATCGTCAGCCTGGAGGCGCTGCGCCGCGCCGAGCTGGACCCGGTGCCGTTCTCGGTCAACCCGAACCACGTGATCGTCTCCGTGAACGAGGCGTCCGGGTTGGTCCCGCTCGCCGCCCGCCGACGGCTCGACCCGGTGCTGTTCGACCTGAACGCGGCCGGCGCGCTGAACGGGCACATCCCGGTCACCGCGATCAACTCGCTGATCGCGGTGGCCACCGCGGTGCTGCACGGGCTCGGCCCGGTGGTGATGTCCAACGAGCGCTCGGCGTCCGACCCGAACCTGATCTGGAACGGTCACGAGATCAACCACCAGTGGTCCAAGGGCGTCGAGGCGGAGGGGCTGCTACGGGCGTCGCTGGCCGAGCACGCCGGCCTGACCGATCCGTATTTCTCGCTGCTGCGCTCGCTGTCCGAGCTGCACATCGCCCGACTGTTCGCCGAGTTCACCCGCTACGACGACGTGGTGACCAGCTGCAACGCCGCGTTCAAGCTGCGCGACGCGAGTGAGCGCTGGTGCCGCGACTGCCCGAAGTGCCGGTTCGTGTTCCTGGCCATGGCACCCTTCATGCCGCGGGAGCGGGTGGTGGGCATCTTCGGCGGTGACCTGCTCGCCGACGAGTCGCAGATCCCCGGCTACCGCGAGTTGCTGGGCGTGGACGGGCACAAGCCGTTCGAGTGCGTGGGCGAGGTCGAGGAGTCGGTGGTGGCTCTCGGCCTGCTCGCCGAACAGGCGCAGTGGCGCGACGCCCCGGTGATCCGAGCACTGGTCGACGCCGTCCCGGAGACAGCCTGGTCCGCCGTGGCCCACTCGGACGTCTTCACCCCAGGCGGCCCCAACCACATCCCCCCCACCTACGCCAAAGCCCTAAACGCCCTCACCTAACCGCGCCCACCTCACCCCTGACCGCGCCCGCGCCCGCGCCCGCCCACCCCCGCCCGCGGCGCACCCCCTGCCCCGCGCGCACCCCCGCCCGCGTCGATCATGGAGTTGTGGTGGGCGTAATGGGCGGCCTTGCGGCTTTTGTGAGGCACCACAACTCCATGATCGCCGGCGAGGGCGGGGCGGGGTTGGGGTTTAGGGGGTTCGGACTGCTTCCAGGGCCAGTAGGGCTACGTGTAGGGACAGGGAGGCCTCTACCGAGTCGAGGTCCACGTCGAGGATGCGGGCGATGCGGGCCAGGCGCTCGTAGAACGCCGGCCGGGACAGGTGCGCGGCGGCGGCGCCCGCGGTCTTGTTGCGCCCCTGTTCCAGGTACGCGCGCAGAGTGTCGAGCAACTGCTCCCGGGGGTGGCGGGCGTCGTACTCCAGCAGGGCGCCGAGTTCGCGTTCGACGAAGGTCTGCAACCGGGGCTCGTCGCGCAGCAGGTGCAGCAGGCCGGCCAGGCCGACGTGGGGCAACCGGAATACCGCCAGGTCACGCCGGTCCCGGGTGGCCGCCTCGGCGATCTGCCGCGCCTCGACGAGCGACCGGCGGGCCTCCCGCAACGTGCCCACCCCCGATCCAGCGGCCACGATCACGGCACCGGGGCCAACACCCCGGGCCCTCTCGACACCCGCCCGCACGGCCTCCACCCCGAACGCCGGACGGGACGGATCGGCACCGGGAGCCACGCGGGAGGACTCCGCGCCGGACGCGGAGCGGGACGCATCGGGGCCGGGGGTGGCCCGAGCCGGTTCGACACCGAGCCCCGGTCGGCCGGTGCCGGCGTCGAGGCGTACCCGACGAAGAGCGCTGGCGAACGCGGACAGCGCGCGGTCCTCGGCGGCCGGGTCGGTCAGCGCCAGCAGCGCACCCACCGAACTGTCGTCGACCGCGCTGGTCAGCGCGGTCAGCTTCGCCTCGCGCAGCGCCTGGCCGACGGCCTCGGACAGGTCCCGCAGCCGGGCCTGAGCAGCCTCCGGGCCCGTCTCCCCGACCGGGTCCTCAGGCCGGTGTCGGACCATGACGCCGACCAGGTGCCGACGGTCGAGCACCACGCCGAGCGCCTTGGCCCGCAGCGCGACCTCGTCCACCGGCCGGGAGTGGTCGAGGAGTGCGGTGAGCAGGGTGCGGTGGATCTGCCGTTCCAGCCCTTCGGCGTCGCGGCGGATCAGTCGGCCCAGCGCGAGGGTGGACGCGGCCCGCTCGATCAGGATCGTCAACCGGGTGGGCGGGCCGGCGGTCGGCCCGCTGGGTTGGGCGCTGGGCACGTCGCCGCTGGCCGGCCAGCGCAGCAACAGTCGCCCCCAGTCCTGTCCCCGCGCGCCCACGGCGGTGACCAGCCACCCGTTGTCCGGGTCGTACGCGGTGCGCCCGGTCGGCCGGACCCGCCGGGAGTGCTGCTCCCAGCCGTCGAGCAGCAGCTCGGCGCTCTCGCCCGCCGGGTCGTACCCGAGCACCTGGCGGGACAGGTTCTCCAACACCACCGGGCAGCCGGACAGCTCGGCGGCCTGCCGGATCACCTCGGCGGCGTCGCCGCCCTCGACGGACAGGTCGTTGAAGCGTTGGTGGATTTCCTCGGTGGCGCGCAGCTCGGTGAGCTGCGCGTCGACGATCAGCGCGTGCACCGCCTCGGTGATCCGCACGAACGGGGTGGCGCGGCGCAGCTCCACCAGGGGCAGGCCGCGCCGCTCGGCGGCGGCGGCCATCACCCGGGGTACGCCGCTGACGTAGCGGCGGCCCAACTCGACGACGAGCCCGGAGACACCCACGTCGGCGAGGTCCCCGATGAACGCGCGGAGCCCGGCGTCGTCGCCGGGGAGCCCGATGCCGGTGGTGAGCACCAACTCGCCGCCACCGAGCAGGGTGGCGATGTCCGGCACCTCGGCGACGTGCACCCAGCGGACCGGCCGGTCCAGCCCGGCGTCCCCGGCGACCATGCGCGGTGCGCCGTGGCGGACCGGGCCCAGGGCGAGGACCTCACGCACGGTAGGGAACACGGCCGACACGCTACCCTCCGTGACGCCGGATCTCGACATTCGCCGGGCGACGTCACGGAGGGGCCATGGGGGTCGCTCAGTCGACGCCGAACTCCATCGCGGCCCGGTCGAGCGCCTCGTCGTCGCCGGAGGAGACACCCCGGGAGGCGATCGCCTCCGCGCCGCCCTGCGGCATCGCGCCGATCAGACCGGTGGAGGCCGCCTGCGCGGCACCGACCATCCGCTGCGGGCTCGCCCCGCCGACCATGCCGAGGTTGGCGTACTGCTCCAGCTTCGCCCGCGAGTCGGCGATGTCCAGGTTGCGCATGGTGAGCTGGCCGATCCGGTCCGACGGGCCGAACGCCGAGTCCTCGGTACGCTCCATCGACAGCTTGTCGGGGTGGTAGCTGAAGGCCGGGCCGGTGGTGTCGAGGATCGAGTAGTCCTCGCCCCGGCGCAGTCGCAGCGTCACCTCGCCGGTGACCGCCGTGCCGACCCAGCGCTGCAACGACTCGCGCAGCATCAGTGCCTGCGGGTCCAGCCAGCGGCCCTCGTACATCAGCCGGCCCAGTCGGCGGCCCTCGTTGTGGTAGTTGGCCAGCGTGTCCTCGTTGTGGATGGCGTTGACCAACCGCTCGTACGCGGCGTGCAGCAGCGCCATCCCGGGTGCCTCGTAGACGCCCCGGCTCTTGGCCTCGATGATCCGGTTCTCGATCTGGTCGGACATGCCGAGGCCGTGCCGGCCGCCGATCGCGTTGGCCTCCAGCACCAGGTCGACGGGGCTGCCGAACTCCTTGCCGTTGATCGTCACCGGGCGACCCTGGTCGAAGCCGATCGTGACGTCCTCGGTCGGGATCTCCACCGCCGGGTCCCAGAACCGGACGCCCATGATCGGGTTGACCGTCTCGATGCCGGTGTCGAGGTGCTCCAGGGTCTTCGCCTCGTGCGTGGCGCCCCAGATGTTGGCGTCGGTGGAGTACGCCTTCTCGGTGCTGTCCCGGTAGGGCAGCCCGCGTTCGAGCAGCCACTCCGACATCTCCTTACGCCCACCCAGTTCGGTGACGAAGTCGGTGTCGAGCCACGGCTTGTAGATGCGCAGCATCGGGTTGGCCAGCAGGCCGTACCGGTAGAACCGCTCGATGTCGTTGCCCTTGAAGGTGGAGCCGTCGCCCCAGATCTGGACATCGTCGGAGATCATCGCCCGCACCAGCAGGGTCCCGGTGACCGCCCGGCCGAGCGGGGTGGTGTTGAAGTACGCCCGTCCGCCCGAGCGGATGTGGAACGCCCCGCAGGTCAACGCCGCCAGGCCCTCCTCGACGAGGGCGGCGCGGCAGTCGACGACCCGGGCGAGCTCGGCGCCGTAGCTGAGGGCGCGGCCGGGCACCGAGCCGATGTCGGGCTCGTCGTACTGGCCGATGTCGGCGGTGTAGGCGCAGGGGACGGCGCCCTTGTCGCGCATCCACGCGACCGCGACCGAGGTGTCGAGGCCGCCGGAGAAGGCGATGCCGACACGTTCGCCGGAGGGCAGGGAGGTGAGAACCTTGGACACGGGGAAAATTATGCAACAGACCGCATGGGCATGCAAGCTGAAGCGATCTACTCTCCGTCGAACGCCGGATCATCGCGACCCAGCTCCCAGAAGGCGACAGCCGCGGCGGCGGCGACGTTCAACGAATCCACCCCGCGGCGCATCGGAAGCCGCACCCGTACGTCACTGGCGCTCTGCGCGGCTCCGGTCAACCCGGGGCCCTCGGCACCGAACAGCAACGCCGCCCGCGCCCGCTGGTCCGGGGAGAGCCGCTGCATCGGCAACGCGTCCGCCGCCGGGGTCAACGCCAGCACCGTGAAGCCGGCCTCCCGCACCTGCTCCAGACCCGCCGGCCAGTGGCTGAACTTCGCGTACGGCACCGCGAAGACCTCACCCATGCTGACCCGGACGCTGCGCCGGTAGAGCGGGTCGGCGCAGGTCGGCGACAACAACACTCCGTCGATGCCGAGCGCGGCGGCGCCCCGGAAGATCGCACCGAGATTGGTGTGGTTGTTGATGTCCTCCAGGATCACCACCCGGCGCGCGGCGGCGAGCACCTCGGCCGCCGTCGGCAGCGGCCGGCGGTGGAACGACGCCAGCACCCCCCGGTGTACGTGGAAACCGGTGGCCCGTTGCAGCACGTCCTGCGTCGCGGCGTACACCGGTGCGTCCCCGGTGTCCAGGTCGGCGAGCTGGTCGATGCGCTTGGCGTCGACCAGGTACGACCGGGCCGGGTAGCCGGCACGCAGCGCCCGGCGCAGCACCAGCTCACCCTCGGCGATGAACAGGCCGTGCGGCGGCTCCCAGCGGGTGCGCAGCTCCACGTCGGTGAGCGCGCGGTAGTCGGCGATGCGGTCGTCGTCAGGGTCGGTGATCTCGTGGACGGGCACCCGACGATTCTGCCGGACGGCGCACCTCGCCCACCGATGCCCACCCGTGGGGTGTTTTGTCCGGAGGAGAAGGGGAACGACCGGTGGACTACCGGACCCGACGGGAAGGACCAGCCAGGTGAGCGCAGACCACACCGGAGCGGGCGAAGCCGGCGCTCTCCCCCGGCACCCCACCGTCGCGGACCACATCGTGTCGCGACTGCTGAGCTGGGGCGTGCACCGCTACTTCGGCTACCCCGGAGACGGCATCAACGGCCTCACGTCCGCGCTGCAACGCACCAACGGGCGCACCCAGTTCATCCAGGTACGCCACGAGGAGACCGCGGGCTTCGCCGCGTCGGCGCACGTCAAGTACGGCGGCGGGCCGCTGGGCTGCGCCCTGGTGACCAGCGGGCCGGGCGCGATCCACCTGCTCAACGGCCTGTACGACGCCAAGCTCGACCACCAGCCGGTGATCGCCCTGGTCGGGCACACCGCGACCACCGCCGAGGGCGGCGGCTACTACCAGGAGGTCGACCTGCTCGCCCTCTACAAGGACGTGGCGGCGGCGTTCCTCGCCCAGCTCGACCACCCCGCGCAGGTACGCCACCTGGTCGACCGCGCGTGTCGCACCGCGTTGGCCCGACGTACCGTCACCGCCCTGATCCTCCCCCTGGACATCCAGGACGAGCCGGCCATCCCGGACCCGCCCCACGCGCACGGCTACTACCAGACCAGCAACGTGCCGAGCAGCACCCCCACCGTGCCGCCGGCGGCCGACCTGCGGCGGGCCGCCGAGGTGCTCAGCGGTGGAAAGCGGGTGGCCATGCTTGTCGGGCAGGGTGCGCTGGGCGCGCAGGAGGAGGTCCGCGAGATCGCCCATCGACTCGGCGCCGGGGTGGCCACCGCCCTGCTCGGTTTCACTGTCGTCGACCACCGCGAACCATGGGTCACCGGGGCGATCGGTCTGCTCGGCACCCGGCCCAGCTGGCAGTTGATGACCGGCTGCGACAGGCTGCTGATCGTGGGCAGCAACATGCCGTACTCGGAGTTCTATCCCCCACCCGGGCAGGCCCGCGCGGTGCAGATCGACCTGGACGGCACGCAGCTCGGGCTGCGGTACCCGACCGAGGTGAACCTGACCGGGGACGCCCGCCCCACGTTGCGGGCGTTGCTGAACGAACTGGGCCCCGGCCCCGGGCCGACCGCCTGGCGGGCGGAGATCGCCGAGGCCACCTCGGCGTGGCGTCGTGTGCAACGCGACCTGGCCGAGCAGACCGCCGACCCGGTCAACCCGCAACTGCTCTTCCACACCCTCAACGAGCGCCTGCCCGACGACGTGCTGCTCGCCGTCGACTGCGGCACCACCACCGCCTGGTACGCCCGCCACCTCCAGGTCCGCCCCGGGATGCTCGCCAGCCTGTCCGGCACCCTGCTGTCCATGGGCGGTGCCATGCCGTACGCGCTGAGCGCCAAGTTCGCCCACCCGGACCGGCCGCTCGTCGCGCTGATCGGCGACGGCGCCATGCAGATGAACGGCGTCAACGAGCTGATCACGGTGGCCAAGTACTGGCGCAGCTGGGCCGACCCACGATTCGTGGTGCTGGTGCTCAACAACCGGGACCTGGCGTTCGTCAGCTGGGAACAGCGCTCCACCGAGGGGACGCCGATGTTCCCGGACAGCCAGCAGTTGCCGGACATCGCCTACCACCAGTGGGCGGAGGTGCTCGGGCTGCACGGTGAGCTGGTCGACGCGCCGGAGCAGGTGCCCGGCGTCTGGGAGCGGGCCCTCGCCGCCGACCGGCCGGTGGTCATCAACGCCCTGGTCGACCCGGCCGAGCTGATGCTGCCACCGCACTTCACCGTCGAACAGGCCCGCAACACCGCGGCGGCGGTGCTGCGCGGCGACACCGACTGGGCCGGCATCATCCGCCGCGGCCTCCCCGCAACCCTGGCAAGCTACCGCCCCCGCCGTCGCGAACGCTGACCCCGCCCCGGCGGTTAGCCTCGCCGGTTCAGCCAGCGGTCCAGCGGCGAGAGGCGGTTGTCGTTCTGGTTTTGCGGGCTCTGCGGGACCGTCGGGCGCTCTACTGGGCGGCGGGGGTCGCCGGCCAACTCGTGGCTGGGTGCGGCGAACGCCTTCTCCGGCTGGCCCTTGACGGCGGTGGCGATGACCCGGGCAACCGCGTCGATCACCTTGCTCTGCACCGCCGAGCCCACCGCGTCGGCCGGGTCGTCCGGGTTGGCGGCGATGCCGGCCACCGCGACCTGCGGGGTGAAGCCGACGAACGTCTCGGTGGAGTTCTGCTCCGAGCTACCCGTCTTACCGGCCACCGGCCGGCCGTCGAGGATGTCGTTCACGCCGGTGGCGGTGCCGCCGTTGCACTGCCCGAACGCCGACTGCTGGCCCACCGGGCAGCGCGCCGCGTCGGTCGCGGCACGGGCGACGTCCGGATCGAGGACCCGCTTGCAGGACGGCTCCCCGACCGGCACCTTCTCGCCGTTCGCGGCGGTCACCGAGCGCACCGGCACCGGCGTGCAGTAGGTGCCCTCGGCGGCCACCGTGGCGTACGCGTTGGCCAGGTCGAGCGGGGTGGTGGCGGCCACGCCGAGGGTGAACGAACCCCAGTTCGCGGAGTTGTTCTTCGCGAAGGCGGCGTCCGAGTCGGCCCGGAAGGTGATGCCGAGCCGCTGCGCCATCTCGACCACCTTGTCCTGCCCGACCTGTTCGGCCAACCAGACGAAGTAGGTGTTCACCGAGCGGCCGAAGCCGTCCCACATCATCCGGTACCCGTCCATCCAGTCCGGGTTGGCGTTGGCCGGGCACCAGTGGCCGTCGCAACTGCCCGGCCCCTCGGCGGCGTACCGGGTGGGCAGCTTGGCGGGCGCGTCGAAGCCGGTGGAGAGGGTACGGCCCGACTCCAGTGCGGCGAGCATGGTGAACAGCTTGAACGTGGAACCGGCCTGGTACCCGTCGACGCTGGCCCCGCCGGAGATCAGCGGGTTGACGGTGTTCGGATAGTTCGGCTGCCCGGCCGGGTTGTCGGCCAGGCTGTAGTGCCGGTTGACCGCCATCGCCAACACCTGCCCGGTGCCCGGCTGCACCGCCGCGATCGGCAGGGCGTGCTTGCTGCCGTAGGAGTAGACCTTGGTGGCCTGCTGCTGCGCGGTGGCCTGGATCTTCGGGTCCAGCGAGGTGACCACGGTGTAGCCACCCGAGCGCAGGGCCTGCTCGCGCTCCGCGACGGTGGCCCCGAACGCCGGCTGGGCGACCCACCAGCGCCGCAGGTAGTCGCAGAAGTAACCCCAGTCGTCGTGCCCCTGGGAGACGGCGGTGCAGCCGTTGGGCTGGGCGGTGGGGTGCAGGGCCAGCGGCTCCGCCTTGGCCTGGGCGGCCTGCGCGGCGGTGATCGCACCGGTGGCGACCATCGAGTCCAGCACGTACGACCGGCGGGCCAGGGCGTCGTTCTTGTTCCCGTCGATCGGGCTGTACGCGTCCGGGGACTGCACCAGGCCGGCGAGCAGGGCCGACTCGGCGAGGGTCAACTGCGCCGGAGGCTTGCCGAAGTAACGCTGGCTGGCCGCCGCGACCCCGTACGCACCGGAGCCGAAGTAGGCGATGTTCAGGTACCGGTCGAGGATCTCGTCCTTGCCGAGGTTCTTGTCCAGGGCACTCGCGTACCGGATCTCCTGGATCTTGCGCCCGACGGTGGGGTCCGTGGCGGCGGCGCGTTCCTCGGCGGTGCGGGTGGGGTCGGTCTTGAGGACGTTACGGACGTACTGCATGGTGAGCGTGGAGCCGCCCTGTTCGGTGCCGCCGCCCTTGACGTTGGCCACCAGCGCCCGGGCGAGGCCGCGCAGATCCGCGCCACCGTGGTCGTAGAAGCGCCGGTCCTCGGCCGCCACGATCGCCTGCCGCATCACCGGGGCGATCTCCGACAACGGCACGTCGGTGCGGTTCACGTCGTAGAACGTGGTGATCAGCGTCTTGCCGTCGTTGGCGTAGAGGTAGGAGCGCTGCGGAGTGGCCGGGGTCTTCAGCGAGGCCGGCAACGCGGCGTACGACCCGAGCGCGGAGCGGGCGGTGAGCCCGAGCAGCAGGTTGCCCGGCAGCGCGGCGACTGCCAGGGCAAGCCCGGCCAACACGCCGGCGAGCAGCACGGTGAACAGCCGCGACAGCGGCGAGCGGGAGGCGGCCATGCTCCCCAGGATTGC
The DNA here is from genome assembly GCF_043198035.1 of Micromonospora sp. NPDC048898. NCBI lineage: Bacteria > Bacillati > Actinomycetota > Actinomycetes > Micromonosporales > Micromonosporaceae > Micromonospora > Micromonospora sp. NPDC048898. The sequence goes on from NZ_JBICUF010000010.1 coordinate 194,076, forward strand.
CACGAAGTGTGGAAATCGGCCAGCCTGGGCGGCAATTGTCAGGCAATTCACCGACAACCGGGGCAGCAGCCCGGCCGTCAACCACTCAGTACGCCGCTCCAGCGGATGAAGCCGGGCAACAGGAGCACGGCGCACACCAGCGCCAGAACCGTCATCGCCAACGGCAGCCGTGCGCGCCGCAACGCCCGGCGCAGGTACTCCTGGCGGATCTCCTGCTTCTCGGGCTCGCTGAAGTCACGGTCGATGTAGAGGTCGGCGTCCCGCTCGGCCGCCTGGAACAGGTGCGCCGCCCAGGTCAGGAAGCCGGCGGCGACCACCCAGAGCGCCGAATCCAGCGCGATCTTGCCGGTGGAGACGTCCGTGCCCGCCGGGCCGGTGGAGACGGACGTGAGCATGTTGATCCCGGCGCCGGCGAAGAGCCCGGCCAGGAAGTTCAGCGTCGACGGCGCGGGAACCGCGATGCTCACGAGCCTGCCTCCGATCCCGCGTCCGGCCACGGCAGGTCCGGCCAGGCGACGCCGCAGACCTGGCGCCCGAGCGCGTCGATCCGCTCCAGCAACTCTCGATCGGCATGCTCGTCAAGTCGGCCGGTCAGCTCCGCGAGGTGGGCTCGGTAGTCCAACTGCTCATTGATCACCTTTTCCACCGCCGGCGTCCGCATCGGCCCGTCGCGCTTGGCGATCCGTTCGCGGATCGTCCCCTCGATCTGCTCGCACCCCCGCTGCCAGGCACGCAGATTGCGCCGGGACAGGGACGCCCCGTTGGCGGACGACGTGACGGTCTGCGGCACCACGGCCACCTCCGAAGGCTCGGACGGCTCGGGCCGACCCTGGTTGATGACATGACCGAACAGTTTCAGGCTCTCCAGCTGCACGATCCGCCACACGATGTCGGCGAGTTGGGCTGCCACGAACGGAATGCGCAGCCGCTCCTCGGGCGCGGTGGACAGCAGTGTCGGGTTCTTCTCGGTGGCGATCCGCTGGAACAGCGCCCTGAGGTGTTCCTGGGTGCCGTTGGCGGCTCCGGTGCAGAGCAGCGTCGCCTCCAGCGCCTGCGCCATGTCGATCTCCCGCCCCGGGGTGGTCCACTCCCTCTCGCGCCCCATCAGCCAGGCGTGCGCGGTCTCCAACTCCGGCCGCGTCGGCGACACACCGGCGCGCACCAGCGCGCTGAGGCACATGGCGGTGGTGGCCTCGTCGCGGTTCCACGTGCCGGTGCCGCTGCGCCACCAGTTGTCGAACGGCCCGCCCGCGGACACCTGCCGCAGAAGCCAGTTGCAGGCGTCCCGGACCACCGGGTGGTCCATGCGCAGGTTGGCCTGCGTGAGACCGAGGACCACCCGCGCGGTCACCCACGGCACCCGCGCCGGGTAGAAGTAGCCGTCCTCGTGCTGGGCCTCGCGGGCCACCCCGATGAGGAGGTCGATGCGTTCCTGGTCCTGGTGGACGGCGGGCGCGGAACCCTCGAAGCCGAGCAGGAGACCGAGCACCCAGTTGCGGTACATCTGGTCGGTGTCCAACTCCTCGGCGCGCATCCCGGCCAGGTGCGGTGCCGCGCCGAGGAGGGCGTCCTCGGTGGCCATCGACTGCTGGATCTCCTCGAAGTCCTCGTAGTCGGCGGTCACACCACCCACCGGCACGGGCAGCTTGCAGCCGGGCGCCGCGTAGCTCCACCGGGGCCGCACCACACCGGCGATCTCCCACCAGGAGTCGACGTGGTTGAGCTGGTTCAGCGCGCTCGCGGCGAAGACGGCGGCACCGGAATTGTCCCCCCAGGACCTGTCGTCGCCGCTGCGCTTGCGCATCGTCCTGCCGAGCCGGATCAGCGTCTCCCAGGTGCTGAGCAGGTGCAGGGTGTCGGTGCGCGCCGCGTCCGGCGGGACCAACTGGTCGAGCCGGCTCAGTGTCGCCTTCATCAGGCGCTCCCCGCCGCGCTGCAGATGCAGCCACACGTTGCGCTCCGGGCTCTTCCACCGGCGATCGGCGTCCCAGTGCCGACGGGCGTGGTTCATCACCAGTTGCGCCCGACGGCGGGAGCCGATCAGGTAGGCGCCGTCGATCTGGTAGATGAGGCCGTCGTCGCGCAACCGCACGAGCGCCTGCCGCAACGGACCCGCCTCCCGGGTGGCCATCTGCAGCTCCAGCACGCCCAGGCAGGCCACCCGGTAGAGCACCTCCCGCTGGTCGTCGCTTGTCACCTGCCGGGTGTAATACGCCTCCAGGTCCGCCTCGGTGGGCACGGTGCCGTGCCGCCCGTAGAGGTGGATCGCCGTCAACGCGATGTGCACGTCGTCCTGTGCCAGTCGCCGGATCGTCTGCCAGTGCGCCTCGTCGATGCCACTGTCGACGAGCAGTTGGGTGACCAGCGGCCGGCCCTCGGCGAGAACCTGTCGCAGCTCACGAGTGGGTTCGCCACCGGCGAGGGTGGGGCCCGCCACCTTGTAGCTCGTCGCGAGCACCTGCACTTCGAGGCCGAAGTCCGAGCGCAGCCGGGTCACGCAGTCGAACAACTCGTTGAGCACCAGCGGGTTCGCGTGCAGGTTCTCCAGGACGACCAGGTAACGGCCGGAGCGACTCCGCTCCTGCTCCAGCAGGGCCAGCACGATCGACTCTGGACCGTCCGCCGGATCGGCGAGGTTGAGCCACACGACACCGTCGTCGGCGCGCCGCTTGTCGGCGATGTTGGCCACCAGCGCCGACTTCCCGCAGCCGTGCTCGCCGATCACCAGCACGTCCCGGCCGGCCTCGAGCTGCCGTTCCACCTGGGTGGAGGCCTCGGTCAGCCGGTCCAGCCGGGCGTAGTATTCCATCGCCTCGGCCGAGGGCGGCTCGGCGTGCCCGACCCGCCGCGGCTGCCAACGGAGACCGAACGGATCCTTCTGCAGGGCGTACGCGACAAGCACCAACGGTGTGACCGCGTGGGCCCCGTCCCCCTCGGTCGTGGTCCGGACGACGTGCTCGGAGAGCCGCACCTCGGCGGTGTGCCCCATCGACTCCACCCGGACGACCAGCTCGTGCCCCACGCTGTCGCGGAACTCCGCCGTCGCGCTGACGACCCGCAGCGCGGCGGGCCGCTCGTCGAGCATGGCGGTCTGGGAGGTGAGGTCCTTGTGGGCCGCCGTGAGCAACTCGTACGCGACCGGCTTGGGGCCGAGAGCCTTGACGGCCAACCAGGGTGAATAGTCGGGCACCGACCCCCCCTTCGGCGGTCACCGTGGGTCCACCAAGTCACCACGACAGGTAAATGCTAACCGCCAGTCCTCCCGCTGTCTCAGGGCAGGTCCACGCGCAGTTGGAGGTACTGGGTCCGGACCAGCTCCCCGTGGACGGACTTTACGTCCGAATCGGACACTTGGAAGCCACCCCGGTCGAACGCCGCCCGCACCTCGTCGGCGTCACCGAGGTCGTGGCTGGCCATCCGCGTCGCGTACCGGCGGGCGGCGTCGGCAAGCTCGTCCAGCTCCACCGAGAGCAGCCCACGCCAGCCGGCGGCCCGCTCCCGGAACCGCAGCTCGAAATCGTCCACGAGATCCGACACCCGGTGGCGGTCGTCCTGCTCCTCGTCGTCCTTCGGCCACTCGTTGCCCGGGTGCAGCCGGACGGTGGTGATCACCGAACCGCCCGGATTCAGCAGCGCGGACCAGCTGCCGATCACCGCGTCCGCCGAGGCGCGGTTGAACCGGGTCAGGAACGCGTCGGCCAGCACCAGGTCGAACCGGCCACCCTCGACGAGCCGGGCGACCGCGTCGGGGCAGGTCACGTCGGCCTGGTGCACCTCGACCCGGGCACCGATCTGCTTGGCGTACCAGTCGCAGGCCAGCAGTGGTGTCTGACACATGTCGAGCACGTGCACGTCCAGGTCGGGGGGAATGCCCCCGAGCGCCGACCGCACCGCCTCCAGGAGGAAGGCGAGGATGGTGTAGTCGGCGGTGCCACTGATCAACACCCGGCGCGCGCCCCGGCGAACCGCCTCGGCCAACTGCCCGGCGTAGAACTCCGCGTGCCACTGCGGGCTGCTGACCATGTCGAACAGCCGCAGGTACTGCCACGACCGGTGGTACCAGGAGCAGCTGCTCCGGTCCAGGTGCGACGGCCCGCAGGACATCGGCGCCATCGCGTACAGCATGTTGGCCGACTGGAGCAGCCAGCGGGTCAGCTCCGGGCCGGGCCGGCGCGGTCGGCCACGGTCGGGCAGGCACGACCGGCTCATCAGGCTGTCCCAGAGCAGGCGGGCCCGGGTCACCTCCTCGGAGTGGCCACTGACCACCCAGGACGCGAGGCCGTCCCCGCCCACCTCCTGCCGGACCACCACCTGACCGTCGATCAGCCACATGTCGGTCATCGGCACCAGGGGACGTTCGCCGGCGATGAACACCGGCACCATCACCGCGTCCAGATCGTGCGCACGGTCCTCCGCCAACTGCCTGTCGACCTCCCCCGAGCCCACGTCCTCCCCCGGCACGAGGTACATGCGGCGTACCGTCACGCGCCGCGCCAGTTGGCGGAACAACGCCCGGGAGAACGGATCGGCGGGACGCCCGGCAGTGGTGTACGGGACGATCTGGCACAGCTCGTCGTGCACCCCGGCGACCAGCCCCTGCACCAACTCGTCCATCGCCGCGCCGGGTAGCCGCACGGAGTTGGGGTCGGTCCCCTCGTAGGAGGCCCGATAGAAGAGGCTGGCCCGACGCGCTCGGTCGATCAGGTCGGCGGGCGTGACCCTCTCAGGCGCCCCCTTTCGATCGGTCATGTCCGCCACTCCCTCACCCTCGCGACGCCGTGATCACCAAATGGTGGCTTCCGGGCGCCAACTCTGCGTGCCGGATGCGCCAACCTGCGTCCCGGACGGCGGCAATGACGTCGGGATAGCTGAACCTGCGGGACTGGAAGCAGCGGATGCGATGGCCCGCCGGCAGCCGTGTGCCATCCAGGACACCCGGTCGGCGCAGCACCGCCTCGCCGGTCACCGTCGCGTCCTGCCAACGCAGCACGAAATCCAGGTCGGCCTCGGGCAGGCCGGCGGCGAGCAGCGGCTCCAGGGCCGCGCCGCGGAACTCCGAGCACCGGTACGGCGCCAGCACCGTGTCCGCCGGCTCGTCCGGCCGGCCCACGACCACACTCAGCACGAGCACGTCGCGCGGACGCAGTGAGGCCCGGATGTTGGTCAGGGCGGCGGTCGGGCATTCCAGGTTGCCGAGGGTGTGCCCGAGCAGGCAGGCGACCACCGGGTCGGGCCCGGGCCGCCACCGCTCGACCCCCTGGGAGGAGCCGGCCTCGATGTCCCACACGTGAGAGTCAACGCTCATCCGGCCACCCCCGAAGTGGGCCAACCGGTGACAGGCGATGGCGAGCAGGGTGGCGCTGAAGTCCAACGCGAGGTAACGCCGGCAGGGGTGGCCAAGGCTGGTCAGCCGGTTGAGGAAGGCGCTGCTGCGCTTGCCGTTGCCCGGGCCGATCTCCGCGACGGCCAGTGCCCCGGCCGTCAGCGTCTGAGCGGCCAACAGGGCTTCGGCTTCGTGGCGCGCGGAGGCCAGCATGCTCAGGTAGTCGTCGGTGCGGGCGTAGGCGTCGTGGGTGTGGGCGGCACTCCCGGCGTACGCGAACTTGAGGGGCAGCTGACCGGCGTGGATGGCCGCCAGCGCGGCGCGGCGATGTCGCTCACACTCGAAGTGCGGTGACCGGCACCGAGTCGCGGCACCCGTCGGACCTGATTGCGCTCGCAGGATGCCACCCGTGCCCGCCTCGCCGATCGTCTCTGCCACAACGTCCTCCGACGAAGTCAGAGTTACCGTCGGCCTGATAGTAGGGCAATGACGCAGGACAATGGCTCGTTTGCGCCCGGGTTGTTTCGCGATCTGTAAGCACCGCACCCCTTTTGCCAGGACTAGCAGACCGAAAAGCCAAACGTCACCGGCCGTCAGCCTGCACTATCCGAGCCGAACGGCTATCCCTGCGCCAGCAGAGCGCATTTCACCGGGGTGAGTTCAGTCCGGTCGACCGCTGCGGTTGCGCAACTGCTGCACCGCGGCCCGAGCCGCCGTGGTGAACGTGTGAGGGGTGAACTCGTGCCGCTGCCAGTCGCCGTGCAGCCCGCCGATGTCGTCGACCCCCTCCTCCACCAGCAGCACCATGTACTTACTGAACGCGAGGGCGGCACCTTTCTCTTCGATCAACCAGGCGCTGGTCGCGAACTTCTCTCCGGGCTCGGCAAATTGCCGCGACCGGGTCATCAACGAGACGAAGAACTCGCACTCCCGAATCCTGTTCAGAACCGCCATTCCCACGTACCCGTCCGCGGCCCGGCCGGTGATCACGGTGAAACCGTTGTCCTCCAACAACCCACTGAGGCCCCGGACGAACCCGTCCTCCTCCTTGAACCGGTACGACAGGAAGACGGTGTTGCTCGCGACCTTCGGCCGCACCAGACCCGAGTCGGGCCGGACGTTCTCCAGGATCCGTGCCTGGTCGACGTCGTCGACCAGCCGTTCCAACTCGTCGTCGCCGCTCGTGGTCGCCCGGTCGCGCACCTCGTCGAGGAGCCGATCCGCCTTGGACCTGCTGCTGGCGAGCAGCCGGAACGCCTGGCAGTTGGTCAGGACCACGTCGGCCTCCGCCGCCAGCATCTCCGGCGGCGTCCGCTTGTCGAGCGTGAACGCATCCCGCAGACGGCTCCGGTCACCGTGGTAGAACGCCACCGCATGTTCCTCCACCCGCGCCAGGTCGACGTAGAGCACCACGGCGGCCCCCTCGCCCGACTGGGACAGCGCGAACCTGCCGGCCTGCGCCAGATCGGTGCTGAACGGATCGACGACGATCACGTCGAATGTGCCCGCGCCCGCCTCCCGAACGGCGTCAGCGAGACTGCCGACCGCCATCACCCGCTCCACCAACGGGCTGGAGGTCAGTTCCTGGTAGAGCCGCCCCGCGGCGGCGTCATCACTATCGCAGAGCAGTATGGTCAATCGGGGAAGCGCAGCCACGATATTGCTCCATGAATGTCGACATCGGCGGGAATTGAGCACCAATGGTGGCACGGTCCATCGACGGGTCACCTCCACGTTGCGTCCCTCGACAATGACCAAACGGACCCGTCCCGCGCCGTTGGGATGGGGCGTCATGGGCTGTGTGCTTTCCGGGACCGCACCCCTGGGCCCGGGGTGGAGCCCCGCCCGGGGGAGTCGACGTCGCGGCTAGTGGACCGGCGTCCGGCTGCCGCCCGGGCGCGACCCGGGCCGTCGACCCACGCCCTCACCAGCAGCGGAGCGCCCTCCAGCGTCTCCGCACGTCGATGGCGTCGTCCGGTCGCGAACCCACCGACCGCCGCGGCGCTGACGACGGGTAGCGGTAACGACGTCGACAGCGGCACGCCGCGATTCGCGCCCGTCGGCGCGGAGGTCAAGGATCCGACAGTTCGGAGAACCACCATTCCCGTAGGCGCAGTTCCATGGACTCGGTCATTCCGTCATATGACCTGAACGTCGCCCAACCCCGTGGCCGGTTTGACGCCGCCAGCGGATTTTCGCCACGGCCGGTTGACGCCCGTCGGCTTTCGTCGCGACGACTCAGGCGGCGGAAACGGGACCCCCCGGGGCGGTGGGTGGCGGGGCCGGGGTGGAGAGACTGGCGCTGGCCGCGTCGCGGGCGGTTTCCCGGGGCATCAGGCGACCGGAACGGTAGCCGATGCCGATGCCGGCGATCAGCACGAAGATCGCGCCGAACGTCTGGAGCGAACCGATCAGAGCGCCCCCCAGGCCGAGAAGGGGCGCGGCGATGATCAGCATGACGCCGTCGCCGAGACTGAACATGCCCGAGCGGGCCACCGCCCACCCGGTCAGGAACCAGCCCACGCTGTAGAACGTCGCGCCGATCAGGACCAGCGACCGCGCGGTGGTCCCGAAGACCGGCGTCTGCTCGGCGAACCCGGCGAAGGGCAGCAGCAGCACGGTGCCGGCGATGCTGACCAGCAGCCCGGCGGCGGCGACCCGGCGACTGCGGGTCGCGGCCAGCAGCCCGGTGAGGGCCAGCAGCGCGAGCAGGCCGAGCCAGACCGCGGCCACCCAACCGATCAGGTACACCGCCCGGCCGTCGGCCGGATAGGGGTCGTTGCCCACCCCGCCGTCACTGGCCATCGCCACCGCGCCGTAGAGGATGGCGTACGCGGGAAGCAGCCACACGGCCGCCCGCGCGAACCGACGCACCGACCAGGCCCAGCTGGCGTTCGTGGCCGGGCCGCCCGGGGTCGGTTCACCGACGAACGGCAGTACGCCGAACCCGCCACCGGTGCTGCGGGACCCCAGCGGTGCGACCGGGTCGTGCGCGCCGGGCACCGGGGCCGAGGACCACATCCGATTCGCCGGATCCTTCATGCGTCACCTCGCTCGTCCGCGAGTGGTGCGGAACGCGCCGGGGCGCCCCGATTGCCTGGTCACCACCCGTCCTAGGACCGATCGTGGCAGGCGTCGGAGCGCCCCATGAGTCTTTCTCGCATTTATCCGGCCGGGCGGCCGGCGTCCTGGATCAGCCGCGCTCGCGCTGGTCGGCCGGGTCCTGGGTCAGGCTGGCCGAGGACACCGGCTCCGGCGCGGGCAGCCCCTGCGGCTTGTTGCCGCCGGCGGCCTGCGCCTCGGCGACGCGTACCTCGTCGTGGATCTGCTGGGCGGCGTCCGCCGCGGCCTGCGCCGCCTCCGCGGCCTCCCGTTCGACCTGGCTCGCGTGCTCGGCCGCCTCCGGCGCGGGAAGATCCCCCACCATCTGGCTCAACCCGCCGAGCGCGCCACCCATCCCCTCCAGGGCCTTGGTCAGCTCGGCCGGGACGATCCAGACCTTGTTGGCGCTGCCCTGCGCGATCTGCGGCAGGGCCTGCAGGTATTGGTAGGCGAGCACCTTCTGGCTCGGGTTCGCCTGGTGGATCGCGTCGAAGACCGTCCGGATCGCCTTCGCCTGACCCTCGGCCTGCAGGATCCGGGCCTGCCGGTCACCGTCGGCCCGCAGCACCGCGGACTGCTTGTCACCCTCGGCGGTGAGGATCACCGACTGCTTGTGGCCCTCGGCGGTGAGGATCGCCGCGCGGCGGTCCCGCTCGGCGCGCATCTGCTTCTCCATCGAGTCACGGATGCTGGCCGGCGGCTCGATCGCCTTGATCTCGACCCGGGTCACCTTGATGCCCCAACGGCCGGTGGTCTCGTCCAGCACACCGGATAGGTGCCTGTTGATCTCGTCCCGGCTGGTCAACGCGCGCTCCAGGTCCAACGAGCCGATCACGTTCCGCAGCGTGGTGACGGTCAGCTGTTCGATGGCCTGGAGGAAGCTGGAGATCTCGTAGGTCGCCCGGACCGAGTCGACCACCTTGAAGTAGAGCACCGTGTCGATCGAGACCACGAGGTTGTCCGAGGTGATCACCGGCTGCGGCGGGAAGCTGACCACCTGCTCCCGCATGTCGACCTTGGTGCGCACCGCGTCGATGAACGGCACCAGCAGGTTGAGGCCGGGGCTGAGGGTGCGCTTGTACTTGCCGAGCCGTTCCACCACATCCTGGCGTTGCTGCGGCACGATCCGCACCGCCTTGGCCAGCGTTATCACGGCGATCAACGCCACCGCGATCACCAGCACGCCGATTAAGGTCATCCCGTTCACCCTCTCGCTTCCGGCAGCTCACCGGCGGAAGAAATATCGTCCTGCCACACCAGGGCTGTCGCACCCCGGACTTTGATCACCCGAACCCGTTGACCTGGGTCGAACGTCTGCGTCGTGTCGTACGGGCGGGCACTCCACAACTCACCGTCGATCTTGACGAGGCCGTGGTCAGGGTCCACCCGCTCCAGTACCAACGCCGTGGAACCCTCGATCGCTTCCACACCGAACGGCTGCTCGCCGCTCTCCAGCGACGAACGCTGGTGCCGCCGAAGGGCTGGCCGGGCCACCAGCAGACTCAGCGCCGACACCACCGCGAAGACCAGCGCCTGCACCGCTACCGGCGCGCCCAGGGCGGCGGCACCGCCAGCGGCGAACGCACCGGCCCCGAACATGATCAGAAATAGCGTCGTCGTGAAGATCTCGGCGACGACCAGCAGTACACCCAAAATGATCCACACCACGGCGTCCACACCACGATCGTGACACGCGAACGCACGCGCGGCCTTCCCAGGAAGATCAGTAGGCTCGGCGAATCCCTTTCCGGCCCTGATGCGGTGGCTCCGGCCCTGATTCGGCGGCCCGACCCGAGGAGATCCCGTTGACCCTGCTCCCCGAGACCGCCCGACAGATCGACGCCCAGGTCGCCCAGGCGCAGCTCGACGGTCGTGCCCCGTCGCTGGTGCTGGGCGTGGTCCGCGACGGCGCGCTCGTCCACCTGGCCACCGCCGGTGAGCACCCCCGTCCGGACGTCGACCTGCAGTACCGGTTGGGCTCGATCAGCAAGACGATGACCGCGACCCTGATCATGCAACTGCGCGACGCCGGCCGGCTGGCCGTCGACGACCCGCTGGAGGAACACCTCCCCGGAACCGGCGTCGGCGCGCTCACCCTGCGCCAACTCCTCGCGCACGCCAGCGGACTCCAGCGCGAGCCCGAGGGCGACTGGTGGGAACGGGCCGCGGGCGTCGACCTGGCCACCCTGAGCGCCGGGGTCACCCCCGACAAGATCGCCTACCCGCCGCACGCCACCTACCACTACTCCAACCTGGCGTACGGACTGCTCGGCGGACTCCTCGAACGGCTCACCGGGACGCCCTGGGCCGACCTGCTCGACGAGCGGATCCTCACTCCGCTGGCCATGCGCCGCACCACGTACGCGGCCACCGAGCCGTTCGCCCGTGGCTACGTCGTCCACCCCTGGCACGACACCCTGCGCGAGGAACCGCGTACCGACACCGGAGCGATGGCACCCGCCGGGCAGCTCTGGTCGACGATCGAGGACCTGGGCCGGTGGGCCGCGTTCCTGGCCGACCCCGACCCGTCGGTGCTGGCCGCCGGGACGCTTACCGAGATGTGCTCCCCCGTGGTGATCAGCGACCTGGACGCCTGGACCCACGGGCACGGCCTCGGGGTGGAGCTCTTCCGGGAGGGCAACCGGGTGTACGTCGGTCACGGCGGTTCGATGCCCGGCTACGGCGCCTCGTTGGCCGTGCACCGCCCCACCCGTACCGCCGTGGTCGGCCTGGTCAACGCGTACACCCTGCGCACCGTGCACCTCGGCGCGCTCGGGCGACGGCTGCTCACCCTGGTGCTGGACGCCGAACCCGCCCCGGTCACCCCGTGGCGGCCGGCCACCGCCCCGCCGCCCGCCGAGCTGGCCGAGCTGACCGGCCCCTGGTGGTGGATGGGCACCATGATCCACGTGTACGCGGACGCCGCCGGCGACCTGCGCGCCGGACCGGTCGGCGCACCCACCCTCCGCTTCGTCGCCGAGGGCCCGGACCGCTGGCGGGGCCGGGCCGGCGTGCAGGACGGCGAGATCCTCACGGTGCGCCGCGACGAGCAGGGCCGGGCGGTCGCGCTGGACATCGCCACCTTCGTCTACACCCGCACCCCCGACCAGGAGCCCTGAGTAGCGCGCGAGCGCCTGCCGATGTCCGCGCGCGCGTGCGCGCGCCGACGTCCGCGCATGCTGCCAAGATCCGCGCAACTTGCCTGATGTTGCGCGGATCTTGAAGTGGGGCAGGCGCGGGTGGGTCAGGTGGGTTCGGTGACGAAGTCGATCAGGCGTTCCATCGCGTTGATCAGGGGCGTCTCCACGTCGGCGAAGCTGTCCACCCGGGACAGGATGTGCCGCCACATCGCCGCCGGCTCGGCCACCCCGAGGGCCGCGCAGACCCCCTCCTTCCAGGGCTGCCCCGGTGGCACCACCGGCCACGCCGCGATGCCCAGCGCCTTCGGCTTCACCGCCTGCCAGACGTCCACGTAGGGGTGGCCGGTGACCAGCACGTACGGCGAGTTGACCCGGGCGACGATCCGACTCTCCTTGCTGCCCGGCACCAGGTGGTCGACGAGCACGCCGAGGCGTCGGGTCGGGCCGGGGCCGAAGTCGCGTACCTCGGCGTCGAGGGCGTCGATGCCGTCCAACGGCTCCACGACCACGCCCTCGATGCGTAGGTCGTCACCCCAGATCCGCTCGACCAGCGCGGCGTCGTGGATGCCCTCCACCCAGATCCGGCTGGCCTTGGCCACCTGGGCGCGAACGTTGTCCACCGCCACCGAACCGGACGCCGTCCGTCGACGGGCCGCCGGCACCGGCGCGCGGCTCGGGCGACGCAGCGTCACCGGGCGACCGTCGAGCAGGAACGCCGCCGGCAGCAGCGGGAAGTTGCGTCGTCGGCCATGCCGGTCCTCCAGGACCACGGCGCCGGCCTCGAAGCCCACCACCGCTCCACAGAACCCGGAGTCGGCATCCTCCACGACGAGATCCGGCTCGGCGTCCACCTCCGGGGTGACCTTCCGCCGCCGCCAGTCTCCCGCCAACACGTCCTCGCCGTATCGCCCCGCCATGTCGATCACGCTAACCCCCATGCCCCCGCCCCCACCCCCGACACACCGTCCCTCGCCCCCTCTGCCGCTCCCCCGCCCGCACCCAACCCCCGAGCCCAGGGATTCGGGGCTAACGGGGCAGTTCGGGGCAGGCCGGGCGACCGGAGCGGCAGTCGAGACAGGGCCGGTCGTGACCACGTACCCTTTCGGCATGTCCACCCCCGCAGCGGGCGCGGCCACACTCACGCCGCGCCGGTCGAGCCGGTTCGTCGCCTGGGTGCGCGCGTGGCGCGCCGGTCTGGTGCCGTACGACGAGGTCGCCGACGCCATCGCCGGCGACGAGGAGCACCTCGTTGCGGATGCACCCGGCACCTGGACCGACGTCCCGCTGGGCGCCGCGCTACCCATGCTGGCCAAGCTCTCCCCGGACGACATCCGCCTGGTGCTGCCCGCGCCGGGCGACCCGCGGGGGCTGCCCGGCCCTGGCGACTTCGCCGGTGCGGCGTTGGTGACCGGCGAGGCGGTGGTCGCCGGCGGGCTCGGTCTGATCCCCCAGGTGCGGCTGCACACCTCTGGCTCGGGAGACTGTTTCGAGACGGTGCTCTGGCGGGTATACCCGCTGCCGGCCAACGCGCCGGCCGCCTCACTCGCACTGCCCGGTGCCGCCGAGGCGGAGGCCGAGTTGGCCGCCGCACTGGCCGAGACGACCGCCGCGCTGACCCGACTCGACGTGGCCCAGTGGCGGCCCGAGTTGGCCGGTGCGCTGGCCGCGTTGCGCCGCCCGGACGGCACCACCGACCTGCCACCGGGCTTCGACCCGCGAGCCCGACGGCTCTTCGCCCGCGCCGCGGTGCTCGACCGGGTGCTCGCGTTGGCCGGGCACGCCGCGCCCGGCGGCGCGATCAACAACCATGAGGCCCAGCAGCGCGACGCGGCTCTGCGCCCCCTCACCACGGCCTGCCGCCAGGCGCTGGTGGCCGCCTGCAACGCGCCACTGCGCCCCTGACCGAGCGACCCCGGGACGAGCCGCTGGGCGGGGCGGTCAGATCTCGTCGAGCAGGTCCGCGACCGAGTTGATGATCCGGGACGGGCGGTACGGGTAGCGCTCCGCCTCGGTGCGGCTGCTGATCCCGGTGAGCACCAGGATGGTCTCCAATCCGGCCTCCAGGCCGCAGAGGATGTCGGTGTCCATCCGGTCGCCGATCATCGCGGTGCTCTCCGAGTGCGCGTTGATCGTGTTGAGTGCCGAGCGCATCATCATCGGGTTGGGCTTGCCGACGAAGTACGGCTCCACACCTGTCGCCTTGGAGATCATCGCGGCGACCGAGCCGGCGGCGGGCAGGTCACCCTCCACGGACGGGCCGGTCACGTCGGGGTTGGTGCAGATGAACCGCGCCCCGTCGTTGATCAGGCGGACGGCCTTGGTGATCGCCTCGAAGCTGTAGGTGCGGGTCTCACCGAGCACCACGTAGTCCGGGGCGAAGTCGGTGAGCACGTAACCGACCGCGTGCAGCGCCGTGGTCAGCCCGGCCTCGCCGATGACGTACGCGGTGCCACCCGGCCGCTGGTCGGCGAGGAACTGGCCGGTGGCCAGCGCGGACGACCAGATCGACTCCTCCGGCACGTCCAGCCCCATCCGGCTCAGCCGGGCGGTCAGGTCGCGCGGGGTGTAGATCGAGTTGTTGGTCAACACCAGGAACGGCTTGCCGGAGGCGCGCATCCGGCTGATGAACTCCGGTGCACCGGGCACCGGCTGGCCCTCGTGCACCAGCACGCCGTCCATGTCGGTCAGCCAACTCTGCACGGGCTTGCGGTCATGCATGGGTGCTCCCAGCAGAGGTCGGGCGACGGGTCGGCACGCAACACACGGTCGCGCAGGTGTCCCACATGGGCAGCTCGCCCAGGCGGCGACGCACCTGCGCGCCGTCCGGGTCGGTCCGCTCGGTGACCAGCTCACGCACCATGGTCACGAAACGCGGGTCGGTGCCGGGGGTGGCGGCCCGGACGAAGTCCAGGCCGAGCTGCTTGGCCGTCTCCAGCGCCTCGGTGTCCAGGTCCCACACGACCTCCAGGTGGTCGGAGACGAAGCCGATCGGGCTGACCACCACCGAGGTGGTGCCGCCCTGCGCGAGGGTGGCCAGGTGGTCGTTGACGTCCGGTTCCAGCCACGGCATCTGTGGTGGGCCGGAGCGGCTCTGCCAGACCAGGTCGTACGCCAGGTCGGGGGCGGCGGCCGCGGCCACGAGCCGGGCGGTCTCGTGCAGTTGCGCCTCGTACCGGCCGCCGTGTGGGCCGGCGTTGGCCGCCATCGAGCTGGGGATGGAGTGGGCGGTGAACACCAGCCTGGTGGTGTCCCGCAACGCCTGGTCGAGCTGGCCCAGGGCCGCCCGGACCGCGTCGGTGTGCGGCTCGACGAAGCCGGGATGGTCCCAGAACTGGCGCAGCTTCTCGATCACCGGGGCGTCCGGGCCGACGGCGGCACGGGCGGCGGCGATGTCCTCCTGGTACTGCCGGCAGGACGAGTAGCCGCCGTACGCGCTGGTGACGAAGGCCAGCGCCCGGGTGACCCCGTCGTCGTGCATCCGGGTCACGGTGTCGGCGAGCATCGGGTCCCAGTTGCGGTTGCCCCAGTAGATGGGCAGGTCGACACCGTGCGCGGCGAAGTCGGCACGGACGGCGGCCAGCAACTCCCGGTTCTGCTGGTTGATCGGGGAAACCCCGCCGAAGTGCTGGTAGTGCTCGGCGACCTCGGCCAGCCGCTCGGGCGGCACGCCTCGACCCCGGGTCACGTTCTGCAGGAACGGCATCACGTCCTCGGGCCGCTCCGGCCCGCCGAAGGACACCAGCACCACCGCGTCGTACGACATGGGGTCATTCTTGTCCCTCGGCCGGGACCGCCCGGCGACGCCCCCTGGTCCGGACGTGTGGGTCACGTCCGCGGCGGTCGGGGGCGTCGTCGGGGGACCGTCAGGAGCCCATGGCGTGGTAGCCGCCGTCGACGTGGACGATCTCGCCGGTGGTGGCCGGGAACCAGTCCGACAGCAGCGCCAGGCAGGCGCGGGCGGCCGGCTCCTGGTCGGTGAGGCTCCAGCCCAGCGGTGCACGCTCGGACCAGGCCTCCTCGAACTGGCCGAAGCCGGGGATGGACTTCGCGGCGATGGTACGCAGCGGCCCGGCGGCGACCAGGTTGCTGCGGATGCCCTGCTTGCCCAGGTGCAGCGCCAGGTAGCGGGACGCGGACTCCAGGCCGGCCTTGGCCACGCCCATCCAGTCGTAGACCGGCCACGCCTTCGTCGCGTCGAAGGTCAGGCCGACCACCGCGCCGCCGGGCGACATCAGCGGCAGTGCCGCCATGGCCAGCGACTTGTACGAGAAGGTGGAGACGTGCAGGGCGGTTGCCACGTCCTCCCAGGGGGCGTCGAGGAAGCCGCCACCCAGGCAGCTCTGCGGGGCGAAGCCGATCGAGTGCACGACACCGTCGAGGCCGTCGACGTGCTCGCGTACCCGGTCGGCGAGGCCGGCCAGGTGCTCGGTGTTGGTGACGTCCACCTCGATGACCGGGGCGGGCTCGGGCAGCCGCTTGGCGATCCGCTCGACCAGGGAGAGCCGGCCGTAGCCGGTGAGCACGACCTGCGCGCCGTTCTCCTGAGCGATCTTCGCCACCGAGAAGGCGATCGAGGCGTCGGTGATGACACCGGTGACGAGCAGCCGCTTACCGGCGAGCAGTCCGGACATCGCAGATTTCCTCCGTAGTCAAAAGGGTTAGTGGCCCATGCCGAGGCCGCCGTCGACCGGGATCACGGCGCCGGAGATGTACCCGGCGCTGTCCGAGGCCAGCCAGGTGACCACCCCGGCGACCTCGTCGGGGCTGGCCATCCGGCCGGCGGGGATCGACTTGCGGATCTCCGCCTTGCGGTCGTCGGGCAGCCCGGCGGTCATGTCGGTGTCGATGAAGCCGGGTGCCACCACGTTCGCGGTGATGTTGCGGCTGCCCAGTTCCCGGGTGATCGAGCGGGCCACGCCGACCAGACCGGCCTTGCTGGCGGCGTAGTTGACCTGCCCGGCACCACCGGCGAGACCGACCACCGAGGAGATGAAGATCATGCGGCCCCACCTGGCGCGCAGCATCTTGCCGGAGGCCCGCTTGGCGACCCGGAACGCGCCGGTGAGGTTGGTGTCCACCACGCCGGTGAACTGCTCCTCGGTCATGCGCAGCAGCAGCGTGTCGGCGGTCATGCCGGCGTTGGCGACGAGCACCTCGACCGGCCCCAGCTCGGCCTCCACGGCGGTGAACGCGGCGTCGATCGAGGCCGCGTCGGTGACGTCGGCGCGTACGCCGAACAGCCCCTCGGGCGCCTCGCCGCTGCGGTGGGTGATCGCCACCCGGTCGCCCTGCTTGGCGAAGGCCTGGGCGATGGCCAGGCCGATCCCCCGGTTACCCCCGGTCACCAGCACGGTACGGGCCACGGTTCCCCCTTGCTCAGCTGATCTCAGTCGCAGGCGAGCCTAGGCGTTACCGGCAGGTAAGCGCTAACGGGAGCCGCGTCACACCGGGGTACGACACCGGGATCAACCCCTGGTGGCACGCCTCGTGGCGGGGTCGCCCGTAGCCTGCGGGTGGTGAACCGGCAACCGATCGTCGTGGCCCTGCGGGCGCTGCGGCAGACCCTGCTGAGCCCGGACGCCCCGGTCGAACGGCCGCTGCTGACCCGTTGGCCCACGCTGGCCCCGTACGCCGCCCCCGTCGGGCTGCTCGCCGTGCTCGGCCTCTTCCTGATCACGCTGAACGTGGAGAGCGGGTGGGGCCTGCCGATGCCGGTCGCGGTGCTGTTCGCCGCGATGACCGTGGCGCCGCTGCTGGCACTGCCCCGGCGTCCGCTGCTGGCCTGGCGGCTGATCGTGCTGGCCCTGCTGATCTGCACGTTCAACGCGCCGGACGACCGGTCCTGGCCGTGGACCCCGCCGCTGGCGCTCGGGTCGGTCGCGGTGGTCGCGGTGGTCGTCGCGCGGGTCGACCGGCCGGTGCTGCTCTGGGTGGTGACGATCACCACGGTGCCGGTGCTCACCCTGGTCCATCCCGCCAACCGGGTCCCGGTCCTGCTGCTGCTCGGCGCGTTGGCGATCGTCGGCGACCTGATCCGCCGCAACCGGCTGTCCCGGCACGCGCTGGCGGCGCAGGCCGAGCTGAGCGAGCGGGAGCAGGAGCGCCGCGCGGTGTTGGAGGAACGCACCCGGATCGCCCGGGAGCTGCACGACGTGGTGGCGCACCACATGTCCCTGATCGCGGTGCAGGCGGAGACCGCCCCGTACCGGCTGACCGACGTGCCGGCGCCGGTAGCCGCCGAGTTCGTCGCCATCGCCGCCTCGGCCCGCGACGCGCTGACCGACATGCGGCGGCTGTTGGGGGTGCTGCGCAGCGAGTCGAGCGGGCCGCAGACCGCGCCGCAGCCGGACCTGACCGACCTGGGCGCGATGGTGGACGCGGCACGCCGGGCCGGCCTGCCGGCCACCCTGGACGCCGCCGGGGTGCACGACGGGCAGGTGCCCGCGCCGGTCGGGCTGGCCGCGTACCGCATCGTGCAGGAGGGCCTGGCCAACGCGGCCCGGCACGCGGCTGGGGCCACGGTGCGGGTCACCGTCCGCACCGGTCCGTCCGGGCTGGGGGTACGCGTCGAAAACTCCCCGGCCGACGTCCGACCGACCACCGACGGCGGCTCCGGGCACGGCCTGACCGGTATGCGGGAGCGGGCCACCTCGCTCGGCGGTACGTTCACCGCCGGGCCCCTGCCCGACGGGGGCTACGCGGTGGCGGCCGAGTTGCCGTACGACGCGGAAGGCGGGGACGTGTGATCAAGGTGCTGATCGCCGACGACCAGGCAATGGTCCGGCAGGGTTTCGGTGCGCTGCTCGCCGCCCAACCGGACCTGCTGGTCGTGGGTGACGCCGCCGACGGCGCGCAGGCGGTCGCCGCCACCCGCCGGCTGGACCCGGACGTGGTGCTGATGGACGTGCGGATGCCGGTCATGGACGGGCTGGAGGCCACCCGCAAGCTGCTCGGTGACCGGTCGGCGCAGCGACCCCGGGTGCTCATCCTCACCACCTTCGACCTCGACGACTACGTGTACGAGGCGTTGCGCGCCGGGGCCAGCGGCTTCCTGCTCAAGGACGCCCCGGCGGCCGATCTGGTGCAGGCGGTGCGGGTGGTGGCGGCCGGGGACGCGCTGCTCGCCCCGGCGGTCACCCGTCGCCTGATCGCCGAGTTCGCGGCCCGCCCGGACCGTCGCCGCCCCCGCCCCACCGACCTGGCCGGGCTCACCCCCCGGGAGACCGAGGTGCTGCGGTTGATCGCCCGGGGTCGCAACAACGCGGAGATCGCGGGTGACCTGGTGGTGGCCGAGCAGACCGTGAAGACGCACATCGGGCGGATCCTGGCGAAGCTGGGCCTGCGCGACCGGGCCCAGGCCGTGGTGCTGGCGTACGAGACGGGTCTGGTGGCCGCCGGCGAGTAACCCGGCGGAGCCAGCCCACGGACGGCTCCCCGGTACGACGACCACGCACCGCCCACCCGCGCACTGTGCCTCCGGACGACATTCCGGAGGGAGAACGACATGCGACGACGAGGTGCCGGTCGGGTGGCACTGGCCGCACTGCTCGGCGTGAACCTGGTCCTGCCGAGCCGACCCGAGCCGGTGGCGGCAACGGGTTTCGTGGAGGCGTACCCGGTCACGGCGGCGGCGATGCGCGCGGCCGGCCCGCCGTACGCGGACTGGGCGGCCGACGGACGGCGGTTCCTGTCGTTCGATACGCGTGGCGACGGCCGCGCGGTCGAGGTGCTGGGTGACCTGGCCGGCGCGGACCGGATCGCGGTGCTGGTGCCGGGGGTGGGCAGCACCCTGGCCGACTTCGACCGGGGGCTGGGCGGGGTGGCCCGGCGGGCGCCGGCGGTGCAGGCCGGGCAGCTCTACCGGGAGGTGCGGGCCGACGATCCGGCGGCACGGGTCGCGGTGCTGGCCTGGCTCGGCTACGACCCGCCCGACGGGGTGTTGATGGCCGCCGGCGGCGTCAGCGCCCGGCGCGGTGCGGCCGGGCTGGCCGTGCTGCTGCGCGAACTGGCCGCGCGACGTCCGGCGGCGACGATCACGCTGGTCGGGCACAGCTACGGGGCGCTCGTGGTGTCGCTGGCGGCGGCGGACGCCCCGGCCCAGGTCACCGACGTGGTGAGCCTCGGCGGCGTCGGTGCCGGGGTGCAGCGCGCCGACGACCTGCCCGGCGGGCGGCGGTTCTGGGCGGCGGAGGCGCCCTCCGACTGGATCCGCCTGGTTCCGCCGGCCCGACTGCCCGGCCTCGGCTTCGGCCGCCGCCCCGCTGACCCGGCGTTCGGTGCCCGCCCCCTGCCGGTGGGCGGTGTGTCCGGGCACGACGGCTACCTCGCCCCGGGCAGCGCCACGCTCGTCGCGACGGCGGCTGTGGTGCGGGGCAGTGTCGACGCCGACCGGGCCGGGGACGCGCGATGAGCCGGGACCGTACCGTCGACGCGCTGCGGGCGTACGCCATCGGCGGGGTGGTGCTGGGGCACTGGCTGGTCACCGGGCTGGTGCTGACCGACGCTGGCGGGTTGCGCCAGGCCAGCCCGCTGACCGCGATGCCCGGGCTGGCCCCGGTGACCTGGGTGTTGCAGACGCTCGGGCTGTTCTTCTTCACCGCCGGGTTCGGCTCGGCCCGGTCGCTGGGCGGCTACCGGGGTGGGCCGGGTCGCTGGCTGGCCCGTCGGCTGCGTGGGTTGCTGCTGCCGACGGTGGCGCTGCTGGGGGTGGGTGCCGCCGTGCTGCTCGCCGCCACCGTCGCCGGCACCCCGGACGACACGCTCGCCGTCGCGCTGCGGCTCGCGATCAGTCCGTTGTGGTTCCTGTTGCCGCTGGTGTTCCTGATCGCGATGACCGGCCCGCTGCGGGCCGCCGTACGCCGGTGGGGGTTGGGCCGCTGCGTCGTACCGGCGGTGGCGGTTGTCGCCGCGGCGGACCTGGCGGTACGTCTACTGCCGGCCGGCAGCCGCCTGCCACCGGTCACCGTGGTGGCGGCCTGGTCGGTGCCGTACCTGCTGGGCGTGGCGCACGCCGACGGGCGGCTGGCCGGCCGGCGGGCGGCGGGCACGCTCGCGGCCGGCGGGGTGGCAGCGTTGGTCGCGTTGCTGGCCCTGGGTTACCCGGTGAGCGCGGTCGGCGTGCCCGGGGCCGGGGTCTCCAACCTGAATCCGCCGTCGCTGCTGGCCGTGGCGCTGGCGGTCGCCCAGGTGGGGCTGGGGCTGCTCGCCCGGCCGTCGCTGGAGCGGCTGCTGTCCCGGCCGGTGCCGGGCCGGGCGGTTACCGAGGTGAACCGCTGCGCGTTCCGGATCTACCTGAGTCACCAGCCGGTGCTGGTGGGGGTGACCGCGCTGACCGCCCGCGGCGGGCTGGCCCTGCCGGGACTGCACACCGGGCCGGACGACCCGGGCTGGGTGCTGGCGCGCTTCTGCTGGCTGCCGCTGCTCGCCGCGGTGCTGGTCACGGTCGTGCGGACCGGCCGGTCGAGATCGCCTCGCCACCCGAGCGGTGGAGGGGTCGCCGACCGGTCGGCCGAGTGCGTCTCGTCGGCGCCGCAGGTGTACGCTCATCGACGTTCCGGCCCGCCCGACTTGCAGGAGGTGATCGCTGTGCGAGATAGCGATCCTCCCAGTCGTGGCCGGGCCGATGGTCAGCCCCGCTGAGCCACGACTCAGTCTGGTGAGCTGACCCCGCTCCGCTCCCCCACCCCTCGGCACACGCCGAGGTGTGTGTCGCGCCGTCCGACTCCGGACGGTCGCCGGGAGCCGCCCGGTCACGACTTCGTGTGCGCGTCCCTGCCCCCCTGCGGTCCGCCCCCGCACGCGGACCGTCCAGCCGCCACCCGGAGCCGTCCATGAGCCGCTACGTCGCCCCACTGGGCTTCACCCTCGCCGCCGTCTGGGTGGCCATCGTCTTCGTACTGGCCGGCGGCGGCCACTGAGCCGGGTGCCGGCCGGCCGCCACCGAACCCCTGGCCGGCGGCCACTGAGCCGGCGGCGGTCGGTGACCGCCGCCGGTCCACCGCTCAGAGCATCCGTGACGACCACAGCAGGCTGAGCGCGCCGGCGCAGAGCGCCAGCAGCAGCGCCAACCCGGCGTACCACTGGGTCACCTCACGCGGCTCGGTCCGGAAGCCGATCGAGCTGCCCATGTCCTGGTAGACCTGCTTCAGCTCGCTCACCGAGGCCGCCTCGTAGAAGTAGCCCTCGGTGGTCTCGGCAAGCTCGGCCAGCGCCAACCGGTCCACCGGCACCCGCTGGAGCGTTCCACCGATGTCGACCTGGCCGGTGTCGGTGCCGAACGCGATGGTGGAGACCGGAACGTTGGCCGCCTGGGCCGCCGCCGCCGCCTCCTCCACCGCCCGCCCGGAGGTGCGGAACCCGTCGGAGAGCAACACGATCCGTGCCGGCGGAACGCCCGCCGCGCCGTCGGCCGGCACCGACCGGATCGCTTCCAGGCAGGTGAACACCGCCTCGCCGGTCGCGGTCGCCTCGGCCAACACCAGGCCGTCGATCGCACTCGTCACCGCGTCCCGGTCCTTGCCCGGCGGCACCAGCACGTTCGCCGCCTTGGCGAACGACACGAGGCCCAGGTTGTAGCTCTCCGGCAGCTCACCGACGAACTGCTTGGCCGCCTCCTGGGCCGCCTCCAGCCGGTTCGGTGCCACGTCGTCGGCCTGCATCGACAGCGACACGTCGATGGCGAGCATCACGGTGGCCCGCTCCAGCGGCTCCCTGGTGTCCACCGCCGGCCGGGCCAGTGCCGTGGCCAGCACCAGCAGGCAGAGCAGGAACGCGGTCGCCGGGACGTGCCGACGCCAGCCCAGGCCCTTCGGCGCCACCGTACGCAGCAGGTCCACATTGGTGAACCGCATCGCGAAAGCCCGGCGGTGCAACTGCCGCCACACGTAGAACGCCGCGAGGGCGAGCACCGGCAGGACGGCCAGCAGCCACCACGGTTGCATGAAACGGATCATCGTGTCGTCCCCCGGGTACGCGCGTGCCGCTGCGCGGCCACGAATCGCACCATGTCCAGCAGCCAGTCTCGGTCCGTACGCAGACGCAGGTGGGCCGCGCCGGCGCCGCGCAGGGCGGCGGCGATCGTGGCCCGTTGGGCGGTCGCGGCCTCGGCGTAGCGCTGCCGCAGCCGTGGATCGGCGGTCTGCACCTCGTGCAGCTCACCGCTCTCCGGGTCGACCACCGGCAGCACGCCCACGTCGGGCAACTCCAGCTCGCGCGGGTCGATCACCTCGATCGCGAGCACATCGTGGCGGACCCGCAGCTTGCGCATCGGCCGGGCCCACTGCTCGGCCGGTGCGAGGAAGTCCGAGATCACCACGGCCACCCCGCGCCGGCGGGGCGGACGGTTGAGCATCTCGACCAGGGCACCCAGGTCACCGCGACCCGGCTGGATGGTGGTGCCGGCGACGGTCCGCAGCAGCCCCTGCGCCTCCTTGCGGCCGGAGCGGGCGGGCAGCCGGGTGAGCACCCCGGGACCGGCCGACGGTGGTGGCCGGCCGCGCCAGCGGCGGGCCGGTGCGGACACGCCGCCGCCGGTGCCGATCACGGCGCCGATCCGGTTGCCGCCGCGCACGGTCAGGTGGGTGATGGCAGCCGCGGCGGCCACCACCACCTCCCGCTTGAGCCACTGCCCGGTGCCGAAGTCCAGGCTGGCGGAGAGGTCCAGCGCGAGCCAGGTCTCCAACTCCCGGTCGGCCACCGTACGCCGCACGTGGGGTGTGGTGGTCCGGGCGGTGACCGGCCAGTCCATCCGGCGCACGTCGTCACCGGGGCGGTACTCCCGGGACTCGCCCGCCTCGCTGCCCGGTCCGGGCAGCAGACCGGCGTAGTCGCCCTGCAGCAGGCCGTCGAGTTTGCGGGTGACGAGCAGTTGCAGCCGGGACAGCACGGCCTCGCTGCGGTCGGAGGCGGGACGAGGGGTGGGTGAGGTCACGGCCGCTGCCCGGGCCAGCCAGCCCCCGGCGGCGGCGCGGTCGGCGACGGAGTGGCCTGCTGGCGGGGAGCGACCGCCGGCAGGGGGATCGTCGACATCACCCGGTGCACGATGTGGTCGGCGGGCACGTCGTCGGCGAGCGCGTCGTAGCTGAGCACCAACCGGTGCCGCAGGATGTCCGGGGCGATGTCCTGCACGTCCTGCGGCAGGGCGTAGTCGCGCCCCCGCAACAGCGCCAGTGCCCGCGTCGCCCGTACCAGGCCCAGCGAGGCGCGCGGGCTGGCCCCGTACTGGATCAGTTGCGCGACGTCGGGCATGCCGTGCTCGGCCGGGGCACGGGTCGCCAGCACCAACCGCACCGCGTAGTCGACAAGGGCGTTGTGCACGAAGACCTGGTCCGCCTTGCGTTGCAGGGCGATCAACTCGGGTGTGTCGAAGACCGCGGTCGGCTCGGGAGCGGCCACCCCCATCCGGTAGACGATCTCGCGTTCCTCCGCGTCGGTCGGGTAGCCCACCACGATCTTCATGAGGAACCGGTCCCGCTGCGCCTCCGGCAGGGGGTAGACGCCCTCCTGCTCGATCGGGTTCTGGGTGGCCATCACCAGGAACGGATCGGGCACCCGGTGGCTCTCGCCGCCGATGGACACCTGCCGCTCGCTCATCACCTCCAGCAGCGCGGACTGCACCTTCGCCGGAGCCCGGTTGATCTCGTCGGCGAGCAGGAAGTTGACGAAGACCGGGCCCAGCTCGACGTCGAACTTCTCGCTGGACTGCCGGTAGATGCGGGTGCCCATGATGTCGGCCGGCACCAGGTCCGGGGTGAACTGCACCCGGGCGAACGACCCGCCGACGACCTTGGCGAGAGTCTCCACCGCCAGGGTCTTGGCGACCCCGGGCACCCCTTCGAGTAGGCAGTGACCACGGGCGAGCAGCGCGACGAACATCCGCTCCACCATCCGGTCCTGCCCGACGATCACCTTCTTGATCTCGAACAGGCCCTTCTCCAGCAGGGTGGCGTCCTGCGCAGGTGTGGTAACCGGCGCAGGTGCCGCTCCGTTCGGCGTCGGGGCGTCGGGCATGGTCGGCTGGGCCACCGGTCCTCCACAGCGTTTGTCGGTCGTCGCGGCTCGTGCGGTATCAAGACTCGCATGCCTTCCTGAGTGTCGAGGTGGGGAGAAGCCGATTTTCGCCGCGTCGCCCCGGGCAGCCGAATCGCGCACCGAGGGTGTACAAAGACCGGGTTGCCGCGTGTACGATTCACCCCGTCGCCGGGCGGCTCCCCCCGTGGTCGCCCGGCGCTCTAACTCTCCGTCTGGCCACCCTAGACTGGCCGGGATGAGCACTCCCTCCAGCGCCGACGACCCCCTCGTCTGCTCGGCCCGCGGCTGCCGAGCCACCGCCGTGTGGGCCCTGGAGTGGAACAATCCCCGGCTGCACCACGTCGACCGACGCAAGACCTGGCTGGCCTGCGCCGAGCACCGGACCAGCCTCGGTGACTTCCTGGACGCTCGCGGCTTCCTGCGTGCCGTCACTCCGGTGCCCGGATCGCCTACGCTCGACATGTGACCACCCCCGGCGCCCCACCGCCTCCCGGATCCGACGCCTCGACGGCTGCACCGGCGGGCCGGGGGCCGCTGGAGCCCTGGCCCGACACGGTCCGCTGGCAGCCGATCTCCACCGATCTGATCTGGGTCGAGCTGATCCGCCTGGCGATCGTCGTCGCCATCGCACTGGCGGCGACCGGGATCGGCTGGGTGTTGAGCGACCACTGGCTGTTCGGGCTCGCCCTCGCCGTCGTGCTGCTGCTCGGCGGGTGGCGGGCCGTCGCGATCGGCCGCGCGGTGCGGGCCTGGGGGTACGCCGAGAGGGAGACCGACCTGCTGGTCCGGCACGGGCTGCTGGTCCGCCGGCTCTCCATCGTGCCGTATTCGCGGATGCAGTTCGTCGACGTCAGCGCCGGCCCGTTGGAGCGCGCCTTCGACCTTGCCACCGTCCAGTTGCACACGGCCGCGGCGGCGAGCGACGCCCGGGTGCCCGGGCTGCGCCCGGCGGAGGCAGCCCGGCTACGCGACCGGCTCACCGCCCTCGGCGAGGACCGGGCGGAGGGGCTGTGAGCGCTGCGGCGGGCTGGTCGGGGTGGCACCGCGGCAGACCGGGTGCGTCCGGCGCGGAGCACCGACCGCGCCGAGGGCCGGCCCGATGAGCGACGGTCCTGCCGAGCCGAGCACCGTGCCACCCGTGGGCCCACCGCCGCACGGGCAGATGCCGCCGGCCGACGCGGCCCTGCACGGGCCGGTGCCACCCACCGACGCGGGCCTGCACGGGCCGGTGCCACCCACCGACGCAGGCCTCCACGGGCCGGTGCCACCGGCAGAGCACGCCGCGTGGCCGGCGCCGCCGGGCGGTGGCGAGGGTGAGCCCCGGCAGCGGCTGCACCCGCTCAGCCCGCTCCTGCACGGCGCCAAGTCGCTGTTCGTGGTCATCGCCGGGTTGTCGTGGTCGACGCTGTCCCGGGTCGGCTTCGGCTGGTTCGCCGCCATGGTGGGGGTGCTGGCGCTGGGCGCGACGGTGCTGTCGGTGATCAGTTGGTACAACACCGGCTACCACGTGGTGGGTCGCGAACTACGGGTGTACGAGGGGCTGCTCTGGCGGCGTACCCGGGCGATCCCGTTGGAACGGCTACAGGCCGTGGAGGTGGTCCGCCCGCTGCTCGCCCAGCTCACCGGCCTGGCCGAGCTGCGCCTGGAAGTGGTCGGCGGCGGCAAGACCGAGGCGCCACTGGCGTACCTCGGGGTGGCCGACGCGGCCCGGCTGCGCGAGCGGCTGCTGGCGCTGGCCGGCCGGGTGACGCAGCAGACCGGGCCGGGCCACGCGGCGCCCGCGGTGGTCCCGGGGGCTGCGGCGCCACCGGTGGCCGCGCCGGGCCGGCCACTGCACGCGGTACGCAACCAGAACCTGCTGGTCAGCCAACTGCTCACCCCGCAGGCGTTCCTGCTCCCGTTCGGTGTGGCCTTCGTCGTGGTGCAGTTCGTCACGGCGGGGTCGTGGTCGTTCGTGGCGGTGGCGAGCACGCTGACCGCGATGGCCGGCGTGCTGCTGCAACCGATCCGCCGGGTCCTCGACGACTGGAACTTCCGGTTGGCCCGCGACGGCGGCACGCTGCGGGTGCACAACGGCCTGCTGGAGACGCGGGCGCAGACCGTGCCGCTGGCGCGGGTGCAGACCGTGCGGGCCACCTGGCCGCTGCTCTGGCGGGTGAAGGGCTGGCTGCGGCTGCGCCTGGAGGTGGCGGGATATTCCGTCGCCGAGGCCGACGACCGCAACCGGGCCGACCGGCTGCTGCCGGTCGGTGACCTGCCGACGGCGACGATGATCGTCGCCGAGGTGCTGCCCGGGGTACGCCTCGACACGCTGACGCTGAGCCCCCCACCGCACCGGACCCGGTGGCTGCACCCGCTGGGCCGCCGCGCGCTCGGTGCGGAGCTGTTCGAGGAGGTGTTCGCCACCCGGTCGGGGCGGGTCACCCGGCAGTTGGTCCTCGTGCCGTACGCCCGCATCCAGAGTGTGCGGGTGGTGCAGGGGCCGGTCCAGCGTCGCCTGGGGCTGGCCTCCGTGCACGCGGACACCGCGGGCGGTTCCGGTGCCACCGCCCAGGACCGCGACCTGGCCGAGGCGTGGGCGATGGCAGCCGAGCTGAACGCCCGAGCCCACCAGGCCCACACCCAACCCTGACCCCACCCCTCCCCCGTCCGCCCGCCCGCGGCGGAGCCGGGCCGGACCCGGGTGGGTGGGGTGTTAGTGGTCGGCGGGGACTGCGGGGTGGGTGGTGGTGTCTGGATCCCGTGATGTGGGGGGGTCAGCGGGCTTCGGTGGGGGTTCCGTGGCGGCCTCGGCGCGCGGGTGGCGGACGCGCCACGCAGCCCAACCACGCTCCGCCAGGCCGACCGCCAGGAAGGTCAGCCCCACGTACGCCCAACCGACCAGCACGTCGATCACGTAGTGCTCACCCGAGTAGACCAGGGTGAAGGTCATCGCCAGGGGGTACGCGAGCAGCAGCGGCCACCAGCGGCGGCGGGTGCTGGTCAGGAAGAACAGCACCACGAACAGCGCCCACGCGGTGTGCAGCGACGGCATCGCGGCGACCGGGTTGGACGCGATCTGGCCGGCGTTGAGCACGTTGCCGGCACCGTGCATGCCGAACGCCTTCCAGCCCCGGGTGGAGATCCGGGCGACCTCGGTGAGCAGGCCGTTCTGCGCCGCCCACCAGGGCGGGGCGGCCGGGTAGATGAAGTAGGTCACCAGGCCGGCGGCGCAGAGGAAGCCCCAGCGCCGCATGTACGCGGCCCAGCGGTGCCGGTCACGCAGCCACAGCACCGCCGCGGCGGTCAGCGCGACGACGAAGTGCGAGAAGTACACCCAGCTCGCGGCGATGTCCCACCAGTGCACCTGCGGGTGGTAGAGGTGCTGCTGCAACCAGACGGTGGGCACCTCGCCGCCGGTGGCCCAGCCGAACATGAACCGGTCGGCGACGATCAACTCCATCGCGTGCGGGGTGGCCCCGTTGTCGGCGAACCCGCGCGACAGGTTGTAGACGACGAACAGCAGCACCACCGGCACCCAGTCCCGGGCGAAGCGCAGGTGACTGCGCCACGGCCGGTCGCTGTTCCAGGCGATTGTCGCCGCCCAGATCCAGACGAAGGCGTACGTGGGGTCGGTGGGCAACCCGATCGCCAGCCACGCGGCGACGAAGGCGACCGCCCACACGCTCATGGCGACAACGCGCCGACGACCTCCGTCGCCGGGCGCGGGCGGGTCGGTCCGGGCGGGGGGCTGGGGGTCAGTCACGACGGCCATCGGGGTCAAGGTTAACGACGGGTACGGCATCGACAGACGGGGACCACCCGGTGGTCGTTGCGGGCGGGTGCGCCCGGATCGCCGGGCGCGTGCCCGACGCGTCCAGCGAGCACCTAGGCTGGCGAGCATGCAGGAGCAGCCCGAGCCGGCCTTCGCGCCGGGTCTGACGGCCCAGGTCGAGTTGACCGTCACCGAGGCGGACACCGCCCAGGCGGTCGGTTCGGGGGACGTACCGGTGCTGGGCACTCCCCGGGTGCTCGCGCTGGCCGAGGCCGCGACGGTCGCGGCGACGGCGACCCGGATGCCGGCGGGGTCGACGACTGTGGGAACGCGCGTCGAGCTGGAGCACCTGGCGCCGACCGTGGTGGGCCGGACGGTCCGGGCGCAGGCCCTGCTGGCGACGGTCGACGGTCGCCGGCTGTCGTTCGAGGTCACCGTCAGCGACGGTGACCAGACGGTGGCCCGGGGGCGGGTGGACCGGATCCTGGTGGACCGGCAACGCTTCGTCGAGCGGGCCGGGCGGGCGTCGTGACGGCCGGCTTCGTCGAGGTCGCCGACCGGGTGTACGTGCGACGCGAGCCACTGTTGCGGGTCAACGTCACACTGGTCGTCGGCGACGACGAGGCGCTCCTGGTGGACACGCTCTCGTCGGCCGCCCAAGCCGCCGAGCTGGCCGCCGCCGTCCGGGCGGTCACCGGCCGTCCGTTGACGCTCGTCAACACCCATCACCACTACGACCACTGCTTCGGCAACGCGGTCCTGGCCGGTGAGCCGCCCCGCCCGGTGTACGCGCACGAGCTGGCCGCCACGGCGTTGCGCACGGACCCGGAGCGGCTGCGCCGGGAGGCGTACGAGGAGCTGCGCGCGGAGCACCCCAGCCTCGCCGCCGAGCTGGCCGACACGCCACTGCTCGCCCCGACGCACACCGTGCGGATCGAGACGTCGCTCGACCTGGGTGGCCGGCGGGTGCTGCTGCGCCATCCGGGGCGGGGGCACACCGAGGCCGACCTGGTGGTGCACGTGCCGGACGCCGACGTGTTGATCGCCGGGGACCTGGTGGAGCAGAGTGGCCCGCCCGCCTTCGAGGACTCGTACCCCCTGCGGTGGCCGGACGCGGTCGCGGACCTGCTGCGGCTGACCACCGCGCGCACGGTGGTGGTGCCGGGTCACGGCGATCCGGTGGACGTCGATTTCGTCCGCGCCCAACACGCCGACCTGGTGCAGCTGGCCTGGCTGATCCGGGCCGCGCACACCGGCAGCGCGCCGCCGGAGAGGGTGGCCGCCGAGGCACCCTTCGGTGCCCGCGCCGCCCTGATCGCCGCCCGCCGCGGCTACAACGAGCTGAACGGCACCCCCTAGCCCTCGCCTCGCCTCGCCTCGCCGATCTTGCACTTTGTGCCGTGACAAAGATAGACAAGTTCCACCAAAACCCCGACAGAAAGTGCAAGATCGGCGCGTCGGGGCCGCGCGGGAGCGCGTCGGGGCCGCGCGGGAGCGCGCCGGGCCGCGCGGGAGCGCGCCGGGCCGCGCGGGAGCGCGCCGGGCCGCGCGGGAGCGCGCCGGGCCGCGCCGGGGCCGCGCGGGAGCGCGCAGGGGTAGCACAGCTAGCGCGCGAAGCGGCGTTCCACGTCGGCGCGGGTGGGCATGGCGGTGGCACCGCCGGGGCGCTCGCAGACCAGGCCCGCCACCCGCAGGGCGAACGCGACCCGGTCGACCCAACCTGCCGGTGAGTCAGGTTCGCCGTCGGTGAGCAGGTCGGCGATCAGCGCGGCCAGCACCGAGTCGCCGGCGCCGGTGGCGTCGATCGCGTCGACCTTCGGGGCCGGCACCCGGACCGGGTCCGCGTCGGCGGCGGCCAGCACCGCACCCGCCGCGCCGAGCGTCACCACCACCGTGGCGGCACCCAACTCGCGCAGGTACGCGGCCACCCCCTCGACCGGTTCGCCCGGGTAGAGCAGCGCGGCGTCCGCGGCACTCAGCTTGACCAGGTGCGCGCCAGCGGCGAACTCGGCCACCAGCTCGCGCAGCCCCTCCAGTACGGCCGGCCCGTCCAGCAGCCGGGGGCGCACGTTCGGGTCGAAGACCCGCAGGCCGATGGCGAGCGACCAGGCGCGTCGGGCGGCGGCCAGCGTGCCGTGCTGGAGCAGCGCGATGGAGCCGCAGGAGAGCACGTCGGCGCCCTCGACCAGCGCGAGGTCCAGATCGTCGGGGCCGAGCAGGCCGTAGGACGCCGGTTCGCCGTAGAAGCGGAAGTCGGGTTCCGGCCCGGCGTAGGTGACCACCGCGAGCGTGGTCGGCGCCGGCACCGTCACCGCCCCGGCCACCCCGACGTCGGCCGAGGTCAGGAAGTCGCGGATCCGGCCGCCCAGCGCGTCGTCGCCGAGCGAGCCGACGAACTGTGCCGCACCACCGAGTCGGGCCACCCCGACGGCGACGTTGAGCGGCCCGCCGCCGATCGCCTGCCGGTAGACCCGCTCCCCGTCGCGCTCGCTGTCGAGCAGGTCGACGAGCGCCTCGCCGAGCACCACCGCGTACCCCATGCCGTTCCTCCCGTCGTCGCCCACCACCGCACCGAGCCGATCGCCGTGCCACCAGGCTGGCACAACGCACGGCCCGCCGGGCGCCGAAGGCGGCGCACCGCGCGCTACCCCGGCGGGTGGACCGGCCCATCGAGCGCGGCGAGGGGGCGGCCGCTGCCGCCCCAGCGGGCCGCGACGATCTGCGCGGCCACACTCACCGCGGTCTCCTCCGGGGTACGACCACCGAGGTCCAACCCGATCGGGGACGCGAGCCGGGCGAGTTGCGCCGCACTGAGCCCTGCCTCGCGCAGCAGCTTGTGCCGCTCGTCGTGGGTGCGCCGCGAACCCATCGCACCGACGTACGCCAACCGGTGGCGCAGCGCCACCTCCAACAACGGCACGTCGAACTTCGGGTCGTGGGTGAGGACGCACACCACCGTCCGGCCGTCGGCCCGGCCCGCGTCCAACTCCGTCCGCAGGTACTGGTGCGGCCACCGCACCACCACCTCGTCGGCCTCGGGGAAGCGCCGTGCGGTGGTGAAGACCGGCCGGGCGTCGCAGACGGTGACCCGGTAGCCGAGGAACGCGCCGATCCGGGCCACCGCGGCGGCGAAGTCGATCGCCCCGAAGACGATCATCCGGGGTGGGGTGGCGTACGCGGTCACGAAGAGGCTGACGCCGCTGCCCCGCCGCTGCCCGTGGTAGCCGTACCGGAGCATCCCGCTGTGCCCGGCGGCCAGCAGCCCGAGGGCGTCGACGCGGGCGGCGTCGTCGAGCCGGTCGGCACCGAGCGAGCCGATCGTGACCGGTGGCCGCGCGGTGGTCGTCGGCGCGGCCGTCGGCCGTTGGCCGGTCAGCACCAGCCGCCGACCCAACCGGCGAGCCGGATCGGTCGGCACCGCGCCCGGTGGGTCGCCGGCATCGGCCGCCACGCAGGTGACCACTGCCGCCGGTTGGCCGAAGCGGCGGGCGGCGGCGATCGCCTCCACCTCCGGCAGCGCGCTGCCGTCGACGCGTTCCACGAACACGTCGAGGACGCCACCGCAGGTCAGGCCCACGGCGTACGCGTCGTCGTCGCCGATGCCGTAGCGGATCAGCTCGGGTGTGCCGGTGTCCAGGACGCGGCGCGACCGTTCGTAGAGGTCCGCCTCGACGCAGCCGCCGGAGACACTGCCGGTGACGGTGCCGTCGGCGGCGACCGCCATGGTCGCGCCGGGTGGCTGTGGGGCGGAGCGCCAGGTGGCCACGACGGTGGCCAACGCGACAGGTTCACCTTCGCGGCACCGGCGGTGCACCTCGTCGAACACGTCCGGCACCGCCGCCGCCCCTTCGTCGCATCGTCCCCGTCCGCAGGATATGGCGTTCGAGGGTGGCCGGTGGGTCAACTCATCCATCGAGGAACGGCTATTGCGCCGAAGCCGCGTGGCGTGGTGGGATGAGGTGTACCGGGCGGTGCGAGGGCTGCGGCGCCGCCGGTTGCCGGGTTCGTCACACGCGAGGGCGCCGGTCCTGACCGGACCGTTGATGGCGCACGTCCACCGGCCGGTTTCCTGCCGGGGCACGTCCGCTGTGCTCACCGCACCGCTCACATCAGCGGGGCGAGCAGGCCACATCCCACCCGATCGCGACGGGGCGGCTCGAGCAGCGCGCCTCGCGAGTCAGGAGAACCCGTGAATCGTTCCCGTACGGCCGCGTTGCTCACCGCGGCCATGACCTTCGCGCTGGGCGCTGTCGCCCTGGCGTCCAGTCCCCAGCCGGCCGCCGCGCACGGCGCGGCGATGACGCCGGGCAGCCGCACCTACCTGTGCTGGCAGGACGGCAAGAGCCAGACCGGTGAGATCAGGCCGAACAACCCCGCGTGCTCCGCCGCGGTGGCGCAGAGCGGGGCCAACTCGCTCTACAACTGGTTCAGCGTGCTGCGCTCCGACGCTGGCGGCCGCACCACCGGCTTCATCCCGGACGGGCAACTGTGCAGCGGCGGCGCCACCGGTTTCCGCGGCTACGACCTGCCGCGCACCGACTGGCCGCTGACCCACCTGACCGCCGGGGCTCGGCTGGACTTCAAGTACAGCAACTGGGCGCACCACCCGGGCACGTTCTACTTCTACGTGACCAAGGACAGCTGGAGCCCGACCCGGGCCCTGGCCTGGAGCGACCTGGAGCAGCCGTTCCTGACGGTGACCAACCCGCCGCAGCGCGGTTCGGTCGGCACCAACGACGGGCACTACTACTTCAGCGGCAACCTGCCGTCGGGTAAGAGTGGCCGGCACATCATCTACTCCCGCTGGGTCCGCTCGGACTCGCAGGAGAACTTCTTCGGTTGCTCCGACGTGACCTTCGACGGCGGCAACGGTCAGGTGACCGGGGTGGGCCCGGGCACCGGTTCGCCGTCGCCCGACCCGACCACGCCGCCGCCGGACCCGACCACGCCTCCGCCGGACCCGACCACCCCGCCGCCGAACCCGACCACGCCACCGCCGGGCGGTGACTGCATGGCGGTCTACAAGGTGAGCAGCACCTGGCAGGGTGGCTTCCAGGGCGAGGTCACGATCATGAACCACGGCAGTACGCCGTTCAACGGCTGGACGGCGAGCTGGACCTGGCCCAACGGGCAGTCGATAAGCCAGATCTGGAGCGCCACACAGACGTCGTCCGGCTCGTCGGTGACGGCGACGAACGTCAACTACAACGGCACAGTCGCACCGGAGGGCAGCACCACGTTCGGCTTCCTGGCCAGCAGCACAGGGACGAACGGGCTCCCGACGGTCACCTGCGCCCGCAAGTAGCCGCCACCACCCAGTGAAATGACCAAGAGGTTTGCGTCATCCGGAGCAGTTCCGGTGACGCAAACCTCTTGGTCAACAGGGTGTCAGCGGACCATCGAACCGACCACCGGCTTCGTGAGCAGGGCGGACTGGTTGCGCTGGATGCCCGGGTCGAGGGTCTTGGCCACGAAGATCGCGTGCCAGATGCAGAAGATCAACACCGTCCACACCTTGCGGGAGTGGTCGGCCTCCTCCCGCTTGTGCTCGTCGAGCAGCCGCAGCGCGTACGACAGGTCGAGCAGGTCACCCGCACCCGAGGTGCTCAGTACGTGCCGGGCCCACTCGTACATCTCGCCGCGCAGCCAGACCCGGGTGGGGGTCGGGAAGCCCAGCTTCTTGCGGTTGACGATGGCCGGCGGCACGACACCCTGCAACGCCTGGCGCATCGCGTACTTCGTGGCGTCGGAGCGCGGCGGCAACTTCAGGTCCACCGGGATCTTCGCCGCGACGTCGAAGACCTCACGGTCGAGGAACGGCACCCGCACCTCCAGCGAGTGCGACATCGAGATCCGGTCGGCCTTGACCAGGATGTCGCCCCGCAGCCAGGTGTAGAGGTCGACGTACTGCATCTTGGTGACGTCGTCCAGCTCCGTGCACTCGGCGTAGATCGGGGCGGTGACGTCGGTGTAGCGCACCGAGGGGTCGTAGCGCCGCATCAGGTGCTGCTTCTCCTCCTCGGTGAACATCCGCGCGTTGCCGTAGTAACGCTCCTCGATCGGGGTGGTGCCACGCTCCAGGAAGCTCTTGCCCTTGACCCCCTGCGGGATCGCCTTGGAGACCGCGCGCAGGCCCTTCTGCACCCCGCCGGGCAGACCGTTGACGGTGCCCAGCGACAACGGCTCCCGGTAGATCGTGTAGCCGCCGAAGAACTCGTCCGCACCCTCGCCGGAGAGCACCACCGTGACGTGTTCGGCGGCCTTCTTGGCCACGAAGTAGAGCGGCACCAGCGCCGGGTCGGCCACCGGGTCGTCCAGGTGCCAGACGATCTTCGGCAGCGCGTCGATCATGTCCTGCGGACCGATCTTGGTGGGGATGGTGGTGACGTCCAGGTGCCGCGCCGACTCCTGGGCGACGTCGATCTCCGAATATCCCGGTACGTCGTAACCGACGGTGAAGGTGAGGATGTTCGGGTTGAACTCCCGGGCCAGCGCGACCACCGCCGTGGAGTCGATGCCGCTGGACAGGAACGAGCCCACCGGCACGTCCGAGCGCATGTGCATGCGCACGCTCTCCCGCAGCGTCTCCCGGATCTCGTGGTACAGCTTCTGCTCGTCGTCGACCGGCGCCGGCCGGAACACCGGCCGATACCACCGCCGTACGTCGATCCGCCCGCCCGGCGTCCAGGTCAGGTACTCCCCCGAGCCGATCCGGCTGATGCCCTTGTGCAGCGTGCCGGGCTCCGGCACGTACTGCAGCGTCAGGTAGTGGCTGAGGTTGGCCGCGTCGACACCCGCGTCACCCTGGTAGTTGCTGTGCGCGAACGGCAGCAGCGCCTTCTTCTCCGACGCCAGGTAGAGCCCGTCGGCGGTCTCCAGGTAGTGCAGCGGCTTGATGCCGAAGTAGTCACGGCCACCGAAGGCGCGCCGCTCCTGCCGGTCCCAGATGACGAAGGCGAACATGCCGCGCAGCCGGGTGAGCACCTGCTCGCCCCAGAAGTGGTAGCCCGCGACGATCACCTCACCGTCGCCGGCGGTGGCGAACTGGGCGCCGAAGTTCCTGATCAGCTCCTCGCGCAGCTCGATGTAGTTGTAGATCTCACCGTTGAAGGTGAGCAGGTAACGGCCGTTCGCGTACGGCAGTGGCTCGTGGCTCGACGCGACGTCGATGATGGCCAGCCGCTTGTGGGCGAACACGCCGTCCGCGTACCGGCCGGAGGCGTCGCCGACCACCTCGACCCCGGTCTCGTCGGGGCCGCGGTGGTGCAGGCATTCCAATGCTCCGGCGATGTGGTCGCGATGCGCTGCGGCGTTGCCGTTCGCGCTGAAGAAGGCCAGGAGTCCGCACATGGTGGCCATCTTTCCACGCGCGTTGTCGACCCGTCGCAGCCGTCCGTCGATCCACCCGGCCCCGGCGGAGGCCAGCGCGAACGAGCCAGCTCCCGGCGGGCGTGAGACCACCCGGCCCCCGCCGGGCGGCTCCCCGCGGGCTGGACCGGGCGGCTCCCGGCGGGCTGGACCGGGCGGCTGCCGGCGGGCCGCAGCGGGAACCGGGCTCGCGGTACGGTCGGGATCAGCAACGAAGCGGAGGGAGCGGCGCAATGACCGAGGGACGCACCGACGGTACGCCGACAGGCGGCACGGAATCGCACGATCCGGACTTCCCGGAGGCGTTCCTGTCGTTCATGCGGCAGGGTTGGCGCGACACCGCGCTTCCCGTGTCGCCCCGGCCGGAGACGCCCAACTACGCCAAGAGGCGTGCCGCGCTCTCCGCGGCCTTCCCCGGTGAGACGCTTGTCATCCCCACCGGCACCGAGAAGGTCCGGGCCAACGACACCGACTACCCGTTCCGCCCGGGCAGTGACTTCGCCTACCTGACCGGCGACCACGACGCCGACAGCGTGCTGGTGCTGCGCCCGAACGGCTCGGGGCACGACGCGATGCTGTACATGCGGCCCCGGTCGTCCCGGGAGACCGACGAGTTCTTCCGCAGCCGCAACGGCGAGCTGTGGGTGGGCCGGCGGCACACGCTCAGCGAGAAGTCGACCGAGCTGGGCCTGCCCACCGCCGACCTGACCGGCCTGGAGGCGACACTCGCCGACCTGGCGCCGGGGCGTACCCGGGTGTTGCGCGGTTTCGACGCCCAGGTGGACGCGGCCGTGCGCCCCTACGACGGGCCCCGCGCCGAGGGTCAGCCGGCCCGCGACCGGGAGTTGGCGATCGCCATCTCGGAGATGAAGCTGGTCAAGGACGAGTGGGAGATCGGCCAACTCCAGGACGCGATCGACGCCACCGTGCGTGGCTTCGAGGACGTGGCCCGGATCCTGCCGGCCGACCGCGCGGTCTCCGAGCGGCTGCTGGAGGGTGTCTTCGCACTGCGGGCCCGGCACGACGGCAACGACATCGGCTACAGCTCGATCGTCGGCGCCGGCGAGCACGCCACGATCCTGCACTGGGTGCACAACCACGGCGCCACCCGGCCGGGTGACCTGCTGCTGATGGACATGGGTGTCGAGGGCCGAAACCTCTACACCGCGGACGTGACCCGGGTGCTGCCGGTGAGCGGGCGGTTCACCGCCCTGCAACGCCAGGTCTACGACATCGTGTACGCCTCACAGCAGGCCGGCATCGAGGCCATCCGCCCCGGGGTGAGGTTCAAGGACGTCCACCTGACCTGCATGCGGGTGCTCGCCGAGGGCCTGTCCGAGCTGGGTCTGCTACCGGTGAGCGTGGACGAGGCGATGGACGAGAAGTCGACGGTCTACCGGCGGTGGACGCTGCACGGCTTCGGCCACATGCTCGGCATCGACGTGCACGACTGCTCGAACGCCCGCAAGGAGACCTACCGCGACGGCGCGTTGGGCGAGGGCTACGTGCTCACCGTCGAGCCGGGTCTGTACTTCCAGCCGGAGGACGAGCTGGTCCCCGCCGAGCTGCGCGGCGTCGGCATCCGGATCGAGGACGACGTGCTGGTCACCGCGACCGGCGCGGTGAACCTGTCGGCCGGGCTGCCGCGCACCTCCGACGAGGTGGAGACCTGGCTGGCCGAGCAGCGCGAGGCCGGCCCCCGCCTGCCCGGCTGACCGCATCGCACCGCACCGCACCGCACCGCAGGCGCATGATCCACTCGGGTTTCTTGAAATCGCGGTGTCCGGACCGCGCCGATACCGCGTTATCAAGAAACCCGAGTGGATCACGCCCGTCCAGTCGGCCCGACATCCACCCGGCCTGCCATCCGACGTGACGTCGACCCGCGCGTACCCGCCCGCGACCTCCCGGCCACGCACCGCCGGGGCCACGGCGAACGTCGACAGGCGCGCACGCGCACCCGCCCGCGACCTCGCGGCCACACACCGCCGGGGCCACAGCGAACGTCGACCCGCGCGCACCCGCGCCCGCGACCCCGGCGACGAGCAACGAGCAACGAGCACCCGACGCCCCGCCCACCCCCACCCAACGTGACACCCACCCGCCACCCGAAGCGGCGTCCACCCCGCCCCGCCCACCGCCCGACGCGGCGGCCGTGACCGCCGCGATGGCGAGCACCTGACGGCGACGCCTGGTCACCACGACGCCTGCTGCGGACTTCCGTACGCCAACAGCACCGTTCGCGTGGGCTCGTGCTGCTCGCACCCTTCGTATCAGCCCCACCGCGCTCACCACCCCTGCCCCCGCCTGAGCCGAATGTGGGGTTATCTCAGATAAGTCCTCATCACGAGGATGGTTCTCATACGGTGTGGATCGGAGGCTACAACCCATTTGTAGCTGGTCGTGGCGCTTCGGGTGGTGCGACCCCGTCTGGCAGCAGGAAAGGGCGGAAGGCTCTGATGTCCAACGACGTAACGAGTACCGACGGCGGGGCCTCGACAGCTCCGCCGACACGACGACGGCGGGCGCTCTGGGTCGCCGGCGTGGCCGGGCTGACCGGCGTGGTCGGCCTGGCGGCCCTCGGCGGTGTGGCCGCCCGGGACGACAAGCCCAAATCCGAACGGGTGTCCGACGCGCAGCCGTCGACCAACCGGCAGAACGTCGGCGACGCCGGCGGCGCGAACGACGACAACACCAAGAAGGACGGCGCCAACGAGGACCGCAGCCGGGACGAGTGGAGCGGCGGCGACTGGAGCGGCTTCGACGACCGGTCCGGCACGGACGACAGGCGCGCGGACGACAGGCGCGCGGAGAAGGACCGCACCAAGCAGGTCCCGTGCGACAGCGACAAGCTGATCCAGGCGATCACGTTCGCCAACGAGGACGGCGGCGTGCTGGAACTGGCCAAGGGCTGCACCTACACGCTGACCCGCAACCAGGACGGCAACGGCCTCCCGGTGATCACCGAGCACATCACCCTCAAGGGTGAGCACACCACCATCGGCCGTGAGGCTACCGCCGACTACTTCCGCATCCTCAACGTCGGTGCCGGCGGGCACCTCACCCTCAAGGGCCTGAGCATCAAGGGCGGCCAGACCCTTCAGCCATCGGTGACCGCCGACCCGGCGACGGTCTGGGCACCCTACTCGGCCCTGGTCCGACCGGTCGCGGCCGGCACGGCGACAAATCCGA
This sequence comes from Micromonospora sp. NPDC048898, assembly GCF_043198035.1. NCBI lineage: Bacteria > Bacillati > Actinomycetota > Actinomycetes > Micromonosporales > Micromonosporaceae > Micromonospora > Micromonospora sp. NPDC048898. The sequence continues at coordinate 232,984 of NZ_JBICUF010000010.1, forward strand.
CGGTCACGGCCGGCACGGCAACCAAGCCGACGGTCACGGCCGGCACGGCAAATGAACCGGCGAGCACGGTGCCCGGATCCCGCGCAGCAACCGCGGCCAAGCCCACGGCGGGGAAGCCCACGGCGGGGAAGCCCACGGCGGGGAAGCCCACGGCGGCCAAGGCCACCGCAGCCAAGCCCACAGCAGGAACAGCAACCAACACCACCGCGACCAAACCCGCGGCAGCAACCCCGGCCAAGCCCACAACGGCCAAGGCCCCAGCAGGAACAGCAACCAAAGCCGCAGCAGCCAAACCGGTAGCCGCGACAGCGCAGGCCGGGGCGGCGGTGGCGCCGCTGGTGGCGGAACCCGGGTTCAACGACGGCGCCGGGGTGCTGGTGCAGCCCGGTGGACGGGCCGAGATCCTGGACAGCGAGTTGCTCTACAACCAGTCCGGTGGCAACGGCGGTGGGCTGGCCAACTTCGGCAGCACCAGGCTCAGCAAGACGACTGTCGCGCACAACACCGCCTTCTTCGTCGGCGGCGGCATCTTCAACGCCGGCGTACTCCAGGTCGACGAGTCGAAGATCAAGGACAACACCGCAGTCATCGGTGGCGGTGGCATCTCCAACGGCGCGCCGGCGATTCGCAGCGAGGGCGTTGTGGGCGGTTCGGTCTGGGTCCACAAGAGCGAGGTCACCGACAACGAGACGCTCGGCTTCGGCGGCGGCGTGCTGGATGTCGAGGGCACCACGACGCTGCACCAGACGACTGTCGGTGACAACACCGCGGTGCTCGAGGGTGGTGGCGTCGCGGTGGCGGACAGCCAGCTCACCCTCAAGGACGCCACGGTGGTCAGGAACAGCACCGCTCGCGAGGGTGGCGGCCTGTTCGTGAGCTCCGACAGCGTCGCGACGATCGAGAGCAGCAGGATCAAGGACAACACCTCGGTCTTGTGGGGCGCCGGCCTCTACAACGACGACGGCGTCACCACGCTGCGCGACAGCGAAGTGGTGGGCAACCGGGCCGTCGGTCCGTCCGCCCGCGGCGGCGGCATCGTCAACGCCGACGGGAGCGAGGTCAGACTCCACCGGACGAAGGTGGCGCACAACTTCTCCACCCTTGAGCCGGGGGGCATCTTCAACAGCGTCGGCGGCACCGTGACGCTGGACGACGAGTCCGCGGTCACCGCCAACCGCCCGACCAACTGTTTCAACGTTTCGGACTGCTTCGCCTGATCGGGTGGGGCTGAACCACATAGAGGGCGCGCCCCTTCGAGCCGTGAACGGCTCGGAGGGGCGTACCCATTTGGGCAGGTCAGGCGCGTGCAGGCCGGCTTGGGCGGCGGCGTGTCGGTCCAGGCCCCACTGGGGGCAACATGAACCGAATGTGGGCCTTTCTCGGATAAGCCCGCGAGGCGAGGAACCTTCTCATACGGTGGTTTTGGGAGCTACAACCGATTTGTAGCAGGGGACGTCCGTCTGAGGGCGGCGACCCTGTCTGGTACGAGGAGAGGGCAGAGAGCTCCGATGTCCAACTACCTAACGAACAACGAAGCCTCCGGGCGGGCGACGGCCAAGCGCCGCCGCAAGCTCTGGCTCGCCAGTGGCGTGGCCGGTTTGACGGGCGTGATCAGTCTCGCGGCGGTGGGCGTCGCGGGCAGCGCCGGTGCGGTCGGCTTGAACTGGAACACCGCGCAGGTCAGCAAGGACGGCGACCAGCGGGGTGAAGAAGGACGCGACTGGGACAAGGACAAGGACCAGGACCGCGACAAGGACCGCGACAAGGACAAGGACAAGGACCACGAGCGCGGGAAGGAGGTGCCCTGCGACACCGACAAGCTGATCCAGGCGATCGTGTTCGCCAACAACAAGCACGGCGGTGTGTTGGAGCTGGCCAAGGGCTGCACCTACAACCTGACCCGCAACGACTACGAGGGCAACGGCCTCCCGGTGATCACCGAGCACATCACCCTCAAGGGTGAGCACACGACGATCTCCCGGGAAGCCACGGCGGACTACTTCCGCATCCTCAACGTCGGCAGCGGTGGGCACCTCACGATCAAGGGCCTGACCATCAAGGGTGGCCAGACCCTGGAGCTGGAGAACGGTGTCGAGCCGGCGGCGGTCTGGGCGGCGTACTCGGACTCCGAGGCGATCGCGGCCCAGGTGAAGGCCGGCACGCCGTTGGCCCAGGTGCTCAGCGTGCGGCAGGCCAACCCGAAGGCGGGCCTGAAGGCCGCGCCGAAGGTCACCCCGAAGGCCACGCCGGGCGTCGTCAAGCCGCTCGTCGAGGAGCCGGAGGAGAACGACGGTGCCGGCATCCTGGTCCAGCCGGGCGGCACCGCCGAGATCCTGGAGTCCGAGGTCGTCCTGAACCAGTCCGGCGGCAACGGCGGCGGCGTGGCCAACTTCGGCACCACGAAGATCTGGCACAGCACCGTCACCCGCAACACCGCCTTCTTCTTCGGTGGTGGTGTCTTCAACGCCGGCCTGCTCAAGGTCGAGGAGTCGAAGATCAAGGACAACACCGCAGTCATCGGTGGTGGCGGCATCTCCAACGGCGCCGCGGAGATCTTCACCGACGACGTCGACGGCGGGACCGTCGAGCTCAAGAAGAGCGAGATCACCGACAACGAGACGCTGGGCTTCGGCGGTGGCTACCTCGACATCGAGGGCAACACCACGGCGTACGAGACGACGTTCGCCTCGAACACCGCGGTCCTCGCCGGCGGCGGTCTCGCGGCGGTGGACAGCCAGTTGAACCTGCACCACGTCACGATCGAGAAGAACAGCACCGTCGGTGTCGGTGGCGGTGTGGCCATCGCCTTCGACAGCGTGGCCACGTTCGAGAAGAGCACCATCAAGGACAACACCGCCGGCTTCTTCGGCGGCGGGCTCTTCAACGCCGACAGCGTCACCACGCTGCGCGACAGCGAGGTCGTCGGCAACCGGGCCGTGGGCCCGATCGGGGTCGGCGGCGGCATCTTCAACATCTTCGGCGAGGTCAACCTGTCGAAGACGAAGGTCGCCCACAACTTCTCCACCTTCGAGCCGGGCGGTGTCTTCAGCTTCTTCGGCGAGGTGAGCGTGGACGACAAGTCCGCCATCACCGCGAACCGTCCGACGAACTGCCTGGCCATCCCGGGCGGCACCATCGAGAACTGCTTCGCCTGATCAGGGCGCAGCGCCAGCACGACGAGCCGGCCCCCTTCCGCACCACGCGGAAGGGGGCCGGTTCACGTCACGACCTCTGGACGAACACCGCCACACTGCGCGCCGGTACGGTGAACGTGCCGGCGGCCCGGTCGAACGAGGCGGTACGCAGCGCCGGGTCGGCCGAGTCGACGAGCACCGGGTGCAGTGCCACGTCGGCACCGCGCAGACCGGTCACCGTCTGCGCAGCCGCCGACGGCGTGCCGTTGAAGACGACTGTCACCGACGTCCACGCCCCGCCCAGCCCACGCGCGTCCAGGGTCATGGTCAACACACCCGGCGTCTCCCGCGCACCGGACAGCGGGAACGCCACCCGCCGCTGCACCTGCTCGGCGGTGGCCAGGCCGAACACCGGCGACGACGCCCGGATGCGCAGCAGCTCGGCGTACCGGGCGTCGGTGGTGTCAATCGCCGTGCAGTCCGGCACCAGCGTCGGGTCGGCCAGCAGGGGCAGCGCGAACGGCCACTTGTCCTCGTTGTCGGGCGCGGGCGGCAGGCCGATGCCGAACCCGTTGCCCCGCTCGCAGCCCCAGCGGATCTGGTTGAACCAGTCACCGGAGTTGTACGAGTTGCGGTCCAGCGACTTCGACCGCAGCCGTTCGGTGCCGGCGGTGACGAACCCGGTGCCCTGTCCCAGCACCACCGTGCCCAACGCCAGCACCTGCATCCGGGAGCGGTCCGCCGCCGAGGTGGCCTGCGGCAGCTTGTACGCCAGCGCGTCGTACAGGATCTCGTTGTCGTGCGCGTCGACGTAGGTGACGGCCTCCCCCGGCGCGGCGGTGTAGCCGGCCGGGGAGCCGTTGTAGTCCACCTGCGCTCCGGTGACCTGCCGTCCGGCGGTGTCGGTGAACCGGTACCCGCGCAGGTTGCCGGTCAGACCCACCTTGATCAGGTCGTGGGCGTGCAGCAGGCGGGCCTTCTGCTCGGCCGGTGACCCGTTGACCGGGTCACCGTTCGGGTCGGTGTAGAGCCCGGACGCGAAGCCCTGCACCCGCGGGTTGGTGTCGAACGGCCCACCGCCGCGCACCGCGTCACGCAGCCGGTCGTTGAAGGTGCCGATGCCGGTGCCCGCCATGTTGGCCTGGGTGGCCTGTACGAACCGGGCGTCGCCTGCCACCTCGCCGAAGTTCCAGCCCTCGCCGTAGAGCAGGATCGAGCGCCCGTCCACGCCGTCGCGGGCGACGGTCAGCCGGTCCAGGGCCGCGCGGACGGCCAGGATGTTCGCCTTCGGGTGGTGGCCCATCAGGTCGAAGCGGAAACCGTCCACCCGGTACTGCCGGGCCCAGGTGACGAGCGAGTCGACGACCAGCTTGCCCATCATGGCGTGCTCGGGGGCGGTGTTGGCGCAGCAGGTGGAGTCGGCCACGCTGCCGTCCTCCAGCAGCCGGTGGTAGTAGCCGGGCACCACCTGGTCGAGCACCGACTTCGGGTCGGTGCCGGCCGCGGCCGTGTGGTTGTAGACCACGTCCATCACCACCCGCAGGCCGGCGTCGTTCACCCCGGCGACCATCCGCCGGAACTCGGTGGTCCGCGCCGCGCCGACCGGGTCGACGGCGTAGCCGCCCTCCGGCACGGTGTAGTGCAGCGGGTCGTACCCCCAGTTGTAGCCGTCGGTGTCGGCGACCGCCGCCACGCACGTCTGCTGCTCGGCGGAGTCCGGCGGCAGCGCCGCCAGGTCGCAGGCCGGCTGCCGCTGGTCGGCCCGCCGCTCCGGGATGGTCGCGAAGTCGAACGCCGGCAGCAGGTGCAGGTGGGTGACCCCGGCGTCGCCGAGCGCCCGCAGGTGGGTCATGCCGGCTGTCGCCGGGTCGGCGAAGGCGAGGAACGTCCCCCGCCGCTCGGCCGGCACGGTGTCGTCGGCGATGGAGAAGTCCCGCACCGACAGCTCGGTGATCTGCGCCTTCGCCGCCGGGGCCGGCTTGCGTAGCGTCCGCCACCCGGGAGGTGCCAGTGCCGGGTCGTTCAGGTCGACCAACTGGCTGTGCGTGGAGTCCGCCGCCAGGGCCACCGAGTACGGGTCGGTCACCGAGGCGGTGACCAGCTTCTGCGCCGCGGGTTGCCACGCCCGCACCTCGTACCGGTAGAACCTGCCGGTCCAGGTGTGGTCGCCGCGCGCCGACCACACGCCGGTGCGGTCGTCGCGGCGCATCGGCACCGTCTTCGGCGACGCGGTGGGCGAGTCGAACAGGTGCAGCGCCACGCTCTGGGCGGTCGGCGCCCACAGCGCGACGCTCGGTGTCCGGCCGTCGAACGTCGGGCCGAGGGTGGCGTCGGTGGCCGGGGAGTACACGTCGTCGAGCACGCCGGGGATCTGCACCCCGGTCGCGGCGAGCAGCGCACCCTCGGCGTCGCGTTCGGTGACCAGCAACTGCCCCCGCAGCGCCGCCGGGACCTTCGCGAGGTCGCGCCGGTCAAGGGCGAAGCTCCGGTACGACCACAGGTGCGGGAACCTGTCGCGTTGGGCCTCGGTCAGCCCGTCGCGCTGCGCCCGCAGCGGCAACGTGGTGTACGCCCCGGTCAGCTCACCGTCGACCACGCTGACCCCGCCGTTCGGCGCGGCGACGAGCGCGTACGTCCTGCCGTCGGTCGGCGGGGTCTGCCACGCCACGGTGGACCTGTCGATCCAGTGCGCCTTCTGCTCGCTGATGTCGGTGTCCCCACTGGTGGTGGTCGGCGGGTCCGGCTCTCCGATGGCCGCCTGCCCGCTCGGGTAGATTGCCGGGTCGCCCTGTTTCAGCCAGATCTCCGCGGTCCGGGTGACGTCGATGCCGCGGTCCTGGGCGACGTCCTTCGAACCGGCCTTGTCGACAACCAGGAAGTTCAACCACGTCGCGCCCGGCTTGAGTCTTACCCACGCGAAGCGGCCGTAGGAGTCCTCCCCCGCGAACGGCTGCCCCGTGGGCCACTCGGTCACGTACGCCGGGTCGATGTCACCCCAGGCGTACAGCCCCCAGTCGTCGTACCCACCCGCGGGGCGCTGGTAGTGCACCACCGCCCACTCCCGGAAACCGCCCTGCGGCGGCTCAGAATCCGCCACAGCGCACCCCGTCGACAGTGCACACCCGGGGGGTGCCGGAGGCCCGCTCCTGGTGGAACCGCAACGACACCGACCCACCGGGCCGCACGTCCACCCCACTGACGTACGTGAAGCCGCTGCCGTCCTGCCGCACCGTCCCCTGTGGCACACCCTCCACCCAGGCGGTCACCAACCGCCCACCGGAGAACTCCAACCGGACCGTCCATCCACGACTCTCGGCGGACCGGTTGACCATCGACACCTCACCGATGAAACCCCCGTCGAAGCTCTGCACGACCCCGTACCGCCCACTCATCGCCGGCTGCCCCTGGGGAGCCCGGCTCGGTGACCGCGACGCACCCCCCGTCGCGCCGACAGACGGGCCGGCCGAGGGTGACCGCGACCCGGCCGTGGCGCTCGGCGGCAGCCCGCTCGCCCGCCCGGACAACCCCGGCCGGACCGGTGGGGGCGACGACGCCGGGCCGGGAGCGCTCGGCACCTCCGCAAGCGTCGGCAGCGGCAACGCCGGCGGCCTCGACGCGCCGTCCGGCGCAGGACTACGCCCCCGGTACGCACCCAGAGCCATGAAGAGCAGCACCACCATCACGAGGACACCAGCGCCCACCACGATCCAGGGCGACGACACGATCGCAACCGGACCGTGCGGCAGTCGCGGGGCACGACGCATGCCGGACATGTACCTCCTTCAGCGCACCGTCCGGGCAGCCTAGCGATCGGCGGCCGGGGCCGGTAGCACCGACGACGCGCCCCGCCGTGACACCGACCCGACCCGGCTCGGCTCAGCCCAACCGACAGTCGACCCCGTTGATCGTGCACCGGAGCGGCCGCTGCGCCGACTCGCCCCAGCCGACACGCAGTCGCAGCGTCCGAGAGTCACCCACGTCCAGCGAACGGGTGCCGCGCAACACGAACTCGCCGTGCCCGCGGCCCCGCACCGAGACCCCCGAGTCGTCAGCGACCCGCAGAGCCCACAGGTCGTCGTCGAACGCCAACTCCACCACCCAGTCCATCGACCGACCCGACTCGTTCGCGATCGACAGCACCGCCGCGTCACCGTCCCAGCCGTTCGTACCGACCTGGTACCGAGCACTGACCGCGCGCTCCGCCGGCGCGCCCGACACCAACGGACCGACAGACACCGCCGGAGCGCTCGTCCGCGGCGGAGTCGGCGAACCGGTCACGGTCACCCGTGGCGACGGCACCCGACTGCTGCGCGACGGCCGCGGCGACACCGAACGCCGCTCCACACCGGCCGGAGTCGGCCCACCGGTCGCCGACGCGGCAGCCGGCACGGTCGGCAGGAACACCGGAGGCTCGGCCCGCGGCGCGACTTCCCGCTCCCGGGTCCGGAACGACAGCAACGCGATCACCAGGAGCACCACCAGCGCACACACACCGAACAGCACCACGATCCACGGCGCCGACGTCAACACCCGAGCCGCTCGCGGCCCCGCCGCACCATCCGGCCGCACTGCCATCAGGTCTCCCCTCGTCCCCACCGACGCGACAGCGTAGCCAGCGGCGCACGGACCGGGAACCGGGCGGGTACGGATCGGGCCGACCGGCCCGGGTCGGTCAGCCCGTCCGGACGACAGTGCAGATGAGTGGCCCGCCAGCAGAGACCCGCAGCAGGTAGCGGTACCGCTCCCCCGGCACCGCCTGCCCCCGACTGTCCAGGAACTCCCACTCGACAGCCACCATCGTCAACATCGCCGACAACGGCTGCACGTCCTCGATCCGGGCGTGGGCCGCGACCAACTCCCGGTCCTGGTAGTCGGGCGCGGCACCCACGAAGGACAGCGCCACCGCCGCCGCCGACGTGAACGAGAAGCTGTAGGTGTCGGCCACCACCAACCCCGGCAGGGCGTAACAGCCGGCGATGGCCGGCAGATCGCCGGAGGTCAACGCCACGCCGTACCGGTCGAAGAAGTCGGCCAACGTGTCAAGATCCGTGGAGGCGTTCACGGTCACAGCAGTTGCCGGTCACCGCCCAGGTCAAACCTCAGCGCGGCGACACCCGTACCTCGATCTCCGCACCCAACCGTGCGTCGGCGGCCAGGCCAAGGTCGTCCCCACTCCAGAACCGCCCCGGGTCATACCAGTTCGGACGCCGGCCCGCCGGCAGCAGCCCCATGGCCTCGTAGGTCACTGCCACCACCTCGGCGCAGTACGCCGTCTCCAGTGCCCGATCCCGTTCTCCCGCCGAGCCGGCCGGGCGGCCGGAGGTGGCCGGGTTGGCGTGGGTGGCCGAGTTGGCGCGCGTGGCCGGGGTTGGCCGGCCAGGGAGCGGCAGCGCGGACAGGCGGCCGGGGCGCGGCAGCGTCGGCACCCGACCACGCACCCAGCGCCACGCCAACTGCGCGGTCGACGGGAACGGCGTGCCGTCGAGCCGCGCGATCGTCCGCAGCACCGCCCGCTCCATCTCAGCGTCGGCCGGCGGGTCGAGTTGCCGCAGCCAGGCTCGTTGGCCGTACCGGTTGGCCCAGACGCAGACCGCGTCGCGCAGATCGTGTAGTTGGACGCCACGCTGGTGGGTGCCCGACCACAGGTCCGGCAACGACCGACCCAGCTCCGCGTGCCACATCAACGGGGGCATGTCGTCCAGCACGACAGCCATCCCGACGTGGTTGACCGGGCTGTTGGTGGTGAACTGGATCGCCCGGTCCGGCACGCTGCGACCCCGGAACACCCACACGTCTCCGGTACGGGTCAACTCGACGGCCTCATCCAGGCTGATGCTCATGAGGGACTAGCCTAGGCCGATGCGGCAAGGATTGCGGTGGTGGAAGGTTCTCGGGCTGGCCGGCCTCGCCGGCGTGGCGGCCTCCGGCGTGGTCATCGCGCGGGCCGAGCGGCGTCGACGCGCGTACACCCCGGAGGAGATCCGGCAGCGGCTCCTGGAACGGCACGCCCAGGCCGGCGACGCCGCGAAACCCGGCAACCCGGCCTGACCCACCGTCCTCCGGAGAAAGCGCGCGGGGCTGGCGTTGGGCTAGGTGCGGAGGTATTTGAGCACGGCCAGCACCCGGCGGTGGTCCGTGTCGGTGGGCGGTAGGTCGAGTTTGGTGAAGATGTTGCTCACGTACTTCTCGACCGCGCTGTGGCTGACCTTCAGTGCCTCCGTGATGCCGGTGTTGGAGCGGCCCTCCGCCATCAGTCGCAGCACGTGCTGCTCGCGCGGTGTCAGGCGCCGCATCGGGTCGTCGCGACGCACCAGCAGTTGGGCGACGACCTCGGGGTCCAGCACGGTGCCGCCGGCAGCCACCCGGCGCAGCGCGTCGAGGAAGTCCGACACCTGCGCCACCCGGTCTTTCAGCAGGTAGCCGACCCCGCTCGTCTCGACCGAGAGAAGGTCGGTGGCGTACCGTTCCTCCACGTACTGCGAGAGCACGCACACCGCGATCTTCGGGTGCTGCCGTCGGATGACGAGCGCGGCCCGGATGCCCTCGTCGGTATGGGTCGGAGGCATCCGCACGTCGACCACCACGACATCGGGTCGGTGCGTGTCGACGGCGGTCAGCAATTGGCCGGCGTCGGGCACCGCGGCGACGACCTCGAAGCCACCGTCGGTGAGCAACTTGGTGAGACCGGCCCGCAGCAGGACCGAGTCTTCGGCTAGCACTACTCGCATCGGAGATAAACCGTAACGGTTGTGGGCCCGCCGGGCGGACTCATCACGGTCAGGCTGCCGTCGACCGCCGCTGCTCGCTGCGCCAGACCGCGCAGGCCGGTGCCGGCACCGGTCACCGACGCGCCGCCGCGACCGTCGTCGGTGATCGTGATGATCAGCCGGTCGCCGGCGCGCTCCGCCACGACCTCGGCACGGCTCGCGTTCGCGTGTTTGGCAATGTTCGTCAGCGCTTCGGAGACGGCGAAGTACGCGATCGCTTCGACGCTCGGCGAGCAGCGCGGCACGACGTCCACGTGCAGTTTCACCGGCAGCGGCGCCCTCGCGACAATGCCCGAGAGCGCCGCGTCGAGCCCCCGGTCGTTGAGGACTGCCGGGTGCAGGCCGCGAACGAAGTCGCGCAGTTCGGCCAGCGCGGCGGTGGCCTCGTCGTGGGCCGCGGCGACGACTCCCAGAATCTCCGACGGCCGGTCGGCGAAGGCGGCGCGGGCCATGCCCAGGTTCATCGCCAGGGAGACGAGGCGCTGTTGCACACCGTCGTGCAGGTCCCGCTCGATCCGGCGCCGTTCGCTGTCGGCGGCCTCGACCAGATCGGCTCGACTGAGCGCCAGGGACTCGACCCGCTCGGCAAGTTCCTCGGCGTGACTGCGGCCGAGGAGACGCCGTGCCACGGCCGTGTCGATCCCGGCAATGCCGCGTGCGACCCACGGCGCGGCGAGCAGCAGGGCTGTGGCGCCGCCGAACCACAGGCCGTGCCCCACCCCGGACACGCGCTCGGCCCACAGGGCGGCGAGCGGGAGCGCCGACCAGCAGAACACGACGATCACCCCGCCGAGGCCGCCCAGCAGCGGGGCGAGCAGGTGGTAGGCGAGCTGGCGCCAGGTGGTTCCGACGCTCCACGGCTGGTAGATCCGGTGCCAGCCGGTGCCAGGGTCGCGCTTCGGCGCGGCTATGTCGACACCGAGTAGCGCCCGGAACCGCTCCCGTTGCAGCGCGCTGAAGAGCCACGCGAACGGTGGCAGCGCCAGCGGGCTCAGGACGGCGACGACCACGTACACCACCGCGAGCAGCCGGTGGCCGGTCGGGCCTTCGACGAGGCTGGCCACGGCTGCCCACCACAGCACGCCCACGAGCCAGAGCACCGTGCCCGTGCTGGCGGCGAGGAACATCCCCGCCACCACGTGGAAGGTCGCCTGCCAGGTACGCGGCGACGACAGCGGGCGCAGCACGGCCAGCGGCCCGGTGGCCCGCTCATCCGTCATCGCTCCTGCTCCCGCTGAGGTCATGTGCTCACGCTAGGTATCCCGGCGTCGGTCGGCTATCGGGAAAACCCACCGTCCGGGGTGGGGGAAACCGCAGTGCGTCCGGCTGGCCGCCCCACTTACCGCGCCGTCATGCGCTGGCAGCGTAAACGTCAGTCGGACGAGGTGAGGAGCAACAGGCGATGATCCAGGTGCGGGAACTGACAAAACGGTACGGCGACAAGCTCGCCGTCGACGGGCTGACATTCACCGTCAGCCCGGGAATGGTGACCGGTTTCCTCGGACCGAACGGCGCCGGCAAGTCCACCACGATGCGGATGATCCTCGGGCTGGACGCACCGACGAGCGGTTCGGTGCTGGTGAACGGAAAACCGTACCGGGCGCACACCGCGCCGTTGCGTGAGGTCGGCGCGCTGCTGGAGGCCCGCGCGATCCACCCGGGCCGCAGCGCGTACAACCACCTGTTGGCGTTGGCCCGCACGAGCGGCATCCACCGCTCGCGGGTCGACGAGGTGATCGAGGCGGTCGGCCTGTCCGGCGTGGCGCGGCGGCGGGCCGGCAAGTTCTCGCTCGGCATGGGGCAGCGGCTCGGCATCGCCACGGCCATGCTGGGCGACCCGCGCACGGTCATCCTCGACGAACCGCTCAACGGGCTCGACACCGACGGCATCCGATGGGTGCGCGCGCTGTTGCGGAGCCTCGCCGCCGAAGGCCGAACCGTTTTCGTCTCCTCGCACCTGATGAGCGAGATGGCGCTCACCGCCCAGCACCTCATCGTCATCGGCAGGGGCCGCCTGATCGCCGACACCGGTGCGGCGGAGTTCGTCGGGGCAGACAGACGCAGCGTGGTCCGGGTGCGCACCACCCATCCGGAGGCGCTCGCCGCCCGCTTGTCCGGGCCTGACATCGAGGTCTCGTTGGACCGGGACAACGCGCTGACGGTGTCGGGGTTGACGACCGACCAGATCGGCATGGCCGCCGGCGCGGCCGGCATCACACTGCTCGAACTCACCGCCCAGCAGGCCTCGCTGGAGGAGGTCTTCATCGATCTGACCCGCGACGCGGTCGAGCACCGCGCGAATGCCTTTGGAGCGACGTCATGACCAACGTCAACCTTCCCGCGTTCCCCGGCGAGCAGCAGGTCAGTCAGGTGCGCGTCATCCGCTCGGAATGGACCAAGCTGCGCTCCCTGCCGTCCACGATCTGGTGCCTGCTGGCCACGGTCGTGCTCGTGGTCGGCGTCGGGCTGGCGTACACCACGCTGCGCGTCGCCCGCCCACCCGCGGATCCGACCACGTTCGACGCCGTCTCGGTCAGCCTCGCCGGCGTGCAACTGGCGCAGCTCGCGATCGGCGTCCTGGGCGTGCTGTTCATCACCGGCGAGTACGCCACCGCACTGATCCGGGTGAGCCTGGCGGCGGTGCCCGACCGCCTGCCAGTGTTGTGGGGCAAAGCTGTCGCGTTCGGGCTCACCACCCTCGTGGTCTCCGTCCCGGCCGTGCTGGCGTCGTTCCTCGTCGGCCAGTCGATCCTGTCCGCCAAGGACCTGGATGTCGGGCTCGGCGAGCCCGGCGTGGTACGGGCCGTGCTCGGCAGCGCGCTGTTCCTGACCGCGGTGGGCCTGCTCGGCCTCAGTCTGGGTGCGCTGCTGCGCAACACCGCAGGCGGGGTCTCGGCTCTGTTCGGGCTGCTGTTCGCGCCACAGCTCGTGCTCGGGCTGCTGCCGGAGTCAGTGTCCGACGCGGCGTACCGGTATCTGCCGACGCCGGCCGGCGCGGCCGTCAGCTCTGTCCACCAGGACCCCCTCGCGCTCGGCCCATGGAGCGGGTTCGCCGTGTTCTGCCTCTACACCGTGGTCGTGCTCGGGCTCGCCGCTTGGCAACTGCGCCGTCGGGATGCCTGAGCCGTCCACCTCGACCGGCATGATCCACTCGGCTTTCACGATGTCGGGGCGTTTCCGGCGCCCGGACGCCGCGTTTTCGGTAACCCCGAGTCGATCATCCCGCCCTCGCCGCCATGTCCAGTTTCCCATGGGCCAATTGTCCGGTTTGACGGACGTCGTCGGGTGGTCGGGGGCACACCGGCGGGGGAATCGGTGGCCGGCCGGGGTCGTTATACCTGGCATACGACCGCGACCATGAGGTCGTGGGGCGTGGCAGCCGCCGGGAACACCCGGCAGGTCGCCCCGGTTACATCCCCGGCACGGCCGAGCACCACCGCAACGGCCGACCCCCCGCGGGTAGGCGGAATGAGACGCCACCGGCAACGGTTACACCCTGTCCCGACGCCGACCCCATTGCGCGGGTCACCGGGCAAGGCTTTCCCCGCAAGGCACGCACCCCCCGTTGACCGCCGTGCGGGCACCCCCGATGCAGAGGAGCACGCCATCATGCGTACCGATCTGATCCGCAAGACCGCTCTGACCGCCGCCGGCCTCGCCTTCACCGGCGGCGCCATCGCCGGACCGGTCACCACCGCCTACGCCGCGTCCGACGCCAAGCCCGCCACGCAGACCCAGACCGACCGCAAGCCCAACGGCGAGCGGGAACTGGGCGTGCGCTACGAGGCACAGCCGAACTTCTACTACTGCGGCCCCGCCGCCACCCGCAACGCCCTGAGCGTGCAGGGCAAGAACATCAACGTCGACGACATGGCCAAGGAGATGGGCACCACCGAGGCCGGCACCAACAGCATCAACGACATCACCCCGGTCCTGAACAAGGAAACCGGCAAGGCCGACGCCTACCACAGCGTGGAGATCAGCAGCCCGGATGCCGACGCCAAGCAGACCGACACGCTGCGCGCCGACATCGTCAAAACGATCGACAACGGTCGGGCCGTGGTCGCCAACATCGCCGGCACCAGCACCGACACCACCGGAACGACGCACTCCTACGAGGGCGGGCACTACATCAGCGTCGTCGGCTACCGCGACAACGGCACCACCGTCACCATCGCCGACTCCGCCGACCCGAACCAGGCCGCCTACCAGATCAGCGTCGAGCACCTCGCCGACTGGATCGCCACCCGCGGCTACGCCACCAGCTGACACCCACACACACCGAAGGGCCGGACCCCACCACGGGGCCCGGCCCTTTCGGCGTACTCGAATCAGGGTTCGCGACCCACGCGCGCCGGCCTGGCGTCCGCCACCGGCCCAGCGTCCACCGCTGGTTCACCACCCACCGCTGGGTCGGCTGCCTCGATGCGGTGGGCCCGTCGGCGTAGCCACCAGGTGCTGCCCAGACCGGCGAGCACCGCGAGGACAAGCCCGGCCCAGGAGATGTCCTTGAGCCAGTGCTCGGCCGCCCGCCCCACGGTGAAGAGCAGGTAGGTGGTGCCGAACGCCCAGACCAGCCCGCCGGCGGCGTTGGCCAGCAGGAACCGCCGGTACGGCACGTACAGCGCCCCGGCAAGCGGGCCGGCCAGGATCCGCAGCAGCGCCACGAACCTACCGAAGAACACCGCCCAGACGCCGTAGCGGGCGAAGCTCTGCTCGGCTCGGACGAGTTGGGCGGGGCCGAGATGACGGGGGAAGCGCCGGCCCAGTCGTGCCAGCAGTGGACGACCACCGCGACGGCCGACCGCGTACCCGATGGAGTCGCCGACGATCGCACCGGTCGCCGCGGCGGTGGCCACCCACTCCGGCTCGACCACGCCCGTGGCGGCGAGCAGCGCGGAGCTGACCAGGACGATCTCGCCGGGCAGGGGAATGCCCATGCTCTCCACGCCGATGACCCCGCCGACGAGCAGGTACACCGCGATCGGTGGCAGCGACACGAGCCAGTGCTGGACGTCGAACACGGTTGACCCCTCCTCCGACCGGGCCCCGAACCCTACCCGCGCCAGCCGCCCCGACCCGCCCGACCGCCCCGACCGCCCCGACCGGCACCGCCCGAGCAACACCGCCCGACCGGCCCACGACACTCCCCCTAACGCGTCCTAGGAGGCTAGGGGTGGGGATGGGGGCGGGGGCGACACTCGGGTTGCGCAACTAGCAAGACGGACGTACGGTTTTGTTGAGAGCGGAATCGGCGGTAAGTGTCACCTAACCTCGGCGGCCTCCCGACCGGTGCGAAAGACTGCTCAGGACTACTCACGGTCGCTGGTGTGAAGGAGTACGACGTGGCGAGCCTCGACACCTTCGGTGCGAAGACCCAGCTACGCGTCGGAGACGCGAGCTACGAGATTTTCAGGATCGACAAGGTGGACGGCCACGCACGGCTGCCGTACAGCCTGAAGATCCTGCTGGAAAACCTGCTGCGGACCGAGGACGGCGCGAACATCACCGCCGACCACATCCGCCAGCTCGGCGGGTGGGACTCCTCCGCCGCCCCGAGCGTCGAGATCCAGTTCACCCCGGCGCGGGTGCTCATGCAGGACTTCACCGGCGTGCCCTGCGTGGTCGACCTGGCCACCATGCGCGAGGCCGTGCGTGACCTGGGCGGCGACGCCAGCAAGGTCAACCCCCTCGCCCCGGCCGAGCTGGTCATCGACCACTCGGTGATCGCCGACCTGTTCGGCCGCGAGGACGCGTTCGCCCGCAACGTCGAGCTGGAGTACGAGCGCAACAAGGAGCGCTACCAGTTCCTGCGCTGGGGCCAGACCGCGTTCAACGAGTTCAAGGTCGTCCCGCCGGGCACCGGCATCGTGCACCAGGTCAACATCGAGTACCTGGCCCGCACCATCATGGCGCGTGCAGAGGCGTCTGGAGTCATGCAGGCCTACCCGGACACGGTGGTCGGCACCGACTCGCACACCACGATGGTCAACGGCCTGGGCGTGCTGGGCTGGGGCGTCGGCGGCATCGAGGCCGAGGCCGCGATGCTCGGCCAGCCGGTCAGCATGCTGATCCCCCGGGTGGTGGGCTTCAAGCTGCACGGCGAGATGCCGGCCGGCACCACCGCCACCGACCTGGTGCTGACCATCACCGAGATGCTGCGCAAGCACGGTGTGGTCGGCAAGTTCGTCGAGTTCTACGGCCCCGGCGTGAGCGCCGTGCCGCTGGCCAACCGGGCCACCATCGGCAACATGTCCCCGGAGTACGGCTCCACCGTCGCGATCTTCCCGATCGACGCGGAGACGGTCCGCTACCTGGAGCTGACCGGCCGCGACGCCGCGCAGGTCGCGCTCGTCGAGGCGTACGCCAAGGAGCAGGGCCTCTGGCACGACCCGGACCACGAGCCGGACTACTCGGAGCGCCTGGAGCTGGATCTGGGCACCATCGAGCCGTCGCTCGCCGGCCCGAAGCGCCCGCAGGACCGGGTGCCGCTGGGCAGCGCCAAGACGCTGTTCCGCTCGGCGCTGACCGACTACGTATCCGACGACTCCGCCGGTGAGCGTGACTTCAAGCCTGGCGTTCCCCGCGAGGAGCTGCCGCGCGGTGCCAACGGCCCGGCCGACGAGGCCAGCGCCGAGTCGTTCCCGGCCAGCGACCCGCCGGCCAACGACTTCAGCGACCCGGCCGACGAGCCGCGTGACCTGGAGACCGCGGCGGTCGGCGCGGGCGGCCGGGCCAGCAAGCCGGTCCGGGTCACCGGCGCCGACGGCGTCGAGTACGAGTTGGACCACGGCGCCGTGGTGATCGCCGCGATCACGTCGTGCACCAACACGTCCAACCCGCAGGTGATGATCGGTGCCGCGCTGCTGGCCCGGAACGCCGTCGAGAAGGGCCTGACCCGCAAGCCGTGGGTGAAGACCACCCTGGCACCCGGGTCGAAGGTCGTCATGGACTACTACGAGCGGGCCGGCCTCACGCCGTACCTGGACAAGCTCGGCTTCAACCTGGTCGGCTACGGCTGCACCACCTGCATCGGCAACTCGGGCCCGCTGCCCGAGGAGGTGTCCGCCGCGGTCAACGAGCACGACCTGTCGGTGGTGTCGGTGCTGTCGGGCAACCGCAACTTCGAGGGCCGGATCAACCCGGACGTCAAGATGAACTACCTGGCGTCGCCGCCGCTGGTGGTCGCCTACGCCCTCGCCGGCACGATGGACATCGACCTGGCCAACGAGCCGATCGGTGAGGACTCCGAGGGCAACCCGGTCTACCTGCGCGAGATCTGGCCGAACAGCACCGAGATCCAGGACGTCATCGCCCAGGCGATCGGCGCCACCGGGTTCAGTGCCGCGTACGCCGACGTCTTCGCCGGCGACGAGCGGTGGCAGTCGTTGCCGACCCCGACCGGCGACACCTTCGCGTGGGAGAGCGACTCCACCTACGTGCGTAAGCCCCCGTACTTCGAGGGCATGCAGCAGGAGCCGAGCCCGGTGGTGGACATCGCCGGCGCCCGGGTGCTGGCCAAGCTGGGTGACTCGGTGACCACCGACCACATCTCGCCGGCGGGCGCGATCAAGGCCGACTCACCGGCCGGGTCGTACCTGGCCGAGCACGGCGTGCCGCGGCACGAGTTCAACTCGTACGGCTCGCGCCGGGGCAACCACGAGGTGATGATCCGGGGCACCTTCGCCAACATCCGGCTGCGCAACCAGTTGGTGCCCGGGGTGGAGGGCGGCTTCACCGTCAACCACCTCACCGGCGAGCAGACCTCGATCTACGACGCGTCGGTGGCCTACCAGGAGGCCGGCATCCCGCTGGTCGTGCTGGCCGGCAAGGAGTACGGCTCGGGTTCGTCGCGGGACTGGGCGGCCAAGGGCACCATGCTGCTGGGTGTCCGGGCGGTCATCGCCGAGTCGTACGAGCGGATCCACCGCTCCAACCTGATCGGCATGGGCGTGCTGCCGTTGCAGTTCCCGGTGGATGTCACCGCCGAGTCGCTGGGTCTCACCGGCACGGAGACGTTCACCATCACCGGGGTGACCGCGCTCAACGACGGTGACACCCCGCGCACCGTGCAGGTCAGCACCGACACCGGTGTGGAGTTCGACGCCGTGGTGCGGATCGACACCCCTGGTGAGGCGGACTACTACCGGCACGGCGGCATCCTGCAGTACGTGCTGCGCCGCATGATCGCCAACTGACGTACCGACGTCCGGCGAAAGGGCCGTTTTCCGCGCTTGCGGGGAGCGGCCCTTTCGTTTCTCCTCGCTCTCTTCGGGAGCGGCCTCCACCGGCCCGGTCGTGGCGCCGGGCCGCAGGGGTTGTCGCCGCCTTCGGTGGGCAGTCGGGCCCGCCGACCGGTTCAGGTTGTGTCTTTGCTCTGCACCCGCCCGTGCACCACGAACGGTCCGTAACTGGCGCATCGGCGGGTGCAGAGCAAAGGACACGAGCGAGCACCTGCACCACCGGGCCGGATGGCGCGAGGGGCGGGTCGGCAGCGCACGCCCCGGCTCAGCGCAGCCGCAGCGCGACCGCGCGGGCCTCCTCGTCGGTGAGCGGCAGGAACCACAGGAAACGACGGACGATGGCGACCGGGTCGGGTCCGCCCGGCTGGCCGCGCAGGTCCCGAATCGCCCGGCGGGTGATCCGGGAGAACTCGGGGATCAGGGTCGCCCGGCGCGCGAAGTCCGTCGGGGTCGCGCGCAGCGCCGGGCAGGGCCAGTCCTGACCGCAGGCGTCGCACGTCCAGAGTGGGCCGTCGGCGGTGTGCGCGACCGGCGGGCCGCACCGGGACCGCCAGCGTGCTGAGGGTACGACGTTCCCCTGGCGACCGGGGCCACGGTACGGAGGGTGGCGTGGCCCGGTCGGCCCGGCGCTGATCGCCCGGGGCGAGGTCGGCGGGCTCGGTCGATTGTCCGGCCGATGGGGACGGTTGCAGGGCTTGTCCTCGGGCATTCCGCGCTCCCTCCGCAATGCTGTCTTCACGACACGCTGCCGAGGGTTGGCAAGCGATTACACCGCGTAGAAGTATTTCCTTCCAACGTCTGGAACGTTCTGGAGGGTCTGGAGATGAATCGAGCCGTACAGGCGGCGATGGCCGAGCGGGGCCACACGGCGGACAGTCTGGCTGCGCAGATTGGTGTCGATCCGAAGACGGCCGCCAAGTGGGCGAGCACGGAACGAATTCCGCAGACGCGTCATCGTGCGCGGGTCGCCGAGGTGCTCGGTCGGGACGTCGACGACCTGTGGCCGGAGGCGCTGAAGCGCCGGACGCCGGTCTGGTTCCGACACTGGGCCGAGCTGGAGCGTGAGGCACTGGCGCTGCGATGGTTCGAGCTCACATGGATACCGGGCCTTCTGCAGACGAAGGCGTACGCGCTGGCCACGCTGGTCGGCGAGGCATTCACGCCGGCCGAGGCCGACAATCTCGCCGAGGCGCGGCTGAGCCGGCAGGCCATCCTGCGCCGGGAACGCCCGCCGCTGCTGATCGCGGTCATCGACGAGGGAGTGCTCCGGCGCGCCCTCGGCGGCGACCGGGCCATGATGCGCGAGCAGTGCGAGAAGCTGGCCGAGCAGGCCACGTTGCCGAACGTGTCGCTGTTCGTCGTGCCGTCCGACGTCGGCATGTATCCCGGCCTCGGTGGGCCGTTCACCATCGCGGAAATGCCGGACGGCGCGCGGGTCGCCCACGTCGACAGCCAGGCCCAATCACAACTCATCGACAAGACCGCCGACCTTGCTAGGCTGGAACGACGGTGGGAGCGCATTCGCGACGCAGCCCTGTCGCGCGCGCAGTCCCTCAACCTCATCAGAGAAGCGGCAGCATCATGGACCTGACCGGCGCACGGTGGCGCAAGAGCAGCAAGAGTGGCAACAACGGCGGCAACTGCGTCGAGGTGGCCGACAACCTCACGGGCGTCATCGGCGTACGTGACTCCAAGGACCCGGCCGGCCCGACGCTCGCCTTCGACCCGGCGGCCTGGACCCGGTTCCTGGCCCTGGCCAAGCGCGGCTGACCACGCGACCCAACGGCCCCCGGCGAATCGCCGGGGGCCGTTGACGTTTCACCGGGCGCGCATCCGTGCCATCGTGGACACCCGCCGCTGAGACGTCTCGCCGACCGGCGGTCAGTTTCCGTTGGCGGCGCGGCGGCGGGCCTCGCGGGTCTTCATGGCGTGCTCCATCAGCGTGACGAGCACCTCCTTGCTGGACTCGCGCTGCCGGGCGTCGCAGAGCAGCACCGGCACCCCCGGGTCCAGGTTGAGCGCGGCCTGCACCTCGTCGAGCCGATACTGCCGGGAACCCGCGAAGCAGTTCACCGCCACCACGAAGGGCGTGCCCCGGCCCTCGAAGTAGTCGATCGACGGGAAGCAGTCGGCGAGCCGGCGCGTGTCGGCCAGCACCACCGCGCCGATGGCGCCCAACGCCAGCTCGTCCCAGACGAACCAGAACCGGTCCTGACCGGGCGTACCGAACAGGTACAGCACCAGGTCGTCGCTGATGGTGATCCGACCGAAGTCCATGGCCACGGTGGTGGTGGTCTTGCCCTCCACCCCGGACAGGTCGTCGATGCCGACCCCCGACTCCGTCAGCACCTCCTCGGTGCGCAACGGTCGGGTTTCGCTGACCGCGCCGACCATGGTCGTCTTGCCCACACCGAAGCCGCCGGCGACCAGGATCTTGATCGCGGTGGGCAGTGGGGTCGCTCCCGCCGGCCGGTCAGAGTGCCCGTAGTCCATTGATTACCGCCTCGAAGATGCTGTTGTCGGGAAGGCCGGCCGTGGTCTGCGGCTCGCGGACCTGCACGAGGCTGCGAGCCGCCAGGTCACCGAGGAGCACCCGGATGGTGCCCACCGGCAGATCGAGATGGGCGGCGATCTCGGCGACGGACTGTATGCGTTGACACAGCCCGACGATCGCCAGGTGCTCCGGACCGAGACCAACCTCCGGCGTTACCTCGGCTCGGGTCGCGGTGACCAGGGAGATCAGGTCGAACGTGCCGGTGACCGGGCGGGCCCGCCCGCGGGTCACCGCGTATGGGCGCACGACCGGGCCCGCATGGTCGTCCACCCACTGCTGCTCTGCTGACTCCCCCTTCACCGTCATCGCCGCTACCTCTCGCCGGCCGGCTGCTCGGTGCGCGACGGCGACGCGACGTACTTGCCGACGCGGGTCACCAGCATCGCCATCTCGTAGGCGATCAGCCCGACGTCGGCGTCCTCGCTGGCCAACACCGCCAGGCAGGCGTTGCGGCCGGCCGCGGTGACGAACAGGAACGACGACTGCATCTCGATGATGGTCTGCTGCACCTGCCCGCCACCGAAGCGCTTGCCTGCGCCCCGGGCCAGACTCTGGATACCAGCCGCCATCGCGGCGAGATGCTCGCCGTCGTCCCGGCTCAACCCCTGGGAGGAAGCCATCAACAATCCGTCGGTGGAGAGCGCGACCGCGTGCTCGGCCTGCTTCACCCGGCCCACCAGGTCATCCAGCAACCACGTCAGGTCGGCACTCGAAGCCGTCTTCTGCGCCACTTCGTCGTCCTCTTCTCGCCCGGCTCATGCGCCGTACTCGTCTCGGGCTGACCGTCACTTCGTGCGAAACCGCGTCCGCGGCGGTCGGGTCAGGTAGCGGTGGGGTCCTCGTCGGTAGGCTCGGACGCTCCCGTCGACGGGGCGTCGGACCCGCCGCCGAGCAGTCGTGCCGCGTCGGTCCGACCTCGCCGGGTGCCGGTCTGGTAGGAGCTCATCATGCGGCGCACCTGCTCCGGCGGACGTATCACGTCGTCGTCGTCGGTCTCGCTGGCCGCCGGGTCGTCGCGCAACTCGGGGACGATGTTCGCCTGCCGCACCCGGACCGGCAGGCCCGAGTGGGTGCGGTCCGTCTCGGCCCCGGCGGGCACCGGCCCACCGAGAGCGGGCTCGACGACGCTGTCCGCCCGCTGCGAACGGTTGACGGCGCTGTCCGCTCGCCGGGAGGCATCAACGGCGGGCAGGCCGGTGGGTACCGTGGGGGCTTCCAGGGCGGGCTGCCCCAGGGCCCGGCGGGCACGGATCGGCAACTCCGGCGTATCGGTCGCCGGCGTCGTCCGCTGTCGGGTGGGTAGACCGGCCTCCACGACGCTCCCCTCCCCCGGCTGTGTCGCGGTGCTGTCCGCGGCCAGCGGGTCGGTCTGGTCCACCGGATCCGACGTCCCCTGTGCCGCCGAGCCCGGTACGTGTGGTGCGGTGGCCAGCGCGACCGGCGCGAGGATGGCCGGTCGGCCGCTGCTGTCCGCGTCGAGAGCGGGAGTGCCGCTCGCCGTCGACGGCAGTGCGATGGCCGGGGACCCGGTCCGCAACTCGCCGGAGTCCTCCGCGCCCGCGCCGGTCTCGGCGACCAACTCGCGCGGGATCAGCACGACCGCCGTGGTGCCGCCGTACGCGGATTCCTTGAGCCGGACCCGTACGCCGTGCCGCTCGGTCAGTCGGCTCACCACGTAGAGCCCCAGCCGGGCGGCGTTGGCGAGGTTCAGCTCGGACTGGTCGACGATGCGGTGGTTCGCGGCGGCCAGGTCCTCCTCGCTCATGCCGAGGCCCCGGTCCTCGATCTCGAGGGCGAACCCGTTGGCCACCAACTGGCCGCGAACCTCCACCGTGGTGTGCGGCGGCGAGAACGACAGGCCGTTCTCGATCAGCTCGGCGAGCAGGTGGATGATGTCGCCGACCGCGCGGCCGGCGAGTGAGACCGGCCCGAGTGGCAACACGTTGACGCGCGTGTAGTCCTCCACCTCGGCGACCGCGCCCCGCACCACGTCGACCATCGGCACGCTGCGCCGCCACGCCCGACCCGGCGTGGAGCCGGAGAGCACGATCAGGTTTTCCGCGTTGCGCCGCATCCGGGTGGCCAGGTGGTCGACCCGGAACAGGTCCTCCAGCTCCTCCGCGTCGTGCTCGCGCCGCTCCATCGCGTCGAGCAGGGTGAGTTGGCGGTGCACCAGTGCCTGCGTACGCCGAGCCAGGCTGAGGAAGACCTCGCGGACGTTGCGCCGCAGCTCGGCCTGCTCGACGGCGGTGCGGATCGCGGTCTCCTGGACCGCGTTGAAGGCCTTGCCGACCTGGCCGATCTCGTCGGTGCCGAACTCCAGGGGTGGCGCCTCGGTGGCCACGTCGACCTCTTCGCCGCGACCGAGCCGCTCGACCACACCGGGCAGCCGCTCGTTGGCGAGGCGGAAGGCCGCCCCGCGCAGCCGTTCCAGTTGCCGCACCAGGGCGCGGGCGGTGGTGATGGACACGATGATCGACGCGATGACGGCGAGCAGACCGAGGCCGGTGGCCAGCGCCAGCCGGACGACGACGCCGACGGCGACCGGGGTGGCGCGGTCGACGACGCCGTCACCGCCGGCCAACACGACAGCACGGATCTCGGTGAGCGCCGGGCCGGTGGTGTCACCCCACTCCATCGCGGTGAGCGGCGGGCGGCCGGCACCAGCGCCCTGCATGACCTGGGTCTCCAGGACGGTCAACCGGGTGAAGGTCGGCCCCGTCGACATCGCCTGGTAGCGGCCCTGGTCGCTGGCGGGGAGCCGGACCAGCGCGGAGGAGGCGACGAACTGCCGGGCACCGACGATCCGGGTGAACTCCGCCCGCTCGGCCGCGGTGATCCGCCCGGCGGCCAGCACACCGGCCAGCAGCGCGTCCTCCTGGGACAGCAGCTCCCGAGACCGGTTGAGGCCGATCAGCGCGGCGGTGTCCTCGGCGACCTGGTCGTCGTCGAGGTTGCCGAGCGCGTCGTACACCCGGTAGATCGACTCGATCACGCCGGTGAAGGTCGCGATGGCCGCGGCCCGGTCGATGCTGCGGTCGTCGACCGCCGCGCGGGTCTTGTTCAGCTCGTTCAGGCCGGTGAGGAGAGCCTGGATCCGCTGGTCGAGGGCGTCACTGCCCAGCGTGCCGACCTGCCAGTCCTCGGTGGAGCTGGTGAAGGTCGCGGCCAACTCGTCGGTGCGCTGCCGCAGTTGGGCCAGCGCGACGCGCTGCGCCTCGTCGGGCTGGCCCAGGTAGGTCAGCGACGCCCGACGCTCCGACTGCAACTGCAACAGCAGCGGCTCGGTGGGATCGAAGACCTTGGTGTCCAGCGTCTGCACACCGAGCAGGTTGACCCCGTCCCGGACGGTGACCCAGGCCGTGAAGCCCCAGAGCGCGACAAGCGAGACGAGGAGAGCAACAACCTTGGTACGCAGATTCGTACTGCGGGAACCCATTACACCGTCCCTGGCGCGGCCTGTGTGATTGTTCAGTCAGGAGTGCGTCGTGCACGCATCGACCCCGGCGCACGCTAGCAGCGTCCGGGGCCAATGCTCAAGCGCTGCCGATCATGTGACCACCGTACGGACGCGCGACGGCGACCGGGCCCGAGTTGTTGACCAGGTCGGACCTGGTCATCGCCAACTGTCGGGCGGCGAGGACTGCCGCACGGACGATCAGCACGGGGGCGTAGAGATCCTTGTCATGCCACAATGGAGGGTGTTCGTCACGATCGTCTACTTCGGTCAGACGACGCAGCCCACGGCGGATCGCCTCCGGCACACCCGGGCGCGTCGGTCGACGCACCCCGAGCAGCACGTGCAGGGCGTACGCCGTCTCCTCCGCGGTGCCCGCCCAGCGCCCCCAGGTCCCGTCCGCCCGTTGGGTGGCGACCAACCAGTCCACGGCCCGGTCCACCGCCGGTCCGGCGATGTCGGCCGGGGCGTAGGTGTCCAGGGCCGCCACGACGCAGGACGTGGCGTAGTACGGCGACGCGTGCCAGCGGTCGGCCCAGGAGCCGTCGGGCTGTTGCTCGTCGCCCAGCCACCCGGCCAACGCCACCACCCGGTCGGCGTAGCGGCTCGCACCCGCCGACGTGTGCCGGGCGTGCCAGCCGAGTGCCTCCAGCACGTGCGCGTTGGTGGTGACCGACCGGCCATCCTCCCCCTGCCAGGTGCAGAAGTGGGTGCCGAGGTCGAAGTGCAGCAGGCTTGCCGGGTCCACCGGGTGACCGAAGCGGGCGAGCGCGTAGAGCGTGACCGAGGTGGTGTCCGCGTCGGCGGGTAGGCCCGGCCCGGTCGGGGTGCCCTGCGGCCCGAGCGCGGCGGTCAACTCGGCGATCAGCTTCGGGGCGGGCCGGACCGGCACTCCCGCTCGCGCCAGGTTGCCCAGCGCCCAGGCCCGCTCGAACACGGTGATCGGCGTACAGCAGGGCACCGGCCCGTCGAGAGGGCCGACAGCATCCCGCAGGTAGGCAAGCGCCTCCGGGTCGGCGCCGGGCGTCGCCGGGTCGCCGATCCAGGCGGCGGTCGCCGCCGGTGACGCGCCGACGGCCCCGGCGACCGGGGACACGCCACCGTGCCGGCGCGCGACCGGCCCGAGCACCTCGAAGGCGTGCACCAGTTTCTGCGGCACCGGGCGCCCGCTGCCCACCAGCGCGTGTACGGCGTCGAGCCGCCGTCGGTCCCCGCCGGGCAGGGCACGGAGCCCGTCGGCGAACCTGCGATCGTCGCGGGTGGCGAAGAACGCGAGGTGGTCGTTGATCCGCTCCACCAGGGCCGGAACGATGAGGTCGGCCGCCGGTGTGTCCGGGAGTGACGTGCCCCTGCCGAGCCAGCCGGCGAGCACCTCCAACCCGCGGGTGGCCGCGGCGGCCAGCGGGTCTCCGACGGAGTCCTCGGTGCCACGCAGCGTGCTGAGCAGCGCCTCCACCGCGCTCACCGTCGGCACCACGGCGTAGCCGCCGGCACCACCCCAACCGCCGTCGGCACGCTGGGCGTCCAGCAGATACCGCAGCCGTCGGTCATGACCGGTGAGCCACGGTGCGTCGGCGACGACCCGGCCGGTCTCGTACACCGACGGGCTGACCCGGCCCGCCGGCTCAAGCACCATGGCGGCGAGCAACTCCCGGGCCGAGGCGGCCACCGCCGAATCGTCGCGGGCACCGGCGGCGGGCGCGGCGGTCACGACACGCCCCAGAAGTCGGTCGACCCGTAGAAGCCCGTGCTGAAGCCGATCTGCCGGGCGAGGTAGTCGGCCGGCACCGGGCAGGTGGTGCGTAACGGGTCGAGCAGGTCGCGGGCGTACGCCACCAGCTCGGTGATCCGGCGCTCGACGTCGGCCCGCTCCGGCACCACCATCAACGCGTTGAGGTCACCCCACCGCTTGTCACGTTCGTAACTGGCCAGGTCGTTGACCAGCCGGATGATCCGTTGCACCTGGTCACTGGCCGCCACGAGCGCATCGAGGTGGGCCAGCGTCGCGGGATCGTCGGAGTGGATCCAGTGCGCGACGTTGACCACCGTGCAGGCGAGGTTCGCCGCGTTGGCCAGGTACTCGTCGAGGGTGGGCAGCACGCCGGTGTCGGCGGTCTGCTTCCAGTCCCACTCCCGCGCCATGGCGTCGAACATCGTCCGCAACTCGCTGCGCCACACCGCCCCGTGGGTCGCGTACGCCGGCACGGCGGCCAGTTCGTCGCGCAACTCGGCGAGGAAGCGGCCGAGGGAGTCGTCCTCCGCCGGTGCCCCGCCCTCGGCCACCGCGAGGCAGCCCGCCGTCAACCTGTCGATCTCGTCCCGGCTGCGCGCCTCGTGGTCGACGAGCCAGTCGACCGCGAAGCCCCAGAGCACGGCCCGGTTCGTGACGCGCAACTGGTCGAGGTCACACCAGGGCGCCCCGAACGCGATGGCCATCGCGACGTTGCCGAACAGCGCCGGGTCGAACGGTCGCGCCGGGAAGAGATCGGGGTACGCGGCGGCACGCTCGGCCAGGTCACGTTGACCCTTCGCGGCGAGTGCGCAGATCCGGCCCTGCTCCGCGGCCAGCGCCATCTGGTCGCCGGCGACTGCCGGCGGCGACGCGAGCTGTGCGGTCATGCGGAGACGCCCCGTACCGGTCGCAGGGTCACCTCGACCCGTTCAAGGGGACGCAGCGCGGCGGCCACCTTGATGCCGGGCACGGCCTGCCGCTGCAGGGTGAAGCGGAACCGGCTCAGCACGGTGGCCACGATCAGCATCGCCTCCAGGTAGAACAGGTACATGCCGATGCACTGGTGCGGGCCGCCGCCGAAGGGGAAGTGCGCGTACCGGTGCCGGTGTCGGACCTGCTCGGGGTCGAAGCGGTCGGGGTCGAACACGTCGGGCCGGTCCCAGAAGGCGGACATCCGGTGGGTGATCAGCGGGCTGACCACGAGCGTGGCGCCGGCCTCGATCCGGACTCCGCCGATCACGTCTTCCTCCACCGCGCTCCGGGGGAAGAGCCAGCCGATCGGGTAGAGCCGCAGCAACTCGTCGAGCACCTGCCGGGTGTAGCGCAGCTCGCGCAGGTGCTCGCGTCGAACCGGCGCGTCACCGACCACCCGGTCGATCTCCTCGTACAGTCGCCGCGCGACCTGCTCGTCCTGGGCGATGTGCGGCCAGAGCCAGGTCAGGACGCTGATCGTGGTCTCGGTGGTGGTGGCGACCATGGAGACGGTGTCGTCGCGGACCTGCCGCTCGTCGAGCCGCCCACCGGTCTCCGTGCGACCCCGCCACAACGTGGAGATGATGTCGTCGCCGTCGGTCTCGGCCGTCTCCCGGGCCGCGCGCACGATCGGGAGTAGCGTGTCGTCGATGACCTGGACGGCACTGCGGAAGGCCCGGTCGCCGGGCATCGGCATGGCCAACGGCGCCCACGGCACCATCAGCCGCGGCATCACCGACC
This sequence comes from Micromonospora sp. NPDC048898, assembly GCF_043198035.1. NCBI lineage: Bacteria > Bacillati > Actinomycetota > Actinomycetes > Micromonosporales > Micromonosporaceae > Micromonospora > Micromonospora sp. NPDC048898. Next base: position 260,584 of record NZ_JBICUF010000010.1, read on the forward strand.
AGGCGATCTCGTCCTGCGCCTGCATGATGCGCATCGCCTGCGGCACCGAGATCTTGTCGGCGAAGAAGACCCGCATGATCGCCGAGCAGACGATCTGGGCCTGGACGGTGCCCATGTCGACGGGCTGGCCGGTGCGGGCCGGCTCGTCGAGCTCGTCGACGGCATCCTCGATCGCCTCGGCCATCCGGTCCACCAGCGAGTCGACCCGCCGAGCGGTGAACAGCGGCTGGAGCACGTGGCGGCTGTTCTTCCAGTATTCGCCGTCGCTGAGGATGCCGTCGCCGAACAACCGCTTCAGCGGGCGCCACTGCAGACCGTCACCGGCGCGAACGTAGTTGTCGGGCTTCTCGCGCAGAACCCGTTGCAGGTGCTCCGGCCGGGTGACCAGGTAGGGCCGGAACGCACCGAGGCTGAGCTTCACGACCTCACCCCGTGACCGTTCGCCCATCTCGACCAGGGTGCGGGCCGGATCGCGGAACAGGTTGGGCACCACGTGGCGCAGCGGGACCGAGCCCGCTCGTCGTGGCTGAACCGGCACGGTGTGAGGTGCTACCACGGGAACTGACACTCCCTTGTGGATACTCGGTGTCGCGGAACGACTATGCGGAGTTAGGTATCCGTGGAGCATGCCATCGGGCAACCGACTTCATCTAGGCGCAGTACGTGAAATTTTCATGCGCAAGGATCGCGTTCCCGGAGAATCGGAGCGCCGACCTGAGCGCAGGCGACGGATGTCGCAGGTGACGACGGTCGGGATCCCGGACCAACAGGGATGATCTTCGATAGTGACGAAGGTCACTTTTTGTCCACCGGCCGGTCGGCGCGAGGAATCGCCGGCTCGGCCCCACCCGACCCGCGCCCCGCACGCCGACCCGGCGGAACGACCGAATCCGGGCGATGCCCGGCACCCTGTGCCAGGCTCTTGTCATGGACGACAAGACCATCCTGAACCGGATCACCGAGCTGGTCGACGAGGAACACAAGCTGCGGGCGGATGCCCAGGCCCACGAGTCGGGCACCGAGGGCGAGACCAGCGAGCGGCTACGCGCCCTGGAGGAGTCCCTCGACCAGTGCTGGGACCTCCTGCGCCGCAGGCGGGCCGCCCGGGACACCCACGGCGACCCGGACGCACAGGGCGAACGGCCCAAGCCCGAGGTGGAGCGCTACCTACAGTAACCGTGGCGGGTCGGGCGGCCCGCGCCGCCCGACCCGCACCGATCAGCGCAGGCCCGCCTCGCGCAACAGCTCGCCGGTCAGGGTGGCGGGGTCGGCCTGCTCGGCGGGAAGACCCCGGGCCGCGAACCAGGCGCCGACCACCCGCACGTCCCGGGCCAGGAACTCCGGCCCCTGCGGGTTCGCCACCACGTCGACCACCTGTGGCAGGTCGATCACCACCAGTCGACCCTGGTGGACGAGCAGGTTGTACGGCGAGAGGTCGCCGTGGGCGTAGCCGGCCCGCGCCAGCACCCGCAGCGCCTCCACCAGTTGTGCCCACAGGTCGCGCAGCTCGGCCGGGCCGGGTCGCAGCTGGGCCAGTCGGGGTGCCGCCTCCCCGGACTCGGCGTCACCGACGAACTCCAACATCAGCTCGGTGCCCCGCAGTTGCACGGGGTACGGCACGGCGATCCGGTCGTTCCCGACGCTGATCTCCCAGAGCCGGGCCAGGGCGGCGAACTCGGCGGCCGCCCACTGCCCGGCGATCATCTGCCGGCCGAACGCCGTCCGGCCGGCCATGGCCCGGTTCTCCCGGGAGCGACGCACCCGGCGACCCTCCAGGTAACCGGCGTCCCGGTGGAACAACCGGTGCTCGGGGTCGCGGTAACGCTTGACCGCCAGCAGGCAGGACCGGTCGGTGTCGGGCACGGCCCGGCGGACCAGGTGGACGTCCGCCTCCTTGCCGGTCTTCAGCACACCCAACTCGGCGTCCTTGGCGGCCAACTCGGTGACGAGCCAGTCGGGATGTGGCTCGGGTCCGTGGACGGCGTCGTCCCAGGACGACCAGCGTTCGCCGGTGGCCGGGTCAGGGTCGCTGTCCGGGTCTGCGGGCGGCTCGGTGTGCCGCCCGCGCTTCAGAAACTGCGGTTCGTCGTCGTCGAAGCGGCTCTTGCCGCGGCTCCGGCGCTCCAGCGCCGGAAGATCGTGATCGCGCACTGTGGTGAGGTTCCCTTGGTCGAGGCTGAGAAAGGCAGCTGGAAGCGACAGGCGAAGACAGCCACGGCTGACCTCCTCTTCCCTCGACCGGGCACACGCCCGGGATGCACCATGCGCCGACAATGCTCGCCGCGGCGCGTCGACCGGTCAACCGAATTACCGAGTCCCGCCCGCGCGTCGGGCGTCAGCGGGCGAGGATGGTGGCGACCGCGGCGATCAGCCCGTCCACGGTGCGGCTGGGCGCGAACCGGGCGTCCGACCAGGTGCGGCCCCGGTGTAGCCAGACGCTGGGCAGCCCGACCGCGGCGGCGCCGCCGATGTCGGCCTCCGGGCTGTCGCCGACCACCCAGGCACCGCGCAGCGGCATCCGTACCCGTTGGGCGGCGAGCGCGAAGATCCGGGGGTTGGGCTTGCTGACCCCGGCCTCCTCGGAGATCACCCAGTCCGCGACGTAGCGGTCCAGGCCGGTCCGGCGAATCTTGGCGTCGTCGACGCGTAGCGTGCCGTTGCAGACCACCACCGGCACCCAGCCGGCGTCGTCGGCGATCCGCAGCGCGCAGGCGGTCAGCGGGTCGAGCCGGGTCTGCTCCACCACCCCGTCGTGCAGGTCCTCCACCAGGTCGATCGAGGGGATGCGCAGCTCGTAGCGGTCCCGGATGGCGTCGGCGAGGTCCCAACGGTCGGTCAGCCCGTCGGCGTCGATCGAGATCAGCCAGTCGATGTCGGTGGGGGGCGCGCCGATGCCGTCCAGGAAGCGTTCACCCCAGCGGCGGAACGGCCCGGCCCGATCCAGCAGGGTGTTGTCCAGGTCCAGCAGGAGCAGTGGCACTCGGGCACCCTACGGGACCGACGTGTCCGCCAACAGATGCAGCGGGTACCTACCTGACGATGTGCTCAGCCCGACATCGACGACCGGGGGGCGCCCTGGTCCGCGAGTCGATCGGCGAGCATCGAATGGGCCGATCGGGTGGCCGCGAGCGCGGCCGGGTCCAGTGTCGCCACCAGCACCGCCGTGCCCTCGTCGGCGCCCCGGGCCAGCACCCGTCCCTGTGGGTCGTAGATCGCGGCGCCGCCGTTGAACCGCCACGGGTCGAGGCCGCCGACCGCGTTGGCGAAGACCACGAACATCGTGTTGTCGAGGGCTCGCGCCGCGTAGTAGAGGTCCCGGCGGTGCTCGGAGCCGGTCAGGTATCCGCTGGGGCACAGGTAACCGTGTGCGCCGTCGAGGGCGGCGGCCCGGCCGTGCTCCGGGAAACAGCCGTCGTAGCAGATGCCGAGCCCGAGCCTCCAGTCGTCGACGAGGAGCGTGGCACCCCGGTCGCCGGCGCTGAACAGCTCGCGCTCGCCGCCCCAGAGCTGCTGCTTGTCGTAGCCGACCCGGACCGCGCCGGCCCGGTCGACCACCAGCGCGGCGATGGTCCGCCGCCGGTCCGGGTGTCGGGCGGCGGCACCGACGAGCGCGGTGACGCCGGACTCCCGCGCCGCGACGCGCAGCGGGTCGAGCCGGGGATCCGCGACGTCACCGGCCGGATCGGCCGCGACGTCCGTGCCGGCCGGGTCGGCGGCGAGGGTCGGCGGGTGGTACGCGCAGAGGAACAGCTCCGGGAGGACGGCGACCCGGGCGCCCAGCTCACCGGCTTGGCGGACCAGCTCGGCGGCGGCGACCGCGTTTCCGGCGACGTCCCCCGGGGTGGGAGTGGCCTGGACGGTGGCCACGGTCAGTGGGGCGGTGGGCACGGTGTGGGGCGGGGTCACCGGGCGATGGTAGTCGGCGGCATACCAAGCCGTACGTACGGTTTGCGTGCCCCGGGGTGACCTGCGACGATCGACGCGTGCCCAGAGTAAGCCAGGACCAGCTCGACGCGCGCCGGCAGGAGATCCTCGCCGCCGCGCGGGCGTGTTTCGCCCGGCTCGGCTACGAGGGAGCGACAGTCCGCCGCCTCGAGGAGGCCACCGGCCTGTCCCGTGGCGCGATCTTCCACCACTTCCGCGACAAGGACTCGCTCTTCCTGGCCGTCGCCGAGGACGACGCCGCCGCCATGGTGGAGACGGTGGCCCGCAACGGTCTGGTGCAGGTGATGCGCGACCTGCTCGCCCGGGCCATGTCGCCGGACACCACCGGCTGGCTGGGCAGCCAACTGGAGGTCTCCCGCCGGCTGCGCACCGACCCGGCGTTCGCCAAGCGCTGGGCCGAGCGGTCCGCCGCGATCGCCGAGGCGACCCGCGACCGGTTGGCCCGCCAGCGCGACGCCGGGGTGCTGCGCGAGGACGTCCCCATCGACGTGCTGGCCCAGTTCCTGGAGCTGGCCTACGACGGCCTGGTGCTGCACCTGGCGATGGGCCGACCGGCCGGTGACCTGGGGCCGGTGCTCGACCTCGTCGAGGAGGCCGTTCGCCGTCCCTGACCGCGGGGCACCGGTCCGCCGACCGTGGCGACGCTGCTCCACAATGGGGCCGCCGATCCCTCCGGCGACAGGAGCAGTCAGTGATCGTCAACGCCGCGTCGAGCGACACCTGGGGCATCCCCGGCCCGACCTTCCTCCGGTACTACCTCGTGGCAGTCGCCGTGGCGGTGGCGATCGTGGCCTACCACCGGATCCGCCCGCTGACCGCCCACGGGCGGACCACCCACGATCCGCTCGGGCCGCAGCAGGTCGCGTACCTCAACGGCGGCCCCCAACTCGCCATGAACGCCGCGCTGGGCGGGCTGCGCGGCGGCGGTGCGATCGCCGTGCGACCGGACCGACGGCTGACCACCGTCGGCCCCGCGCCGACCGGGCTCACGCCGCTGGAACAAGGCATCCACTGGGCCGCCCACCACCACTCGCGGGTCCGGGACCTGCGGCAGCACCGACACGTACGCTCCGCGCTGGACCAGCTCTGCAAAGACCTGGAGCAGCGCGGGTTGCTGACGAGCCACAAGCAGCGGGAAAGTTACGGCTTCTGGATCGCGTTCCTGGCCATCCTGCTGGCCCTCGGTGTGTTCCGGTTGATCTCCGGCCTGGTCAACGGTCACCCGGTCGGTTACCTGCTGCTGGTCCTGGTCCCGCAACTCACCTTCGTGCTGGTGCTGCGCCGGGCACCCCTGCAGACAAGGGCCGGACGCGCCGCGCTGCGCGACGTCCGCCGCCAGCACACCCACCTCGAACCCGCCTCCGCGCCGGCCTACGCCACCTACGGAGCGGCCGGCGCGGCGATGGGCGTGGCCCTGTACGGCACCGCCTCGCTCTGGGCGCTCGACCCGGGCTTCGCCGAGCAGGCCGAGATCCAGCGCCAGGCCATCTCCAGCAGCGGCGGCTCGACGGGCGGCTCCGACGGCTGGGGCGGCGGAGGCGACAGCTCCGGCGGTGGCTCCGATGGCGGCAGCTCCTGCGGCGGTGGCGGTGGCGGCTGCGGCGGTGGCGGGGGGTGCGGCGGATGACCGGGCCGTCCGGGGTGGGCATCGGCTGGCGGCCGGAGATCGCCGGCTTCGTGGCCGAGCTGCCGGGGCTGCGCTTCGTCGAGGTGGTGGCCGAGGGGATACCCGCCAACGGGCCACTTCCGCCCGGCCTGACGCAGCTGCGGGAACGCGCGGTGACTGTCGTACCGCATGGGGTGCGGCTCTCCCTCGGCGGCGCCGAGCCGGTCGACCCGGCCCGGGTCGCCCACCTGGCGGCGGTGGCGCAGCGCGTCGACGCGCCGCTGGTCAGCGAGCACATCGCGTTCGTCCGGGCGGGCGGCCTGGAGGCCGGGCACCTGCTGCCGCTGCCGCGCAGCCGGGAAGCCGTCGACGCGGTCTGCGCCAACGTGGCGCGGGCACAGGCCGAGCTGCCGGTGCCGATCGCGCTGGAACCGATCGCCGCGCTTGTCGACTGGCCCGACGACGAGCTGGACGAGGCGGACTTCCTCACCGAGATCCTCGACCGGACCGGGGCGCTGCTGCTGCTGGACGTGGCGAACGTGCACGCCAACGCGCGCAACCGCGGCGGCGACCCGCTGGCGTTGCTGGACCGGCTGCCGCTGGAACGTGTCGCGTACGCCCACGTGGCCGGCGGCGCGGAACACGGCGGGTTCTACCACGACACCCACACCGACCCGGTGCCGGCGGTGGTGCTGGAGCTGGTCGAGGCGCTCTGCGCCCGACGTCGACCGCCGGCTCTGCTGCTGGAACGCGACGGCCACTACCCGCCGGCCGCCGAGCTGCGCGCCGAACTGGACGCCCTGGCCGCCGCGGCGGGCTTCCCGGCCGTGACATGACGGGCACACCCGACGCCGCGCCCACACCCCGCGCGGGGCTCGCCGAACGGCAGGCCGAACTGGTCGCGGCGCTTGTCGCCGGGGGTGCGCCACCCGCGGGGTTCGCACCGGGCCCGCTGGCCGCCACCCGCGCGGCCCTGCTGCGCAAGCGGGCCGGCGAGGTGGCCCGGCACTGGCCACTGCTCGCCGCCGGCCTCGGTGCCGGGTGGTCGACCACCTTCGCCGACTGGGCCGCCCGGCGACCCAACGCCGGAGCACTGCGCGACGGTTGGGACCTGGCCCGGACGTTACGCGACCAGCAGGCGCTGCCCCCGATGGCCGCCGAGGAACTGGCCGTCCGGGAGGCGCGCCTGCGCTACGACGGGCTTCGGGCACCGCGTCCGCGCCGGACGCCGGCGGTGGGCCGCGCCGGCGGCGCCGTCGCGGTGCAGGTCGCCGGCCGGGTACGCCTGCTGCGCCCCGCCCCACGGGTGTCCACCGTTGCTGGCGACGCCGTACCGGATGCGGCAGGATCGAAGTTATGGATCTCGGACTGACCGACCACGTGTACGTCCTCACCGGCGCCTCTCGCGGCCTGGGCTTCGCGACCGCGCAGAGCCTCGTCGCCGACGGGGCGCGGGTGGTGCTCTCGGCACGGGACCCGGACGCGGTGACCGCCGCCGCGCAGCAACTCGGCGGTCCCGAGCACGCCGTCGGGCTGACCGCCGACCTGGCCGACCCGGAGACCCCGGGGCAGCTCGTCGCCGCCGCCCGGGAGCACTTCGGCCGGCTCGACGGCGCGCTCATCTCGGTCGGCGGGCCACCGGCGGGCAACGCCGCCGCGATCAGCGACGAGCAGTGGCGGCTCTCCTTCGAGACCGTCTTCCTGGGCACCATCCGTGCGGTCCGTACGATCGCCGCCGCACTGCCCGAGGGCGGTGCGATCGGGCTGGTGCTCTCCACCTCGGCCCGAGGTCCGGTGCCCGGCCTCGGCATCTCCAACGGCCTGCGGCCCGGCCTGGTCGGGGCCGCGAAGGACATCGCCGACGACTACGGCCCGCGCGGCGTACGGGTGGTCGGCCTGTTGCCCGGCCGGATCATGACCGATCGCAACCGGGAACTCTTCGGGGCGACCGGCGACCCGGAGCGGGCCCGCGCCGAGGCGGAGGCCACCATCCCGCTGCGCCGCATCGGCGACCCGGCCGAGTTCGGCCGGGTGGCCGCGTTCGTGCTCTCCCCCGCCGCGAGCTACCTCACCGGCATCACCCTGCCGGTCGACGGCGGCGCGCTGCGCGGGCTGTGACAGCCGACAGGGCGCGACCTGCCCGTGCCGTGCCGTCGTCCGAGAAGGCCAAGCCTGACTATCCGGCCGTTGATCGACTCGGCTTCAAGGAAACCGGGCGGTCGACGCGACCAGGACACGGCGACTTTCAGGAACCCGAGTCGATCAACGCGCGGCACACCGGACGGCCGGGACCCCGGAACCCGGCCGATCGTCACCCGACGGCACCGTCCGGGACGGCTCGGCCGAGCCGCGCCGATCTGGCGGCGGCGGCCGATCGGACCATTCCCGACGTGCTCACGCCGGGGTTGGCGGTGCTCTTCGTCGGCATCAATCCGGGCCTCTGGTCGGCCGCGACGGGCTGGCACTTCGCCCGGCCCGGCAACCGGTTCTGGCCCGCCCTGCACCGGGGCGGGTTCACCCCCCGCCTGCTGCATCCGAGCGAACAGGACGAGTTGCCCGCGCTCGGGCTCGGCATCACCAACATGGCCGCCCGGGCCAGCGCCCGCGCGGACGAGCTGAGCAGCGAGGAACTTCTCGACGGCGCGGCGATCCTGACCGACAAGGTGGCCCGGTACCGGCCGCGCTGGGTGGCGGTGGTGGGGGTGACCGCGTACCGGATCGGTTTTCGACGGCCGAAGGCCACCTTCGGGCCGCAGCCGGAGTCGCTGGCCGGCGCCCGGCTGTGGGTGCTGCCCAACCCGAGCGGCCTGAACGCGCACTTCACCCCGGTCACCCTCGGCCTGGCCTTCGCCGAGCTGCGCGCGGCGACCGATCTGCCGGGCCGTCGACCGGCCGGACCACCCGACCGTTGATCAACTCGGTTTCAAGGAAGTCGGGTGGTCAGTGCTACCAGGACACCCCGACTTCCGGAAACCCGAGTCGATCAACGCTGGGCTCGCCGGAGTGTGGGCGACGGACACGACCCGTGATTGGTTGCCGTCAGTTGGCGGCGGCGGGCGGCAGCACCTCGTCGGCGCGGTAGGTGCCCAGCGGCATGACCACCGGCTCGGGGCCGGTCGCGTCGACGAACGGGGTGGGCGAGTCGGCGACCGCGAACTGGGTGCGGTACAGCTCGGCGTAGAGCCCGCCGACCGCGACCAACTCCTCGTGCCGCCCCCGCTCGACGATCCGACCGCCGTCGAGGACCAGGATCTGGTCGGCGTCGCGCACGGTGGAGAGCCGGTGTGCGATCACCAGCGCGGTACGCCCGGCCAGCGCCACCGACAGCGCCCGCTGCACCGCCGCCTCGCTCTCCGAATCCAGGTGTGCGGTCGCCTCGTCGAGGATCACGATCGACGGGGCCTTGAGCAGCAGCCGGGCGATCGCGATGCGTTGCTTCTCGCCACCGGAGAACCGGTAGCCGCGCTCCCCGACGGTTGTGTCCAGCCCGTCGGGCAGCGCGCGGACCAGGTCGGCCACCTGCGCCCCGGCCAACGCGGCCCAGATCTCGTCGTCGGTGGCGTCCGGCTTGGCGTAGCGAAGATTCTCGGCGATCGTCTCGTGGAACAGGTGCGAATCCTGCGTGACCACCCCGATCTCGTCGCGCAGGGACGCGAGCGTCGCGTCCCGCACGTCGACCCCGCCGACCAGCACCTGCCCGTCGGTGACGTCGTAGATCCGGGAGATGAGCATCGACAGCGTCGACTTGCCGGCGCCGGACGGGCCGACAAGCGCGACCATCTGCCCCGGCTCCACGCTGAACGAGACCCCCTTGAGCACCGGCTCGTTGACCGTGCGGTCCAGTGTGGCGACCTCCTCCAGGGAGGCCAGGGAGATCTCGGCGGCACTCGGGTAGCGGAACCGCACATCTCGGAAGTCGACCCGGCCGGCGCCTCGGGGCACCACCACCGCGTCGGGCTTCTCCACGATGCCCGGCTGGAGGTCGAGCACCTCGAAGACCCGGTCGAACGAGACAAGCGCGCTCATCACGTCCACCCGGACGTTGGAGAGCGCGGTGAGCGGACCGTACAGGCGGGTGAGCAGCAGTGCGAGCGTCACGACGGTGCCCGCGCTGACGCCGCCGGTCACCGCGAGCCAGCCGCCGAGGCCGTAGGTGAGCGCCTGCGCCAGTGAGGCGACCAGCAACATCGCCACGAAGAACGTGCGGGAGTACATCGCGGACTGGATGCCGATGTCGCGCACCCGCTCGGCCCGCCCGGCGAACCGGTGGGCCTCGATCTCCGGCTGGCCGAAGAGCTTCACCAGCAGCGCGCCGGCCACCCCGAACCGCTCGGTCATGGTGGCGTTCATCTTGGCGTCGAGGTTGTACGACTCGCGCGTGATGTCGGCCAGCCGCCGACCCACCCGACGGGCCGGGATGATGAAGATCGGCAACAGCACCAGCGAGAGCGCGGTGATCTGCCAGGAGAGGGTGAACATCACCGCGGCGGTGAGCACGAGTTGGATGACGTTGCTGACCACGCCGGACAACGTCGAGGTGAACGCCCGCTGGGCGCCGAGCACGTCGTTGTTGAGTCTGCTGACCAGGGCACCGGTCTGGGTGCGTGTGAAGAACTGCAACGGCATCCGCTGCACGTGGTCGTAGACCCGGGTGCGCAGGTCGTAGATGATGCCCTCGCCGATCCGGGCCGAATACCATCGTTGGGCCAGCGAGAGCAGGGCGTCGGCGACCGCCAGCCCGGCGATGAACAGGGCCAGCCGCACCACGAGTCGGCCGGCCTCGGTGCCGCCCCGGTTGATCGCGTTGATGACGTCGCCGGCGAGCACCGGTGTGGCCACGCCGATGATGGCGGCCAGGACCACGGTGATCAGGAAGACGACGATGTCGCGCCGGTAGGGCTGGGCGAAGGCCACGATCCGTCGGGCGACCCCGCGCTTGAGCCGGTGCGTGGAGACCTCGTCGCTGTTGCGCATCGCCCGGAGCATGCTCCACCCGGCCATGCCACCGCCGGACATCGGATTGGACATCGCTCACCTCCGGGTCGTCGGTCGGACTGCACCGTCAGGTCAATTCTCCCGACGAGTGTGACAACCTCGGTCGTAACCCGGATCTTCCCGTCCGGTCCTTACCTATTCTCCCTGGCCAGCCAGGTCGCGCAGTCGGCGGGTCTGTGCCTCCCGCTCGGCGCGCTGCTGGTCGGCGTGCGACCGCCCGGCCGCGCCCGCCAGCAGCGCCTTGATCTCCACCACCGCGTCGCGGGCACCGGCGAGCAGCCCCGCGGTGAGGTCGCGGACCGCGCCGTCCAGCTCGGCTGGTGGCACCACCAGGGTCGCCAGCCCGATCCGGTCCGCCTCGGCGGCGTCCAGCCGGCGGCCGGTCGCGCAGATCTCCAGTGCCCGCGCGTAGCCGACCAACTCCACGAGGCGCTTCGTGCCGGCCAGGTCGGGCACCAGACCGAGGGTCACCTCAGCCATCGACATCTTCGCATCCGCGGCCAACACCCGCAGATCGCAGGCGAGCGCGAGCTGGAAGCCGGCACCGATCGCGTGCCCCTGCACGGCCGCGACGGAGATGACGTCCGGGCGGTGCAGCCAGGTGAAGCCCGCCTGGAATTCCGCGATGAGCTCGGCGCACTCCTGCTCGGGCAGCGCGGCCAGCTCCGCGAAGGAGCCGGGGCCGGAAGCGCCAGCCACCGCGAGGTCGAGGCCGGCGGAGAACGAACGCCCCTCGCCCCGGACCACCACCACCCGCACGTCGCCGGGCAGGTCGCGGGAGAAGTCGCTCATCGCCCGCCACATCGCAGGTGTCTGGGCATTGAGCACGTCGGGCCGGCACAACGTCACCGTGGCAACCGGCCCGTCGCAGGTCAACCGAACCCCGGTCGCCTCGGTGGTCACCGGGCGGGCCGGGGCGTCGCGCTTGTCGACGACGCGGGGAGGCGGGTCACGCCTTCTTGCGGCGCCGGGCACCGCCGCGCTGACGCAGCTGCACCCCTGACTCGGTGAGCACTCGGTGGATGAACCCGTAGGAGCGGCCGGTCGAGGCCGCCAACGCGCGGATGCTCTCCCCCGACGTGTACCGCTTTACCAGGTCCTTGGCGAGCGTCTGACGCTCGGCTCCGACGATCCGGCGACCCTTCTCAGTGCTGGTGGCTGTGCCAGTGGCTGCCATGCTGTGTCCTCACGTCCCAGACTGTGCGGTTCGGATACGGTCCCACCTATTAGACCGCCTCGAACGATCATGCGCCAGATATCAACTCTTCGCCAACCGACACGCTATGCAATGTCAGCTTCCCGATAGAGTGATCCTGGCAATCGGCCTCGGGCGGAGTTCGGGCGTACCACCCGCCGGATGTTGGCGGCTGCCGACGACCCGTAACCTTCGGTCGTGATCGACCTGCTGGGCACCGCGGTCGGAGCCGCCGTGGTCTTCGCCGCCACCGACATCGACGACATCGTCATCCTGACCCTGTTCTTCGTCGCGGCCCGCACCACCGGACGGCCCCGCCCCTGGCAGATTGTCGCCGGTCAATACCTCGGCATCGGCGCGCTCGCACTGGCCAGCGCGGTGATCGCAGCCGGACTGCTGGTGGTGCCGGACCCGTGGACGGGGCTGCTCGGGTTGCTGCCGATCGCGCTGGGCGTCCGCGCGCTGCGGGGTTCCGACGACGACGAGACCCCGACTGTCGTCACCGGCATGCTCGGCGTGGCCGGCGTGACGATCGCCAACGGCGCCGACAACGTGGCCGTCTACGTGCCGGTGTTCCGAGCCCTCGGTGCCGCCGACAGTGCAGTGTTCCTGCTGGTCTTCGTGCTGCTGATCGCGCTCTGGTGCGCCGCCGGAGCCTGGTTGGGCGGGCACCGCAGGGTGGTGCGGCTGGTCGAGCGAGCCGGCGCCTGGCTGGTGCCGACGATCTTCATCGGGATCGGCGTGGTGATCCTGGTCAGCTCCGGCGTGCTCGGCCGGCTCGTCGACCTGCTCGGCTGAGCCGCCCTCGGTCCGGCCACCTCGACGCCGCCCTCGGTCCGGCCCGCTCGACGCCGTCGGTCCCGGCCAGCTCGACGCCGCCCTCGGTCAGGCCAGCTCGACCAGTTCGAGCAGGTCGTCGCTCCAGGCGTCCTCGTCGCCGTCGGGCAGCAGGATCGCGCGGTCCGGCTTGAGCGCCAGCACCGCGCCCGGGTCGTGGGTGACCAGGACGATCGCCCCCGGGTAGTTGGCGATGGCGTCGAGCACCTGCTCCCGGCTGACCGGGTCGAGGTTGTTCGTCGGTTCGTCGAGCAGCAGCACGTTGGCGCCGGAACAGACCAGGGTGGACAGGGCCAGCCGGGTCTTCTCGCCACCGGAGAGCACACCGGCCGGCTTGTTCACGTCGTCGCCGGAGAAGAGGAACGCGCCGAGGATCTTGCGCAGGTCGGTGTCGGACTGCTCGACCGCCGCGGCGCGCATGTTCTCCAGCACGGTCCGCTCCACGTCCAGCGTCTCGTGCTCCTGGGCGTAGTAGCCCAGCCGCAGACCGTGACCCGCGTGCACCTCGCCGGTGTCGGGAGTGAGCAGCCCGCCGAGCATCCGCAGCAGGGTCGTCTTGCCGGCGCCGTTGAGCCCGAGGATGGCCACCCGGGAGCCCCGGTCCACCGCGACGTTGACGTCGGTGAAGATCTCCAGCGAGCCGTACGACTTGGACAGGCCGGTCGCGGTGAGCGGTGTCTTGCCGCACGGCGCGGGGTTGGGGAACCGCACCTTGGCCACCCGGTCGGCGACCCGCACCTCCTCCAGGCCGGAGATCAGCTTCTCGGCGCGGCGGGCCATGTTCTGCGCGGCCACGGTCTTGGTCGCCTTGGCCCGCATCTTGTCGGCCTGCGCCATCAACGCGCCGGCCTTCTTCTCCGCGTTGGCCCGCTCCCGACGGCGGCGCCGCTCGTCGGTCTCGCGCGCCTCCAGGTACGCCTTCCAGCCCAGGTTGTACACGTCGACGACGGAGCGGGTGGCGTCGAGGAACCAGACCTTGTTGACCACCGACTCCAGCAGCGCGCCGTCGTGGGAGATCACGATCAGGCCGCCCTTGTGGTTGGCGAGGAAGCCGCGCAGCCAGGTGATCGAGTCGGCGTCGAGGTGGTTGGTCGGCTCGTCGAGCAGCAGGATGCCGCCGCCGTTCTCACCCGCGTCGCGGAACAGGATCCGGGCCAGTTCGATGCGCCGGCGCTGGCCGCCGGAGAGGGTGCCGATGGTCTGGGCGAGCGCCCGGTCGGGCAGACCGAGGTTGGCGCAGATCCGGGCTGCCTCGGCCTCGGCGGCGTACCCGCCGAGCGCGGCGAACTGGTCCTCCAGCGCGCCGTAGCGCCGGACCAGCTTGTCGGTGGCGTCCTCGGCGAGGCGGGCCTCGATCTCCTGCATCTGGGACATCAGCACGTCCAGGCCACGCGCGGAGAGCACCCGGTCGCGGCCGGTCACCTCCAGGTCGCCGGTGCGCGGGTCCTGCGGGAGGTAGCCGATGGCGCTGCGCTGATCGATCTGGCCGGAGTAGGGCTGCCCCTCGCCGGCGAGCACCTTCAGCGTGGTGGTCTTGCCGGCGCCGTTGCGACCGACCAGGCCGATCCGGTCACCCGGCTGCACGCGCAGGGTGGTGTCGGACAGCAGGATCCGGGAACCGGCACGCAGTTCCAGGCCGGTGGCAGTGATCATGTTTGCGGGCTCGCTCTCGGGGTTCGGAAGGCTGACTCGGGGCACGCGAAACGGCCGGCGGGCTCAAGGGGGCCCGACGGCGCGGGGCGGTTCAGCCTTCGCAGCGCAGCACCTGACAAGTGTACCGGGCGCCGCCGAACGGCCCGCCCGGATTACCGATCAAGATCATCGGGTACCGGAACGCCTGTCCGGACCCCGTCCGGCACTCGATGGACGAAACGACACACAAAAGACACTCACCGGCATACGGCGATCGGGGTCAGCATGGAACTCAACGAGCGGGCCGAAATCGACACCTCCCAGGTCAACGACCGGGGTCGGGGCGGTGGAGGGGGCGGTGGCTTCGGCATCCCGATCCCCGGAGGCGGCGGCCGGGGCGGCATCATCGGCATCGTGGTGGCGGTGCTCGTCGCGCTGCTCGGCGGCGGCTTCGGCCTCAACGCCATGACCAACGGCAACGAGGGCGGCGGTCAGGCCGGCGGCACCGACCTGGAGCAGTTGTGCTCCCGCGACAACCCCGACCGTCTCGACGACGCGCGCTGCCGCAACGCGCTCTACGTCAACAGCATCCAGGCCTACTGGCAGAAGGCGTACCCGGAGTTGGGCAACGGAAAGTACGAGGCGACCGACACCAACTTCTTCCAGGCCGCCGTGAGCACCGGCTGCGGGCAGGCCGACTCGGGCGTCGGCCCGTTCTACTGCCCCGCCGACAAGCAGGTGTACATCGACCTGAGCTTCTACGACGAGTTGGCCTCCCGGTTCGGCGCCAAGGGCGAGTTCGCCCAGCCGTACGTGCTCGCCCACGAGTACGGACACCACGTCCAGAACCTGCTCGGCACCAACGCCAAGGCCGGCCAGGGCGACCAGAGCGGCCCCGGCTCCGCCTCGGTACGGCTGGAATTGCAGGCCGACTGCTACGCCGGCGCCTGGGCCAAGCACGCCACCGAGAGCAAGGACAAGACCGGCCAGGAGCCGCTGTTCACGTCCATCACCCAGACCGACATCAGTGAGGCCGTGCAGGCCGCCGAGGCGATCGGCGACGACAGCATCCAGGAGCGCTCCGGCGGGCGGGTCAACCCCGACCAGTTCACCCACGGCACGTCCGAGCAGCGCAAGCGCTGGTTCACCCAGGGCTACGACCGCGGCGACCCGAAGACCTGCGACACCTTCGGCACCGACCAGCTCTGACCTCGCCCCGAGATCGTGGCAGGCCCCCTCGGCGGGCCTGCCACGATCGTTCTTCCTGCCGAAGCTCCCGGGTCAGGTGAGCCGCGAGACCTGGTAGTGGCCGATGAGCCAGTCGTCGTCGACCCGCCGCAGGAGCACGCCGAGGTTGACGGCCAGGGCCGGCCGGTCGGTGAAGCCGAACTCCACCTCCAGGTAGCCGAGGACCACGTCGTCGGCGAGACGGCGGATCTCCCGGATGTCGTACGCGGCGGTCAGGCCGAGCGGCTGCCCGGCGTAGTACGCGGCGACGCCGCCACGACCGACCGTGTACGGCTGCAACCCCTGAAAGATCGCGTCGTCGGTGAAGCACGCCGCGACCCGATCGGGCTCGTGGGCGTCAACAGCCGATTTCCACCGGTCGAGGACGGTACGCAGAATCTGCGCCTCGGACATGATGATCTCCCTGCTGACGGACGTGTCCCATGGCGTGCCTGTCGAGCCGGCGTGCCCTCGCAGGGTCAGCGAGGCGGCTGACCCGGGTCGTTCGGGTGCGGCGTCAACGGCGTCACGGTCTCGCGCCGCCAGGCGCGCAGCGGCATCGACGCGAGCACGGCCTCCAGCTCATCGGCGTCGTCGGCCTGGAACAGCCCCCACGTACGCCACTCCCCCGGTGCCAGCGGCGGCCGCCACAGCCGCAGGAGACTGCCCTGGGCCGTCAACTCGGCCGAACGCGCGGCCTCTCGCGCACGCATGTCGGCGACGCCGTCCTCCGACGTTCCCTGCGGCACCGTCGTCACCATGTCAACCAGAAACTCCACGCGCCCATCCTCCCGCCGCCGGCCGGGCAGCACGCCGCGAACCCCGTTTTGGGTGGCGACCGTCTCCGCTCCCACGCCCGCCGGCGCAGGCCGAGGTCAGTCGGGGTCGCGCACCAGGATGCGTACCGCCCGGGCCGCACCCACCGCCGCGACCAGCACCGCGTGCCGGGGCTCCGGCACGTCGAGCAGGCGCTCCGCCCGCAACGGCACGAGCGGGGCCAACCGCCGGTCGGCCAGCACCCCGTCCACCGCCCGCCGGTCACCGCCGCAGACCAGGGCAGCGAGCGTCGCCGCCTGCGGCAACAGCAGCCGTACGGCCAGGTCCGCCGCGTCACCCAGCGCAGCCTTCGCCTGGTTGTCGCGGCGGCGGGCGAACCGGTGCTGCGACCATCCCCCCGCGGCGGTGCGCCCCTGCACGTACCGGGTGTCCACCTTGGAGACGACGAGGTCGGCGCCCTCGGCAACCCCGAGCGCCACCGCGCCCTTGCGGGCCAGCAGGAGACCGATCCGGCGGGGCAGGACGGCGGAGGCCACGAACCCGGCCAGATCCACGCCGGCCGCCGCACCCGGTGGGGCGTACAGCTCGGCGGTTGCCCCGTCCGGGGCGGCGAGCAGCAGGCCGTACTCCTGGGCGCTGGTGGTGGGCGGACCGTGCCGGTCGGCGAAGCCCTCGACCCAGCGGCCGACGCGGGCCGGGTCGACCTCGACCCACCGGCCTCCGCCGGCTGCGGGTCGACTGGTCATCGCCCGACCGTACGGCACAGCGAACCCACCCGGGCCCCCGGGCGGCCCCAGGCCCGGCCCGGAACACACCGGAGGCGACACCGCCGACCCGGCGCCGACCGGGTGGCTGAGCCGTCGGACGGTCGCCGCGACCGTTCAGCCTGGCAGCAGCGCGGCCACCGCCAGCGCGGCGATCAGCGCGCTGGAGACCAGACCGGTGACCAGCCGGCCACGCGACCCGGTCAACGCCCGGCCGACCACAGTGCCACCGCCGGCGATGACCAGTTGCCAGCTCGCCGACGCCAGGAACACCCCGGCCACGAAGAGCGCCACCGGGACCATGCCCTCGTCGGCCGTGTCCCGTCGGCCGAGCACCAGGGCGGTGAAGTAGAGCACTGTCATCGGGTTCAGCAGGGTCAACCCGAGCAGCGCCGCGTAGGCCCGCCCCGGGGTGCTCATGCCTCCACCGTCGCGTGCCATCGGCGGTCGCCGCGAGCGGTGCGTGGACCAGGTCCGCCACAGGCCATGCCCGGCGAGGCCCAGCAGGACCACGGCGGCGACCACCCGCAGTGGCCCGGCGACCGGCGCGATGATCCCGGCCAGGCCGGCGCCGCCGAGCACTGCCACCATCGCGTAGAGCCCGTCGGCCGTCGCCACCGCGAGCGCTGCGGCCGCACCCACCCGAAACGAGGTACGGGCGCTGAGCCCCAGAATGAGAATCGCGATCGCGCCGACCGGAATGGCGACGCCGTAGCCGGCCACGAGACCGGCGAGGAACGCGCCGCTCACGACGGCGGGCGCGGCATCGAGGCGGGCCGCGGCACGGTGCGCTGTCGACGCGCGGCAGTGGCCGCACGGACAGGAACCTGCTTCGGGTACGCCTCAATCACACGCGCATCCTCCGCGCCGAACCCGCACCCCCGCCACCGAATATCCCCGCGCCCCGCGCCCCGCGCCCCGCGCCCAAGATCGTGCTCAAACGAGGATGTAGTGGCCTCGGCGACGCACCGGGGCCACCACATCAATGGCAACGCCGTTGCGTTTAGCGCTGTGGCCTGGAGGCAAGCCCTTTGTCGAAGGTTGTGATGGTGGCGTGGAAGGTGTAGGTCTGCGGGGTTACGGG
>NZ_JBICUF010000011.1:0-264298 GCF_043198035.1 Micromonospora sp. NPDC048898
TTCGCCCCGCGGCGCGCCCGGCGCGGGGCCCCCCCGCCCGGCCCCGGCCCCCCCCCCCCCCGGCGCCGCGGGGGGGGGGGGTGGGGTGGGGGGGGGGGGGGGGGGGGGGGGGGGGGGGGGGCGTGCCGCCCCCCCCCCCCGGCAGGCTTAGGCGGCGAGCGTGCTTTCCACCTCGGACCCCGAGGGCTCGTCCACGTCCCCGATGGCGCGGGTCAACCCCTCGTCCGGTCCGTCCGCGCTGGTGCTGCTGTCGATGGCGTCCGCGTCGTCTCCGATCAGCAGATCGTCGGGCTCCGGGGTGGCGACGACGCTGAGGCCGGCGCGCTGCTTCGTGCGGTTGGCGGTGGCGTCGATGATGAGCTGTTCGACCTCGCCGACCTGGAAGCCGTTAGCGACGCACCACTGCAGCCACTTGCCGACCGTCGGATCGGGTGCCCGCCACGAGGACCGGGTGATGCCGCTTTCGTTGGCGGCGGCGATGGCCGCGAGGGAGATGACCGAGTAGCGGCCGTCGCTGACGCCCCGGGCGGGAACGCGCTTGGTGCCGGGCCGCTTGGTCTTTCCCGGCGACAGCAGGTCGTCGAGCATTTTCCGGCCGCCGTTGACCCAGGTCGCGAGGACGTAACCGGAGTCGGCCAGCATCTCCGCGATCAGCTTGGCCGTGCCCTTGGGTGGGGTCTTGGCGGTCAGGAACGTGGTCAGCCATTCGCGGCGGACCGTGTTGGCGATCTCCATGGCCTTGTTGTTCTCGATGACCCGTCGCCGTTCTGCCTTCTCCTCCTCGGTCATGGGACCGCTGCGAGTGGAGGTCACAGCGTAGGCGGGAAGGGCGTGGCCGTACTTGCGCCAGTCGGTGCAGTAGCTCGTCTCCGTCAGTCGGTCGTCGTAGGCAAGGAACAGCCGCACAGCGTGCCCGGGGCAGTCGCGGTGCGCCTCGGCGTCGACGCGGTTACCCTCGGCGTCGCGCAGCTCGGTAACCTCCTTGATCTTGGGGTCGTTGTACCGAGGGTGTTCGGACAGCAGCGTCACCCCGGCGGTGACGAGTTCGGCGCGGCGGGCCGCCTCTGCGGCGATGGCGGCACGTTTGCCGCGATAGTCCTCTACCGCGCGGGCGAACGCGAACGGACCTTCCTCGGCCTCCTGTAGCAGGCTTTCGACGCGGTCGGGGTCGTCGGCGAATTCGGCGAGCGCGGCGACCTGGGTGAGGTCGAGCCCGAGGGTGTGTGTGCGTTCGGCGGTGCGCTTGTCCAGGGTGGCGAGTTGCCGGCCGGCCTTGATTTGCTCCGGCTGGTAGCCGGTGCGCTCGGCGATGTCGTGGTCGTTCATGCCGTCGAGGGCGAGTTGTTCGATGGCTCGGGCCTGCTGGGTGGCGGTGAGTTCCGTGCGGTGGACCTGCCGGAGCATGCTGATGATCTGTTCGCGGTTGGCGGCCAGGTCTTCGCGAACGATGACCTGGATCCATTTCTGGTTCGCCTCGACGGCGGACCAGTAGCGCTGCTCGCCGTCGATGATCAGATATGGGCCGTCCTCGTCTGGTCCGAGCGGGGCGACGATGAGGGGTGAGAGCAGGCCGCGAACGCCGTCCTGGTGCAGGTTCTGCACGATGCCGGGCAGGGCCTGCGCATCGTCGCGGGCGTTGCCGGGGTTCGGCTGGATGTTCTTGACCCGGACCATGCAGTGCCGGCCGGGCAGGGCGGGGGCCTCCTGGGCCTCGTCGGTTTCGTCAACGCCTGCATCGGTAGCGGTTGCTTCGGCGGCTTCGGTGAGTGAGGCGGCCTCCTGGGCATCGTTCGGGGCCTCGGTCTCAGCCGGCGGGTCGAGCTGCGGTGCGGGCGCGGTTTCCGTAAGCACGGTTCGTGCTCCCTTCGGGTTGTGGGTGTGTTGGTTTGCCCGGTCGCGTCTGGGGTTGCCGTCCAGAGCGCGCCAGGGCTTGTGGGGGTTGTTGCTGGTAGCGGAGGTGGCGGGCTGCGCGGTGCGCTGTGGAGTTGTCAAGGAACGGTGATCGATCGGTCAGGCCGCTGTGGGTAGCGCGGTGAGGTGCGGGCGGCCGGGTGGGGACGGCATGGTGCAGCCGGTGCAGGTGCTGTCGTCCCAGCGGTGTGGGCTTGCTCCGTCGCCTGCCGGGCACGGGCGGCGTTGTAGGTCGGTGATCTCGGCGCGGTTCAAGCAGATCGGGCACAGTCCCCAATTGGCGGTCGGCGGACCGGAAATGGGGGTGTCGCAGTCAGCGCAACACCGGCCGGCCTGCCGAAGGGCGCGACCGATGATGTCCGCCGTGGAGATCGCGCGGCGGGCAGCGGCGGGGAGGCTCTTCCACGCGGCAGTTGCCTGCACGCGCTGCCAGTCATCGTCGGTTAGTGCAGGGAGGCTGGCGGGGTCTTCTGCCTGAGCGTGGAGGTATGCCTCGACCTCCGCGCGGCCGAACAGGGGGCCGGTCCATTGGAAGGTGCGGGCGAGAACGGATACGAGGTGCCGGGCGTCGGGCTCGGCGAGGTTGCGGGGTAGTGAAACGCCGTGAGGCAGCCCGATGAACAGGGGCATGGTTTCTCCATTGACGGTGGAATGACGTCACGGGGCGGCACGCGTAGGGCGTGCGCTGTCGAGAGCGCGTCCGGTGTTGGCGCGGCCCGTCGATGAGGTGCTGCGGCCGGGGGCCGGGGGCCGGGTGCCGGCGGGCGGCACCCGGCGGACCGGTCAGGCCGTGGCCGCGATCTCCATGGCACGTACGCCGACGCTCTCCATGTCGAACGCGGCATCGGGGTCGCTGAGCGTCTGCGCCGCGCTGGTGACCGCGTGCAGCATTCCCCCGGCGGTGCGGTCCCCGCCGTCGATGAAGTGGTTCAGGATCAGCCGCTGCTCATCCTCGGTGAACCGCAGCCGCTGCCCGACCACCCGAATGGTGTGGTCTGGGTCGGGGATCCGCCGACCCGCCTTCTCTTCAAGCTCCTCGATCGCCCGGCGAACGTAGCGGACGTCGAGGAAGCGGCGCACGGCGTCGCGGGCCTGCTTGCCGATGAGGCTGAGGTTTGCCTCGTGGGTGTCGTTGCTCCACCGGATCGTGCCCTCGTCCATCTTCGCGCCGAGGTGCACGGAGCGAAGCACGTCCTTGGTGATCGTGACGCCGTTGTCGCAGACCTCCACGACCATGCGCGGGGTAACGCTCATGGCACCGGAGCCGGTCTCGCTGTTGGCGAAGACGATTCCCGCGAAAACGGTCGGATTGTCCGCGCCGGTTGCCCCGGTGAAGGGACTGCGATAGTTGCGCAGCAGGGTGGGGGCGAGGGACCTGATGGCCTCGGAGTGCACGCGGACGACCATGCGCCGCTCGCTCAGGTCGCACGCGAGCTCCACCCGCAACCCGGACTCGCGGATGCCGGACAACACCGACATCAAGACATCAAGGTGATCGATGATCTTGTAACCGTCGCTGAGGAAGGCGCGCAGGACTCCGCCGCCGTTGCCGTCGGACAGGCAACGGGCGAGGTAGCGCTTCCCGCGCTGAAGATCAAGCCATCCGTTGACGTTGGCGTCGTAGAGGTGGAGAGCTTGAGTGCGGGTCTTGCGCAGGTAGGCGGTGGGGATGCCGAGCTTTTCGCCGAGTCCAGCGTCGCCGATTTCGGTGGGCAGGTAGAGCCCATCGGCGGGAGTGACGCCGGTGTCGGTGAGGATCGGTTCTGCGCCCGTGATGCGCAGATGACCGGCTTCGGCGCGCAGCATTCCAGTGCCGGCCACGATGTCGAGCTTGTGGGCCTGCTGCTGGCTGAGGATGGCAGTCAGGTCTGCCAGGCTGGCGTGGCGGGCGGTCAGAGGAATGGTGTCGAGCGTGCTAGTCACGGTGATTTCCTTCGGTCGGGAATCGTTGGCATTCGGTCGGGGGTTGCCGCCCCTCCCTCATGTATTTAATGATACATGACATGGCGTTTCGCGTCTAGTCGGAACCCTCTTCCCGAAGGGTGCTTTGGGGGGCTAGGGCATCGTTTCCGTTGACTCGGCAGCAGGCGATGGGAGGGCTTGTGAGGGGTCTGGGATGAGTTGCATCTGTGCGTGGCGAAGGGTAGCGGTTGCGGCATAGATAGCCTCAAGCACTTCGATGAGTGTGGGGTCATGAGCATCTGCGGCTAGCTCCGCCAGCTCGCCGCTGCGTATCTGGCAGAGGTCGAGGCTGCGTAGAACGTCGGACAGCCTGTTGCGGAGGTCGTGACGCCCCAGTGTCATCAACTGTGCTTTCGTGTAGGGCTCGTTTCGTACGGCCCACATGCACCAGCAGGTGAGGTCAATGGAGTCGAGGTGCTGGTGCCAGTCGGTGGGTTCTGTGTCCGGGTGAAGTGCGAGGATGAGGTCACGGCGAGTAGCGGCGTCGTAGGTGTTCTGAATGATGCCTGGCCGCTGATAGCGCTTAGTGTGGGGTTTGGGTGCAGTCGGTGCGGTGCGCCTCGGGTTGGCGGCGTGGAAACTGGATGTGCACGAGCGGCATA
The DNA here is from genome assembly GCF_043198035.1 of Micromonospora sp. NPDC048898. Lineage (NCBI taxonomy): Bacteria > Bacillati > Actinomycetota > Actinomycetes > Micromonosporales > Micromonosporaceae > Micromonospora > Micromonospora sp. NPDC048898. Next base: position 4,476 of record NZ_JBICUF010000011.1, read on the forward strand.
GGCTGCCTTTCGGATGGCCAGGGGCACGTATTTAATGATACATGGCTCTGCCATATGTGTCACTCGCGTGTGGGTGCCTTGGGGCGCTTTTCGCGCATCCGTGCGCGTTGTTGAAGATTCTTCCCGGCGGCCTGATCTTCGATCTACCATGTTCGGGGGTGAGGGGCAAGCCTGGGGTATGGGCTTGCGGCTCACCCCCGAACATGGTTGCCCCTTGGGCAGGCCGCCGGGAAGAATCGGCGCTGCTCTGATTCATCCCGGAGCCTGCCTCGCCGGCGAGGCGCCGCGGTTCAGCGGCGGGACGCTGACCCGGCGGGAGGCCATCGGCCGGAGGCCGATTCGAGCCGCAGCGACGACGAGGGCTTGCGTCCGGGCTAGTGGCGGGAAATAGGGGCGGACGCCGCTGATTGCTGCCCGGGGGACTGCCTTGCTTCGCACCCCTCGGGGAGCTGAACCTTCCCCGTCCTACTGTTGATCCACGCCTGCACCCGGCGGCGTTTCCAGTACCGGGTCATCCCCGCTCCGGGTGCTGGCTCTTCGACGTCAAAGCGGGGAAGGTAGCCATCCTCGCCGCGGTCCCACGCCGCCCTGCTGAGGCCGACGTAGTAGTCCCATGCCCCTTGGCTGATGTCGAGGATCTTCCGAAACTCGGTCGCGGAGATCAGTTCTTCTGGATCGCCGACGAGGTCGACGCAGTGAACGCGTGCTTGCCCCGCCTCGACGATCTGCGGCAGGAGGATGTCCCGGACGTGCTCCAGCTCAACGACAGAAAACCACGACTTCTTGTCCTGCTTGACCGGCGCGGGCCAACCAGAACCCTGCTCTCGCTGCTTTGGCGAGGTCTTGAGTCGGACGGTCGCCTCGGACCGGCGGGTCAGCTCGGCTGCGCCGGCAATATCGGTGTGTGGTCGGCCACCGATGTGCCGGATCTCCATGTCTGTCCCTGTCCGCGAGTGGCCAGCGGCTGGAACGGCCGGGGGAACAACGTCCGCGAACGAACGAAGTGGCAACCCCCCGGCCGCTTGAAACAACCAACGTTCCCAACCTCACGCCGCGAACGCGGTGTGAGGCCGAAGAGGTTCCGATGGTAGCAGTCGGTCGACGATCGTCATGGGAAGGACGACCTGACAGGAGGCGGCTCAGGGAGCGGATGACCAGCGCCAACCGAGACGCGGCCACTGCGCCGGAGCCCGGTTGACTCGGCCACTCTGCCGGAGTCTGGTTGGCGTGACGCACGCTAGAGCGCGACGACCTGCCTGGTTGGCCGCCATGGGGGCCTGAGTGCTAGGGCTGTCGTGGCGCCTTCGCATGGGACTGGTCGCTTCGTTGGAGGGCAGCGGTGATTCGGGGGGTGAAGTATCGTCGGTGGGACGGCGCTGCTCGTTCCCCCGTGCGAGCGGCGCTGCTCTATCGGCGCCGACTGATGGCGGCCTGACCTGCCTGAGCAGGCGGGGAACTGCAGATGTGGCCGTGTATACCCAGGCTGTGTTCCTCCGTCACCCCTCCACGTCGGCCAGAGTCTTAGCGACCAGTTCGGCGATCTGTGCCGGGTGCGCGTACCAGCAGTACAGCCCGAACGAGACAGGCGTCCAACTCTCCCCGCTTGCAGTCGGGAAGAGTAGTTGCCAGCTGCCCTCGCTGCTCAGGGACAGGTGTCGGTCCCCTCCCAACTCCCAACGGGTCTCTGAATCCAAGACGTGCACTTCGGTGACCTCGATACCACGGGATCGTAGTTGCTCGATGACCCCCACAACCAGCGTGTCCATATCGAGCGCAGGACTACGGTCATCCGGCACCGCCACCCTGTGCAAAGGCAGCCTGGCGTCTCGCAGAAGGGCTGCGGCCTTGCCGAGCTCCGCTCGGGCGGTGTCCGGTTCGCTGCCGAGTTCGCCGCGCTGGTGCGCGGTGTCGAGCCATACGCCCAGCCCCTCGGCGACGCCAGCGAGGGCATCGATGTGTTGACCCAGTGCTGCCACCACCGCTTCGACGTCGCGAGTGGTCCGCAGCGCGTACGGCTCGCGCAGCACGTCGCTCAACGTCCCGGTCTTCTCCGCCAGGTAGCGAGCACTGGCCACGGCGTACAGCGCGGTAGTGGTGCCCGGCTCGCGGTCGAGCCCTTCTAGGTGCTCGTTGTCATGCTTCTGATCTTGATGGATCTGCTCGTAGTCGTTCTCGACGCTTAGCTCGTACGCGCCGTGGTAGTGAACGGGCACTCCCGCGATGGTTTCGGTTTCGATTACGCTCATCGTCGCCCCTCCCGCACTCGCCGGCGACCGGCCGGACAGCCAGCAAGGTACGCGCTCGGGACCCAGTCTCGGCGCACCCCTTGCCCGGCGCGTTGCTTACCAGAGCAGGCACCGGCAGACAGCCTTCCGCGCGATGCGCTCAGAAACGGACTACAACAAATCTGCGATCGAAATGTGTGGCACCAGCGGTGCGCTCGCCGAGGCTGATATGCCTGCCCGTGGAACGTTCCCACGGACTGCGCCGGCATGGAGACCGATCATCGAGGGGACGGCCTACCGTAATGGACATGCATCAAGCGGAGGTGCCTGAGGGCCCGATACGTGACCTGCCGCTGCTGCGCGAGCAAGCGGGTGTTCGCGACCGTACGGTCGACGACCACATGTTCCGGGTGGGGAACTCAAGCTTCCGGCTCCAGATATTCGCCGGGAACGGTGTACGCCCGGTCGCGGTGGCGACGCAGACTCACCGCGAGGGCGCGGCTTTGATGAACGGGGCGGAGCGGTTCGTCGCGGCGGTCTGGCAGCGGCACTGCCCGGATGAACAGGATCCGCCGATCTTCATCGCGCACCAGCTGCTCGATAGCCAGGACCTTGGACTGATGCACTATGGATTCACCGCCGTTGGCCCCCACACAGTGGGTGCGCCGAGGTGGGGGCCGCGGCTGGGCGAGGCAGAGCTGTGCGTGCTTGTCGGTGGTCCGGTCGACGTGTCGCGCGGAGACGGCTACATCGAGCCAGCGCGGCCGCAGGAAGGCCGGATGCGGTACGCAGTCGCCGCAGTGCTCGGCCTTCCCCGACCCGATCTGCACGGCGACCCGCCCTGCATGCCATCCGGGGCGCCGTGGTGGCGGCGTGTCGGCCGCCAAGTGGCACCGAGGCGCCGCGTCCGCGAATGCTGCTCCTATCACGACGGCGACTGGGGTGCTGCTTCCGAGGCCGCGATCCGCGCACTGGCCCGCATCGAGGCCAGGCCCACGGACGACGGCGGCGAGGACGACCAGCTATACCGCCTGCTTGACGCGTTGCGGACGCTCAGCGACGAGCATCGCCTCGACGAGTGGACGATGGAGGCGGCGGCGAGTCTCTTCACCGATCCGATCCAGCCGCTATGGGGCGAGGGCGGTCCCTACATTAACGGGCGGCACCGCAGTCAGGCCATGCTTGACGCCGGCACACGCCGCACCGTCATCGGCATTTGGGAATACCCCGGCGATGACGCCTGAGCGCACCCGAGGGCGCCTTGCCCGACGGGCTGCCGCTTCTGGAGGCCGGGGACGAACTGGTGTTCGAGGTCTTTACCGGATCTGCCGACGCTGCCGCCTCGGATGGGTCGAGTAGCCACTCTCGCTGCCCCGCTACTAACGGCGCGGCCTCGCAGGCACCGGCCTGGCGGCGCTGCCGACCGCGCATCCCGGCTTGGCTTGGCACACTCTTGGGCAGCCTGCCGGAAGGCCGCGCGTCTGTGGGCCGCTGCCGGCCATGACGCGCCCGGCGGCTACCGACCCCGCGGCATGTGCTCGCACGTCGTAGCCGGCTGACCGAATTGCGCCGGCGGTCTTGCCCGGCTCAGTGCTGAGTCACCCTTTGGTGCCGGTCGAGGCGGCCGGGCCGTACCGGCAAACGGGCAATCGGCGAGGCCAACGCCACCCCGACCGCTCATCTGACGTCCGGCAATCGAACGCATGTACGATCCGGTGGTGGCGGAGGAGGTAGTGAGGCGGTGGTGGAACGGCGTCTGGGGACGCCTGAGTCGGCGCGATGTTTGGTTGATCCGTCAGACGCGATGGAAGGTGGTAGCTCGTACCGGAGACAGTGAAACCGGGCAGATGCTGCGCTGGACGTACGACTCGAAGGACGAGGCCGCAGCGATGGTCGATCGTCTCTTGCGCGCCCACTCTGCAGGGCGGTGGCGCGAACGGCAGGGTGGCACGCCGCCCTAGAAATCGATCCCGCCGCGAGTCAAGTGGCACCTCGTGCAGCACGGTGAGGCGGGCGGCGGCGAGGTCAGGCGCCGCCGCGCCCCACCTGCAGATGTGCCGGTGCCTTCCACCCCGCCTGCCTAGGACAGGAAGTCAATGCAGCGTTGGGGAGGTGATCAGCGTCCGGCCGTCGCGTCATACTCAGCGACAATTTCCCGAGGGATCCGGCTACTCCTTGCCTGAACATGCGCGGTGCCGGCTCGCCCTTGGAGGGAGCCGGTGTCGCGCTGTTCGAGGTTCGGCGTACCGCCGCGCGTCGCTCATTCTGCGTTCTGCCTGGGTGTGGTGGTAGCCGTGACGGCGGTAGGGAGCGGCTGCTCGCGCTCCCGGGATGCGCCTGCTTCGAGCGGCCCGCGCAGCCGTAGACGGGCTGACGGCTCAAGACCGAGTCGGCCTGACGTGTCCACGCGGACGGAGGCTCGACACACCGATGGGGCAGCAGCGCCACGGCCACCATCGACCGCAGTATGGGTCGGGTGACGATGAGCGCCTTCCCCCAGCCCGCGCAGCCCAGTTTTTTCGGCGACGACGGCCCTCTGGGGGACAGCCGCGAGCCGGTGCTCATGTCGCTGAACCCCGTTTACTACGACCTGATCTGGGCCGGCGAGAAGACCCACGAATTCCGGCGCCGGTTCCTGGCGGGCCAGTCTGTGCGCTGGTACGTCTACCTCACCGGGCCGGTGGGCCGGCTCGGCGCGGTCATCGACCTCGGGCCCGCCGTTGTGGATGCTCCGGAGCAGATCGCCGAGATCGCCGAGCGGACTCGCGCCGGTAACGGTGCCTCGGTCTTTGAGTACGTGCGGGACTTGGACCAAGCATTCGCTATCCCGATCCAGCGTGTCGCGGAGTACCCGGGAATGCCGTTGGCGCAGTTGAGGGCTGAGTTGGGTGGGTTTCATCCTCCCCAGGGATACACCAGGCTGCGCAACCATCCCGATCTGCTGAGCATCTGCGAGAAGGTCAGGGCCGGCGCACTGTGCCGCGTGATGACCGTGCCTGGTCACTAATGACCAGGTTGGCTGCGGTGAACCGCGTCGTCAGTCTGCGCAGAGCCGCCGAGGTTGAGTTGTTCCGGAGCGCGGTCGGCATCCTGCCTCTTGCGCTCGGCAGCAACGGGATCGAGCTTTGGCGGCGGGGGAGGACCTCGCACCGGCAAGCGAGGCGTTGCGCGGCCGTGCGCAGCGCATCCGCTCGTGCTGCGGCGTGAGTGCCCTGAAAGCGCACCGGCTGGCCCGGGGTCTGACGGTGGATCAGGCTGTCGCTCAGATCCGCGATCTCTACGAGAGCGTGACAGGGCAGATTGCAGGCTGAGCCGGGAGTAGCTGACCCGGTTCGAGGGTGACGATCGCCCGAGCAGCCGTTACCAGGACCTGCTCTGTCGCTACTACCTGAGCGGTCCGGTGCAGATGGGCTGGGCGGTCGACTGCTCGACCGGCGTCGATGAGCGCTTGACTGCGATGGTGCCGCCGAACACTGGCACTGCGCGGGTGCCTGGTGGTTCCCTGGAACGGGAAGCCGACACCGCCGTGCAGGAGGCCGTCATGTGGCGACGCGATCTGCTCCGCACAGCCGCCGCAGCGGGCGCGGGTGCGCTCATTCCTGCTGGCCTTGTCGATCTGATCGATCAGATCCGCGCCAGCACGGATCGGGCCCTGAACTCTGGGGGCCTGTCCGTCTCCGATTTGGACTGGTGGGAGCAGGCGGTGCGGGAGCACGGGTTCGCGTTCAAGACCCGGCCAGCCGCTGGCCTGTTGTTCGACGTGGTTGCCGACTTCGCCGAGTTGGCCGCCCACGCGCGGCAGCAGCACCCCAGCGATGTGCAGGTCCGGCTCTGTGTCCTGCTCGGTCAGCTCGCCGGCATCGCCGGGAATCTTCTGGTCGACCTCGGTGGGGTCCGGGCGGGACGGCGCTGGTTTGCCACCGCGGTGACGGCCGCCGACGAGACCAACGACCGGTCCTTGCATGCCTGGATTCTCGCCCGGCAGGCCACGGTCGGGCTCTACCTGGGGCAGCCGGCCCAGACGGCGATCACCCGGGCACGTGATGCCCAGCGTCGGGTCGGGAGGGCACGGTGTGCCGGGTCGGTGCTCGCCGCCGCCACCGAGGCTCGGGGGTTGGCGCGACTGGGAGACGCGGCTGCCGCCAGGGTCGCTCTCAAGCGTGCCCGCCTCGGTGCCGAGGAGCTGTCTGACGCAGACCGGGCGAACAGCATCTTCGGGTACCCCGAGCGGCAGCTCGGGTTCCACGTCGCGTCCACCCTGGCTTTGCTGGGGGCGCAGGGTGAGGCCGAGCGGGCGTGCCAGGACGCCTTGGCGTTGTATCCGGCCAGCGAGCATGTGCTTCCCGCGCTGATTCGTCTCGATGCTGCCGCCTGTCTGGTCCGCGACGGCGACGTGGCAGGGTTCGATCAGGCTCTGGAGACTCTTGTCGCGGTGCCCGAGGGGTATCGCACTGCGCTGGTGGTGTCTCGGGCGCGGGAACTCGCCGCCGTCTCACCCGGTGCCGGTCCCGGCGTCTGTCGTCGTGCGCGGGACTTCGGCACCGCCGTCGACGCACTCGTTTGATGATCTACCGGCGGTGCTGATGCCGCCGGCATCGGCCGTCGGTGGTGTGCCGTCTGGGGCGTGGTCGGGCAGGCCGGGGCGCGGCGTGCGAGCACAGCATCACCATCTACAGCCCCAGGAGAGCAGACGTGCACCCCGTGCGGTGGGCCCTGAGCCACCGGCGGCTCAGGGGAAGACTGACACTTTCGGCGTTCCCGGCGGGCTGAAACGCGCTCGGCCCACCTCGCGCGACAACGGAGGTGGGCCGAGCGCGTTCGTCAGGTTCAGGCGGCGGCGTGCTGGTCGAGGAACTGGATGAGCTTGAGCGGGGAGCCGTCGAAGTGATCGCGGACGCGCTGCTGGATGGCGCGGACGTCGTGGCCGGGCAGGAAGTCCCGGTCGGTGTCCTCGCCGCAGCCGCACGCGCAGGGGCGCATCAGGTACGTCTGCTCCTCAGGCAGGTCGCAGTAACCCACGGGGTTCTGCGAGCCGTTCGCGACCGGGTCAGGCTGACCGAGGTACGCCTCCCGGACCGGGTGACCGGCCGGCAAGGGCTGTCCTTCGAGGGCGCCGCGTACACCGGTCGCGGTGGTGTGCTCGCTGTAGCCGGTGATCTCGGCGACCGCACGGACGACGCCCTCACCCACGATGAGCGCGAACCGCTGACGGCTTGCCTTCTCCCGGTTCATCTTCCAGACGCCCCGGCCCGCCTCCCACGCCTCGTCTTCGGTCATGCGCGGGAAGCAACCGACGTGCGCCCTGCCGAGCGGGTCGCCCTGCACAGTCTCGTAGCCACCAAGCTTCAGCCGAATCGCCATCGCGTCTCCTATCTAACTGCACGGGAATCTCGTAGACATCATTGCATCACACAGAACCTCCCATGAAGAGTAGCTTTGATGTCTTTCTGTTGCCGGATTGCATAGTTGGTGGCCGTGCTCGTGGTCTCGGGCTAGTCAGGGTGCTCCGCCCGGGATCCGGTGTCCGGCGAGCCCTTGGAGGCGCTCGCAGAAACGGTCCATCGGCTCTCCTGCAAGCCCATCGTCTTGAGGTAGCGCCCCAGGTGCACGCCTAGATCAACTTCTTAGCGGTGTTTTTTCGCTGGAAGCTACGACCGGCCCGAGGGGCACTGCCGCCTTGGCGGGGCCCCTCGTCGCGCGGATCATGCCCAGACGTCGACCAGGGTCGTCAGGGTTACACCTGCGGGTAGGTCGTCTGCGCTTACCTCGGGGTGGTAATCCGTGTGTGCTCGCGGTGGCCGGTCCGCGGTGAGGACGTGACGGATGCGGCTGGCTAGGACGCCCGCTGACGCGACGCCCACCGCCGTGGGGTGGGTGAAGACGTACAGCCCGACGACGTCGCGGGTGCCGCCGGCTGCGCTGAGGTTCGCCGCGAACATCAACTCGATCGCCTGCCAGAGCAGCGCCAGGTCATCGGAGGTGACCCCGGTACGGGCCGCTTGGCCGGGCGAGTAGTGCAGTCGCGTCCGGTAGAGGCCGTACGGCACCGTCCACTTGATGCCCATCGCCGTCTTCTCGCCCTTGTCGACGTCCTCCTGCCGGGTTGGGGTGACCCGAGTGATCGCGTGGTCGACGGCCAACACCGGGTCGAGGCTGCGAGCGAACCCCATCTGCACCGGGCCCCGGATGCTGGTCGCTGTGTTGCCGGAGCCCTTCCCTCCGGTGAGCACCTGCCCGAACATGCGGCAGTCGAAGTAGCGCTCACACAGCGCGGCGACGGGGTCGTCGGGGCTGGCCTTGAGGACATGGCCCCATCGGGTGTTGAGGGCGTGCCCGGCCTCGACGAAGATCCCCGCGCGGGGGTCGTCGGGGCGCAGCAGCGGGACCATGTCGCGGATGCGTCGCTTGATGGCCACGTCCGTGACGATGCCCTGGCCGGTTTCGTCGTCCATGCGGGGCGAGTTGTTGTTGTCCGGGTCGCCGTTGGGGTTGCCGTCGGTGACCTCGAACAGCAGCACGGCGTCGTGCCGGAGGGTCGGGTCGAGGTGCGCGTCGGTCACTGGTCAGCTCCGTACCACTCGCCGGTCTGCTGGTCGAACCGCAGCACCGCGCCGTCGATCACGCACACGTCGCTGCGGTCGCTGGGGTCGAGTTCGGCTGTTGCCTCGTCGTCGTAGCCGTCGATCTTGCGGATCAGGTCGTCCCAGATGTTGTCGCCCTGGTAGCTGTTGAGCTGGTTGACCCAGACTCCGACGGAGACGATCCGGACCGCGACCGGGTCACGGTCGTCGGCAGCGCGCATGATCTTGGAAACGTGCTGCTGGGTACCGAGCAGTGCCGGCCCGATCAGGTCGACCTGACGCAGGCCGGTGGCGCGCAGCACCGCACCGCGCTCGGCGACGAGGGCGTGCACGATCCGGGGGCCGACGACCTCCCAGAGCCGCTGCGTGCGGGTCAGCTCGTGGTACTGGGCGATCAGGTCGGGGTGCTCGGCCGCTGCGGTCAGCACCTCGTCCAGGACAGCGCGCACCGTGGCGTCGACCTCGTGCGGTTCGACGTCGTATCCGCCGGTTGTCATGAGTCCTCCCTGGGTTTACCTGATCGGAGTCGGGCGATGGCCGTCGCGAGTAGTGACCCGGCGCCTCGCTCAAGGCGAACCATCACCCGGGCGACGCCATCCGCGAAGCGCGGGAACGGGAGAATCGGGGGTGCCTCGTCTAGGCGCTCACACCACTGCGGGGTGCGGTGCGGCCACCGGGCGCGGGCCGACCACCGGCGTCGCATCAGGTGCGACATTGCCGTGGTCGCCGTGATCGACGCGACGGCCTGCCAGGACCGGCCGCTGTAGTCGCCGTCGACCAGCAGCATGATGACCAGCGCGGGCAGCGCTGCGGTGCCGAGCACGCTGACGAGCTGGTAGCCCTCCGCGCGGTGGTACGCCTCGGACGCGAGCCGGTTCGGCTGCGGGGCGTCCATCACAGACCGCCGGCGTCGATCAGCCAGAGCTGGCCGCCGTGGGCGTGGACGTTGCCGTGCGCGTTGAGGTCCCCGGCGCCCTCCAGGAGCGGATACGGGCCGGGGACGCTGCCGTCGTCGGGCAGGTAGGGCATGGCCACGACGGTGCAGGTGAGGCTGCCGCCGTGTCCGTCGGGAATCGTGATCTCGTGCAGGGCGGCTGCCGGGGCGTGCGTGGCGCCGCCCTGGCGCAGGCCGGTCAGGGTGCGGACCTCCTGCCGGTTGGTGGTGTCGTCGCCGAGCTTGTAGACGGTGCCGGCGCGGTGGTCAACGTAGACGGTGCGCCGCGACCCCTGACCGATCTGCTCGCACCCGTCAGGCTCGAAGTCGATGAGCCCGTGGTGGTAGAAGGCGATCCGCTCGGCGGTGTCAGCGTTCCCGATCAGCGCCATGACCAGACAATACAACACCCCCTGTTGTATTACACAGCAGGGGGTGTTGTCTTCGCGCTGATCACCTCGCCGACCCCGCAGTCAGAGGTAGTAGGGCAACTCGGGCAAGACCCCCTCAGCCTGAAACTCGATGCGGTCCCGGCGCTCGCGCTCGGTCTCTTCGCGGCGGATCTGCTGAACGCGCTCGGTCGACAACCCCAACACGCCAGACAGCTGGGTCGGCGTTGCGCCGAGCAGCCAACCCGCCAGGATCAGCGAGTCGCGCTCCTCGTACGCGAAAGTCGACAGGGTTCTGTGCTGATCAGCCGTGCGGTTGGTGTACCGCAGCAGGGTCATCATCCCGTCCTCAGTGCGCGCGTCGATGATGGCGACGCCGGACGGGCTCTCGATCAGGTGGTAGCCGAGGCCTGAGAGGTCATCCTTGGCCTTGTTTCTCAGCATTTCCGACACCCCCGCTTTGGCGGCCTCGATCACCTCCGGTGCCATGGAGGCGCACGCCGTGGCGATGGACTTGTGGAGATCGCGTTCGCTGTCCTCCCACTGGGCCACGATGGCAGCCCGCGTGTCGACCCGGTTGAGTTCGTCGATGGCGGTGTGGGTGGCCGTGATGTCGTTACCCTCGACGGTCACGCACCATTCGACGGTGTGCCAACCGCGGTACAGCTGCGCAGTGCGGGCGCCGAGGTGGCCAGCAAGAAGCTCCGCCTCGTACGCCCAGGCGACGGTGCGGGTGGTGGTCTCGGGGGCACTGTCCAGGTCGGCGGGACCGTAGATGCGGACCTTGAAGTTCTCCATAGCCGCAGCATAAGCGCGCTTTAGCCAAGACGTTAGCTTGCTTTAGTTTGGCCTGGGTGTGTCGGGCCAGGGGACGGGTGACCGGGTGCGGAGCAACTGCCACCACGCGTGCGGCGCGTCAGCCTCGGTGGACACACCAGGCACCCCCATCACCGGAGCAGGACTTCGCCGTACCCGTCGTCGCACTCGCCCGGTGATCGGCCGCCGGTGCTGATGCCCGCGGCATCGGCCTTCGGTTGCATGCAGTCCGGGCTGGGCGGTACCTTCGGTCGGTGGGCTGACGCGCCAGCGGGGCCCGTTCAGCGTCGGCGGCGTAGCCGCTGCGACACGGTGGGCTTCGGAATCCCCGTTGCTCGGCTGATCTCTGCTTGGCGAACGTCGTCGTCGACCAGCCGCTGTGCTACCCGTGCCCACGTCGCGATGTCTGTCGCCTGCGCGAGGGCATCGACTTCTGCGGCAGTTAGCTGCCGCCCTTGACGTACCCGTGCTGCGATCTGTGCCCGCTTCGTGGTCAGCTGTGGGCGGTGCTGCCCTTCCCTGGTCATCGCTGCGCGTGCTCGATCCGGGTCCCGGTTGGTCTCGAGGGCCTGACGGCCGGTGCTGCCGGCCTGAGCCTGCGGCATCGCGGCGAACCGTTGCAGGGTGGCGGGAGACGCCAGGGACTGTCCGGTCGACAACCCATGCCGCTGGCGGTACTCGGCCGCGGTGATGCCGTGGGCATACCAGGCGTGGGTGCCGAGCGCCCGCTTCCAGTCACCGCAGTCGTGGCATCGCAGCGCCTGGCCGTCCTCGCTGGCATCGAGCTGCGCCCACCGGCCGTACCCGTCGGGGTCGCCGGGGACGGGTCCGATGGCGATAGCCGCGGGCGGCCGGGGCCGCCGATTCGCCGCCTGGCTTGCCTCGGTCCGTCCTCGGCGGCGCACGCCCCAGTCATCGAGGCGGCTCGCCAGCGTCGCCCTGGAAACGCCGTGGCGTTGCGCGAGGACGTTAACGCTCGTACCGGCGAGGTACGCCTCGACGATCTCATCCCGAGGCAGTGGCAGCCGGTTCGGGCCGGTCACTGTGGGAGCTGGGCGTACGCCCCGGTTCAACGGCGCCGGCGGGTCGCGATGCGTCGCGTCGCGGGCATGTTCCTGCCCGGCTGCTCGTAGAACATGAGTGATCGCCGAGGCGTGCACGCCGTGGCGGCGGGCTAGCTCGGTGCCGGTCTCGGGGGCCACGTCCACGGGGTAATTCTTTCAAGGAGTTCCCTGCGGGTACTCGCCCGCCAGGGTTGGTTCTGCTCAGGGAAATGACGGCTCGTAGTCCGCGCCGCAGTAGCGCACTCGCATCTAAGTCGCCGCTGGTGCTGATACCGCGGGCATTGTGCCGGCAGTGACGTCGTTGTTGAAGCTTCGCCGAGCATCGGCGGCGTTGCCGGCCGCCAGGTGGCGGCCAGGGGAGCGGCGAATCTGCGAGCGTGACCGCGCGGTCTCAGCTAGTCGGAGAGCTGGGTTGCCCGGTGGCCGTCAGCCGTGCCAGGCGGGTGGTGATCGCTCCGTGGTTGCGGCCGTGCTCTTCCATCAGCTCGGAGATGTCCGCGCCCTCCGCGGCGCGTCGGGCGAGCCGCTTATCCTCGTCGGGCGTCCAAGGCATGTGTGAGTTGGGGTGGACCGCGCGGAGGTCTTCCATCCGGTAGGCCGGGGTTCGTGGGGGCGCCAGCGGCCGGCTGGTGTTTGGGCCGGGAAACGGGGCCAGGCCCAGGGCGTACAGCTTGTACCGGATGCTGTTGCCGGTGCGCCCCAGCTCACCGCCGATCGTCTCGGCGTCAGCCCCTTCGTGGTGGCGGCTGGCCACGTACGCGGCCTCCTCCTCCGACCATGGCCGGGGACGACGCGGCGAGGGCGGCCGCGTCGATGGTCCGGGGTTCGCCACGGCGGCGAGAAACACCCGCGCCACTAGCGCCAGATCACGGCCCGGCAGGTACCCGGCGAACTCGGCGATGAGGTTGCCCTCGCCGTCGGCGCCGATCACCTCGACGTTCGGGCCGTCAACACCTGTGGTGAGCGTCAGCGTGTAGTGGCGGCCGGCGTCGTTGAGCTCCCACGACAGTGCGGCCGGAGGCGCCGGCCTCGTGGCCGCGGGATTGGCGGGTGGGGGCGGCACCGGGTCGTGCGTGGGCGGCGGCCAAGAGTTGATGGGCAGCCGGTGGAGGTCAAGACCGAACAGGAGCTCGTCCACATCGTCGGTGGCGTAGTGCACCGAGCCGTCGTCGAGTCGGTAGGCGACCTCACCGGTCACTCGATCTTCGATGCTGGCCAGCGCGACGTGCAGCCTCTGCCCGGCGAATGGGCTGTCGACCCCGGGGTCGGTGGCCCCCGGACGGAACGTCAACGTCGCGTACGTTGCGGGGCCCATACCCTGGTACGTCCTGCCAGGGTCGCCATGCCAGGTGCCACTCTCGTCTTTAATCGCATAGATCAACGCCACGAGCGCACCTTACGGTCGGCCACTGACAGTTTCAATGACGTCGCCTTACGTGACCCGCCCGGTTCTCTGGGGTGGCCGTCCTGTAGCTGCGGCCAGCTGCTCCCCGGCGGGCACCTGACCGGCTTCCTTGCGGACCCGGCCGCGCGCCCGGCGCGGTGATGCCGGCGGCATCACCGCTGGCGGGGCTGGTCGGTTTCGAGGCTAGGAGGGGTGCTCAGAAAGCAACGGGGCGGTGAAGGTTCCGAGCGCCGACTGCGCCCGCTCCAGCCCTGCCGGCCCGAACGCGAAGGCGTACATCCGCGCGGCGAACTCGCTCTCGGGGCTACTCGGAGTCGTCGGCCTAGCCGACGAGCCGTGCCTCTTTGTCCCTGGGCGGTGAGCGGTAGCGGTTTGTGGTGGCGCTGCTGCCAGACAGACTCTTGATGTCCGCTGTCGGGCACGACAGGTAGCGGGCAAGGGCTACATAACCGTCGATGCGTCACGAACTCCGCGACACCGTCAACCAGCGTGCCCTGCCGCATTCTGAGTTGCGCGGTGCTGCTGGCCGCCGGTCGTCGGGCAGGTCGGCTGCCGTCGCTGCCCTCGGAAGCGTTGCGGTTGATGCGGTGTTCATCGGCGGTGCATAACGCAGACCACTCTGCCGAGGACCGTCGCTTGGTCACCTGGGATGACCGGGTGGTGACGGCTGCGGGGGACGAGTTCGATGTGACCGTCGCGGGTGCGGTACTGCTTGACGGTGGCCTCACCGTCAATGAGGGCTGCGACGATGTCGCCGTTGTCGGCTACCGGCTGCTGTCGCACCACGATGACGTCGCCGGGGGAGATGCCGGCCTCTACCATCGAGTCGCCTCGCACCCGCAGTGCGAACAGGATGCCCCGGCCTACCAGCTCCGACGGCAGGGACAGCACCTCCTCAACGTGTTCCTCAGCGAGGATGGGGGTGCCGGCGGCGATGGATCCCAACAGCGGCACACGCGTCCCGCGATCGGAGCCGGACTCGGCTTTTGGAGCGCCGACGGAGCTGGGTCGAGTGTCGACCGCCCGCGCGCCACCGGAGGCCCGCCGCAGCAGGCCACGTCGTTGGAGGACCTTCAAATGGTGCGCCACGGAGGACGGGGAGCCTAAACCGACGGCCGCGCCGATCTCGCGCACCGTTGGCGGGTAACCGTGTCGCTCGACCCATTCGTGGATCGTGTCGAGGACCTGTTGTTGCCGCTTCGTTAGCGGGGGCGGATCCGGCGATGGGCCGAGAACGGTCACGTTTGAGACGATACCCGCAATCTTCGATCACCTGTACTAACTAGGGCGTGTCGAATCGCGTCCGCGGTGTGGCCGCAGCGAGTTGTCGAGACGCACGACGCGTGGGTGGCCTGTAGTCGTGTCGGCCAGGGCCGTGTGATAGAGGTGGGCCCCGTGGTTATTGGAAACTGCGAACGCCGCAGGCGGTCCGCTGCGGGGCACGGAGGCCTTCGGCATCGCGGGGCGGTGGCACCAAGACGTGGCACGTGCCCATTCGCTACGCGGTCATTCGGCAATCGCCGTCAAGTCCGGCGGTTCGCCGCCGGTCTTGAAGAAGGTGACTGCCAGTTGTATTGCCGTTTCGGGCCGGAGTTGTAGGTCCTCGGCCGGGTACTCGGTGGGCACCCCACCGAGATCAAATGCCACTCCGTCGCTCGGGATCTCCGCTGTGGGGTCGTGCAGGTAGGCGCCATCGTCGGTGATGTGTACCGCGAAGGCGTGGGTGGGGTGACCGAGCCCGATCTGGATGCCGGGTGGCAGGTCGTCGGGGTCGTCGGTGGTGTCGCTGAAGATGGTCAGCACGACGGGCTCGCCGGCCTGCTGGATTTCGCGGAGGAGGGCTTCTAAGGCGTTGGGGTCGGTCAGTTCGACCTCGTGGTTGTCGCGCTGGTCGCCCCAGTCGTAGGTCCAGGTCACCTTCATGCGATCGCCTTTCCGTTGCCGGTGTAGGTACGCCAGTGGCGTACCTGCCCGTCATCGTCGCGTACGTAGACGGCCAGCTGCGTGCCGGCCGGCAAGAGCCGGGAGAGGATCGTTTCGCAGCCGTAGGGGGTGTAGTCGCAGGGAGGATTGTTCGTCACCACAGCCGCCTGGGTGATCCGGTCGCGGCGCATCCGGGCGGCAAGCTTGGCCTCCAGATGGTCGGTAGTGGTGGCGATGAGCTTGTAGGCCGGCTTGAGGTCGGCGGCGGCGGCCGGGTCGCGGCCCGACTTCAGGGGTATCCGCTTACCACCGATCAACGCGACACCGGAGGTGGGGTCCTTCGCTTGCCGGCGAGGCAGGTCACGAGCGGCATCTTTCAACCATTCGGGCAACGGCTCAGGCGGCGCCGGCACGTCCGTTGCACTCGCAGACGTGCCGCGTGCGGCGGGCGGTTGGCCGATGTCGCCACCACCGCCCGTTATCAGTTTCCCAGGTCACCGACCTGCCGAGCCTGCGCCAGCGCCGTATCGACGTGTTGCCGGGCGGCAGTCCCGCGCGTCCGGACGGTCACCAGGACCTGCAGCACCTGCTGCAGCCGCGCCAGCGTCGGACCAGGCTGCCCTCCCTGCAACGCCGCCGTGACCAACCGTCGCGCGTCATCGACCGCAGACGCCGCCGCCGCGAGATGGCTGTCGACGGCGGTCAGCGCGGCCACCACCGGCGTGAGGGCGGCGATCGTCTCCTGGGGCGACGGCTGCTGCGCCACGGCACCCAGCGACCGCGACGCCTCACCCAAGGCGCCACCGGCCTCCGCCAGGTCCGACCGAGCCGGCCCGAGCACTGCTCGTACTCGAGCCAACCCCACCGTGATGCCAGTAAAGCCGGAGGCCACCGCCCGGACGGCGATCTGCTCGATCGCTTGGTCGGCGGCCGAAGCCTCCTGCTGCGCCCGGTCCACACCCGCCGCCATCGCCTGAACATCGGCGCCAATGGTGTCGGTCAGCGACATCGCGCCACCCTCCGGCTCAGGATCCACACCGAACCGTCGCAGCGTAGGGACGAGCGCCTATGGAGCACAACCAATCGGTGACAGCACCGATCGGTTCGGCAGACCGGCGCGAGTTGTGCCGGTATGCAACGGCCCAAGCCACCCTTTGCGGGCATGGGAAACACTGGCGGGCGCAGGCCTGGCGGCGAGAGCTGCGGCCCACCCGCACTAGCATGGGGAAAGCACTCAACCGGCGGGCGGCTGAGCCGCTCAACTGCCGCCCCACCCCCACGGGAGTGGGGCGCACATCATCTCCAGGAGTGGTCCCGCTTGTTGCGCGGCGCACCCCCACCGGCGTGGGGAGAACAGGGCCTGCACCTGAAGGAGTAATCGCCGTACGGACCACCCCCACGGGCGTGGGGAGCACGCCGGCGGCTGGGCGCCGCTGCGCATCATCGGCGGCCCACCCCCACGGGCGTGGGGAGCACGCCAGGATGAGCGCCACCGTTTCCGGTCGGACCGGCCCACCCCCACGGGCGTGGGGAGCACCCTACAACCCCGGACCCGGTCCTATGAGTGCGGGCCCACCCGCCACGAGCGTGGGGAGCACGGACACGCGGCGACCGAGCGGCGACTCGTGTCCGGCCCACCCCCACGAGCGTGGGGAGCACACCTTGGACGTGCCGTTCAACGCGGCGACTGCCGGCCCACCCCCACGAGCGTGGGGAGCACCGAGATGAACGCCCGCGCGGCCGTCCATGCCTCGGCCCACCCCCACGAGCGTGGGGAGCACACTCCGCGACCTGCGCTTTTCCCCAGCCTTGCGGCCAGATGATGTCGGGCTTCGGTCCTTGTGGATCTATTGGCCCGTTCTCCAGCTGTCGTTGCCGTAATTGATGCCGGGTCGCATTCGCCGAGGTCGGGGTTCCAGAGGGGAAAACATGGGCGGTTGGGGGCGCTCACCGTTCGGGGGCGAGGTTGAGCAGGCCGCAGCCGAAGGACTTCCCGCGGCCGATGCCGGTCAGGATGGCGGTGCGGACGTCGTCGGCGTTGGTGATCACGGCGGTGCCGTCGAAGCGGGTGATGCTGTGGCGGACGTCTTTAATACGGCCGACCGCAGCGGGTTCAGGCTGGACGGTCAGAGTGCGCAGGTCGAGCCCGCTGGTATGGGCTTTGCGGTGCCACCAGTCTTCGGCGGCGGTGCCGAGCAGGGGTACGACTTTCCCGGCGGCGTCGCCGACGGCGACGCGTTTGGACGCGTTCGCGGCGATGCGGTACCGCACGCGCATGCCCGGTTCGAGGGCTTTCAGGAGGGGGCCGATGTCGCGGATGGCGACCTCGCCGTAGCCGTCGGGTAGCCGGGTGAGGTGTGGGGGGATGCAGCTTTGGGCGAGGAGGGTGGGGCCGGTGCGGCTGTGATCGAGGCGGAACAGGACGCCGCCGCGGTGTCGGGCGTGGTCGCCGAGGTCGTTGGGCACGAGGCTCATGACTCTGCGGTGTAGGGCGACGACGTCGCGCAGGTCGTTGTTGCAGCTGCGTTGGCGCAGGTCCAGCGCGATCCGGACGAGCCAGGCGTTCACGCTGTTGTTTCCTTCCGGTAGCGGTCGATTGCGGTGAGGTAGTCGGGGCCGAGCCCGGCGCAGAGTTCGGTGGCCATGCGGTGGTGGGTGACCCAGATCGTTCGGGACAGGTATCGGCGGTGCTTCGGATGGAAGGTCACGGGTATGTCGTTGACCATTAGCTGTCTGGCGTCGGAGCTCGGTGGTGGATGTTCGACCACGAAGTCGACGTCGACGTCGGACGCCGGTTGTCGGGGTGCTCGGCGAGCGAGAGGCACCCGGTGGTAAAGGTCGTGCACCGCGTTCGGGCCGGGACCGTGTAGGAGCAGGGGCGCTTCGGCGGGGCAGGATCGTCGACCCAGGTACGGGGCCCAGACGGGCTGGTCGAGGGCTGCGGCGATGGCGGTGAGGGTTGGCAGCGCTCCGGTTGCCGCCACGGTGAATACGGCGTCGCTGAGGTAGCGGCGGCGCGAGACGATCGTGGCAGTTGCCGCGGGACGTCGGGTGCCGCTGGCGGTCATCACCGTGCGGGCGGGTGGGAGCCCGCCGCCGACGGTGTGGAAGTCAACCAGCGGGGTGCCAGGTCGGTCGACGCGGATGGTGAATTGCAGCGCGCCGAGGTCGTGGTCGCCGTCGTCGATCGGGTGCTCGCGGTGGCGGCCGAGGGCTGCGGCGATCAGGCCGATGAGGGCGGAGCGGGTGGGATAGGCGCGGGTGTCGCGTTCGGTGAAGGTGCTGTGGTCTCCCCAGGATTGCAGGGGACCGGCGAGCCTGATCAGCAGTCCGTTCACCGGTTCTCCGTGGCGGCGATCGCGGCGTGCACGAGGGCGTCGTAGGAGGTGACCCGGGCTCCGAGGTTGTCCAGCGGCTTGTCGGCGGTGGTGGCGTGGGCGTGGTGCAGGAGCCCTTTGCCGGCCAGGAGTTGGTGCACGCGGGCGGTGTAGTCGTCGAGGGCCGCGCTGGCGCGGGTGGCGTAGCCGCCGTTGTAGGCGGCGCGTACGGGGGCTTCGAAGGCGCTGGCCAGGGAGACGGGCCGGTCGGCGCGGACCGTGATGTAGGCCAGGTCGGGCAGGGTGAACGGGGCGGTGGAGTTCTTCTTCGCGCCGGGGATCGCGGTGATGAACGCGTGCAGGAAGTCGGCGGCCAGGCGCGCGGCGAGGGCGTCGTCAGGGATCTTATGGGCCCAGTCGGTGACGTTGTGGCGCAGGTCGGCGAGGTTGACGCTGGCGTACCGGTAGAAGGTGCCGGCGCTGAACTCGGCGTTGTTCATGTGGCCGCTGCCGCTTTCGTCGGCGTCTTTGGTGAGGTCGTCGACGGCGGTGAAGAAGTCGACTTCGGGGCTGGTGTCGTGCACGGTGAAGGCGTGGGCGACCTGGACCGCGCCGTCGACGTGTGCGGAGGGCGCGTCGGCGAGCATCCGGCCGAACAGGTTGATCACTCCGTTGCGGCTGGTGATGATCTCGTTGACCCGGTCGCGAGGCAGGATGGTGTCCTGCTTTTCGCCCTTCTTTGGCTTGGGGCGGGTGGTCGCGGCGGTGAGCGCGTCGTGATGCTCGATGCAGACGGCGGCGAGGTCGTCGAGCGCGCTTTTGGGCAGGTAGAGCAGGACCGATGTGCCGCCGTTGGGCTCCAGGGCCAGGCCTTTGCCGGTGATCGCTGCGGCGATCTGCTGGCCGGCGGTGGCCGCGACGTCGTCGGCCCAGCCGGCGTGCCGTAGCCGGTTGGCCACCTCCAGCGGGACCCGGCGGGTGCGGGCGGCGGCGTCACCGGTGAGGTTTTCCAGTTCGAGCCGTACGGCGCGTTTCCAGCATTGGCTCGATACCCGGGTGCGGTCCACACCGCCGAACCGGACGGTCTTGGGGGAGCCGAGGTCGTCGCGGTTGAGGTTGGCGTACGGGACGGTGTGCAGCAGGTGGATGTCGATGAATCGGGCGCCGGATCGGGTAGTGGTCACGTCGTCTCCTGCAGGGGGTTGATGGTCGCGGTGCGGTAGAAGTCCTGGAGCCAGCGTTTGGCGATGGCGTCGCGGTCGGTGCCCCACCAGCTCAGATCCCGGACGAGCTGCGCCCAGTCGATGGGCACACCGAGGGAGCGGATGCGTCGCACGAGGGCGGGCAGGTGCTGGTGCACGCCGGTGAGGTTCTGCCGGACCAGCAGGTGCAGCCGGGCCTCGGCGGTGGCTTCGCCCATCGCTTGTCGGGGTGATTGGGGGTGTCGTACCGCCATCCCCAACGCTGTGCCGAGGCTCGAACGCCGCACCGGCCCGGCGGCCTTCTCGATGGGCGTTTTGGCGTCGGGCGGGGCCGGTTCGTCGTTCGGCTGGTCGTCGCGCTGACGGCCGGGTTGGGCGGCGATCATCGCCGCGACCGCGTACATCGCCCATTCCTGCGCGGGTGTCGGCTGGTGAGGTAGCCACCGGGCCACGGTGGCGTGCGCGGTGTGGGCCTGCTCCGGGGGGCGGCGCAGGGCACGGCGGAGTCCGGCCCGCCGCCCCGCGTCGGTGCGGCAGACCGAGTGGATGTGCGCGACGAACTTGTCGCAGGTGTCCAGCCCCAGTCTGGCGGGGGCGGTGGTGCTCACAGGGCTTCTCCTTCGCGTAGTGCGGCGGCTAGGCGGCGGTGCGCGCCACGGACTGCCCGGGCGACCCGGGGCCGGTGCGCGAGCCCGTCGGTGGCGTGGTCGATCGCCTCATGGCCCAACCCCTGATACGCCTTCGCGGCCAACTGCCACTGGCGCTCGCGCATGTGCTGCCAGAACAACGGCTCAGCCCGGGACCAGTAGTGCTCCACCGCGGCGCGCACCCACGGTCCGTCCTTCGCCGTGCGGCCCTTGGCGGGCTTGTCGTCGTCGACGGGCTGGGTGGCCTCGCGCCACGCCGCGCGCAGGATCGAGGTCAGCAGGGCGCCGACCTTCTCGGCCGCGGCGTGCAGATCCTCGGCGCCGAAGGCCGCGTCCTCGTCATGCTCAGAGAGCCAACACAGCACCGGCGGTGTCACCGCGGTGAACCATTGCCGGTCCTTGGCCTGCCCATCCTGGTCAAACCCGTATGCCCGGACGCGTAACTGACCGCCGTGGTCGTGCAGCCGGGCGCTGTCGATGATGCGCGGCCGGCGGTGATCCGCCGTGGCGTCGGCGGGCAGGAGCGCGTACACGTCACGCCACAACGCCCGCGCGCCGTCCGCGCGCAGCCGGTACCAATCGCCCTGCCGACTGAGCTTCAGGATCACGTAGGGGTCGGGCAGCAGACCTGTCGGCTGTCGCCGACCCCAGGTCACGTACGCGTCGGTCGCCGTCTGCCCGTCCGGGCTCGGCACGAGCAGGACCGCGTGGTGCAGACCCCCGGTGAGCAGCCCACCCGGCCAGGTCACCGGCTGCGGCGCCCCCAACGGATCGGGGTGGTCCTCGCGCTCCCACGGGCACCGGTCGGCCTCGTCTGGTGCGGTGTGCGCCCGCGGCACTCCCACGACCAGCGACTCGAACAGCGTGCGTCCCACGGGGTGATAGGACATCGAGGTGCGCAACGGCCCGGCGTAGGCGTTACCGAACCGGGCGCCGTTGACCTCTCGCGGCGTGCACTGCCCCGACGCCCCGTAGTACAGCTGCGCCACCAGGTGCCACGCGGCCTCACCCGCCGCGACCGGCATCGGATCGGCGTCCGTGTGGTGGCCGAACCACACCTGCGTGTTGCCGGCCGGACGACCAAAGACGAGCTTGTTCACCCCGGAGGACGTGGGGCACTGCGCGGCCAGGCGCGGGTCCTGCAACCAGGGCCGCACCGGATGGAACAGGTCGAACGCCTCCCGATGCTGGTCGAAGTAGGCGTTGACCCGGTCGGGGTCCAGGCGCCCGCGCCGCATCCAGTCGTCCTGCCGCTGCGCCCAACCGGCGACCTCATCCAGCCCGGTGACCCGCGCCGTGATCGCATACAGGATCCGCCACAGTCCCGACGCGGCCGGCGGTACCGGGACCGCCAGGTCCTCGAAGGTGTGCGCCTGCGTGAACAGCTCACGCAGACCAACCAGACGGGTCTGCGTGCCGGCCAGGACGGGGAGCCACGGCTCGGAGATCAAATCAAAGGAAGCGACCACTGCTCACCCTTCACGACGTGCATCCGTCCGACATTGCTCGCGCCCGCTGGGCGCTTCCCGCCCGCCCGTCCGCCCGCCGAGCCAGGAGCTGCGAAGGTCCTGACGCTTTGTTGGGGTGGGCCGCTGACGATTGACGCAGGCGGGCTGTCGACGGTCGCCTGGACCTACGGGCGTGGGTGTGAGGTGGCCGGGTGCCCTGCCCGGCCGCCCGCCGCACCCCGCACGCGTCGATGGTCAGGCAGCTCACGATCTGCGGCATGCGGGGATTTACCGAGACCGCCCAGTTCTTCACCAAGCTCCTCCAAGCTGACTATGGAAGCAGGTCGCGCCCAACCGATCGCGGACAGTAGTTCACCGTGGCCGACGGGTTGCTACTTTGTGTTGGCGTGTCATCACGATCTTTCGACGACCAGGCCCAGGTCGGCGTCTAACCACACCCGACGGCCGCCAATGTCGATCGGGGCAGGGCCGTTGGGCCCGAGGGTGAACCACAGGGGCTGAACCTCGGCCAGCCAGGCGTTGTGCTGCCAGGACGAGGGCGCCGGCACCGGCGGAATATAGCCCTGCACCAGATTCTCGGGCACCGGAATACTCAGGCCCAGAACCTCACGCACGTCGTCGCGGCTCAACCGTCCGCCCGCAGGAAGCCGACGCTCACGACGCGGGTCCAGCCACTGGCTGCCGTCGCGGCCGAGGTAGCAGCACACCACTCGCGCCGAGTCGGCGCCCAACCTCGTGGCGGCACGCTGCTCCGACAACCCCGAGTCGGTCATCGGAACCAGGTCGTCGAGGGCCGTCGCGTCAGGGATGAGATACAGATCGGCAACCTGCTGCCCGGCAACACCCTTGGCCAGGTAATCGATGTACTCCTGCTCGGCTTGAGGGCTCGCTGACTGCGGGGGGCCGTAGACCGCCTCCACATGTCCCTGCACGTCATCGGGCACCCGGATGCCCGTCACGCCGGCGAGTCTCTGCCGGGTAGAGCGCAACAGGTACGGGTGGTAGACATCGCCCCAGTGCGGCGGCTTGGCGAAGCCCTCGGCGCCGTGCGGCTCCAACACCACCAGCATGGGACGGGTCGCCCACGCTGGGCGCGGATGGTCATGCCGGTGACACCGCCCGGCGCGTTGCAGCAACTGCGCCATCGGCGCGAGGTCGGACACCACCACATCAAAGTCAAGATCAAGTGATTGCTCGATCACCTGCGTCGCTACCACGATCATCCGTTCGGGACGGGTCGTCGCGTCCCGGCCGAGACGACCCGTGATCTCCCTGGTGATCTGCTCGCGCCGCGACGCGGGGAACCGCGAGTGCAGCAACCGGACCTCGGCACGGTCTCCCACCCACTCGCGGATCGCGAGGTAGGTCAGTTGCGCGTCGGCGACGGTATTGCAGACCACCGCTGCCCGGCCACCCTCCTGCAGCAAGGGCGCCAAGCAGGTCCGAATGACCAGTCGCCGATCACGGTGATCTTCGATTCGGCCACGGAGGTGCCGCACCGGTCGCACCTGCACCTGCAGGTCGATCACCCGGCCCGCTGCGACCATCGCCTGAGCCCGTGCCGAAATCGCGAGCACCCGCCCGGACGGCGACGCTGGTACGAACGTCCACCCCGGGTAGCGGATGTCAACCCGCTCCGTCGCCGTGACACCGGCACCACGCTGATAAGCGGAAACCAACTTTCTGACCTGACTTACCGGGATAGTCGCCGACAGCAGGACAACCGGGCACCGGAAATACCCCAACCAGTTCAACAACTTCTGCAACAAGCGCTGCGTGTACTCGTCGTAGGAATGTGCCTCATCGACGATGAACACCTTCCCCGACATGCCCAACATCCGCAGCGCGTTGTGCTTCGTGGTCATCGCCGTCATCAACGCCTGATCGATCGTCCCCGCGCCGAAGGGCGCCAACATCCCGCGCTTGCGGCCCCGCAGCCAATGAGGCGCCGCCACCCTCGCGTCCCCGTCAGTGGACACCGCCGCCCCAGACCCATCCAGCCCGGCCTCAGACTGCGCCTCGTATGCCGCGTTCAACCACGCCATGCTGTGCAACAACGTGATCGGCGCCGGCCCGCTCGCGACCGCCTCCACGAACCGGCGAACCCGCCGATACATCTCATCCGCCGTGGCCATCGTCGGCAACGCGAAGTACAACCCACTCGCCCCGCAGCGCGCGGCCAGCGCCAGCGCCGCCGTCAACGAAGTCTCAGTCTTCCCGTCTCCCGTCGCAGCGGTCACCACCAACATGCCCGGCCCGCTGACCTGCGGCAGCAACTCATCAATCACCGATCGCTGCAACGCGTTCGGGGCGAACGAGAACATCTCCTCGAAACCGGCCGCTCGCAGCCGGGGAACCCCCAACCCCGCCGCGGCCAACAACCGGTCCGCCTCAACGCCCATCTGCTCAAAACGTGCCGCCACCGTCTGTACCGATGCCACCTGCGGCACACACGGCAACTGCCGCCGAAGAAAATCCTCCTGACTAGCCAACCAATCCGCGAGGATCACCAATCCCGTGACCAGCACCAAACACGGGGCAGCCACGGAGATAGGAGCCTTCGGGCTACCCAACGCCTGATCAAGAACCTCAACCAGAGCCTCCCGCTGCCGCGCCCAACCACCACCACCAAGGAACCGGCGGTCACTGCGACTGACCTGATGGAATCGGCCATGGTGACCCCCGAGCGCCTGCGCCACCAAGGCACACGGCCGAGTCCCCGCCAACCCTTCGTTCTCGTAGCCGTAGCCCGCGAGCAATGCCACCAACGACACCTGCGTCGCCCGGTCATGCGGCAAGCGCCCCGAACCTTCACCGCCGTACTCAGGCGCGCCCCGAAGCGCCGAAGCCGCCGCCAGATCCTGCCCCTGAAAACCCGGTATCGCCTTACCAAGATCATGAAGACTCGCCCACAGCATCACCAACCGCCTCGCATGGCCCTCGTCCACACCAAGGCCAGCGGCAATCACCCTTCGCTGACCCGTGGTCAAGTACCGGTCCCACAGTCGACCCGCGACGGCGCCGGTATCCACCAGATGCCAAATCAGCGGGTATGGTGCCAAGAGCCCTCGCCACTTGCCCCACAGTCGAAGATCCACATCGGGTTCGTCGATCGTCATCTGCACTGCCTCTACCACTGAAGAAAGACCACTACGGTGTGCCATCGGAGCAAATCAGAGAGGTACGACAACGAGTCGGGCGTCAACCAAGACCTGCGCCCGCGCTTCTAAACGCCCAGTTCAGGAAGGGTGCTCTCCACGCCCGTGGGGGTGGACCGTGTCCGTCGGGTGGCACTGCCCCGGTTGTGGTGTGCTCCCCACGCCCGTGGGGGTGGACCGATCACTGGACCACGTCCCGGATCGTCTCACCGGTGCTCCCCACGCCCGTGGGGGTGGACCGCAGACAGCGACGGCGGTGAGGTCGCTGGTGACGTGCTCCCCACACCCGTGGGGGTGGACCGGCGGAGACGCTGCAGGGCCGGGCGCGGGCCTGGTGCTCCCCACGCCTGTGGGGGTGGCCCGAAGCAGGAGTTGATTCGCAGGGCGCGCAATGGGTGCTCCCCACGCCTGTGGGGGTGGGCCGGCGGCCGGTAAATACCGGCGGCGCATCGGCTGGTGCTCCCCGCTCCCGGTGGGGGTGGGCTGCCGCCAGCGGCCGGGAAGCGCGCACCCGGCCCGCGTTCCCCACACCCGTGGGGGTGGACCATACTGCCGCGCGGTCAGCCGCATCATGTCCGCGTGCTCCCCACGCCTGTGGGGGTGGGCCGGTCTGGGACACCGTCACCGGCGCGACCGTGGCGCGCCTCCCCACGCTCGTGGGGTGGGCGATCGACCTCACCAAGGGCCAGGAAATTTTCTTCTTGCAGCGCTGGATAGCCCAGCGGGCCAAGCTCTCGCCTTGGTGATCCAGCATGCCCTCGCGAGGTCGACACGCCGCCGAATTAGTACAAGTGGGTCAATTGGTCGGTAGTGTGGCGGTTGTGACAGTCGACGAGTCGCTACCGACGCCGACGCCTCGACAGCGACGGATCCTCGCTGTGATTCAGGGCTGGGTGGATCAGCATGGCTACCCGCCGACCGTACGAGAGATCGGTGCCGCAGTGGGCCTCGGTTCTCCGTCGTCGGTGGCGCATCACTTGAAGATCCTGCAGCGGCACGGTCTGATTCGCCGGATCCCGGGTGGACCGCGGGCGCTCGACGCACGCCCGGCCGTCGTGCCTAACCGGCAGGGTGCAGTCTCTGTTCCACTGCTGGGGGCCATCGCTGCGGGCGCGCCGATCCTCGCCGAATAGCATGTCGAGGATGTTCTTCCCCTGCCCGCCGACCTCGTCGGCCGGGGCACGCTGTTCGCGCTGCGGATGCGCGGCGATTCGATGGTCGAGGCGGGCATCGATGACGGGGATGTGATCGTCGTACGCCAGCAGCCAGTGGCTGACTCCGGGGATATCGTCGCGGCGCTGATCGGTGACGAGGTCACCGTCAAGCAATACCGAGTCCGAGATGGGCGGGTCGAACTCGTCCTCCGCAATCCCCGCTATCCCATAGTCCCCGCCGACGGCGCACAACTTCTCGGCAAAGGTCGTCTGTGTCCTGCCGGCCAGTAAAGGCTTCCTTCGTCGCAGCACCAGACAACAAATGGTCTCTACCTTGGCAGATCATGCAGCTTCGGGAAAGGGGAGCCGGGACACGCCGTACCCGCGCGAGGGCTCGTTAGCCCGGGGTGATCCTGGGCGTTGCCCCGGCTCCCGGCTTACGTCCCGTTTTCCGCTGCGGAGTCGGGTGGGGCAGGGAAAGCGAGGCCCTCGTCGTAGAGGATGCCGGCGCGCAGGCAGTGGTGCAGGCTGCCGAGGAGCCGGGCGTAGATGCGCCGTAAGGCGGCGGGGTGGCGGTCGCCGGTGGCGCGGCGGCGGTCGTAGAGGGCTCGGGCGCCTGGGGAGCGGGTCAGCGTGGCGAAGGCCCAGAGGTGGCCGGTTTCGGCCAGGATCGGGTTGGCCTTGCGGCGGTGGCTGACCTTGCGGGAGGTGCCGCTTGCCCAGGTGATCGGCGTTGCCGCGCAGAGCGCTCGCAGGTTGCGGGCGGTGGGGAATCGCTGTGGGTCGTCGCCGAGTTCGGCGAGCAGTCGGGCGGCAAGGAGCGGTCCCAAACCGGGGAAGCTGCGGTAGATCGCTGTGTGCGGGTGCTGCTCTGCCAGGGCGTCGATCTGTGTCCAGAGGGTGTGCGCCGAGGCGATGGCAGCGTTGAGCTGGGTCAGCAGGGCAGTGGCGGTGTGTCCCATGGCGGTTTCGACTTCGGCGGGTTGGCGGAGCGTACGGGTGTGGAACAGCTCGTGCAGTCGGCTGGCCTCGGCGGTGATGAGACGGGTACGTCCGGACGCGGTCAGTAGCGTTTCCAGACGTCGGTGGGTGAGCCGGGCCGCGCGGGTCGGAGTGGGGGCGGCGGTGAGGACGGTTCGGGCTTCCGGCCTGGTGAGGCCTCCGGGCAGGTGCGCCCATGCGGTCGCCGCCGCGGGGTAGTAGTCGCGGAGCACCGATCGGAGCCGTCGTGCCAGGAGGCCGGCGGTGTGAAGTGCTTGTCGGTGGGCGCGGGTCACCTCTCGCAGCGCGGCGGCCTCGGACGATACCGTCGGTGCGGGTCGGTGGGCGTTTCCGTCGACCCGTAGTACGTGCGCGAGAAGGTGGGCATCGCCCCGGTCGGACTTCCGGCGCTGCGCAGCGAGGCGGCTGCGGTAGTTGGCCACCTGCGTCGGGTTGAGCACAACGACCGGCTGACCCGCCTTACGCAGGGCGGCGACCATCAGACCGCGGCCAGTCTCGATCCCGATCGGGATCGAGCGTCGGTTGCGCCGTACCGCGGCGAGCGCGGCCAGGAGTTGGGCCAGACCGTGAACGTCGTCGGTCACACGTAGGTGGGTGATGAGCTGACCTTGCTCGTCGACCACGGCCACGTCGTGATGACTCTCGCCCCAGTCCAGGCCCGCGTAGTACTTCATGATCGTCCAGTTCAGAGAAGGGGCCTGTGGTGCAGGTCGAGCGCACGGTCTCGCTTGAGGGCTCGACCGCCCAGGATCGCAGCGGGCAAGGACCCGGCCAGCCGATGATTCGATGATCACCGGGTTGGACACTAGATCGACTTACGGCCGGGATCGAGTCACGCCGATCGGTTGCGGGATTGGCCCTACCGTGGCCGGCCTTGCGGAGGCCAGCGACCATCAGACCGCGACTGGTTTCGATCCCGACGGGGATCGAACGTCGGCTACGTTTCACCGCGGTAAGTTCGGCTAGGAGTTGAGTCAGCCCGCTGGCGTCGTCTGTCACGCGCGTGTGGCTGATGAGCTGGCCGTCGGCGTCGACCACGGCCATGTCGTGGTGGCTCTCGCCCCAGTCCGGGCCCGCGTAGTAGTTCATGGTCGTCCCGTTCGAGGGAATGGGTTGTGGTGCTGGTCGGGCGCACGGTCTCGCTTGAGGGCTCGGCGGCCCAGGATCGCAATGGGCATCACCCGACCAGCGGTGTCCGAAGATCACCGGAATGGACACTAGACTGGCTTGCGGCAAAGATCGAGTCACGCCGGCCGTCTCGGCCTTCGTCCGATCACGGGCGGCATGCCCGATACGTGCGCCTCAGCAGCCCCAGCAGGCCAGAAGATCTTTGCGCAGTCTCGGGACCAGGTGAACTGGAGGCCTCGCGAGGCGTCGGGGAACCGCCTGGGGCTGGTGTGCGTCTCACCCTCTGGTGGTTCGCTTTATCCGTAGTGTCCGTCTGGCGGTGTGTGCCGCCGAAGGAGGTCGACGATGCCTCGCCGTGTTACCGCACTGCTCACCCTGACGCTGCTGGCCCTGCCTGCCGCCTGCGCCTCACCGTCCGCGTCCGCCGTGCCGAGCGTGCCGCACGCTGAGCAGTCGTACTGGCCTGCCCAGGATGCGCTCAACGACGCCGCCGAAGCCGTGGATGGCGTCGGCGAGCGCTGGCCCGACGTGTACGCGGACGTGAGCCTCGATGTTCCCGCTGGTGTGCTGCTGGTGCACCGCATACCTTCTGCCGGTTTCGACGAGGCGGTGCGTCAGCTCGGTGTGCACGTCACGGTGCGTTTCGTCGATGCTCAGCATTCCGCCCGGGCGCTCGACCGGTGGGTCGAGCAGATCGCTGCCGACATGGATTACTGGCGGCAGCGAGGTGTGGCCGTGTACGAGGTGGGGCCGACGATCGGGAAGTGCGTCAGCGTCGGCGTCGGTGACCCGCAACGCGACGCCGCTGCGGTCACCGCTCACTACCCGGGTGTGCCGCTGTGCGTGGAGCAGGGCGCGCCGGCGGTGCCGCTCACCGCCGAATGAACCCATGCGCGATGGACCAGGCTGATTGGGCGACTGCGGATCCTGCACCTGAGTCCGACTCTCCGCCAGTTGGTTGGTCTGCGGATAGCAGCGACTCGGGTGCCGCGGGGTCCATTGACCACGTGGATCGTCTAGACGTCGTGGTCGACCGGCAAGGCGATAGAATCGGTCGGCCTGCCTGAAGATCGCCGGCCGCTCGTCCGGACCCGCGGCCGACGGACGCGGTCAACGTCAGACAACGGGCGTTGTCGCACTCGCACCTTACGGTGACGGTTATGGATGCATCCGGAGTTGAGGGGCCACGCCCGCGGAGCGTGGCACTGGTCCGTGAGCATGGCGGGGCGCGTACGCGGACCGTTGACGAGCACATGTTCACCGTCGGGCAGTCGTCGATGCGGTTGCAGCTGTTCACCGCGCCGAATCGGCGGCCGGTTGCGATAGCGACGCAGACTGATCGAGAGGGCGCGTCGCTGGTGAACCGGGCGGAGCGGTTCGTCGAGGCGGTGTGGCAGCGGCACTGCCCGGGCGAGCCGGAACCGCCGATCTTCATCGCCCATCAGCTGCTGATGGGTAAGGATCTCGGGTTCTGCCACTTCGGGTTTACCGTCGCGGGGCCGTTCGCGGTGGCCAGTCCGCCGAGGTGGGGATCGCGGCTGACCGAGGACGAGCTGGCACACCTGGTCGGCAGCCCGGTCGATGCGGGACGCGGGGGTGGCTATGTCGCCCCGGAAGCCCCAGTAGAACCCCGAATGAGCTTTGAGGTCACGGCCGTGATCGGACTGCCGCGGCCGGACCTGCACGGCGAGCCGGCGTGTATGCCGGCCGGAACGACCTGGCGGCGGCGCCTGGTCCGGCAGGTGATGCCGCGCCGCAGACTGCGGAACTGCTGCTGGTACCACAGCGTGGATTGGGCCGCCGCGTCAGGTGCGGCCGTCGCCGCGTTGGCACGAGCAGACACCGAACCACTCAAGGGTGCCCCCACCGATGATCCCGAGGACGCGCGGATGTTCGCCGCTGTGACCGCATTGCGCGCCCAGGGCCTCGACAGCGGGGTGTTGAAGGCTGCTGAGACGTTGTTCCTCGATCCGATCCAGCCTGAAGTGCCCGGCGCCGTCGTGCCGTACATCAACGGGCGACACCGGGCCGACGCGATGCTCGACGCCGGCGTACGCCACACCGTCATCGGCCGCTGGAGCGACCCAGACACCGACCGGTGACCAGCGGTGCGTACCGCGATGCGGCGATCCGGGATCTCATCGCAGCGACCGATCAGGTTGATTGGGTATCCGGGCGCGAGCCGTGGCGCGAGTTCCTGCTCGGGCTGATCCGCGGCCGGTGGCCGCAACGCCACGGCTGGCCGGTCATCCCCCGCCTGGCCACGCAGCGGCAGGACACCGCTCCGCGGAGCGGCCCGGCTGGCGGATGCGGGCGGCGAATCAGCTCTACGACGACGACGGCCTTGACCGCGAGTAGTTCGTCTTCGCGGTCGCCTACCAACTGTGCCATCGGTGCGAAGCTGGCTGGGTGGAGGCGTGGCATGCGCTGGAGCCCTATCGGCTGGAGGTTCCCTTCGGGCCAAGGGCGAATGCGCCTGCGCCGCGACCGGGCTGCTGCGGCGCCGTGGAGCGCGCCCGGATCCGCGATCGGCGGTAGGTCGCCCACTCACTGGTCCAGGTCGCAAGGTCGTGGACCCATACCTGGGTGCTCTTCTCGGCTTTGCCTGCCCACTTCGCGGCGTTGCGGATCGCGAAGTCGTCCACGGCGTCGGAATCAGTCGCAGCCCACGTTGGAAGTTGCGACACCCAGCGTCCTGCTTGGCCGGGGGTGTGGCCGCAGCCGATTAGCCACTGGATCAGCAGTGCCAGTTCCACCCAAGGCGCTGCTTTAGTCGCGAAAGCCCAGTCGACGATGCGTAGGCCGCTGCTGGTCACGATCAGATTGGTCGGGTTGAGGTCAGAGTGCACGAGTCCGTTGCCGGCCATCAGGGGATGCGCGAACCCGAGCCGGTCCGCCGGGCCGTACCAGGTGCCGTTCGGCGCGCGGGTGTTCTGTAGCTCCTTGAGCGTCGCGGCGAGGAGGTCGAGATCGGGACTGGCGGGGGACAGGTCGGGGTGAGGGCCAGCAAGGTGCTCGGTCGCCACCACCAACCAGTCGTCGGACTCGAAGTGCCAGAGGACCGCTGGCGGGTACCGGTCGATGGCCGTGGTCGCCGCCAGCTCGTAGCGTAGTGATCGGACGCAGAGGTCGGCTGAGGCCGCCTTGATGAAGACGTTCGCGGTTGGTCCGGTGACTGTCGCGGCGATGTCCGCGTGGTCACCGTGGGAGGCCGGGGTGACGTCGAAGGGTCCACCGACCCGTTCGGCGATCGCAGCGGTGACGTTGTCAGGCAGATCGGTCCAGGCACTACGCATTGATCATCTTTCTCCGGTCCGATGCTGGGTGAGTTGAGCTCTAGGGCAGCTGAACCTCGCCCCGCCGTGTCAAGCGCTAGTCCCCAGTGGCCCTCCGCGGACTCCGGTTGGCCGGCTCCGGGCCATTTCGGGGGAGAGCTGGTAGCTAACGCGGTCGCTGGACGCGACGGCCCCTGGTTCGGTTTCCGGGCCTTCGAAGCGGGCCGGCGCTCCGCGGGGCACGGCGCCCTCGCTCATCCGCAGGCGCGGCGTCCACGTTACGGGAGCCCGCGTCCGCCCTGATGCGGCGATAGCGGCGCGTCTGTTCAGCGTCTGAAGCGGTACACATAGTGTGAGGGGATGCTGACCATCCTCGCGACGCTCGGCTACGTCCTGCACCCCGACGGCGAGCAGGTGTTGCTGATCCAGCGGGACAAGCGACCCGACGACGTGCCCTTCGGCTACCACAACGGACTGGGCGGGAAGCTCGAGCCGGACGAGGACGTGGTCGCTGGGATGCGCCGGGAGATCCGAGAAGAGAGCGGTCTGGAGTGCCGCGAGGTGCAGCTTGCCGGAACGATCTCCTGGCCCGGCTTCGGCCGCGGCGGGGAAAACTGGTTCGGGTTCCTGTTCCGCATCCCCGACTGGAGAGGACAGCTGCGGCCGGAGTGCCCTGAGGGTGAGGCCATGCCACCGACGGTCAGTGACCCCCAGTGTGAGGTCGGCTCCCGTCCACGCCCGGGTGGAGATGAGTACCGCGTCGCGTTGGCGGGCGCGGGCCTGCAGTGAGCGGATGGCCGGAGGGCTGATGCTGGCCGGCGGTTGCACTACGACCATCTCCATGCCGTCCAAGAGCGCGGCGATGACGGTGAGCCAGTCGGGGCCTGGCTCGGGGACCAGGGCGAGGCGGTCGAGTGGGGTGTCGTGGTCGACGCTGGCACAGAGCGCGCCGAACGCAGGCAGGCCCACCACTGCGGCGTACGCGCCGGTGCCTTTCAGTGCGCCGGCCAGCAGGATCGTGACCAGCGAGATCGGGCCGGCCGCGGTGACGGTCGCCCCGCGGCGTATCCCGCCGGGCCATGGCAGCAGCGGATGCAGAGCGGAGTGGGTTGTGACGATCCGCGCCGTGTCGGGAGCGGCGAGTTCTGCTTCGGCTGCTGTCTGCACCGGTTGGGCGAGCAGCGCCGTCGCTCCGCGGGTCTGGGCGGCCCTGTTGACGCGATCGAGGGCAGCGCGCACGTCGGTGACGCCGCTGATGCGGCCGCCGCCGTTCCATCGTTCGCCCACGTCCTGCTCCGCCCCTCGCTTGCGCTGCGGGGAAGGGCAGCTTACCTGCGGATATGTGATCCGGTTCGCGGTCGAATCGAACATCCGTACGAAGTTCAGAGTAGCAAAGGCTGGCGGAGGCAAGGTGCTGGGGATGATCATGATGCGAAGGCATCGGCGCAGTCCGGGCAGATGGTGACGTTGCTTGGCGAAGTCCTACCGGCCTGTGCTCAGTGTCGGTAGCGGCGTGGCGGGTAGCTGGTTGGGCCGGCCGAGACAGCCGTTGATGAACGACAGCCTGCGCAACTCGGCGAAGGCCGTGTCCGGCTTCTGATCCTGAGTAAGGCGATTGACGCGCTCGTCGTCGGCGCCCACGCGATGGAAGGCGTCCTCGCATATGGCCTCGCTAGTCAGCGCGGTACCCGACTTGTTCAGCGACTCCCGGGCGTGCTCACCCTGCCGGTAAACAGCGTTGATGGCGTCGACGCGGTCCTGGAACTGGTCCTCGTCGAAGATGTCGCCGAGCTTCCCGGACCCGACCAACGCCACGGCCAGGAGCACGACGACGGCCGCCGTACCGATGCCGAAGCCGAAGCCGACGGTCTTGCCGATCCCATCCAGGAAAGCGTCGGAGCGGCTCCGGGGCGGAGGCTCAAGGTGGGCGGGGGCAGGCTCGTCGACTGCGGCGGCGGGCTCGGTAAAGAAGGGGAGCGTACCGACCGGCACCCTTACTGGTCGGAAATCGCTTCCGCTGTGCGCGCCGCCGGTCCTGTGGTCATCCCTCTGTCCCACCCCTTCGACCGCGGCACTGCACGCATCACCTATGTCGTTGACCCAGAGGCATGAGATGCCGCAGATAGAAGTGCGACCACGATGTTGATTGGTTCGTCGAGAACCTGCGGCTCCGCGATTCACCCAGCGTCACTAAGCACTTCTCGTCGCCAGGTGGGATTCGACCACCAGGCGCGGTCGAGCACTTCCTGCGCAATGCGGTTCCCAGTCGTCAGGAGGTCGGCGGTCTCCTGGCGCAGCTGCTGTGGGAGCCATTCTGCAGCTTGCTCGGCGACCCCGCGTTCGATCGGGCCGGACGCGGCCGTCGTTCCTGCAGCCAGCATGGCTTCGTACGCGCTGGTCAGCGGGTATGGCAGCGGATGGTCGTGAGTTTGCAGGTTGGCGGTCAGGGTTAGCGGAATGTCGAGGCCGTCGAGGTCGAGGTCCCCGGCGTACCAGATCCTCGCGGGCGGCTCGCGTAGCTGGAGGTGTTCGGTGACGTGCAGGGTGGGTTCGGCGAAGGCGGCTTCCCAACCGTTGGAGAACGCGACCGCGGCGAACGGGCTGGGGTTGTGACGGAGCGCTCGCCAGGCGGAGTCGAACGTCGACTGGTTCTCGATGAGAAGCAGGTCGCCGCGGTCGGCGAGGCGGGCGGCGCGTAGGGGTGGGATGGGGCGTTCGTAGGCCAGTTCGTGAGGGCTGAGGCGGTGGGCGGCGAAGATGCTGCTGGCTTCGATGCGGGCGAGTTTCTTTTCGTCGCCGAAGATGTCGAGGGAGCGTTCTTCGCGGGCGACGATCGGCGGTGGGCCGGCGAGGTGTTTGAGGAGCCAGGTGTTGATCTCTTGCAGGCTGGCGCGGATCCCGGGGCCGGGCCGGCTGATCCGGGTCCATTCGCGCAGCCACCGCGATATGCCCGGGGCCCAGAAGACGGTGTCGAGGTCGATGCTGATCGTGGCCGGGGCAAGGTCGGTGATGACGGTGATCCAGGCCGGTAGGGCGGGCTGGGCGGTCTGGTCCCAGAGTTTCTTGCCTTGTGGGGGTTCCAGCCGTCCAGCGGCGGCGAGGGTGTCGAGGGCGGTGCGTAGGCGGGCACGGGCGCCGGAGCGGGTGGCGGCGTGCTGCTCGATCTGCGCCTGGATGCTCATCAGGCTAACTAGGGAAATTCGGGTACGGCCGGTGCTCGTGGCATGGGTGGCCAGGGCGTCGTAGAGGCGCTCGGTAAGCGGGGATCCCGCGGTCACGCCGGGTCCGCCAGTACGGGGGCGTCCGCTGGTTCGTCGCTCGCGTTGTTCGTGATCGGGATCGTCGTGCCGAGGGAGGCGTCGGTGATGGACACGACCGCGGAGGACATGCCCAGGCTGGAAACTGCGGGACTGGCGGTGAGGGGCTGGCGGCGTAGCTGCTGCGGGATGGTGGCGGTGGGGATCGCGGCGGGCGCGACGATGGTGTGATTGCTGGCGGTGGTTTCGACTTTGAGTTGGATCCAGTGAGAGAAGGCGCTCAGGGCGTGTTCGTCGCGTGAGGGGGTCATGAGGATGAGCTGGACGTTCAGGCCGCGGGCAACGTGCTGGATAAGGCGCAGCAGGCCGGGTTCGCTGACTTTAGCGAAGATGTTGTCGATGACCAGGAAGGTGGGGTTGTTGGTGCGCATCGACTGCATGAGCGCGGCGATGAGGATGCCGGCGGTGACACCTTCGCCGCCGGAGGTGCGCCGGGCGAGTTGTTCGATCGGGTAGTGGGTGCCGTCGAAGGGGACCTTGGGGATCAGGATGGAGACCGACAGGTTGGCGGTGATGGCTTCCACCAGGCGGTGCATCGGTGACTGGTCATCGTCGGCGCCGGTGGTGATCATCCGCTGGAATGCTTCCCGGAGTTGATCGGTACGGGCTTCGCGGCCGACTTCACTCCAGGTGATGCGCAGGAAGTCCTGGCCGGCCCAGCGGCCGAGTTTCGGCTCGTTCGGGAGCCGGGACTGTTTGGTGGTCGAGACGATGCGTCCGCGAATGGTCTCGATGATGTTCTTGACCGCGCGGGCGGAGGCGTCGAGTTCTTTCTCGAAGTTCTTCAGTTCGCTTTGTACGGCGGCCAGGCGCTGGCTGGCGTTGTGGTGGTTGCTGGCGGCGTTGCTGATGAGTTCGTCGACGGTTTCGGATTTGAGCCGGTCGACGATTTTCGCGGCAGCGTCCTTGGAGGCGCGGCTGCTGCACTGCCGTAATGCCTCGGCGTGGGCGTGGGTGCGGTCCTCGGCGTGGCGGTAACGGCGGTCGACGTTCTCAAGGTTGCCGATGGTCCGGTCGACCAGTGGCTGGAGGTCCTCGGGGTTGAGCCGGTCCAGGGCGGGGGTGAAGGCGTCGAGGTTGCCGCTGTCGGCGGCTTCGTCGAGCGCTTCGCGGATCAGGGTGAGCCGTGCGGTTGCGGGATCGGTGTCGCCGCCGCCGGGGTGTTCCCGGAACCGCAGGTCGGTCAGGTCGATGTGCCGTCCGAGTTTGCCGGGGGCGGCCAGGGTGGTCGCGGCAGTCTCGAGACGGCTGGCGAATCGGTCCTTGACGGTCGAGGTGAAGACGGTCAGCCGGGTCTGGGCGGCGATCGAGGCGTCAAGTGTGGTAGCGGCGTCGGCGCGTTGGCCGGCGGCGTCGCTGATGCTCTTCTCCAGCTGTTGTTGGAGTTGGATGAGAGTGTCGAGGCTGCCGGAGTTCCACTGGACCAGCAGCGTGGCGTTCGCGCCGTCAATGTCTCGGGCGGTGGCGAGGTCGCGGAGCGCGCCGCGTTCGCGCTCGGTGAGTTCCGCGCGGCGTTCCTTGGCTTTGTCGACGTCGTCGCCGGCGTCCGCGAGGTCCTGGTCCCAGGCGGCTTGGGACCTCTGCGGATCGTCGGTGTGGCGCTGTGCGGCGTCGTGGACGGCTTGGGCGTCGAGGTCTTTGAGCTTCTTGGTGATCTGTTCGATGGTCTTGTCCGCGTCGCGCATGGTCAGCCGCAGTTCCTCGTCGGTGACCAGGCCGTCGTACTCGGCTTGCAGCGCGAACACCTGCTCGTGCAGGGCATCGGTCGAGGTCGTGCCAAACGCCGCGGTCGACGTGCCGGGCGGTGCCGGATGGGTGCGCACGACGGCGGACACGACGGTCTGCCGGCTCTGCAGGTCGTGTTCCTTTACAGAGAGCGCGAACCGGCGCCGGCCACAGTCCTCGCGGGTGCGTTCCAGGTCTTGGCCGCGGTCCTTGTCCTGCTGGATCTGCCGTTCGGCGTTGTCACGCCGGCTCTGGGCGTCGGCTTGACGCTGGTCCAACTCCGGAGCCTCAGATTCGAAGACGACCAAGGCCTGCACGCTCCTGGCCTCGTCGAGGGCAGTGCGTTCCGTCCCCCGGTAGCCCTCGGCCTGCTCGCGGGATTCCTCGGCCAGGGAGTTCGCGTCTGCCGCCGCGCGCTCGTGCTCGCTCTGTTGCTCGATGAACGCGGCCTTGTCCTCGTGCAGGGCCGTGATCTCGGCAGCGAGCCGGTCCCGGGCGCCGGCACCGATGCGGGTTCGCCATCGGTCGAGGTCGTGCAGCAGTTGCTCGACGGTGCCGGCGCGGTCTTGTGCGGCATCGCGCTCGTGCAGGGCCTGCTCGTGGCGACTGTTGGCGGTGGTGGCGGCTTCGCGGCCGGCATTCTTGTCCCAGTGTGCGGGGTCGGGCAGCAGTACCGCCCGTTGCGGCTGGCCGGCGCCGGTGCCGGTGCTGAGTTGGAACGCGGCGGCGGTGGTCAGCACGACGGGTGCGGAGAGGTTGAACTCGCCAGCGTGAACGGCAAGCCAGTCCGCGACCTGCCGGTAGTCGTCGTCGATGGTGACGACCAGGCCGTCGGCGACCTCGGGGTGCCGGAGGGCGAAGTCCTCGGCGACGTGCGGGGGCAGGTCGGCCAGGCACTGCCAGCCGGGAAGCACCGCGCGAGTGGTGGCGGTGCGTACGCGTTCGGCCAGGGCCTCGACATCGTGGCGGGGTGGCAGGAGCTGCGTGCGGTTCAGAGCGTCGACGTCGCGTTCGATCTGCCCGGCGACGATGCTGCGGTCGCGGATCTGGGAGCGCAAGGATTCGCGGTGCTCCCGCAGGGCGGAGTCGAGGACGTCGGCGTGCTCGTCCAGCGATACCGGGTCGAGGTCGATCAGGCCCGACGCCAGCAGGGCGGCGCCCAGCTCATCGCTGGTCTGGTTCCAGGTGCGCAGTCGTTGCTCGGCGGTGACAATCTGTTCGCCGACCGTGGTTATCCGGGGTTGCACGGCCCTGGCGTCGGCGGCGGCGCTCTTGCCCGCCGCGGTGGCAGCCGCAGCAGTCGCGAGGGCCTTGCCGCGTTCATCGTGGGCGTCCTGGGCGACCCGCTGATGGCGGCCCTTTGCTTGCTCGCCGGTCTCGGTGGGCAGGACCGTGCCGGACTCACGGAGCTCGCGCCGTAGGAGTTCGCCGTCCTTGCGCCGCTGGGCGACATCTTCGAGATCACGGCGTGCGTCGGCGTGCTGGCCTGCCAGCACCGGCTGCGCGGCGGCGATGCGCTGCAGTTCTTCGCGGGCGGCGGTGTCCTCGGCGTTGATCTGCGTGCGCTGCCCGGCGAGGCCTTCGGCGTCGGCGGTGTAGCGGGCGGTCAGAGCGTGAGCTGCGCAGGCGAGACGATCCCGCAGCGGCGCGGCTTCGCGGACTTTGCGGTCGAGTTGCTCGGCCGCGTGTTGTTTGATCTGTGATGCGGTCGCTGACGAGGCGATCAACGTGCTGGCCCGAGCGACCTGCTGGTGGTGCTCGGCGTCGCCGACGAGCTGGCGGGCGGTGTCTAGGTCCGCGCGGACCTGGTCGAGTTCCATCTCCCGGCGCCGCATCATCGAGGCGGCGTGCTGCTGACGTAAGTGCCGATGGCGCTGCGCCGCGCCGTCGCGTCGTTCCCGGGCGTCATCGACGATGGCGTCGACCCGGGTCAGGGCCGTGCTGGTCAGCGCGGTCCACTGCTCGACCACATGGCTGGCCTGCGCCCACTGGGTGAGGGCGGCGGTGCGGGCGGTCAGCTCGGTGGTGTAGGTGGCGGTGGAGTCGGCCAGCTGGCCGGTGTGCTTGATCGCCTGTTGCAGGAATTGGTCGGTGGCCAGGTTCACCGTGCGGGCGGCGACCTTGCCGCGCAGCCGGCCCAGTTCGGTCGTGATGACCGTGGTGTCGGCGTCGTCGGCGAGGATGTCGATGAGGCTGTTGATGAACGTACGGGAGCTGCTGTAGGTGAACAGCCGGTCGGTGGCACCCTCATCGACGTTCATCCGCAGCAGGAACTGGCGCAGGAAGTCCAGGTCGAAGTTGCGCGATCGGAGTTCGTCGCGCCAGTGGTTGTCGCGGGTCTCGTCGGCCAGTTGCAGGCTGGGATCTTGGTGTTTCGCGGCGATCAGGTGGTCGAAGAACGCGTCGTGGTCGACCGGTTCCCCGGTTGCCGAGCGTAACGGCAGGGTGTCGAAGGTCAGCTTGTCGTTGCTGACGAAGCAGAAGAACCGCTCGTCGGCGCGTTCCTGCGCTTCGTTGTCACGCCAGGCGGCGTAACCGGCGACCAGGCGGGGCACCTGGCCGAACAGGTTCGGTGCGGCGCCGGGGATGGCGTGCTCGCAGACGACGTAGGTGGTCTGGCCGACGGGAATGTAGTCGTCGAACTCCTTGGCCGGGCCGGACTTCTTCTGCGCGCGTTGCGACATCTTGGCCAGGAACTTGTTGCGGTGTGGTTCGTAGAGGTGCATCCACATCGAGATGAAGGTGGTCTTGCCGCCACCGTTCTGCAGCATGATCACGACGTCTTCGGTGTCGGTTCCGGCGCGCATGTCGATGATCAGGTCGGGGAACCGCGGGCGTTCGATACCGACGTTCACCAGGCGGATCCGGGTCGGGGTGAGCATCAGTTCTCCGTCGTCTCGAGGCTTGCGGTGTGCTCGCGCAAGGCGTTGAACAGGGGGTTCATGAGGAAGTCGCGGTATTGCAGTAGCAGGCGCCGCTTCATCCGGTACCGCTTGCGTTCGGCGGGCTTGTCGCGGGTGGTGTCGAGGGTGAGCCCGATCTCGGCGAGCCCGTCGAGGGTTTTGTAGACCAGGTAGCTGGTGGTGCCCCGGGAGATGGCGTGGTCGGTCTTGCTGTAGGCGTCGCGGGAGGTCCACCACGCCCACAGCGGGGTGTCGTCGTCGCTCAGGTCGCTCGGCATGTCGGCACGGCCGGCCTGCTGCTGCTCGCAGAAGTCGCGGATGTACTGCTCCAACTCCTGCACCGAGATCGGCAGCTGGGAGCGTTGCGGGTCGTCGAGGAACGACTCGATGTCGATGCCGGTCGGGAAATGCCGGGCCAGCAAGGCGACGATGACCAGCATCCGGGCCGCCCGATCGTCGGCGTCGCCCTTGTTCCAGGCCAGGTCACCGGTGCCGGTCGGCCACGCCCACGGACTCGACGGCCGGGGGTAGATGATCAGGCCGACGTCCTCGGAGGCGTCGGTGACCTCGCAGTCCACGCCGTCGAGCACCTCGTCGACCGCGGTGCGGAACTCGCCGTCGATCACATAGCGCTGCGCGAGGTGCCGGTAGTCGGCGCCGGCCCCGCTGGCGCCCGGGGTGCGGGTGATGTCGGTGGCGTAGCCGATCAGCCGGCCGACATCGACGAGGTCGGTCATGCGTTCTCTCCCGGTTGGGGGCCGCCGGCGAGGGCGGGTGTGAGCAGA
This sequence comes from Micromonospora sp. NPDC048898, assembly GCF_043198035.1. Taxonomy (NCBI): domain Bacteria; kingdom Bacillati; phylum Actinomycetota; class Actinomycetes; order Micromonosporales; family Micromonosporaceae; genus Micromonospora; species Micromonospora sp. NPDC048898. The sequence goes on from NZ_JBICUF010000011.1 coordinate 44,895, forward strand.
AGGTCGTCGCCGGACGCGCCCGGCAGATCGAGGACGGTGCCGTCGTGGGTGACGGTGATCCGGTCGGGGTCCAGCAGGTCACGGTGGCGGATCAGCACGGCGGCGGCCTGTTCGTCGGCGAACTCCGCGGCGAGCGGCGGCGCGTAACTGGTCAGTACCAGCAGGCAGACCAGATGCGGTAGGGCTGCCTGGTCATCGGCGCGGCACAACTGCGGGTACTCGCGGACCGCCGTGCTCAGCAGCGCCGAGAGCCGGATGGGGCGGCGGATGTCCCCGAGAAGCTGGCGCAAGGCGGCGCTGGTCTGCGCGCTCATCCATGTCGGTGGCGAGGTCAGTTCACCGACATCGAACGGGTCATTGGCGGCGGCCGGGGTGGGCGTGCGTTTGCGGGGCGTGGTGTTCTCGAGCACAGCGTGGGCTGAGACGACCCGCGGCTTGCGTACTCCCATCAGCTGCAAACACGAAGGTTCCAGCAGTTGCCCGAGATCGCGCATCGTCAGGTCCAGCAGCGGCTTGAACAAGCTGTCTTCGGCGTCCATCAGGGTGCCGCTGTAGCGGGTCCAGATCTGCCGGTCCTGTTCCTCCTCGAAGACCTGCTGGACCCGGGCCACCTCGTCCAAGACGGCGGCCAAGGTGTGGCTGCGCAGCTCCAGGATCCGCCGGGTCTGCATCAGCTGCCGCGCTCCGGGCTCCCCTGGTTCCAGCCGTTGTTCCACCCGGGTTTTGAATTCCTCGGTCGTCGTCAACTGCTCGCGAAGCAGATCCAGCAGCCGGCCGATGTGCGGCGCGACGTCGCTGGCATAGTCCACCGAGCGCACGTCGCGGCGCATCTGTGTGATCTGCGCGCGGATCTCGTTGACGGACACCTGCAAGGTCATGTGCTGGCGCTGGACCGAGGCCACGACCTCGTCGACGTCACCGCGGGCCAGCTGCCGCTCCGCCACGATCAGGTCCGCGGCTCGGCGATCCTCCAGATTGAGCAGGTAGAGCCCTTGGTGCATGTTGATCGCGCGGGCGTCCGCCTTCAGCGTCGGCTCTTGCTCGTCCTCGGCGCCGACGACCAGCAGATAGCTCAGCGGCTTCTCCCGCAGCTGGTATGGCTCGCCGGTCCAATCGCCGTAGGGGTGCCGGATGGCCGAGCCGCCGCCGCTGCGGTTGAGCAGCACATCTACTGCGGCGCTCACCGCGTCGCGGTGTTCCTGTCCCGGCCGGTCCGGACCGGCTCGGCGTGCGAGCGGAAGCAGCCCTTCGATCAGCTGCGTGCGGGTCCAGCCGCCAGCTAGACGGTCCTCCAGGACCAGGTGCAGGGCGCCCAGGGCAATTGATGGCAGGTCGTAGATGTCCCAGGACGGGTGGCTGCCGACCAGGTTTTGCAGGCGGATCGCCAATGTTGCGATCATGCCGAAAGATTGCCGTTGTCGCGGTTGCCAATTGTTGACGAAGTCATCCAGTGTCGACTCCACCCGAACCTCAGCCTCCCTCATCCTTTGGATCATTGCTTGTATTCGGCACTGATCTTCAGGCCGTCTGTGTGTTCAGCGGTGAACGTCATCCTGAACGAGCGTTGCGACAGAAATTGAAGACTTAGAACATCTGTTCCCAGCAAATACGCGCCGGAAGGCCGCGTTCGCGGAATATAAGTGCTGGTGGTCAAGCGATCATGCTTTCGGTCATGGTGTCGGTCACTAGTTGATCTCTCTCGGCGGCTGTCGCCCAGTGGATCACGCTTCCGTCGGGGCGTTTGGAGACGACCAGGAGTCGATCGATATTCTCGGCGACGGCTTTGACGTGGCTGATCACTGCGATAAGCCGGCCGCCACGGGTTTGCTGCGCGAGAGCGTCGAGGGCTCCGGCGAGCGCGTTGGGGTCGAGCGCGCCGAAGCCTTCGTCGAGAAACAGCGCCTCGATACGTCCGCCGGAGCGGCTGGCCAGTTCGACGACGGCCAGGGCCAGCGCGAGGCTTGCCATGAATGTTTCGCCGCCCGAGAGCGTTTTGGGGTCTCGGGATTGCCCGGTTTGGCCGTCGATGATGCGGAAGTCGTCGGCGAATCGGAAGCGGTGGCCGGTCATGCCCAGGAGTAGTTCGGAGCCGAGGTCGAGCAAGGTGTGCTGGCGCCGGGCCACGATAAAGGAGGGAAATTTGCCGTCGGCCAGGAGCCGGCAGAGCTCTTTGAGCCCGTCGGTCAAGGGCTGGGCTTGGGAGATGCAGGTGTCAAGCTGTGCGGCTATGGGGATCTGGCGTTGGGCCTCGGCCAGGTGCTTGGTCGCGAGCGTGAGATCGGCGGCGGCGTGGCCGAGGAGGTCGTCGAGGTCGTCGCTCGTGTCGGCTTGCGATTCCGTCAGAGCCCGCTGCATGACTTTGTTCTGGGCTGCGGCGGCGGTTTGTAGTTCGGTCCGGGTTGTCTCGCTTACCTGTTGAAGGCGTTGGGCTGTTTCTTGGATCTCTCGTGCCCAGATGGCACGCGCTTGCAGATCGTCACCTGAAATTTCGGTCAAGCTCTCGGCATTGAGGAGCTCGGCAAGATCGGCGGCACGTTCGCACGTAGTGACGATCTTCATGTGCAGCGCTTGAGAGGGGCGTTCGATCTCGGCCAGATGGCGCTGCTGGAGGGTACGTTCTTGCGCTCCGAGCCCTTCGCGGTGTTGGGCGGCGCGTTCCAGGTCGTTGCGTATGTCGTTGAGTGCGACCCGGCGCTGTTTCGCGAGAGTAAGGGCCGTGTTGATGGCCGCTATCGCCGGGAGGCCCTCGGTCTGGAACGGGACTGGCAAGGTGGCCAGCCGGGCGCCGAGAGCGGTGGCCTTCTTCTCGTACGCGAGCTGCGCGTCGGCCAGCTCGTCGCGCTTTTCAGAGAGTCGCCGCTCGTGAAGTTTCAGAGCCACGGCAAGTTCGGTCGAGGCCTTCAGCGCTGCGGCGCCCGCTTCGGCCGCCTTCTCGGCCTCGGTGGAGGCTGTGTCGGCTGCCGTGCGGACGGCGGCCAGGATGCGGTCGTCCGGGTCGTCCAGGTCGACGGTGCCGAGTAGGCGGGAAAGTTCGGCGATGAGGTCGGTCTGAGTCTTGCGGGCCGTCTCGCTGTCGACCTCGGCGGCGGCTTGCGCGGAGGTGGCGTGTTCCAGGTTTGCGGTGGCGGTCGCTACCGCCTTGTCGGCTTTACGGACGACGGTGTGGGCTGTCTTGACCTTGGAGGTTGCCGTTCCCAGTCCGTCCGGGGTAGGGGCGACGAAGTCGGCGGGCAGTTCATGCGAGCAGATGGGGCATGGGTCGCCGGCGTGGCTGCGGCTCGCCGCGTGTGCGGCCGAGCTGGCGCGTCGGCAGGTCTCGAGGTCTTCTTCGGCCTGGGCGAGCACGGTGTGGGCTTCGCTGGCGGCCTTCTCCGCTGCCGTGAGAGTCGCCTGAGCGGATACGACGGCGGCGTCCGCCTTGGCGCGCGCCTCGTCAGCCTGGCGGCCACGATTGATCTGCGCCCGGACGGCAGCCAGTGCCGTCGTGCACTGCTCGACGTGTTGTGTCTGCTCGTCGGCGTGTTGCTTGGCCGTGCTGGCGGCGGTGTCGGCGTTCGCGGCGTGGGTAGCTGCGCCTTCGGCGTGTTCGCGGTGGCCGGCGAGGCCGGTTCGCTCGGTCGCGAGTGCCTCGGCTTGTTGGTGAAGGTGGTCCTTCTCCGCGTTCAGGTCGGGTTGCTGACGTGCGGCGTCTTCCAGGGTGGCGATGGCCGTGTTGACGGCATCCTGCCCGGTGCCGTTCGCTTCGGCGGTGGCGAGATCCGCTCGTACGGAAGCGATCGCGGCGTCGGCCGCCGCGATCTCCCGCGTGACCCGGTCCGACTCGATGCCCAGGGTCGCGTCGGCGGTCAGGAGCCGCTGATAGGTGTCCGCAGCGTCGGCGACGTGGACGCGTCGCAGGGCCGCCGCCGCGTCGTCGATTTTCTGGGCCCGGTCGGCCAGGCGTTGGCGTTCGCGCTGAGCAGCGGCGATGGTGTTCTTAGCGTCTCGCAGCCGCGTGCGGCGGGTCTCGCTGTCCTGCTTGCGCTGGGTGGCCGCGTTCGCCTCGGCTTGTGGGTCGACGAACATGAATTGCCGCCGACCGGTGATGGTGGCCAGTTGCGGGTGGATGCGGTCGTAGGCTTCGCGGGCCCGGTTCTGCATGATGTCCAGCTGGTCGAGCCCGAGGATGCTCTTGAGGATCTCGGTGCGCTGTCTGCCGGTGGTGTGCAGCAGCTCCTGGAATTTGCCTTGCGGGAGGATAACGGCCTTGAGGAAGGCCTTGGCGTCGAGCCCGATCAGGTCTTCGATGGCCGCGTTGACCCGGTCTTTGTGATCGTGGCGGATAGTTGTGTCGTCAAGGCATTCCAGGACGTGCTGAGCCGTCGGGGATCCGCTGCGGGAGGTGGAGCGCAGGACGCGCCAGGTCCGGTTGCGGGCTCGAAAGGTGAGGTCGACCACGATGGTGTTCATGCCGTCGGCGATGAGCGGGACGGCGCTGCGGTGGTCCCAGGTGCAGCCGCCGTAGAGGGCGTAGAAGAGGGCCTCGAACAGGGAAGTTTTCCCGGCTCCGGTCGGGCCGACGATGGCCATTAGGGACGCGTCGGTGAAGTCGATTGTCTGCTCGGCGCGGTAGGCGCGCAGGCCGGCCAGACGCAGGGTCAGTGGTCGCACGATGCGCCCCCTGCGGCCGTCGGGGCGAGGGTCTGGGCCAGGGCGGTCTCCTCGGCGAAGACGGTGTCGCGTTCTTCGTCGATTCCCTGCCGCAGGGCGGCGAAGACGCGGATGACCTCGGCGACGGCACCGTTCTGGACACCGCCTTGCTCGGCGAGGTACTGGCGGAACTCCTCAACCAGGTCGGTCTCCGGCGCAATGGCGTCGGGTCGTGCGAGTCCGGTGTCGTTGCGCTGGTTATCCGCCAGGTTAGTGATCGGCAGGATCGTCGCGTCCGGGAGCAGGTCGTAGACCTGTTCCTTCAGCGTGGGGATCGGGGCGGGGCTGTGGATGGTGATTAGGCAGATCTCGTCGGCGAAGTCGGCGGCCTGCCTCCTGAGCTCGTCGAGCGTGCCCTCGAACTTGCGCAACCGGCGGCCCCTGTGCAACAGCACTTTTTCGATCTGCGCGGGTTCGCCGGCTTTGACGGTGACCATGACGATGCCTTTGCGGTCGTTGACCTCGCCGAAGTCGAGTTGGAGGGGTGATCCGGCGTAGCGGCCGGTGATGGCGGTGTTGGGTAGCCGCTGGGGTTGGTGGATGTGTCCGAAGGCCGCGTAGCTCACCGGCGGCAGCGCGTCGAGATCGGTCGCGTAGGTCTCGTCGACGTGCAGGGAGCGTTCGCTGTTGCACAGTTGGGCGCCGCCGACGTGTAGGTGGGCCGCGAACATGGCGATGTCACGGTGCGGGTCGAAGTCACGCATCAGGCTGTCGGCCAGCGCGGCTTCGTAGCCGCGGATTCTGCCGTTGTAGGCCGTCCCCCAGGTCTCGGGCGGCCCGAAGGCGTCGACGACCTCGCTGACGTGAACGAAGGGCAGTACCGCCAGGCGTAGGACCTGATCGTCGACGACCGGGAAGCGCAGTACACCGCCGTCGTCGCCGTGGCGCGGCTTGTCGACGAACCGCAGCCGGCCGTTGGCGCCAAGGAGTCGGTTGAAGATCCGGAAGAGGGCGGCCGAGTCGTGGTTTCCCCGGACCACGACCGTCGGGGCGATCGCCGCCAGATGTTGCAGGGCGGCGGCGGCGCGTTCGATCTCGACGTAGCCGGGCAGGTACTGGTCGAACAGGTCGCCGGTGTGCAGGATGACGTCCGGCTTGCGCTCGCGGGCGATGTCGATGATCTCGGCGATCACCGCGTCGTGGTCCGGCGCGCGGGATTCCTGGTAGGTGGCACGACCCAGATGCCAGTCCGAGGTGTGAAGCAACTTCATGGTGTCCTCTTCGCGGATGAGGCAGTTAGCTGGCGTTTCGCGGACGCCGGGTGTCCGCAGATGATCACGCACCGTGCAGACCGCTCTAGTTTGGCAGAACATGGAAGCAAGTCAAGTGGCATGGTAGTGTCGGGTTATGCCAGAATTTCCTGACGTCCGCGCGGCGCTTTCGGACGTGTCCCGGCTTCAGCAGGAACTGACGGCCGCTCTGGACGACGGCAGGCCGGAGGACGTCGACCGGATCCTCGCCGAGCTCACGGTCGCGGAGCGGCGCCGTAATCGGCTCTTGCAGCGGGCCAGCAACGCCTCCCCTTCGGGATTCGACGCCGTCCCGCCGGTCCGCGAGCAGTTGGCGGCCGTCCTGGGCTTGCTGAGCCGCCCGGCGGCGGTCGCGCTGATCAAGGATGCAGCGACCGCACGATTCGGCGAACCGATCCAGCCCAGCCGACTGGCGTCGGTGCGCCGCGACGAGCAGCGGTCGTGGCATGCCGCGAACCGACCCAGCAGCCAGGGCCGCAGCCTTGCACGGCCGGCCTACATCGTCCCGGCGTTGACCGCGGACCGCTTCGCGCCGGTACGCGGGATGCTCGCCATGTCCAGCTGGGCGCTGGAAGTGCGAATTATCGCTCCGGCGAGCCATCGTGTCGACACGCTGCATATCCTCGTTCGACTGATTGACGAACTCGACCGCGATCCGGAAGCATTGTGGGCGCCGAACATCAGGCGCATGGTGTGGCGCTTCGCCCGTTCGGTGGCCGGCGCTATCGACAACCGCGACGGGGTTGGTAACCAGCAGATCCGCGATGCCGCCGAACGCGAACTGGCGCTCATCGCTCCTGACGACACCGCCGAACGTCATGCGGCAGCCGAACGCGCGCGTCGGCAGCTCGACCCGGAGATGCTCCTGTTCGGATCCGCGTTACGTAACGCATCCCTGAATTCCTCCTCGGAGGCAAGTGCATGATCGTCGAAGACGCCCGCGAACGTCTCGTACGGTTCCGTGGCGGTTTTCCCGCGAAGCCGCTTGATGCCCGCCGTATCGCCGGCCTGCTCGAAGCGCCCGGCTGCACCCGGCGGCAAGTCCTTGATGCCGCGTCGATCCCGATGGAGGACCTGGTCCCGCTGCTGGGCGGCCGGTGGGCCGGAAGTAGCCCACTGGCGCTCGATCGTGGCCGGCGCTTCGAGCAGCGCGTCGTGGCCAACGGCATGACCGACCTGCTGCCGTTGGTCCGGCAGAAACTCGGCTTACAGGTGCAGGACATACGCCAACTGGACCTGTCCTCGCCCGAGCTCAAGACCCAGTATCCCGATCCCGAGATCGATCTCACGAGGCTGCGGGTGAAGCTGACCCGAAACGCCGTCGAGCAGATGCTCGACGGCGATCAGGCGGCGATCAATCTCCTACGCCACCCCTATCTGCCGCTGTCGGTCGGCGACATGCCCACGCATCTCGAACCGGACGTCGTCGCGTTCGCCGCTTCCGGGAACCTCGCCCCGCTCGAGATCAAGTCGTTTTCGTGCGTCAACGGGGTCGCCGACCCTGCGAAGGTGTCCGAGGCAGCCCGGCAGATGGCGGTATATCTGCTGGGGCTGCGCACGCTGGTCGGCGATCTGGGCGGGGCCAAGGATCGTGTGAACACAAGCGGGCTGCTGGTCATGACCGAGAACCTGTTCCTGCGGGCTACCGGGCACGTGATCAACCTGCGGCCGCAAGTCCAGCGTCTGGAGCGGACCCTGCGGGCGTTCCCGGACGCGACCAGGCTGGCCCCGTCGGTTCCGGTCTCGATCGAACTTCCAGACCTGCCCGACAAGGACGCGGCCGAAGTAGTCAAGGACGCGGCCCGCGAACAGGCACGCGAGGCGGTCGGCGCGCTGGGGATGCGGTTCGGCGACGGCTGCACCCGCTGCCCGATGCTGACCTTTTGCCGCACCGAGGCGCGACTGCAGGACAACGTCGCCCAACTGGGCAACCAGGCCGCCAACCTGTGCGGCGACGTCGGCACGGTCACGGCTGCCCTCGAACTCGCGGCGGGCAGCCGGAAACCCGACGGCGCCGCCGAGATCGCCGTCGCCGACGAACTGCGCCGGGCCTCGATCGCGCTCGAGCTCGCCGGAGCGCGTGGATGAGCCTAGACGTCCTACTCGGCCTGACCGCCGTCGCGAATCGGCGTGCCGTGCCTCGCGCCAGCCAACGCCACGTGCATCTGCATCTGGCCCGGCGGCCCTTCGTCGTCGTCGGCTACCACGTGCCCGGAGACCCGGGATCCCCGCTCGGCATCCTCTGCGGCGACCGGCGCAAACAGCCGCGGGTCATCGCGGCAGGGGAACCACGCGACTACGACGAGCGGTGGCGCACCCTCACCGAGTTCGCGCTCGACCTCAACGGCTATCTCGGCCGTTACGCCATGCCGTCGGCGCCCAGCCGCCGCCAGGGCCGCAGCCCGGCCCGAGCGTATCCGGTGATCCCGCAGCTTGTGGTGCCCAACGCCGACACCGCACAGTGGCTCTGCCAGGAACTCGGTCTGCTCCTGCGCTATCTACAACCCGAACGCGACCCCCGGATCAACCCCGCGCTGCCGGTGGCCGGGGCGCACCTGTCGTTCTTGGACCAGCAGCGGGTGCCCGGGGCGTCGCTCGTCCTGGCCATGACCGAAGTGCTCGCCCAGCATTGGAAGACCGGCCAGCTTCCGTCGATGGACAGCAACCTGGCCTCGCAAATGGCCTGGATCCGACGGCCCGACACGATCCTGGAGGCGGAGAACGCGCTTCCCGCCGGGCCCGTCCCGGATCCCGAGTGGGAGCGGAAGACGTACACCCGCTCGACCAAGGTCTTCAATCAGCTGCGTGGCGTCGCCGGACGGCCCGGCGACGCCGTTCGGGAAGCGTCCAACACCGTGTGGGAAGCCTTGGAGCCGGCCTGGAACGCGGTGTGGGAATCACTGGATGCGGTCGACGAGCTTCCCGAGGCCGAACACGTCCTCGAACGCGCTCGTGGCGATGAGATGCAGTGGCATCGTCACGCCGAACGCGTGCGCGGCAACCGCGCCTACTTCCGGCGCCGGCCGCGCCAGCTCCAAGTCTTTCGGTACCTCAACCGGTTGGAACGGCTGACCGGCAACCTCGACCGGCAGATGGCTCTCGATGACCCGCAGATCATGGCCCGCCACGTCGCCTCCGGCGATGCGCTCTGCGGAACGGTCGTCAAAGTTCTGCCGGAAGGCACCGGCCGTCAAGGCCGCCGCCAGCCCCGGCCGATCGTGCACATCAGGCCAGATCTCTCCTTCGCCCGCCCGCTGGGAACCCACCTCTGGTTCCAGTGCGCCGTCGAGACGTCCCGCGCCGGAACCCCTGTGCGGCCCACCGTGGAGCTAGAAGTCACCGGGCTCGAGGCCGACGGCATCATCGAACTGACCGTCGTCAGCAACGCGATCAAGCGCGAGCACCACCGCCGGCTTCCGCTACCCGACACCCGTCAGGTCTTCGCCCCGTTCGAACCGCCGACGTTCCGCCCCGACGCCATCCCCGACGTTCTCCCCTGGACGCACCGCGAACCCGAGGCAGACTGATGACCGCCGACCCTCGCACCGCCCACACCGCAGCCGTCGACGAGGTCTGGCACCTGCTCGACACCGGAGCCCAGGCCGTCATCGTCAACTCGCCGCCCGGAGCAGGGAAATCCACGCTCGTCCGCGCGACCGCCCGCCGGATGGCGGCCAGCCACGGTCAGATCCCGATCATCACCCAGACGAACGAACAAGCAGACGACCTCGCACGCGACCTGCTTGGAGATTTACGCGACTCACCAATTCGCGCCGGCCGGTTGCACGCCGAGAAATACACACCACCTGCCGGCGTCACAGCGTCAACAGACATCGACGAGCTCAACGAGTGCGACATCGTCGTCGCGCCCGCCGCGAAATGGGGCTTCGTCCGCGCCGACCACCGGTGGGAGCTCGGCATCGTCGACGAGGCTTACCAGGTGTCGTCGGTCGACCTCGCCAAGTTCGCCGACAGGTTCGACGCGCTGCTCCTGGTCGGCGACCCCGGACAGCTCAGCCCCTTCACCACCGCCGACGAACGCGCTATCAGGTCCACGGGCAGTTGGCCACTGGAAACCGCCGCCGGCACCGTACTCGGCACCTACCCCGACACACCCGTGGTGCCGTTGCCCGTGTCGTGGCGGCTCCCGCCCAGCGGGGCCGGCATCGTCTCCGACGCTTTCTACAGCCGCGCCTTTACCGCCGGCTCCGACCACGGCGAGCGAGGCCTTCGTCTTCCCCTCGGCACCATCCGTGACTCCATCGACGAAGTTCTGCGGGTCGCGGAAAGATACGGCTGGTGCCTGGCCCAGCTGCCCGACGCCCAACTTCCCCGCACCGACCCGCAGGCTGTCGCCACGATCGCGAACATCGCCCAGCGGCTGCTCTCCAGCAAAGCCCGCTTCCAGGACGGCAAAGAGCTACGGAACCTCTACCCCCGCAACATCGCCATCGGTGTGACCCACCGCGACCAACAAGCCCTCGTACGCGCGGCGGCCGACACGGTCTGCGAGTCCCTCGACCTGGCGCCGGGCTCAATCGTGGTCGACACCGCCAACAAGCTTCAGGGCCGGCAATTTGAAGTGGTAATCGCCTGGCACCCGCTGTCTGGGCGCCGCGATGCGTCCGCCTTTCACCTCGAAGCGGGACGGCTCTGCGTCCTCGCCTCACGCCACCGGCAAGCCTGCATCGTCGTCACCCGAGCGGGCGTCCGCCAGCAACTTGACGCCTACCCCCACACCGAACCCGTATGGATCGGCGCCGCAACACCAGAGGTTGACGGGTGGGAGGCGAACCATCGATTCCTCGACGGCCTCAACCAATTCGCTGTTTCCGTCGATGCATGACCCCACATTTTCAACCAGCGATACCGGAACTGCTCCAGCACAAGAACCCGCCAGCCCGGCTCGTCGTCGGATCGACCCCGCACCGACTCGAGGTACACCCGTCCAGGGCTCACTGGTGTGCCTCTATGCCTGCGGTGCGTCCTCCACGCAGCCGGGCTTCTTATGAGATGGGCTGATCAGGTCCAGATGAAGCTGCGGCGGGCTTGACGTCGGGCGGGCCGACCGCGGGCGATGCGGGGTGCCATGGCGGCGATGGTGGCCCAGCGTAGTCGCGGGGCCAGTCGGCGGCAGACGATGAGCCAGGCCATAGTGCGCTCGACGACCCAGCGGCGGGAACGCACGGCGAAGCCGCGCTGGTCGGTGGGTTTGCGGACGATCTCGAGGGTGGTGACCAGGATGTCGGGGTTCGGTCGCCGAGTGGTCCGGTGAAGCCCGGGTCCGCGAGGACGTTTCGGATCGGGGCGGCCATGTAGGTGCCCAGCAGAGCGGTCATGGCGCCGTCGCGGTCCTGCCAGTTTGCGGCGAGGACGCTCACGGTGCCAACAGGCCTATGGTGTCGGTGACGATGAACCGCTTGCGGCCGTTTTCTTACTTCCCGGCGTCGTAGCCCCGGCTTTCTCGGCCGACGGTGTCAGCGCCCTTCACTGACTGGGAGTCGATGATTCCCGCCGACGGCTGCGGCTCGCGGCCCTGGTGCACCCGCGCCTTGATACGAAGCGCCGCCAGGAGCTTCTCGGTCATGCCGGCGTCTTCCCACTGGGTGAAGTACCAGTACACCGTCTTAGACCGTGTGTCGTTTGGGGTTGTTGAGGTGCAAGGTCATTCGTTGAGCTGGTGTGAGTGACGCGGAGAAGTACTGCCCGGACGCGTTGTGGCACCTCGCGCAGCCGTTGTTGCCACCGCACCCGGAAAGACATCAAGGCGGCGGGCGGCCGCCGGACCGATGACCGGGCGATGCTCGCGGCGATTGTGTACGTGTTGGAGTCGGGTTGCTCGTGGCGTAAGTTGCCGGGGTCGTTCCCGGTGCACTGGCGTACCGCTCACCGTCGGTTCGCCGAATGGGTTGCCGCGGGAGTGATGACCGCGCTGCACCAGGCGACGCTTGACGTGCTCGGCGTCGCCGGCCAGATCGACTGGTCACGGGCGAGTATCGACAGCATGCACGTTCGTGCGCTCAAAAGGGGGACCTGACCGGCCCAGCCCGGTCGACCGGGGCAAGCCCGGCTCCAAAATCCACGTCGTCGGTGAGCGGGGCGGGTTGCCGCTGTACGTGGATATCTCGGCCGGCAACCTCAACGACCACAAGCTGCTCGAGGGCATGGTCGAGGGCATTCAGCCGATCCGCCAGCCGGCCGGCCGGCCCCGGAAACGACTGGCCAAGCTGCACGGCGACAAGGGCTACGACTACCGCGAATGCCGCGAGCTGCTCCGCGAGCGCAACATCACCGCGCGGATCGCCCGCAAGGGCATCGAGTCATCGAAGCGCCTCGGCCGGCACCGCAACGTGATCGAACGCTGCCTGGAATGGACCATCCGGTCCCGGCGGCTGGTCCGCCGCTACGACCGGAAGGCTTCCCACTACCTCGGATTCCTACGCCTGGCCTGCGCTCTCATCTGCTACCGCCGCGCCGACCGACTCAACCTGTTGACCAGCAACAAGCCCAACTGACACACGGTCTTAGTTCGCGGGGAGTAGCCGACCTGTCTCAGTGCCTTGGGCGTCGAGGAGCACCAGGATCTGACCGTCGAGACCTGCTCGTCTGGCCGTCACGAGCCATCCTCCGACCGACACGCTGTCGGCGCAAAACATGAGCGTGACTCCTCGTGCGGTGGTGAGAAGTGTGCCGCTGGCAGCGGTGATCCACCGACCGCTCTCGTCGTTGCAGCCGTCGGATCCGCGCCATTCACCGTCGGCCGTGAACTTCACGTACGCCGCTCTGTGCCCGGTGCGGGGTACCCAGCGACCTGTCAGCTGGGATCGGTTTACCGGCACCAGTGTCGCCGGGAGAGCGACCGCTGGTGCCAGGGCCCGGCGGGCCTCGTCGGTGACCATCGGCGGTTCCAACAGGTCGTCGGCCTTGTCGGGCTCGGGGGTCGGTGTCGCCCCGGGAATCAGCCGGGCGACCGGTTGCGCTCGTGCGTCCAGGAGTACGGGTCGCCCTGCGCCGTCGAACTGGTAGCCGGTGACGCGGCGCAGCCATTCGGGGGTTTCCTGACTTGCCTTCTCGCAGCCGGGGATGCCTTCGACCGCGGCAGTGGAAGCCGTGAAGATGTCCGCGAGGAAGGTGCCGTCGCTACTGGCCCGCCAGGATCCGCCCACAGTGCCGCAGCGGCTGCCGATCAGGTCCAGATCGCCGTCCGCGAGGCGCAGAATCGTGCCCGCGCCGGGTTCGGCAACGTCGACGACCGTCCAGGATCCGATCAGTGACTCCGGTGCCAACGGCACCATGGGCCCGGTAGTTTCCGAGATCGGCCGCGGGTTCGCGGGCTCCGGGTGGCTCTGCCGGTTGCATCCGGCGAGCAGCACACCCATCACGACCAGCGTCGCGAGGGATTCCCGTCGTACCACCCTCGGCTCCTCCGGTCGGGCTCCCGCCAGGCTCTGGGGCTCGCGTAGCGAGTTACCGAACCGCCTGCTCCTGATTAACGGTCGGAAGGGACATCGGGTGCGCCCGGAATTCGTCGAAACCCGCTGGGCAACTGCTTGCTCCGGTGCAGCCCAGCGAGCGCCACGTGCACGTGGTCGCCGCGCGGGTGAGTGTCGGTTCCCGCCCGGTCGGGCTGCGTCGTCCCAACCGTCGGGCTCAGTTCAGGTGAGCAGACCTATGGCCGGCGTCCGGGCGACTGCGGGGCTGCCTTCGTACCAGTCGGCGTGCTCTATCAGGGCGCGGGCTTCCTCTGCACCGGTGATGTCGGCGACCGAGCCGCCGATGGCGTTGGTGAGCAGCGGCGTGGGCGGATGGACGGGCGTCGGCCACCTCCAACTCGATGTCTGTGAACTCGCCGCCCGCACCGGCCGGGCTGCCGCCAAAGTAGCCGGCGTTTCCGCACGCGTAGACCTGGCCGGACGCGCTGAGTCCGCTTCTTGGCAGGCCGATTATGGTCACCCCGGCGGCGAGGCTCAGGCGTGCACGCGATGGTGGGTGAGCGCGGCCCGCTGGCGTACCGCGTCTCGGAATTGCTCTAGCGCTAAGTCGGACGGCTCGTCGTTCGGGTCGTGTTCGTCGAGGTTGCAGTAGACCACGAGGCAGGAGCGGATGCCGTCGAGGATGTGTTCGAGTAAATCGCGGCTGGGGCGGCGAGGGTCCAGCGGAGTAAGCGGCTCGAGTAGGCCGGCGAGGGCGATGTCGCGGTCGCGTGGCTTAAGCCGTTGGACCTGTTCACGGGCGGCATCGACGAGCGCAGGCAGGCCTGCCGGGTCGGGGTGCCGGCCGGCGGCGACGATGTTCGCGTCGGCGAGTAACTTGGTCACGATGTCGCGGGGTGTGTCCTGCTCAAGGATGGCGCGCACGATCATGGTGGGCACCTCGACGGAGACGGCTTCAATGTCGTCGGCGTAGCTGAACACGCTGGTGGCGTCGAGGTCGGCTTCGTCGGCGGCGACCTCGGCGGCTGCGGTGAGCCAGTGCGCGGCGGCGACGCAGGAGGCCGACGGGTCAATGGTCGTCCACAGTTCGGGCGTGCCGAGGGGTTGCTCGTGAAGGAGACGGTCGGCGGCAGCGACCTGGACGGGGGAGGGGTCGATGTGGTCGAGGGCGACGGCTTGAATGGCTCGGCCGGTGATGTCTCCGAGTCCTGCACGCTGCACGGCGGTGATCTCGTGGGTCACGTCGGCGGTGACGGCCGCAGTGACGGCGGGGTCGGCCATGGTGTGCAGGACACGTCCGCTGGTGTGGGCCCACTCCATGACCGGGTCGTGAGAGATGAGCAGCGCACCCTCGTCGTCGGGCAGGTTAGGGTTGGTCAGCGCCTCCGCGACATGGGACATGCCGTCGCCGCGTTCCTGCTGTCGCAACTGCTGGTTGGGGTCGCCGGGCGACTCTGGGTCGGTGTAGATGTGCCACATCGCCTGCGACAGCCGGGTCAGTGCCTCGCACAGTTGGGCGGCGAGCTCACCGAGGCCGGCCGTGATCGGGCAGACCGTTTCGGCTTGGTGGCCGCGTCCGGCGGGCCAGGTCGCGACTAAGGGACGTCTCGTATCTGGGTGAAGGCGTTTCTCAGCACCGGCCCGGCGGTCAGCCGGTCAGGATGATGTTGTGAAGGTTGGCGATGCCGGAGGCGGCGTCGGCCAATGTGTGGGCGGCGCGGCGGTAGTCGCGCAGGATCTTGAAGCACTTCATCCTGGCCAAAGCGTGTTCGACTCCGGCGCGGACGGTGCGGTGGTGGCTGTTCAGCTCTTCTTTCCAGGCTGGCAGGACGCCGCCGTCGACGGGCTTGCGGTACGGGATGATCACCTCGGCGTTGCCGCGGTAGCCGCCGTCGGCCATGACGGGTCGCCCGGCGAGTTTCTCTTCGATGCCGCTGGTGCGGTAGACGATCGTGTCGTTGCGGTTGCCGGGCTGCGGGTCGCCGAGGGCGATGACCAGGCGGGTGCTGGCGTCGATGGCGACCTGCAGGTTCGTCGAGTACCGGTAGTTCTTGCTCTTGGTGGCCAAGCGGTGATCGCGGGTGGGGATCAGGGTGCCGTCGACGATGGCGATTTGGTCGACCGGCCGTCGGCGCACCGGTGCCAGGGCCAGCAATGGGCCGAGGGTGTCGATGACCCGGTGCGCAGCGGAGTGCGACACCCCGAACAGCGGGCCGATCTGGCGCATGGTCAGGTTCGTGCGCCAGTACACGGCCACCAACAGCACCCGATCGGGCAGGTCGAGAGCCCATTGCCGGCCCGGCCGCCCGTCACTGATCGCGTCACCGCCACGCTCGGCGACCAAGCGGACCAGCTGGCGGAACTGGGCGGGCTGCAACCCGGTGAACGGGAAAATCCAAGCCGGGCGGGCCGCGGTGATCACCTGCACCCAGGCAGCCTGACCGACCGTCTTAACCAGACAGTCACCGGGGTGAGGAGACCTCCCTTGGACGATCTTCGAGTGGTGCTGGAATCCTGCTCAGATGAGCCAGGACCAAGCGCAGGTACTGTCCCGTGGTACCAACTTTGCCGTCGTGCAGCTTTCGGGTAGGGCCTTTCCCGGCATCCATCTGCAGGGCGATACGTTCGCTGCCCTGCTGGTGCAGCTGGCGGACGCGGCGCGCCTACTGCGCCGCGACCCCGGTGACCGCGCAGCTCTCGACGAGCTGGACGACGCAGTCGGAGAGTTAGAGCGCTTCCTCGGCTTCTACGAAGCGACGCTCTCGGAGCGAGGGGTCCAGCGGCCGTACTGATACGGCGGTCACCGGCGGAAGCTCACCTCGAAGACCACCGTCGGTCGGACCACCGCACCAGCGACAGACATCTCACCATCGTCGAGATACGAGACGTCCCTTAGCGTCGATTTGGTCCCGTCGTCGAGCAGTGCGTAGAAGGTCACCGGACCTGGCCCTAGAACGTGCCCGCCGCCGGCCGGCGGTCGCGAGGGCTATTATTCCCGGACGCCGCCTCCCGTCAGTGAACCACGACCTTGACGCGCTGGAACTGCGTCTTTCGAAGGCGTTGTGGAGTTGCCGATGTTCAGGCGACCGTAGCGCTGATCCGGGACCTAGCCCGACGTCGCGTCAACCTTGACAGACGGCCGTCCTCCTTGAGTCAACCACCGGACGGCCGCTCCCCGAACCGACCGTTGCCAGCGTTTACCCCGACCAGATGCCTGCCGCCGGCGCTCCCGGTGCGGCCGGCGAGTGGTGGACGCCGTCTCAGTTAGCCGGGGAACTGGGTTGCCCGGTGGCCGCCAGCCGTGCCAGGCGGGTGGTGATCGCCCCGTGGTTGCGGCCGTGCTCTTCCATCAGCTCGGAAGTGTCCGCGCCCTCCGCGGCGCGTCGGGCGAGCCGCTTATCCTCCTCGGAAGCCCAGGGCATGTGTGAGTTGGGGTGGACCGCGCGGAGGTCTTCCATCCTGTAGGCCGGCGCTCGCGGCGGCGCCGGCGGCCGGCTGGCATTTGGGCCAGGGAACGTGGCCAAGCCCAGGGCATGCAGCTTGTACCGGATGCGGTTACCCGTCCGTTCCAATTTCCGCGCGATCGTCTCGGCGTCAGCCCCTTCGTGGTGGCGGCTGGCCACGTACGCGGTCTCTTGCTCCGACCATGACCTGGCACGACGCGGCGAGGGCAACCGAGTCGACGGTCCGGGGTTCGTCACGGCCGCGAGAAACACCGCGCCACCAGCGACAGATCACCGCCCGGCAGGTACCCGGAGAACTCGGCGATGAGGTTGCCGTCGCTGTCGGTGCCGATCATCTCGACGTTTGGGCCATCGATACCCGTGGTGGGCGTCAGCGTGTAGTCGCTGACCTCCCACGATAGCGCGGCCGGAGGCGTCGGCCTCGTGGCCACGGGCCTGGCGGGCGGGGGCGGCACCGGGTCGTGTGTGGGCGGCGGCCAAGAGTTGATGGGCAGCCGGTGTAGGTCAAGACCGAACAGGAGTTCGTCCACCTCGACGGTGTCGTAGTGCACCGAGCCGTCATCGAGTTGGTAGGCGACCTCACCGGCCACCCGATCTTCGATGCTGGCCAGCGCGACGTGCAGCCTCCGCCCGGCGAATGGGCTGTCGCCCCCGGGGTCGGTGGCTCCCGGACGGAACGTCAACCTCGCGTACGTTGCCGGGCCCATCCCCTGGGATGTCCTGCCAGGGTCGCCATGCCAGGCGCCACCCTCGTCCTCAATCGCTAGATCAACGCCACCAGACCATGTACGCCTGCAACCACGGCGCGGAGATCGAACTGGTCGCCTTTCCGTCCGAGCCGCGTCGGGTGACGACAACATCATTCGCGTACGCGCTCTCGATGCTGGTGCCGGTCGGAGCGAACAGGTGCCGCGGCACTGCGGTGAACGCCGCCGCCACCTCCGGTCGGGTGATCCAACCCTGACTTCGTAGCTGGTCGACCAGCCGTCGGCGAGCGTCCTGCGCCGTCAACGTCTCGGTCATCCCGCTTCCAGGTGCCACGAGGACATCTCCTCCCTCGAACGAACATCAGGTGAGCAGCCGGCCAACCGCGACGAACATCGGCCGGTTGCTGGGGTGCGGAGGTTGAGATCAGGAGACGGGTACGCCGTCTTCGAGGTAGCGGGTCGACCCGTCGACGCGCGCCTGGAGGCATTCGCTGACGCGGTGGGCCAGCAACGGCTGTAGCCGCTGTCTCGTCTGCGGCGGGGCAGACCACGCCCAACCCTTCAACTCGGCGGGCGGCACGACGATCCGCTGCGCCTGAACCGGGTCCAGGACACCGCCGTCGAAGACGAGCATCACCCCGTCGGTGCGGCCAGCACGGGCCGGCACCCAGTCCACGACGAGCAGCCGACCCGGCGTAAGGCTCACCCCGAGCTCTTCGCGGCACTCCCGCGCCGCCGCCTGCCACGGCGACTCGCCGGCCTCAACACTGCCTCCGGGAATCTCCCAATCCGTTTTGTACGCCGGCTCGACCAGCAAAACCCGATCCTGCGAATCGGTGATCAACAGTCCGGCCGCCATCCGCTTGCGCGGGAGACCAGCGGTGAATTCCTGGGGGTCGGAGGGCATGCGGGCACCGTAGAACGCCCGGCAGCCGACACGCCCGCAGCGCCACGCCCCGACAATGTCGGCACATTGCGACACCAACTCCAACACCCGCCACCTTGACCGGTTCGGCGACATCTGACGGTGCTACCTCGCCGCATGACGCGCCGGCTGTCGGCCCGGAACATGTCACAGGGAGCCGCTACGGTGACCGCTCAGCGTGAGCGCTCGAACCGGCGATGGTGGCCGATTGTCGACAGCGACGAGGTCAGTGCGGCGCGCCGCGCGCTCGGCCGTCGCCTTGCGCACCTGCGCAAGGCTGCCGGGCCTCACGCAGCACGGCCTCGATGTGATCACCGTACGGGTGATGTCCGCGGCAACTCACGAAGTGCGCGGAGGATGTCGCGGACCGCTGGTGAGCGTGGTGCGGCGGGGGCGAGTTCGTCGTGGAGTCGGTGTAGCAGTGCGACGCTGCGTACGGAGCTGACGGCGGGTAGGCGGCCGAGGGCGAGGCGGGCTGTGCTGACCGCGAGGTCGAGGTCGCCGGCGGCGTTGTGGGCGAGGCTGAGCCAGGCGCCGTGGCGTAGTGCGGAGCGCTGTGGCGAGTCGGTGAGACTGGTGTGCGCACGGGCGCGAAGCAGCCGTTCAGCTTGGCGGAGGAGCGCTGGCCGTTGAACCGGGACCTGCTCGGCCAGTACGACGAGGCCTCGGCCGGTGATCGCGTCCAGTTCGATCCGATCGATGTATGACGCCCATGGGGGCAGTGGGGCGTCGGGGGCGGTGTCGAGGAGTGCGAGGGTGTTCTCGCGTGTGTGGAAGAAGCTGGTGAGGTCGCCGGCGACGGCGTGGGCGAGGCTGCTGCGGGCGGCTACCAGTGAGCGGACGGCGGGCGGGGTCTTTGCCGCCGATTCTTGGGCTGCTGAGGCGAGTTGCAGGGCGTCGAGGGCGTGGCCTCGGTCGGCGGCTTGGTTGGACATGAGGGCCAGGATGCTGGCGGCTAGGCCGGGATCGCGGGCGGCGTGTGCGGCGCGTAGGGCGGTGAGGTACCAGCGTTGGGCGAGGCCGTCCTCGTTGGCATCGAATGCCATGAACCCGGCGGTCTGGGCGAGCTGCGCTAGTGCGGCGGCAAGGCGGCGGCCGGCCTCTGCGTTGTATGAAGCTCGGCGCAGGAGCCGGGCCACGGCGGCGAACTGGTCACTGACGAAGCCGCGGGCCGCGCCGCCCTGCTGGTCATCGAGCTGTTGTGCGTGAGCGACGACGGTGTCGATCATGTCCAGCAGCGGTGGGGTGACCGGTCCGCCGTCTCCGGCAGCCGCGATCAGGTCCGGGTTTGGCTGGTGAAGCGCGGTCCACGCGTGGGCGGTGAGCGCGGCGCCGGTGACAGCGATGACGGTGCGACGGGTCGGCACGGATCCTCCGAGGCTGAGCAGTCCGTTGCTGTCCCAGGGTAGATCCATCGCGTGATTCGCCGGCAGCGCTGGACGCGAACGCGGGGCGCGCCGGGACGCTCGTCGGTGGGGAAGCTCTGACCGGTCATTCTGGGTAGCCCCGCAGTATGTAGGCGTTGCTGTTGCCCGGCCCGCCGCCTGGTTTGATCCACAGCAGGCCACGGGCGGCCATCTGATGGACCCTCCTGAACACATGCGACGCCGACAGGTTGGTTTCGGCGGCCAGCTCGTGCAGCGGGACGCGACGGCTGAAATTCTTGTCGACGCCCGCGGCGATCGCCATGAGGATGATCTTGTCGTCAGGTGACAGTCCCCGGCGGGTGAGCGCCCACCACACGAGCAGTGGGGGATAGTCGACATCAGTCAGGTCGATCGGGTCGCTCATCAGCAGGGTGACGATGTTGGGATAGCTGCTGGCGTCTAGTTTCACCAGGCCACGACGCGACAGGTTGGGGATCACGGTCGACACCTGCCGTCGCGAGACTTCGGCGTCGGCGGCCAACGTCAAAGGCAGTACCTGGCAGGTGCTGGTGTCATCGACGGCCCTCGCCAACAGGTACAAAATGACTTTTTCGGCCGGTCTGAGCTGCTGGTGGCTAAGGGCCCACCGCACGGGGTGCACGTCTGCTCTCCTGGGGCTGTAGATGGTGAAGCTGTGCTCGCAGCTACCGCAGCCGTCCATAGTGGCCGCGCTGAGGGCTGCGAGCGCGACACGTCGTCGTCGGCCCCGCCGGGGACGCGATCATGCTGTCCGCGATGAGCCGGCCCACGAGGGCGTCTCGTAATCTTTCGACTCGATCCGAGGTATCTGAAACAGCGGCCGAGTGGTCACCCTGCGCTCCGATCTCATGTTTGTCCGGATACCAGCCGCTCACGAGCCAGGCCGGCGGGACCGTCACGGCGCTCGGACGGTATGCGGGAAGGGTAAGACGCCGGCAGGTCGACACGCCCGTTTCGCTCTACGTCGACATTGTCGGGATTGCCGACACCAAACTCCGACAAAGCTTCGACATTGTGGTCCTGCCGGGGACTACCGCCGCTCTCCATAATGAGCATCTGACGGTCTCGCCCGATCTCGCGGCGACCATCGGCCGCACCGGTGCTTGCCCAGCTGCGTCGATGCTCCGGCGGCCCGCGAGATTGTCACAGGCGGCGCCTGTCGTCTACACGGGTCATGACCACAGTGTCGGCAGTCGATGGAGGTAGCAGCGATGGCTGACAGCGACGAGATCAGGACTGCCCGCCGGGCGCTCGGCCGCCGGCTCGCTGAGTTGCGCGCGGCTGGCAATCTCACCCAGCACGACCTAGCGGGACTCGTGCGGTACGGCCGCAGTACCGTGGCGAACACGGAGACTGGCTACCAGCACCCGGACCGTGCTTTCTGGGTCCACTGCGACCGCGTGCTGCAAACCGATGGTGTGCTCGTCGGTGAGTACGACCGCATCGCTGAGCTGGATCGTCAACGACGACATTCGGCGGCGATCCAGGCGGCCAGGAGCACGTCAGTGCTGGTGGCGCCCGATGCTGGCCACGAAGTCCCCGACGCGAACGGCAGTGCTGCTCCCTGGGAGGGTGAGGACAGCATCAACGCGCGCCGTCTGGCGCTGAAGTCGTCCCTCGACGACAACGTCCGTCTCGCCTACCTGGAAGCCGAGGTCCGGCAGGCGATCGACGACAACGAGCGCCTCACCCCGGTGATCCTCATAGCGCGGATGCGACCGCTGCGCTCCTACGTCGACCAACTCATGGCAGGCCGGCAGCACCCACCACAACGCGCCCGGCTCTACGCCGTCGCCGCTCACCTGTCCGGACTTCTCGGCGCACTCGCCCTTGACCTCGGCGCATTCGGCGCGGCGCACGCTTACGCCGCCGAAGCGTTCGACCTCGCCGAGGCTGCCGAGCAGTCCGACGCGCAAGCCTGGGCACGAGCTACGCAAAGCCTGATCGCCTTCTACGCCGGTAACTACCAGGACGCGCTGGCCTACGCCCAGGACGGCCTACGCCGTGGCGGCACCAGCCGGCACCGCATCCGCCTCACGATCAACGGCCAGGCGCGGGCCCTCGCACGTCTCGGCGACCGGTACGGCGTCGACCGCGCCGTCGACCACGCGTTCACCATGCTGTCCGACTACCCGCCCAACTCGTCGGTCAGCGCCAGTCTCGCCCTCGGCCCGTACTGCCCGGCCAGGACCGCGGCCAACGCGGCGACCGCCTACCTGGCGCTCGGCCGCACCGCAGGCGTCACCGACCATCTCACCACCGCGATCAATGCGTTCGACACCGCAGGGCTGGCTGGCCCACGAGCGCTCTGCCGCCTCGACCTGGCCACCGCGCACCTGCACGCCGACAACCCCGACCCCGAGGAAGCAGGCGCACTGGCAGAGGAGGCGCTCGACCTCACCGCGGACCAGCGTTTCGAATCGGTCCACCAACGCGCCCGTCAGTTCCTCGCCACAGCCCAGCCCTTCGCCCGCCACCCGCGGCTACGGCACGTGGCCGACCTGCTCGCCGACCGCGCACAGGTCGCTGCCAGCGGACAGGCCGCTCTACCATCGCTGTCATGAGCAGCCGGGAACTGGCCAGCCTGCAGCAACGCTGGACCGCCTACCAGGAACTGCCCGAACTCACCAACCACTGGTATTGGCGCCCAGGCTGGCGAGCCGACCGCCAGTTCTACACCTGGCACCTCACCTTCGAACACCAACCTGAACTGCACCGCCTCGTCACCGACATTCAACGCCAACTCACCGTGCCCGGACTGGACTTGGTGCCGCTCGACGGGCTCCACCTGACCATGCAAGGTCTCGGCTTCACCGACGAGGTCACCAACAGCGACCTCGAAGCAGTCGTCGCCGAAACCCGGCGACGCTGCGCCGGCCTGCCGCCGCTGAAGCTGTCACTTGGCCCGGTCGACCCCGACGCCGAAGGAATCGGCATGCTCGTCCGCCCCTGGGACCGCGTCGAACACCTCCGCGCCACCATCCGCGATGCCATCAACGCGGTATGGAAGACCGCGCCGGAGGCCGCAGAAGGATTCCGGCCACACGTGACGATCGCCTACAGCGGCTCGCAAGCGCCAACCGCACCAATCCGCGACCGCCTCAACGCCTTCCGCCACCAGCCACCCGCTGAGGTGACCATCCAACAGGCAACGCTGATCGCGCTGCGCCGAGAAAACCGTAGTTACCGGTGGACAAGGGTGGCGACCGCACCCCTGGGTGTGTGAGGCATCGAGCATGCTCCACTTCAACGAACCCACGACTCGGCGGTGAGGCCACTACATCTTGATATGACACGGAACCGCGAGTTCGGTGAAGATGGCGTACCCGCCCGAGATATTCACTACACGAACCAGTTCGCCTGGTGGTCGAGAAGATATTGTTCCTCCTCAAGCGTGCCGCGCGGTGCCGCAACGACATGACGCAATTCAACTGGGAGTAGAACCTGACTCGGTCTTCTGTCATCACGGGTCCACGTACATTGTCGACGGGCATCAGCGACTCGCTCCGGGCCAAATGCGCGAATGCGGACCGACGATCAGGTCCGGGACGTGGCTGACGAGCTGTTCGGAGAATGCTTCCTCGACTACAAGGACATGGACGACGTGCAGCTAGCGGCCACGCTTCAACGTCTGCCGCCCGGAGAATACGAGAAACCGACACGTTCCGGGAAACTTGAACCACTAATCTTTCGTAAGGTAGCGCCAGTGTTCACGTGGTTGGATTTAGTCGAAGATCCGCGCGGCCTCCGCTCCATCTACGGAGCGGATAATCCGCCTTCGCTGGAGAAGATCCTGTTACACGAGGTTGTGCTTAAGTGCGACGGTCCGTCGGTGGTCCTGAGATTCGATCTGCCGGAGTTCCCTACGAGTGCGCCGATAAAGTGGCGTGATCGCGGCTTCAGTGTCGTGCAGATCGGCCTGACGATGATCGGCGTCAAGGACCTCTCCCTGACGGGCTGGAACCACCACGGTTGGGCCAGCATGGAGTTAGCCTCGCGGGATGACTTGGTGATGCTGGAAGTCCTATGGGGATCGGCTCGCGTTCAGGTGCAGGCGGACGCGGCGGCCGTGACATCGATATCAGCATATGCCGGCGATCTGTCCCTTAAATAATCTCCAGCCTAGGATTAGCGTGTATTAATGGAAGGTCGGGTCGTCGATGGAGGAGCAGGACGCAACCCCGCCTCATGGAGCGGCTCGGTGACCTATTGGACAACCTGGAACTGTCCCGCAGGGAACCGCTGTCCATTTACCTGGATCTGCAGTGTGAACGCCCCGGGCTTGACCGACGCTGTGCCGGTCGAGCGCAGAGGATGCTCCTTGGACAGGCAAGCGGCTGACCTGGTTTGGCAATCACCCTTCTGAGGAAATAGACCTTCTCTCGGCGTGGCCCCCGCTGACTTGCCGGGGAAATTGCGTACGATACGTGAAGAGGTACTGTCTCATCGACCAGCAGCTCGGCACTGAATTCCAGAGTTTCCCCTGCGCGATGGGCAGTGCGTTGGATGTTGACGGCCGAGATGTCGACGCGTATGTCGCTCGGGTAGCCGAGAAACTCGTACGCGGGCGGCCAACCCTTTTTGAGCTACGTCCGTCCGGCGATGTCAGGGCGTGGGACAGCGGGCCGGTTGATGGCAGCGGTGAAACAGCGCATGGGGCGTCGCCGGCTTGCCCGGGCACCCAGCGCTCAGGCGGCTTCCCCGCCCGCGAACTCTGGCCTCCTGCCCGCAAGATCCGGCCGATACGGCGACGATGGACGCATGTTGTTTCCACCCGCCGCGCTGCTGTTGGACTTCGGTGGTGTCCTCGTCGAGTCGCCACGCCCACAGCCCGCCGCCCCGCCCGCCCTAGTCCAGCGACTACACGCACTCACCGGGCAGACCGTCCCGATCGACACGATCGTCCGAGACATCACCGACGGCTCCCGCCGGTATTCCCGCTGGCGCGACGACACCAGCCGGGAACAGGGTCCCGTGGAGGTGGCCCACGAGCGGGTATGGGAAGACTTCATCACGCCGAGCTGGCCGGACGCGGCGCGGGAGGCGGTACGGCGCGAGGCGCTCTCGTTGAGCTACGCGTGGGCGTGGGGCGATGAGTGGACCGTACGCGATGGGATCGCGGAAGCGCTGCGTACGGCGGCGGCCGGGGGGATCCCGATGGTGGTGGTGAGCAACGCGATCAGCGGCGCCGCCCATCGGGACTTCCTCGCCTCCGCCGGCCTCGGCCCGCTGTTCGCCGCCGAGGTGTACAGCGACGAGGCGGGGATACGCAAGCCGAACCCCGAGTTGGCCTGGCGTGCGGCGGACGCCATTGGTGTGTCGATCGGGAAGTGCTGGTTCGTCGGTGACATGGTCGACCGTGACATCGCCTGCGCCCGCCGCGCCGGGGCCGGGGCCGCGATCCTGATGCGGTCGTCGCGCACTGCCCGGGCGCAGCCCACGTCAGAGGCCGAGCCGGACGTGATCATCGACGACGGGTTCGGGCTGCTCGATCTGTTGCACCAGGCCGGGCTGGCTTGATCCGAGAGATCCAACGCCACGCGAGGTCCGCCCGGCCGGTTCAACCTTCTCCCCACGTCCGGGAGCCGAGCATCGGCTT
Organism: Micromonospora sp. NPDC048898; assembly: GCF_043198035.1. Taxonomy (NCBI): domain Bacteria; kingdom Bacillati; phylum Actinomycetota; class Actinomycetes; order Micromonosporales; family Micromonosporaceae; genus Micromonospora; species Micromonospora sp. NPDC048898. Next base: position 70,368 of record NZ_JBICUF010000011.1, read on the forward strand.
AGGCGTCGGTGCTGTGGCTGTCGGCGATGGTCTTGAAAGCGGCCCCGGTGAGGTCCTGGTGCTGGATCGCGTGTCGGGCGAGAGCCATGCCGAGTCGGACCCCGTCGCGGAGACGTCCTGGATTGAGGGTTACGGCGGCGAGCACGCCCGCGGCGAATGTGTCTCCCGCGCCGACGCTGTTGACGACCCGCTCGGTGGGCAGCGGCCTGTGCGTGTGCGGTTCCGCCACGAGCGTGCCCTTGCGGTTCTGGTAGGTGCGGGCACCGGCCGCCGTCTTGCTGATGACGGCGGCTCCCGGTGGCATACGCCGCAGGAGCCGCTGGGCGATGCCCTCGTCGGTGTGCTCGGTGCGGCGCAGCGCCGCCAGCTCGGCCGAGGTGAGGTACAGGTAGTCGGCGAGGTCGAGGATCTTGCCGATATTTGGGTCGGCGGAGGTGCACCACTCGTGTCCGGGGTCGACGGAGATCCTCAGGCGGGGGTTGCGCTGCCTCGCGCCGCGCAGCAGCGGTAGCAGCGCAGCCGGTGTCTGTTCGTCCAGGAACGAGGTCACATGGACGATGTTCGCCCCGGCCAGATACTCGATGACCGTGTCCGAGTCGTGGTTGAGGTGGTCGGCCATGTCCGCGTTGGCGCCCTCGTGCACCAACATCGCGCGGTCGCCCGCCGCGGTGAGGGCGAGGCACATCCCGCCGGTGGTGGTGCGGTGCCCGACCAGGTGGTGCTCGACACCGTGGTCGGCGAACGCCTGGAGGTGCGTGGTTCGGGCGGGTGTGCTTCCGGCGACGCCGACGTACCCGAGGCGCAGTGGTCGGCGGGTGGCGGCGAGGGCGGTGATGGTGTTGTAGGCGGATCCGCCGAGCCGGACCTGCGAGACCTGCGGATCGGCGATCTTGAGAGCGAGTCTCATCGTGGTCGCGTCGACGCGTCGTTCCGCCCCCATGACCAGCGGTGGTGTGACGAGGCGGGCGACGCGGGGCAGCAGGGTGGCGCGCGGATCCGGAACGACGCAGTCGGTGTTCAGCGCGCCAACGCCCACAACGAGTGGGCGCCGGTCGTCAAGCTCCATGAGCACTCTTTCGGTGGCTCGCCCGATGGTGTTACAGATCGATGGCGGCGGTGACGAGGCGGTGGTCGGACGGATGGGGGATGTCGTCGATGGGCACGTGGACCCGGTAGCTGTCGCCAACGACGTGGGGAAGCATCGCGTCGTTGGCGAGGAGCCAGTCGATGAGCAGACCGCCGCCGACGTCAACTCCCGTGTTCACGGTGGACACGATCGGCGTCGAGGAATCTACCTGCCAGGCGAGTTCGGCCAAGGCGTGGAACCCGCAACCATCCACTCGACGACGTTGGTCGGCGTCCCAGTGGCCGATGAGGTGATCGACCGCCGCAGTATCGGGAACCCAGACCCCGTCGCGCAGGGTGCCATTGTGGCTGCGGGTCCGGTAGTCGGCTACCATCCAGTCCCGCTGCGGGAGGTGGTCCCCGCTCGCGGTCGAGTTGAGGTCACCACCCCCGAGGACCGGTAGCTTTTCCTTTCCGTAGCGGTCGAGGAGTTCGGCTTCGTACCGGCGGGCGGCACCGGAGCGGAAATCGAAGTGGTGGACGAATGCGAGGAACTCGGCCCGGTCGTCTGATCGCTGGCCGCTGCCGCGTACGGCGAAACGGGCCACGTTGCGCTTGTCGTCGTAGACGCCGGGGTCGTCGGGGTGCCACCAACTACGCAACGTCAACAGATCAGGGTTGTAGAAGGTAGCCGGGGGCAGCGGACCTCTGCGCATCCAGCCGAGCAGGCCGACGTACGGCACGCCGAGCGCGTCGGACAGCGCCTCCGCCGCCATGTACAGTCCTCGGCTGCCGTTGTCGCGATACTGCTTGGCCTCGCAGAACAGAATCAGCGCAGGTGTTTCGTCGACGTCGGCGAACGCTTGCTGCAGGGGGCGGAAGTCGTAGCCGGTGTCCGGCCGGAGGCCGCCGTCCTGGTAGTTGAACAGCGCTACTGGCAGTCGTGTCATGGCAGACGCATCCTTCGCGATGGGCTGGTGGGGGTGGTTCCCGGATGTGTCATGGCGTGGCGTCCGGGTGCTGGCGGCCGAGGGGAACCCGGTCCGGCTGTCCAGCGGCGCACCCGCTGGTAGGCGCCTGGCCGGACCGGGGACCCCGCTACACGGGTGTTACTGGAAGAGGTCGACCTTGAGGCGGTTCATCAGCTCGTTGTGCGTGGCCGTGAGCAGCCTCGGGGAGCAGGCGCACGGCTTCACCTTCCGCGTGCGGATCGTGTCGTAGGTCCACTCGCGGTGCTGCGGGTAGGTCGAGTCGGTAAAGACCGTCGGCTCGCCACACGGGTTCGCCGAGCTGCTCTCTCGGCTGGTGATACCGACCGACACCCATTCCAGCCGTGCGCCGATCCCGTGGCCGGAGACCTGGCGCAGGAGCGGGCTGCCGGAGTCGCCGAAGCAGGGACCGGCGCTGACGCAGATGTCGCCGAGCCCGGCGAATCCGCCCGCGCAGGCCGCGTTCGGCAGCCGGACGATGTCCCGCTGCCGCAACAGCGCGGGCGGTACCGCGCCGGGCGGGGGTGGGAACTCGGTGAGTCCCCACCCGACCGCCCGGACAGGGCTGCCGATGGGTGCCTGCCGCAGTGCGGTCGGCAATAGGTCCGCCCGCACCGGTTGAGCCAGCTCGATGAGGGCGTAGTCGGATACCGGCTCAGCGGGGTAGTTGACACCCCACATCCACTTGTCGTGCAGGTAGACCTGCTTGCCGGTGACGACCTGGCCGCCGGTGGTGCGGTCGAGGCTGTCGACGCGCACGGCGACGTTCTTACCAGGCACCGCGACCGGTACGGGCGCGGCGTTCTGGTCACTGACGCAGTGCCCTGCGGTGCGCACCCACTGGGGCAGGATCAGTTCGGCGCCGCACAGCGCGGTACCGAGGCCGGGGTACACGATCTGGAGGGAAACCACACCGTCGTGCTGCGTGGCGTCCTGCCCGCCGACTATCGCGGCGGCGGGGTTCGCTGTGCCGGCGAGAACGCCGGCGAGCGCGACCGCCACGAGGGTCGACCGTTTGAGGAGTTTCATCAATACCTTTCGTTTTGTGCGTGGTGTACGGCCCGGCATGGAGGTGTGCCGGGTTGTCTTAGAGCCGGCGATGGCCCCGCCCACGGGTCAGCGGGACAGGACCGTGTGGTGCGGGCTCTGGACTGGCGCGAGGGGCTGTAGGAGGTCGCGGATGGCCGCGGTAGCGCCCCAGCTGCACTGCGATACTTGGGGTGAGTCCATCAAGTGATCGTTGATGTCGGTAAGTCCTGCCGGTCGGATCCGACAATCCGCTGACAACCACATGGCCAGCAGTGACTCCAGCTCGCTTCGGTGTCTGTCCGTCCTGGCCCGGCAGCGAGTCCGGCGATGCTCGACAGGGTTGGCTGCCCCTGCGCGTGCGACGATGCTTCTATGAACCACAGCAGCGCCGGCTTGGTCATCTGGGATGGATGGGCATCCTAAGTGGCGGCTGAGCGCGCGGCGTTGGCCGACGAGGGTTTGGTGGGCCGACTTGAGGGGCTTGGCTCTGTCGGCTCTGTGTGAGCTGCCCGATAAAGCCAGGACGGGTTGTGCTGGCAGCCGCCGTTGAACCAGTGCTTCCGTCAGGGAATCCGATGTGTCGGCGTGTGAGCGCCACTGTGCCCGACGGTGTGGGAGCCGGCATGGACGGCGGTGCTGATGGCCTCGGGTAGGGGGTGTGGCGGGCGAGGTCGAGGGCGAGGCAGCCGAGGAAGGCGTCGCCGGCTCCGGTGGTGTCGACGACGGGGACGGCCGGTGCGGGCAGGGTGGCTGATCCGTGGGGGTGTGTGAAGGCGGCGCCGTTGGGGCCTGCGGTGACGACGACGGTACGGGGGCCGAGGCGCTGCAGCGCGACGGCGGCGTCGAGCGGATTGCCGGCGGTGGTGCGCAGGATGGCGGCAGCCTCATGCTGGTTGACGACGAGGACGTCGAGTTCCGCCAGCAGGGTGGGACCGAGGTCGGGGTGGGGGACGAGGTTGCCGATGATGATCGGCGCGCGGCGGTGGCTCAGCAGTGTGGTCACGGGTTCGGGTGGTAGGTCGAGCTGCACGATGACGGCTTCCGTGCCGAGGCCGGCGGCGGCGCGGTGGATGTCGCCGGGGGTGAGTTCGGTGGCGGGTGAGAGCGCGAGGGTGATGTAGCTTTCCCCGTCTGGGGTGACCTCGATGATGGCCGCTGCGGTGGTGGCGTCGGGGATGAGCTGGACGTGGCGGGTGTCGACGCCTGCGTCGGTCAGTGCTGTGGTGATCTGGTGGCCCCAGGTGTCCGCGCCGACGTTGGCGATCAGGGTGGCGCGCCCGCCGTGGCGGGCGGCGGCGATGGCCTGGTTGAGGCTCTTTCCGCCGGCTGTGGCGGTCAGAGGCGAGCCGATGGCGGTGCGGCCAGGTCGGGCACGGTGGGGTACGTGGATGGTCAGGTCGATGTTGGCCCGGCCGACGAATGCGACATCGACGCTGTCGCCCGAACCGCTGCTGTCGGTCACAATGTCGCTGCGGAAGCGGCCAGGGCGGCATGCAATTGCTGCACTCCGGGCTGGGTGGGAAACGCCGTGAGCTGGCGGCCTGCGATTACGACCTCGCGTCGGATTCGTGCCGAGCGGGTGAGGGTGGCCAGGTTGAGCGCGGCGAGGGCGGCGGCAGCGGCCAGCTCGGGTTCATCGGCGGCGGCGGCGTGGGCGGCGGCGGTGCGTGCCAGATAGCGGCCCCGTTCGCGTCGGTACGCTTCCGGCCACGCGTCGAGGGCCTCGTCGAAGCAGCGGACGGCGGCGCTGGCGCGGCCCAGCCGAAGCCAGCCCTCGCCCCCCTGCGCGCTGATGTATGCCGTGGTGCAGAACGCACCGAGCCCACCGCCGTCTGTTCTGGTGGCGGCAGCGAGGTGGTGGGCCTCGTCGATGGCGGCCCGGAACGAGCCGGCGTCACCTTCGACGGTATGCCCGTGGGCGCGTTGCACCGCCGCGAACGCGCGCACCTGCTCCTGGGCGCTGCCGGCGCGTTCGGCGGCACGGGCGAGCCCGAGTACGCGGTCCTGGTCGGCGGCGTCGACGGCCCGCTGCGCCATGCGGGCGAAGACGTAGGCGGTGAATTCCATGGCGCCGGCTTCTTGGGCCATGGTCAATGCTTGGGCGAGCCACCATTCGCCAGCGTCGCGGTCGCCCAAATCGTCGCTGAGCCAGCCGGCGAATTCTGCCCACCGGGCCTCGGCACTCAACAGCGCGTCGCGCAGACTGCCTCGTGCGGCTCGGCGGTAGTCGGCGATGTGGCCGAGCTGCTGGCGGGCCGTGGGGAGGATCGCCGCGGCGCCGACCCGGTTGTCGGACTCCACGAGCACCGACCGCAGTACCGCGAAGTGCTCCACGACGGCCGGATCAACCTGCGCCGCCCGTGTCGCCGCGACCAGCGGCTCCGCACCCGCCAGAGATGCCACCACACCGCCGGGGACCGCTTGTAGAAGCGCCCGGCGGCTGACCAGAACCTGCTGGCCCCGCCCGTCTTCCACAGCCGTCACGATATCGGCCTCCCCGGCGAGCTGGCCGCCTGTGTCGGTCACTAGGGCGGTGCCGGTTGCGGTCAGGGCGGTGGTGAATGCTGCCGTTCCCCTGGCCCGCCTGTACTTCTGCCGGACGGCGATGACTTGGTCATACCCGGCGGTGAGGGCGCCGTCGGTGTTGAGGATCTCGTCACAGCGCCCCCGGAAGGCTCGCTCTGGGTGCTGGCGCCCGACTTCGGTGTTCGCGATCGTGCTGCGCCCGGTGAAGACTATGGGCGCCAGCGAGTGCTGGGTGTGGCCGGCAGCCTTGCGGTACACGGCCAACTGCTGGCCGAGCGCGCGCCATGCCTCGCTCACCTCGTGCGGGTCTGACACCGTTGCCCCCCGGGGCCATCGCCGCCTCTGCTGGCCGAGATGGCCGAGCCGGCCAAAGGCGATCTTCGATGTGGATGATGACCCTACCGTGCGGGCGCCGCTGCGTCGGTCCTCCACCCGCCGTCGGTGGTAGATGGTTCCGCCTCGGGCGGTAACCACCAAGGCCGGGCGGCGTGCAGGGCCACCCCCGACAGCATTGTGAGAAAGTCATTCCATCATCATCCGACCGGTACGCCGGCGTAGGGCGGCATCGATGAGGAGAGCTGCCTCGTTCGGCTGATGGTGGTCTGTGTGGATACGCAGCGCGAATTCGTCGGGTGTAGCAGTATCGAGGTCCTGCAGAGTTTCGTCCCATACAGTCAGCCGTGCGTCCACGTCGACGCTGCCCCTCAGTCGGGCGCGTGTGAAGGTTGCTTCCCGGGAGCACCAGAGCAACACAGGCAGCCAGTCGACCTCGTAGGCGCGCAGGGCACGTACGCCGACGACCTGACCCATGTGCACGACCGGAATCTGGCCGGCGGCGAAGGCAGCGTCAAGGCCGGGCCGGTCGACGACGTATCGATTTCCGTAGCGATCGTTCTCGTAAATTACGAGACCGTCAGCGCGCAGCTGTTGCAATTCGGACGCGCTGGCCAATCGATATCTTGTGGTATCGCCGTGTTCGGCAGCGAGTTTGAGTTTTCCGAATCCGACGTATCGCGGATCGAGTTGGTGCAGAGCTGCGGTGATGGTGTCCTTGCCGGCCGCCGGTGGGCCATACAGGATGATCGCCGGAGTGGTCACGAGGGCGAGACTATCCGAGTCACCGCATCGGCGTGCCCGGAGAGCCCGGCAGCGGCGTGACGGGCGTTGTCGACGACGAAGTGCGGCAGCGCTGGCCGCAACGTCGGGTCAACGCTGGCGGCGTATGTGTCCCAGTGGTTGAGCTTCCAGCTGTCGCGTGCGGCGTCTCGACGCGCCAGATAGTCGTACATTGAATCGACGTCTGCGTCGACCCACACGGAGAGGATGCCAATCCCGCGAGTGCTGCACCTATTCGTGAGGCGCTGGAGCCACCCGGCGTTGGGTAATTCGTGCAGGAAGGGGGCGCTGACAATGCAGGACCCGCCTGCATCCAGTTGAGCGAAAGCCGCGTTTAGTACACAGCGGTACTCCACCGGACGGACTCGGCGTAGGTATGCCTCCGAGTGCCGATCGTTGGGGTCGCGATCCATCGCAGACAGCAGGTCCTCAACCAAGGGGCGAGTGATCTGGTCCTTATCCAGCAGCGTCCAACCAGTAATGCCGGCCAACATCCGGCCGAACTCGGTCTTCCCGGAGCCCGCGTAGCCTCCGATTAGAACAAGCGCGGGAGCACATTCGGACCGACCGGCGCGGGCTTCGTGCGCATCGAAGATCCGCCGTCGCAAGCCTTCGATGCTCGGCCCGGCGTTGTCGCCCGAACCTGCCGCAGCGGTATGCCGGATGACATGATCCATCAACGGGTGCGCCCCACGGTAGCGGGTGGTGGTGGCGACGAGCGCTTGGTGACGACGCCTACCACGTGTCAGCCTCTCCACCCGGTCGTACTCTTGGATCAATGCGCCATCGGCACCTAGCAACGTGTCGCAGCGGACCCAGAATCCACGGTCTACGCGCTGATGACCGGTCTCCACGTTCGCAATGGTGCTGCGGCCGTAGCAGGCGAGCGGGGCGAACGTGTGTTGGGTATAGCCGGCCGCTTTGCGCAGCGCCGCCAGCGTTTGCCCCAGCGCTAGCCAGGCACCACTGGGGTCCTCCGCCGCTGGAATTGACATCGACAGGCTCCTGAGTTGAGGCGCTGGCGGAGGGCAGGGTTATCGCTGCTCATCCGGCGTGACCACAGTAGCGTCGTCGGCTGGCATGAGGTAGTCCCAGGAGGCGCCGAGTGGTCGGCCGGCCTCAAACCAAGGCGGGCCAACTTCGGGTGAGCGTGGTGAGGGTGTCACGATGTTCCATGAACCACAGCGGCGCCGGCTTAGTCATCTGGGACGTCGACGGGACGCTCATCCCTGCGGACTTGCGCTGGCTGACGCGCGCGATCGCTCGTGCGTACGGCATTGCGGAGTCCGAGGTTGTCTTCCCTGACAAGAAGGTGCATGGGTATACGGACGAGTCGATCGCCGTCGACACGGCGATCGCTTCGGGCGTCGACCCGTCAGCTGCGGAGGCGGGCATACCCGGCTTCCGCCAGGCCGTTGCTGCGGTCATGTAAGAGGGTCGGCAGGAGTTGGCTAAGGTCCAGCCACCGTACTCAGGTGCTGCGGCGAGCATCGCGGAGTTGCACGGCCGTGGTTTCATCCAGACCGTGCTGACCGGCAATCTGCGTTCGGCTGCCGAGGTGAAGCTGGACGTCGCGGGCTTGGATGAGTTTCTTGATCTTCGCGTCGGCAGATTCGGGTCGGACGCTCGAGATCGCTTTCAGCTTCCGGCAGTTGTAGCTCAGCGCTCCTCTGCGGTCTACGGTGATCCGCTCGATTCTGCGCGAGCGATCGTCATCGGGGATGCGCCCAACGATATCGCTTGCGCACGTCACGCCGACTTTCGTGTCGCTGTCGTCGCGCATCGGATTGGGCGTCAAGAGCTGGCATCCTACGAACCTGACGTGGTGCTCGGCAGTCTCGACCCGACGGCGGTGGTGGCCGCCGCGAGTTCGCTGTTGAATGCGGGCGGGTCGCCGGCTACCTGTTAGGCGGCCATCTGTTCCTCAAGTTCGAGGACAATCGGCTCGTCGGCCATCGGGCCAGCCGCTCTCGGGCTCGGTGAGCTCCGCGCACTCGACACCCTCTAGCAGCGCGCTTCCCGAGCGCACCGGGCTGCTGCGAACTGCACGGGGCAATCGCCGCGCTCGGCTAACCGGCTAGCCCGCGGGCGCTGTCGATATCCGAGAGGCCGTCAGCGATGATGGGGCGATGCGGCTGCTCATCCTTGGCGGAACTTGGTATCTCGGTCGAGCGATCGGCGAGCTCGCTCTCGATACGGGCTGGTCTGTGACCACCTTCAACCGGGGTGCCTCAGCACCCGATCTTGCCGGGGTCGAGGCTGTGCGCGGTGACCGGGAGCGGGTCGAGGATCTACGGCGCCTTGCGGGGCACGGGCCGTGGGACGCAGTCATCGACACGATCGGATTTGTACCGAAGCAGGTTCTGAATGCCGCGACCGCGTTGGAATCGGTGGTCGGCCATTACGTGTTCCTGTCCTCCGTAAACGTCTACACCGGGTGGCCGAACGAAGCGCTGGACGACACTTCGGCGCTCTTCGCCTGCCCACCAGACGCGAACGCGTCGTTCGGCGTGGAGTTGGGCTACGCGGGGCAGTACGGGGCTCTGAAGGCTGGATGTGAGCGAGCCGTGGTCTCGGTTATCGGCACGGAGCACTCCACGCTTCTGCGTCCAGGCGTCATCCTCGGGCCCCGTGAATATGTCGGCCGTCTGACGTGGTGGCTTGGCCGGGCGGCCCGCGGGGGCCGCCTTCTGGTTCCAGGGCCTCATAGTCGTCCGATCCAACCGGTCGACGTTCGCGATGTCGCACAGTTCGCCCTGCACTGCGCCTCCTCGCGAGTTTCGGGTACGTACAACGTGACCGCGCCCATGGACCATGCGACCTTCGGCGATCTCGTCGAAAGCTGCGTCGCCGTGACGGGGGCGGGCACTGAACCCGTTTGGGTGGATTCGGACTGGCTCAGTGCTCAGGACGTGCAGCAGTGGACCGAGTTGCCACTGTGGAGGACGAATCCAGGAGTCTGGAAGGTCGACAGCCGTCGCGCGGCGACCGCGGGGCTGAGGTGTCGGCCGCTACACGAGACGGTGGTGGAGACCTGGGCGTGGATGAACAGCGGCGGCGCTGCGATCACCGGCGACGGTGAGGCGGGCCGAGCTGCGGATCATGGCCTCCCTCCCAAACGTGAGAGTGAGTTGTTGTTGGCCTGGCAGCAGGCTCGTCAAGCTGGCGGCAAGGCGGGCCGCCCTGCGTGAGCGGTTCCAAAGCTGGAAGCGAGCTCTGCTACCTGGCGGGCGTTGGAGACGGCTTGCCACTGGGGTTCGGATAGCAGGCGATGGATCCGCTGTAGCCGTCCCAGCAGGCCGGTGCGCCGCCAGTCCGACGGCATGGCCCACAGCGGGGCGAGCGTCTCCCGCGCGGTGTCGAGGTGACCGCCGAGTAGTTGGCAGGTGGCAAGGTCGGCTCGCGCTTCAGCTAGCACGGTAGACCACTCGCTGCCGGGTTGGCCTCCTGCGAGGTTGAGCGCGCTGACCGCCGCCGCGATTGCGGGTTCTGCGTGGCCGACCTCCAGCCAGGCTGTGCTGGCGCTCCGTGCCTGTTGCGCTGGGGTGTAGCCGAACTCGCCGCCGATGATGTCGTGGAGCAGGTCCTGCCCGTCGCTGCCACGCGCGTCTTCGGCCGCGCTGACGGCCCGACGGACGTTGTCTGCGGCGCCTCGATGTGACCAGGCGCGGGCGAGGACAGCCAGGGCCCGGACTCGTGCCACGCCCACTGGAGCGAGAGCTACCGCCGTCTCGGCGTACCCGACCGCCTCCGCGGTCTGACCAGTCCAGTAAGCGATCGTTGCTTGCATGCCGCGTGCGTATGCCCGTACGCCGTCGTGCCCGGCGACCTCGCCGTACGTGTATGCCGCACGCGCGTACTCCATTGCCGACGGCCACAGGCCGAGATCCACGCTCTCACTCGCGAGTAGAGCTGCTGCCTGCGCAACGATGAGGTAAAGCTCGCGCTGTTGTCCGGGACGGCGTGTCCGCTCCAGCAGCGCGACGGCAAGGTTTCGCACACGCAGAGTCTCGCTGACGGCGACGGCGGGGGTCAGTCGCGCAAAGTCTCGCGCTACTCGGGTTGCGTCATCACATAGCTGCTCAATTGTGGCCTCTGACACGGCCCACGCCCCTGCATCCATCGCGTGTTCGGTGGTTACCCGAGCGGCGTTCCTGATCGAACGCTCCACGCCAACGTACGTGTCGCCCGGCCCGCCAGCAAACCCGTCAATCGGGCCAGGCAGGCGCTCGGACCAGGCATGGGAGCTTCCAGGGAGGAGGTGTCGAGCGTTGGTGCCCGGACGCTGTTGCCCTGGCCCGAATTCCGCTTGTCGGTGCCACTCTTCCCCAGGCATGTGGGGCCGGTGTACGGACTTCTCGGCCAGCGGAGTGGCGCCTTGGGGGCGTGCTGCGGTCCCTGATGCGCGGCGCTGCCGCTGGGCGTACACGGTGAGTCGGTCGTATTCCTGGGCGAGGATGCCACCGGTCTGCAGGACGGCGTCGCAGCGGACCCAGAATTCCCGATCGGGCTGCTGGCGTCCGGTCTCGGTGTTGGCCACGGAGCTGCGGCCATATCGAACGAGCCCCGCGAAGACGTATTGGGTATGCCCGGCGCTCTTGCGTAGCTGTGCGAGTCGGTGGCCAAGGTCGCGCCATGAATCCGCAACTTCCTCGCTAACAGCCATGATTACTTCCCTCACGGGCGGCGCTTGTGATAACGATGCGCTAGACCATAGCTGCTCCTTGTGATGGCCAGTGTGGCGTTTTGGCACCCGCCCGTGGCGGAAACGGCTCTGTGGCACCGGCACCGGTCGGTCTGCGATGGCCTGGAGTGAGGGTTGCGCAGGTCGCGGCCCGATTTCGTTAGGCAGCCTGTCGGCGGAGTTTCACTGGTTTACCCACGAGGAGCGATTGTCGGAGTTTTGTCAATGTTTTGTGCGAAGGACGGTGCACACCTCAAGCAGCGGGGTCGACCGTCTCGACTGGGCTTTGGAGCAGGTAGCGGTCATCGAGGCAAGAGCATTCCCATGCCTGATCGAGCTGCTGCGGCCTGTACCTCAGCGGCGATCGCGATGTCATGCACCCCCATGCCGAACGGATTGATGACGACGCGGTGGTGAGGGTGAACTGGTCGTTCGTAACGGCCTGACACGACGGTAGCTAGGTCAGCGTCGACTCTGCGTCCGTAAGTCGTGTTTGCCTTGGTAGGTCCTATGACCGCGCCTGTGCGGGCGAGCTGCCCGAGTAGGCGGTGATGGTCGTTCCTCACGAGGTTCCAGTCGTCGACGATGAGGTGGTCGCTTCTGAGCAGGAGCGCCTCTGTGGCGTCGTCGAGGGAGACGTTGAGGAATGTCGCGCCTGGCTGAAGCCAGTCGAGTTGCGCGTACGGGGTCGTCGTGGTGGTGACTGCGATAACCAGATCTGCGCCCCGGACCGCTGCTTCCGCGTCGTCGGCGACGTGGATTCCTGTCTGCCGGCTGTGGCTATCGGCGAATCGTTTCGCGCGCTCGACGTTGAGGTCAAAGGCGAGAATGCGTCGCAGGTTGGCGCAGAGGGGTGTCAGCAGGGTGAGATGGGTGGCGGCTTGCCGACCACAGCCAAGGACGGCGATGCTGCGGACCGCGGCCAAATCGCGCAGTGCACGTACGGAGACGGCGGAGACGGCTGCCGTACGAAGCGCGCTGATGACCCCGCCCTCCATGACGCAGGTCGGCGCGGCAGTCGCATCGTCGTGCAGCACGATGAGGCCGTGGGCGCGCGGGAGTCCGCGGTCAAGGTTGCCAAGGCACGAGTTGATGACCTTGCAGCCGTGAGTGTTGCCGGAGGTGGCTGGTAGGACGAGGCTGCGGGCGGCAGTGCCGTCGGGCGCGGCCCATCTGAGCGCTGCCTCCGCGCCAACGCCCGCGACTCCCTGCGCGACTCGGCAGAAGGTGTCCTCAACGATGGCGAGCGGATCGATCGACTGGCACAGCTTCGTGACGTCGGCCTCGCTGAGATACAGCAGCGGCTCAAGGCTCATAGAAGATGCCTCCTTGCGGTAGAGCGGCGTTGTAAAGGGCGCTGATGGCGTCGGTGTCGCTGGCCGTCGATGGTGGCTCGGCGGTAGCGGCGTAGATGCTGTTCTGGTATCGGTCGCCGCCGTCGGGGCAGAGGCAGGCGATGTCGCTGATGGTGGGGTCCTCGGTGGCCAGCCGCGTGGCGGCGGTGACGGCGGCACCGGCTGAGCCGCCGAGTGACAGGCCGGTGCGGGCTCGGATGACGCGGCAGGTGTGTGCGGCGTCGTCGTCGGTGATGTGGATGATGCTGTCGCACTCGTCGGGGCGGACGAGTTGGGAGACGAGGCCGGAGCCGAAGCCGGGTAGTTTGCGGGGGCGCGGCCGGAGTGGTCCGCCGGTTGCGGTGGAGCCGACGGCGTCGACGGCGACGACGCGGACGGTGGGGGCGTGCTCGCGTAGGTGTGCGATGACGCCGGCCAGTGTGCCGCCGGTCGACACGGGGATGGCGACGGCGTCGGGGAGTCCCAGCGCGGCTGGGCCGAGGAGTTCCGGGCCGGTGGTGGTGGCGTGGGCGGCTGGGCCGGCGGGATTGCTGTACTGGTCGGTCCATGCGGTGTCGGGGTGGTGGAGCCGGAAGGCGTGGACGGCGTCGATGCGAGCGTGGACCTGGTGGATCGGGTCCGCAGTGTCGACGGTGACCAGGTCGGCGCCTAGTTCGATCATCCGTGCCAGGCTGTAGGCGGGCGTGGTGGCGTCGACCATGAGGGTGCACCGGTAGCCGCGCTCGCGGCACAGGCCGGCGAGGGCGATGCCGAGGTTGCCGGATGTTGACTCGACGACGTGTCCGCCGGGTCGGAGAGCGCCTTGGGCGACGAGGGAGTCGAGCAGGGCTTGGGCGGTGCGGGCCTTGACGGAGCCATACCGGTTTTCGGCTTCGAGTTTGAGGCGCAACCGCACGGTTCGAGACGGCAGTGGCACCTGCAGGACCGCGACCGGAGTCGCCGCACCGGCGGTGGCTGAGGTGTGCAGTGACGGCTGCGATGCTGCCTGCCTCATCTCACCACTGACCGGGCCGAGTGCAGGAACTCGTCGCGCAGCGCCGCGTCGAATCGGACCGTGCCGAGGAGCGCGGTGGTGATCGTCTCGGTGCCTGGTGCCTGGGCGCCACGCAGGGTCATGCACAGGTGCTCGGCGCGAACGAGGACGCCGACACCGGCTGGGGCGAGGCGTTCGGCGAGGTATGTGGCGATCTGCTGGGTCAGGCGTTCCTGGACCTGCGGGCGTCTGGCGGTGTGCTCGACGAGCCGGGCCAGCTTCGACAGCCCGACGATCTTATCGGTGGGGTGGTAGGCGACGTCGGCGCTGCCGCGGAACGGCAGCATGTGGTGCTCGCAGAGGCTGTGAAACGGAATCGCCCGGACGGTGACGAGACGGTCGTAGGCGGCGTCGTTCGGGAAGGTGGTGAGGGTGAACGGGCGCGGGGTGAGCAGTTCGGCGTAGGCGGCGACCATCCGGGTCGGGGTGTTGGCGGTGCCTGGGGCGTCGATGTCCACCCCCAGCGCCTTGAGGAGATGGGTGGCGGCGTCGCGCGCAGACTCGAGGTCCGGCGGGGCAGTGGTCGTGCTGGGGTCGGTGGTCATGGGGCGTCCTTGTCGACCGGGGGCAGGAGATGCGGGCGCCGCGCCACGACGTCGCGGAGGAAGGACAGCTTGGAGTAGTAGCCGGGCTGGGCCGGTAGTGCGTGCTCGGCGAGGACGCCGGCGACCCAGTCGGTGATGCGCTCGACCTCGGTGAAGACGGCGGGTTCGTCCAGGGGCAGCACGCTTCGACTGCGTAGGTATTCGACCTCAACCTGGACGAGCGTTTCGGTCGGGTCGGCGTACAGGGCGCAGCGGTCGACGAAGATGCCGTAGTGGTGGCCGGTGCGCAGCGACTCGAACTTGATGTCGTAGCGCATCCGGCGAAACCCCGGCATGGGCCGGGCGAGGAGCCCGAGGGTGTCACGTACGTAGCTGTCGAGGGGGACGGTGATGGTGACATCGATGTCCACGTGCTCGTGGCGGACCAGGGCGTCGGTGTCGTAGTTCTTGCGTTTGACCTGGTAGAGGCCGGGCTGGGTGTAGAGGAACGAGACGTAGCCGCGCTGCGGGCCCGGTCCGTGGACCTCAAAGAGGGTGTTGGCGAAGTCCCACGTTTCGAGGGGGTCGCGGAAGCGGGGTGCCATCTCGCGTAACGCGCCGTTAGCGACCCGGTCGTGCAGGTCGACAGCGAGGGGCCACAGGGAGGTGTCGCGCGGCAGCGTGAACTTGGTTTCGATTTCCTTGCCCAGGTGGGCCTGGCTGATGGCACCGTCGAGGCTGTTGAGCTGCGCGGCGTGCGCGCCATGGCGGGCGACCGCATCGGCGATCCAGCTGACGGGATCGGCCGGGTCACCGGTGGGGGTAGGGGCCGTGCGGATGAAGCATCCGGCGTCGGGACGCAGGTGCACCCGGCTGTAGGTGTGCCATCCGTCGGGGTGGGCGGTGGCACAGAACAGCGGTGTGTGACCACGCGGGTCAGCCCCGCCGATCGTGGCCAGCGCATCGGTGAGCGTGCGGCCAAGATGCAGACCGGTCAGGAGGGCGTCGGCCGGGATCTGCTGGGTGTGCTGGCGGGTTCCGTCGTAGGTCCGGGTGATCACGGGCAGGAGTCGGTCGTCGCTGAAGCTGGCAATGATGGTGTGCGGCGTGCCCGGCTGTGGCGGTGTGGGCACGGTAACCGCAGTGATCGGCTCGTCCCGGCCCAGTTCCCGGGGGTGGTGGAGCAGGTCAGCGTTCGCGATGAGCAGCAGCGCCTGGCCGACGGCGGGGGGTGTCATTGAGACTCGCCTCCCCGCACGGTTCGCTGGGGCGTGTTGTCAGGAACGCGTAGGAGACCGGCGGTAGGGTGCCACGGGCGCCTCCCGCCCGGTCGTTGACCGCTGATACGAGGTGCGGGCGCTGTTGGACTTGTCGGGAGCCGGTGATTGTGACTACGAAGCCGACCATCGCCGCGCTGGCGGTCGTACCTACCGCGTCGGGTCAGGTGGTGTTCGTGCGGCAGCAGCGCGGCCCGTATGCGGGGTGGCTGCTGTTGCCGGGCGGCAAGGTGGAGTTCGGGGAGTCGGCGCACGACGCGGCCCGCCGGGAGACGGTCGAGGAGTCCGGCTTCGAGGTGGGCGAGCTGACGCCGACCGGGGTGTACGAGATCCGCGCCGAGGACGGCTCCTATCACTTCGTGATGTTCGCGTTCCGCGCCGGCACCGCGACGCGGGTGACCGCCGGCGGGCATCACGTGGACGGGGTGGTGCAGGCATCGGTCGATGAGGTGCAGCCGCACCCAACGGTGATGCAGATCCTCAATGACGCCGGCGTCGCCAGCTACCCGGTTCGGGACGTTGAGCAGGGCCTGCACCGGGACGGGATTCTGATGCGTGGGTATCTGACCGCAGCTCCGGCCGCCGTGGTCTGAGGTGCTCACTGGCCGGCCTCCGCCGGCTCTGGGTCCCACTGAACTCCACCTCCGAGGATGCCGTCCTCGGTCACCGTGCAGCGCACCCGCCGGTGCGTGCCGTATCGCTCGGTGATCGCGGCGACGAGCCGTTCGGCGAGGTGCTCGCAGCTCTGGGCACCAAAGTCCAGCGGGCCGTCCGGGTGGTCGGGTGGACCAGCGAACGAGCCGAGGACGGTGGTGAGCCAGCGGGCGACCGCGTTGATCTCCAGCTCGCGGTCGCCGTGCTCGACGGAGATCTCGACGGAGGCGACGAAGAGGTGCCGGTGAGACGAGGCGAGGTACCCGTCGGGTGGGTTGGCGCCCGGCCACCGGTGCAGCCCTTCGACCTGGGTTGTGACGTGGATGTGGCGGGTCAGCGCCATGCCGCCTCCTGCTTACTGGGTGCCTCGGCGGGCAGGGGCGGGAGTCCGGCCGCGTCGCGCAGCAGAGCGACGTGCCGGTGAGCGGTGGCGAGCCGCATCGGGTCGAGGACGTGGTCGTGCAGGTTTGGTTTGTCCGGGGCTTGCCGCTCAGCCCGGCCCGTGCTGGCGTCGGCGGGCAGGTCGTGGGCGGCGTACCAGAAAGCGAACGACGAGTCGTTGCCGGTGATGAACGTGTCGTAGCCGTGCTTGCGGTGCTGGCGTAGCTCCCAGATCAGGGATCGGTCCCCGCCGAGCAGATGCAGCGGCAGCGGTGGGTCGCCGTCGCTGGTAAGCGCGGCCAAGCAGTTAAGTCGGGCTTCGGCGACCGGGCCGGAGAAACACCGGGGTACGGAGAGCTTGCTCAGTCCGATCATGTTGACGCCGGGCAGGTCGGCGAGCCGCGCGTGGCAGTCGAGCCACTCGTGACGGGTGGAGCCCTGCGGCACGGCCATGTATGTGAACCGTCCGGGTTCGGCTAGGTCGGCGGCTTCGGCCAGGAACTGGCGGGTGGCTTGGACGGTGGCGGGGCCGTCGTAGAGCACGTCGTGGCAGATGACGGCCGCCGGGTTGATCAGGTGCGCGGCACGGAGGACGGCTTCGGCGTTCATACCCTGGCCGGTGGTCTCCTCCAGTTCGTAGGCGCTGTTGTCGAGCACGACCCGGATCCCGGCCTGGGCGCGGGCGACGAAGTGTGCGGCCTGGGCGGGTTCGGTGAGTACGAGATGGGTCAGCGCCATGTCGATGCTGCCGGCTGTGGATAGGCCGGCCAGGTGGGGTGTACTGGCGATGACCGCGACGTCGATCAACGTTGGTTCTCCTCGTCTGGGTCGGGGGCGCCGTGGCGGCAGTCGCGGCGCAGGAAGCAGCCGGTGCAGGCGGGTGTGCCGGCGGTGCATGTGGTCCGGCCGACCAGCAGGAACACGAAGTGCGCCAGCGCGACGTCGGCGCCGTGGGTGAGTAGCTGGGCGATGACGGCGTCGCGCACGGTAGGGGTGAGTTTCCCGTCGTGGCGGGCCAGGCCGAGCCGGTCGGCGACGCGGAACAGGTGCACGTCAACCGGCATGGTCGTGGTGGTGCGGGCGGAGAACACCAGCACGCAGGCGGCGGTCTTGTGCGCCACCCCGGGCAAGCCCTCAAGGTAGGCCAGCGCGTCGGCGGCCGGGCCGTGCATGATGCGTTGGTCGAACCGGTTAAGGCCGTCACCGGCGACCAACGCGGCGAGCTCGCCCAGCCGGTCCGCCTTGTAGGGCCCCGCAGAGCGGATGGCGGCGCGCAGCACGTTGCGATCGAGGGCGGCCAGGCTCTGCGGCGTCAGGCCATCGCAGAGCTGGTCGAGTGCGGGGTAGACGCGGCGGACGATCTCGCCGGTCCGGTTCTGTGACAGCACGGTGATGACCAGCGCCTCGAACGGCGGCGCCCACATAACGATCACGCCGCCGTACCGGTTCTGCAGCTGCGTCCAGATGGGGCTCGTCCCGACGTCGAGGTCCGCGACCTGGATCGGGAACATCCGCCGCAGCAGTTCGGGCAACTTGTCGTGAGGGTGACTCGCGGTGACGCGCAGGCCGCCGTCGCTCTCGCCGACGGTGACGACGATCGGGTGGCCGTCCAGGTGCAGCACGCGGCGGTAGCCGCCTGCCGGATCGGGTTGCCAGGCCAGGGCGGGAATCTGGATGTCCATGGTGGCGTCCAGGTCCGGTGGCCTGGTGAACGGCAGGTCGAACTCGAAGGCGGTGGTGGTGCTCATCGCAGGCTCGCCACCCGGGCGTGGTCGGCGATGGCCTGGCCGGCGATCAGTCCGCTGAGCGCGGCGGCCGAGAGGCTGGCGGTGTAGCCGGCGGCGTTGCCCACCACGTACAGGCCGGCGATGTCGCGGCTCTGCCAGGTGTCTGGGTCGATGGGGACGCGGTAGTTGTAGTACTTGATCTCGGGTGCGTACACGACGCTGTCCGGGGCGAGTACCGGTGGTAGGGCGGCACCGAGGGCGGTGATGTAGCTGGCGAACGCCTCGGCCAATGGCGGCGGTAGCACCGCCCGAAGGTCACCAGGGCGGGTCTTCGGGTTCGACGCGTCCACGCCGAGCGGCTGTCCGGTCGCCGCGTCAGGAAGGAACCCGGCGAGGGGCTGCCGGACCGGGTAGCCGCCGGTGGCGGCGGTGATGGCCCGAGCCGTGTTCCGAACGTACGCCTTCGGGTCGGGGGTGAATGCCTCGGTGATGGTGGCCAGGATCGCCAGGTTGGACAGGTCGCTGCGCCGGTGCAAGAACGAGTGGCCGTTGACGCCGCGGATGTCCAGTGGGCGGTGGAATTCGTTGACGATGTAGCCGTGGCCGTTGACGCAGAAGCTGCGCACGTCGATACCGCCTGGGCTGGTGTGGTGGGCCTTGAAGTCGTAGAACTGGCCGATCAGCGGGTCGAGGGCGGCGGCCGAGGTTTCCAGCCGGATGCCGATGTCCGCCGGCCCGGTCTCCAGAGTGACGCCGGCAGCGGTGAGCTGCTCTTCCAGCCAGGGTGTGCCGACCATGCCAACCGCGGCGACGACCGCCGTGGCGTCGACGGTGAGCGGCCCGGAGCGGTCACGGCCGACGACCCCGACAACTTGGCCATCGATGATGCGCAGCTCGGTGACCTCGACGCCGGTGAGTAGCCGCACACCCCGGTCTTGGAGCTCGGCGCTGAACCGGCGCCCGAACTCGCGGATGCCGTCAGATCCCACGTGCAGCAGCGGGTACGACTCGCCGCGCAGCTGGCTTTCGTGCCCCGCAAGTGCGGACAGTTCCGGTACGGGGGCGTAGTCGACGGCGTCGCTGACGTTGCGGCGGACAGCAGCGGCGATGGTGTCGAGGTGTCCTGCCTGGATCTCGGTGAACAGCCGTTGGGAGTGCGTGCCACGCACTGCGGACAGGGTGATCTTCCCGTCAGAGAAGGAACCCGCTCCGCCTTCGCCCTCCAGCACGGGGCACGTGCGGCACTCGCAGCCAGGCCCGGGTGGGCAGACCCGTCCCGCCATCGGCCTGCCCCGCTCGGCGATCACGATGTCGGTGACCCCGGCGCGCAGCAGGGCGTCAGCGGCGAATAGCCCTGCCGGTCCGGAACCGAGGATCAGGGCGGTGCAGCGCAGGGTTGTCATGCGGCGTTGCCTCTCGACGTGGGGGCGGAGAGCCGGTCCTCGATCGCTACCAACGCGGTAGACAGGACGGCGGGTGCGGGCTGCTGCGCGTCGAGGACGACGACGTCGGCTCCCTGGCCGCGCAGCAGAGCAAGGCAGGTGCGGTAGGCGTCCGGTAGGCCGGCGGTGAATTCGGGTGTCTCCCAGCGGCTGTCCGGGGGCCGGTCCACGCGGGTCGCCGCCACTGGCGCTGGCACGTCGAGGTACAGGTACACGTCCGGCATCCGCACCCCGGCGGCGCAGGCGGCGTAGAAGGAGGGGTCGATCCCGTCGGTGTGGTGGTACGCCAGCCCGGACAGGTAGTACCGGTCGGCGATCACGACCTGCGCCGTGCGTAGCTGTGCCTGCAACGTTGGCTGTTGGTGGTGTCTGTCAGCGGCGGACAACAGTGCCAGTGCGGTCGGGCAGGCAGGTTCCTCGACCGCGAGGCTCCGCAGCAGGCTCCCGATTGGTGCGCGGGTGGGCTCCTTGTGCCGCTCAACGACGACACCCCGGTCACTCAACGTCTGGCACAGGCTCTCGACAAGGGTCGTCTTGCCGCTGTGGTCGATGCCCTCCACCGCTACGAACAGTCCCACCATCAGCTCCCCACCTCGACGACGCAACGGCGCAGGGCGGCAACACGCGTGGCCAGCACCTGCTGGTCGGGGTGCAGCAGCGCCGCCGGGCCGAAGTCCTCCACCGCCAGGGACGCGACTGCGCAGGCGTACCCGGCCGCGCTCAGCAGCTCGTCACCTTCGACCAGGCACGCCGCCAGTGCGCCGGCGAACGCCTCGCCGGCGCCGGTGGGATCCACGGCGGGGCGAGGAAACGTGGGGATCCTGTGCACGGCGTCGTGGGTCAGGACATGGCAACCCCGGGCCGCGTCGGTTACCACCACAGCCCGTCTTGATCCGTCGAGCGTCTGAGAGAACCACGTCAGCGCGTCCGTCACGTGCGTCACCGCAGCGAGGGCGACGGCTTCCGGCGCCGAGCACACGAACACGTCGCAGGTTTCGAGCATCCGCAGCACCGAGCTGCGATCGGCGGCGATGCGGGCCAGGAACGTGCCAGCGCTGATCCGAGCACGCCGGGCGCCGGGCGTACCGCGCAGGGCTGTCGCGTATCGCAGCTGGACGCCGGGATCGCCCAGAGCGCACAGGTGAAACCCGGATGCGCCCAGATAGGCCGGCGGCATTTCGCCGGGAAGCAGGTATTGCTCATCGCCGGCATGGTCGGTGCGGTAGGTGGCCCGGTCGTCGCCGTCGTAGCTGATGTCGAAGGCGAGGCTACGGCCAGGCAGGGTGATCAGCCCCGCGTCGCTGACCGCGGGCCGCCATGGCCTGCCTGCGGTCAACGGATGGTCGCTACTGATCCCGACCAGGCCGACGGTGGTGCGGGTGGCCGCAGCCAGTGCCGCGTAGAGCCCGCCCCCGCCGAGGACCTGCACCCCGTGCCGTCGCGGTGTGCTGATCCGGTCGACGGAGACACCACCGACCACGACCAGGCGGGGCGCGCCCAGGTTAGCGTCCACGGGCGTCCTCCCACAGCAGCACATGCAGTCGACCAGTCAGGTTCCACCCACGCTGCAGCGTCTCGTCTGCCAGCGCGCGAAGGTCCGTCACGTGCTGCCCCGAACGGGTGCCCTCCGGCATCACCCACACAGGTGCCAATCCGTACCGTTCGGTGAGGTCGCCGATCGCCTCGAAGTCGCCCGACCCCGTGACGACGAACTTGAACACCGCCCGTTCCGTCGCGACGAACGCGGCCAGCGCGGCGGCGTTGATCGGCCGGTCATCGTCGGCGGCAAACGACGGCAGCTTCGGCGAGACGTTGAACCGATCCACCACGGCGGTTAGCGCGGCGCTTGGGGCGATTGTGCCGTTGGTTTCGATCTCTATCCGGCGTCCGCCGGCGGCGAGCCGCTCCGCCAGCGCGGTCACGGTGGGCTGTTGCAGCAGAGGTTCCCCGCCCGTGATCACCACCAAGGCTGGCGGTGAGGCGAGCACCTGCTCCGCGACGGCCTCGACGGATGCGGTTACCGTATGGTCCCGCAGGTCGAAGCGGCGGGTGTCCCACGTGTAAGGGGTGTCGCAGCCAGGGCAGCGCAGGTTGCACCGGGAGAGCCGGACAAACATAGCCTGCTGCCCGGTCGACGGGCCTTCGCCCTGAAACGTCGGGCCGAACACGTCCGCCAGCAACAGCCGCCGGTCCGACATCGGCGGGAGCACGGTGCTCACGTCAGGTCCAGGACGTACTCGGCCCAACTGCTGGGCGTCTCGGACACCCGGACGATAGCCAGCCGACCGCCCAGATCCCCAACCAGGTGGTCCTCAAGCCATCGCGCGAGGTGCCATGCCAGCCATTCGCTGGTTGGTGCGATGTCGCCCAGGACGTCGTTGAGGTGCCGGTGATCGAGGTGATCGTTGATGTACTGGCCGAACGGGGCCAGGTCACCGAAGTCTGTTACGAAGCCCGGCCCGGTGAGCGAGCCACCTTCCAACACCACCTCGACGGTGTAGGTATGTCCGTGCACGCGACCGCACTTGTGCCCCTCAGGCAGGCCCGGCAGACGGTGCGAGGCGTCGAAGGTAAACCGTTTGCCAATGCGCCACACGCCGATCACCGACCAGCCGTTTTAACAGATGGCCGTCGCGACTGGTGCATCGCACGCGTGGCCAGGACCATCTCAGCGATCGTTTCGCCTATTTCCTGCGGAGACATGTCATTGACGTCCAGCGGAGTCCAACCGTGCTGGACCGTCCACACGTCGAGCACTTCGCACAGGCGCCGCTGGTAGCTGACGAATGCCTCCCGGGTCAGGGCCACGTCGCCCTCGTGGTTGCCCGCTTCACTAATACCGAACGTCGCCTTGCGACCTGCGGCTGTCACCGGGTCAAGATCCAAGCGGACGACAAGGTCCGGCTTCGGCAATCCATCGAAGACCGCAGCCGCCGCCGCAAGCTCCACATCCGGGCGCATCGCCAGCTTCGCCAGGAACTTGTAGGTCCAGGTGTCCGTCACCACCACGTGCCCGGCCTCGATCATCGGCCGCACGGCACAATGCGCAGCAGCCGAGTACCAGGCGGCCTGCAAGTACACCCAGTGCATGTCACCCAGTTCGAGGTACGGGTCGTCGGCAGGATGCTCCCAGATCAACGACCGCAGCTCAGAAGCATGGCGACGCACGTAGTCGGAGCCGAAAGCCGTGCTCTTCTTGTCGAAGACGACGGCCGGAATCTCACGACCGCGCAACGCCTCGGCGACATACCCAACAGCGGTCGTCTTGCCGGCACCGTCGATCCCCTCAAGGCAGATGAACAGCCCGGGGTTCCCGCCGACTCCTTGCGCGACCAACGCTTGCGGTAAACCCATGACAAGCGCTCCCTTCTCTTCTCGACGACATTCCCGGCTTTCGACTTGGGCCCTGTGCGAGCTAAGGCCGCCCACGCGCGGGCACCCACCGCAGCGCCTTTTTCTGATGAATTGGTATGCCTCTGACGACGCCACGGCCAGCGATGTTGACCGCCCGGATGCGCGATGCCTGAGGTGAGTCCATCAGTGTTCGTAGATGTCGGTAAGTCCTGCCGGTTGGAACCGACAATCCGCTGACAACCAGGAGTCAGCCGCGACACCAGCTCGGTCCGGTGTCTGTCCGTCCTCGCCCGACAGCGAAGCGGCGATACTCGACAGGGTCGGCTGCCGGCGGGCGTGCGACGATGCTTCCATGAACCACAGCAGCGCCGGCTTGGTCATCTGGGACGTTGACGGAACGCTCATTCCCGCGGACTTGCGCTGGTTGAGGCGTGCGATCGCTCGTGCGTACGGCATGGCCGAGTCCGAGGTTGTCTTCCCTGACAAGAAGGTGCACGGCTATACGGACGAGTCGATTGCCATCGACACTGCGATCTCCTCGGGCGTCGACGCGTTGGCTGCGGAGGCCGGCATACCCGCCTTCCGTGAGGCCATCGCCGCAGTGATGCAAGAGGGCCAGCGGGAGCTGGCTGAGGTGCAGCCGCCGTATCCGGGTGCGGCGGCGAGCATGGCGCAGCTGCACGGCCGTGGTTTCATTCAGACCGTGTTGACTGGCAACCTGCGTTCGGCCGCCGAGGTGAAGCTGCAGGTGTCGGGCTTGGACGAGTTTCTCGATCTGCGCATCGGCGGGTTCGGGTCGGACGCTCGAGACCGCTTCCAACTGCCGGCGGTCGTCGCTCAGCGCTACTCCGCGGTCTACGGTGTTCCGCTCGATTCCGCTCGGGTGATCGTCATAGGGGATGCTCCGAACGACATCGCTTGCGCACGTCACGCCGGCTTCCGTGTCGCTGTGGTCGCTCATCGGATTGGGCGTCAGGAGCTGGCGTCCTACGAACCTGACCTGGTGCTCGACAGTCTCGACCCACCGGCGGTGGTGGCCGTCGTGAGTTCGCTGGTGAGTTCGGGCGGGTCGGCGGCCGCCTGCTAGGCGGCCATCTGCTCCTCAAGTTCGAGGACAATTGGCTCGTCGCGCCATCGGACCAGCCGCTGTCGGGCTCGTTGAGCTCGTGCGATGCCCCGATGGTTTCCGCCGGCTTTTAGCCGGTTGTAGGTGTCACCGAGCAGGGCGCAGGATCGTTCCAGCTCGCCGGTCTCGGCGTAGGCGCTCGCGAGGTCCACTGCTGCGGCGAGGGCGACGTTGACGTTTGCGGGGTCGTGTTCGAGCGTTTGTACAGCACTTTCGAGCACCTGCACAGCCTGGTCGGGCTGGCCAAGAAGGAGATGGCATGTGCCCGCATAGACGTGGAGGCGGGCGTTGCTCCAGTCGCTGTAGAGACCGACACAGTCGGCCGGTGACAGTTCGTTGACCGCTGCTTCTGCTCGCTGTAGAGCGGCGGAAGCCTCGCGTGAAAGCCGCAGGGCGGCGTAGGCCTGGGCCTGCTCGGCGGCTATGCGAGCTCGTGCGGCGGGGCTGAGATCTGTGGCTGCCTGGTCGGCCTCGTCGAGCAGCCGCAGGCCGATCATGACGTCACCATCGGCTTCGATCAGCGTGGCAGCTTGGAGGTTGCTCTCGAAGATTCGTGCGGTCGCGCTGATCCTGCGATCACCGAGCCTGTCGCCCAGCTGGCGGGCGTAGGCGCAGTGAGCGATTGCGAGAGCACGATTGCCCTGCGCGCTCCACAGCCTGCTGGCGACGACCGAAGCTTCGGCGAGCATAGCTCCAATATCAGCACGGACCGGTGCGCGGCCGGCTTTGCGGTAAAGCGTCGACAAGCATTCACGGTGCGCCTCGATCAGCCCCAGAAGCGCGTCAGGTGACACAGCCTGGCGTTGCTGAGCAAGCATGCTGGTCAGAGTGGAGAAACTGTTCCACTCGCCCACCAGGTAGTCGCCACCCGGTCTGCGGGCAAACGCCTCAAGAGCCGTGGAGGACGACGGTCCCGGCGTGACCTCTAGCTGCTGAGGTGCAGGGATGCTGCTCGGCATCTGCCGGACGCTGATGTGCCGGATTCGATCGTATTCTCGGGCCAGGCTGCCGCCGGTCCGCAAGAGTTCATCGCATTGGGACCAAAAGGTTCGCCCCACTCGCTGCCGTCCGGTTTCCACGTTCGCGATTGTGCTTCTTCCGTAGTTGGTGAGAGGCGCGAACGTCTCTTGTGTGTGACCGGCGGCTTTGCGGCTGCGGGCGAGCATCTGACCAAGAGCGATCCATGCCGCAGCGATTTCTTGAGGTGGAACGTTCGGCATCAGCGGCTCCGGATGGATATGACGAACGTCCGCGCGAGGTGAGACGCGGTGGCGTGAGGGCACTGTAGCTGCAGGGGCGGGGTGTGTCGGGTTGTCAGCGGCTGGTTCCGACATTCTTCCGACAAAGTTCCGACATCGCCGTCGAGGCGTCTCGATCCCGCGTGGCCCGCGATCCTCGTATGCTCCGTGCTCGTGACCCGCGCGCGAGCCGACAACGATCATGAGGTTGAAGCCAAGTACCACGTCAGCGACCTGAGCGAGCTGATCAAGGCGCTCGCCCAGCGGCAGGTGGTGTTGACAGAGCCGTCGGTGCAGGACGACCAGGCGTACGCGCCGGCCGGCTGGTCGTACGGGATGTCGAAGATCGGTGTTCCGTTCGCGCGTCTGCGCACGCAGGAAGGGCGCCATCTGTTCACCGTGAAGAAGCCGATCGACAACGAGATGGCATGTCTGGAGCACGACTGCGTCATCCACGACCGTGACGCGATGCACGCTGCTCTCACCACGATGGGTTGGGTGCCAACCGTGCGAATCGTCAAGCAGCGCCGAACCGGCGTATGGGACGGCGCGACGGTATGCGTGGACGTAGTCGACGGTCTCGGTACCTTCGTCGAGGTGGAGCGTCTGGTTAGCTCGCAGCATTCGGGCGAGCAGGTGCAGCACGGGCTCGATGCGATGATTCGTTCGTTGGGCGTGCCGGTGCTGCGGGTCGTGGACACCTACGACACGTTGATATGGAACCTGGCGAGCGCTGCCGCCAGGATGTCGGCTCCGGTCTGACGTGGTCGATCACGCCTGGCGCCGTCCCGGCTGTGAACTTGGCCGCCACGCCAGATTTGCGGATACACCGGTCACCCTGGGCTGCCGTACCCGTTAATCGGGCGCCCCAACTAGCACTTCGCTACGCGGCCGCCCTCGATGTTGAAGGAAACTGCAGGGGTAACACCGCCAAAGCGGTGGTCGACGTGATGGGAACGAACTGCTCGCCACCCCATCGGGCCTGCCAAACCTCGGTTGCTGATCTGGCCATCGATGCGCTGACACACCCTCTGATCGGGCACGTCAGCCAACTCTTCGTTACGCCGACGCGTTCGATTGTCGTCAGGGGAACTGTAGGAGTGGCACTCCGTAGAGGTCGGCTTGGCGGACGCGCGTCATCGTTGGTTCGACAATCTCCACGATGATCATTTCGGTGAGGAATTGAACGGTCGCGGCGAGCAGGTGGCTGGTGTGGGCGGTGGCGCTGTGTGCTTTCAGGCCGACGGTGAGGTGGATGTGCGGCTCGATGGTGTCGGTGTCGGGGTTGTAGGCGAGGGTGCCGCCGCCGAGGGCTTCGATATTGGTCAGGTGGACTTTGGTCCACACGGGGGCGTCGGGGTTGTCGAGGCGTTCGCAGGTGCCGACGATGTCCGCGGTGGCGAGGCCGGCAATAAACGTGGGGATGTAGCCCTGGCGGATGTTATAGGTGCGGCAGGTGCGGTCGAGGGCGTCGTAGAAGTCTTCCCCGTGGTCGAAGACGGCGACGATGGTACGTCCGGGGACGACTTCGCGGCTGCGCAAGAGGGCTCCTTCAGGCGGTCGGGGCGTTGGTGGCCGGCTGCTGCGGCCATGGCCACGGCTGGCCGGGGTAGGCCACGGCGCGAAGACGCCGCTGCCGTCTCGTGGGCGGTGGCCTGAAGAAGCATGCCAGGGAAGGCCGGGTTCACGAGGCGCAGCCCGCCATCCGCGGTGCTCGGCTCCCTACCCACAGTAGGCGGGAAGCAGACTCGGCGATGACCGTAGACGGTCTCCGAGGCCGACACTGTTCAGAACAGTGCTGGCACGGCAGCAGGCAGCCGCTCGGCAACGGCGCGCGGGCTGACGTTGAGGCAGGCGGCGAGTGCCGCATGGTCGGTGAGCTTCGCCTGGCGCGGCTGGTGTAGGTAGGTGCTGGACACCACCGTAGGCATGAGCGCGGCGCCGGCGTGGAGATAGTCGAAGCGGTAGCCGCTGCCGTTTCTACCGATCCAGCTGTACGCCTGCACGCTCGGGTGCAGGGCCTGGTGGACGTCGGTGAGCTTGACCGCGTCGAGGGCGTCGAGGAACTCGTACTCGAAGGGTCGGAAGCCGGGGTAGCGGGGTTGGTGGTCGCGGCTGATGACGTTGTAGTCCCCGCCGACGACCAGGTGTGCGCGGTCGACGGCGGATAGTCGGGTGAGTGCGTCGGTGACGGTGGTGAGGAAGGCCCGTTTCTTGGCGAGTTTGGCTGGTGCCCGGTCGCTGGAGGGGACGTAGAGGCCGAGGATTGTGACGGCTGGGTAGGTGTCGAGGGTGACGGCGGGGGCGCGGCCGGGCAGGCTGAGTCCGGCGGTGAGTTCTGGGGCGGGCCGGGTCGGGATGCGGCTGGCGATAGCGCAGCCGCGGTCGCCGTCGAGTGAGGGCTGGTGGGTGACGACCATCCCGGCCGCGCGGAGGCCGGTGAGCAGGTGCCGGGTGCCGGGTCCGTTGCTGGTTTCGGTCAGGATGACCAGGTGGTCGTCGCGCTGGAGTAGCCAGGTCAGCAGGTTCTGCGCGCGTGCGAGCGCGGCGGCCTGCACGTTGATCGTCAGGATGGACAGCACGGTGAGCCTCGCTGGTCAGGGGCCGTCGGCGGGTAGCAGGCCGAGGATAGTGTCCACGACCCGCTCGGGTGTGAGGCCGTGGCAGACGACGACGTGTTGGCGCCACTGCTGCCGGTGTAAGTGAGCCGCGGCCTCGCGGTAGAGGGCGAGTTCCTTCTCGGGTGAGCCGGCGAGTTCCAGCCTGGTCAGTTGTTGTCGGGCTGCCAGGCGGGTGCGGATGACCTCTGGGTGGTCTTCGAGGTAGATGACGGTGGCGGGCAGGACGTAGCGGTTGTAGGACCAGATCTCGCCGAGGTCGAGCCCGTCGATGCGTTGCAGCACTAGCGAGGAGGCGACGTACCGGTCGGTGACGACGTGCAGTCCGTCGTCGAGGCGGGGGATGATCTCTGTTTCGATGTGCGCGGCACGGTCGGCGGCCAGGGCCAGGGCCAGGGCCTTGCCGTGTAGGAAGGATTCCTGCCTGCGCAGGAGTTGGCCCAGGGGTGTGCGGGTGGGCTCGCCGGTCAGGTGGACCCCGGCCGATCCGAGTTCGGCGAGACGGTCGGCCAGGAGGCGCGCAATAGTGGTTTTGCCGACTCCGTTGGGCCCTTCGACCGCGATGAACAGACTGCTCACCCCTTCGACGGGGACAGCGGCAGCAAGCTGCGGCCGTTGGGTGCCGTGATGGGGCACTGCTCGGTGTCGACGTCGCCGATGCGGCCACCTGCGGCGATGACCGCGGCGGGGCAGCCCTTGCCGCACTGTCCGGCTATGTCACAAGAGCCGCAGGTCGGGTTGGCGCCGAGTTGGTAGCGGGTGTGGAAGTCGTAGGCGTCGAGGCTGGGGGCGGCCTCCCCGTCGAGGATGTTGCCCGTCAGGAACTCGGTGTCGCGGTGCGTTGAAGCGGGTGTGCGGGCGGCGAAGACCAGGTAGGGGCAGACGGCGACCTGCCCGTCGACGAAGACGTAGATCAGCTTGCCGGCGTCGCAGCCACCCAGCGGCAGGTTGTCGTTGGGGAAGCGAATACGTACGAGGTCGAGTTGGTCAGCGAAACGGTCGGTTACCGCCCGGATCGCGTCCATGGCAGTCGTGGTCGCGGCGAGCTTGCCGCGGCTTTTCACTCCTCGGCCGAAGGAGGAGAGCGGGTTCATCAGGACGTATTCGGCGCCGATATCGACGGCGAAAGCGCACAGGTCGGCGAACTCTTCCGGCGTGGTTAGCGCGTTGGGCGTGGACAGCAGGCCCTTGAGTAAGCCGGCGTCGGCGAACTTGCGGGTGGTCGCGACGGTGGTGTCGAACGACGACCGGTCGCCGCGGAATTTGCCGTGGCTTTCGGGCCGGAATCCGTCGAAGGACACGTTGATGTGTACGTTGCCGAGGGCTGCCAGGGCGTCGATGTCGGCGTCGTGGGTCAGCGTCGCGTTGGTG
This sequence comes from Micromonospora sp. NPDC048898, assembly GCF_043198035.1. NCBI lineage: Bacteria > Bacillati > Actinomycetota > Actinomycetes > Micromonosporales > Micromonosporaceae > Micromonospora > Micromonospora sp. NPDC048898. The sequence continues at coordinate 99,877 of NZ_JBICUF010000011.1, forward strand.
CAGAGGCCCACCGGTAGTCCTCGGTCGGCTACTGCCTGGCACATGGCGATCAGGTCGGGGTGCACGAAGGGCTCGCCCCCGGTGAGCGTGAGGCGTTCGACGCGGGCGTCCAGCAGCCGCGGCAGCACGCGGGTGGTGAAATCTGCCAGGGACAGGTCGGACCCGGTGGCAGTCGACGAAACGAAGCAGTGGGCGCAGTGCAGGTTGCACCGTTCGGTGACCTGCACCAATGCCTTGCGCCCGTCGCCACCGACGGAGGTGCGGAAATAGCAGGACGAGGCGTGGGTGTCGACGATGAGGCGCTTCACGAGGATCTTCCTGCAGTAGGTGATGGGCGGCTGGTGTTGAGGAGTGGCGGTGCTCCGAGTAGGTCCACTGCGGCCTGGAGTTGCCGGAGGACGACTTGGCTATGGCGTCGATCGATAGAAGCTTGGTAGTGGCCAGCGGCGGCGGTAGTGAGCAGCCACCAGGCTGCCCACACCCGGTGCCAGCCCAGCGCCCATCGGACAGCGGGAAGCCCGCCCCGGTCGGCCTCGGCGTCGGGATGCCCGCCTGCGTCGACGTAGGCCTTGATAAGTCTGGCGAGGAGTCGGGGTTCGGTGGATGTGCGGGTGCCGAACCAGGTGGCCAGGTCGAGGAGGCCCGGTCCGGTGAATGCCTTGGCCCAATCGACGAGGCGGCAGCCGGTGCGGCTGACGTGCAGCGACGTGCGGTGGAACTCGCCGTGACACAGCCCGAACGGTGGCCGCTCGGCACCGTCGGCCCTGTGTTGTGCGGTGGCAGCGAGTCGCTGCAGTACCGCTTCGATCCCTTTCGCGTCGTGGGTGAAGCGCCCTTGTCGACGGAGCTCGTCTAACGCCTCGAGTCCTTGCTCTGGCAGCCGCGCCAGTCCCGCTTCGTCGAAGGTCGGGAGGTTGGGGATGCCGGCAGTGGCGTGAACCCATCGGGCCGTGGCGGCAACCTCTGCGGACGTCGCGGGCCGACGAGGCTTGCCAAGGTCTTCCATCAGCATGCCCACCCCGTCGGGGCGAATCGTGTAGCCGTCCAGCAGCGGGACCGGGGCTTGCCGGCTGTTGAGCCCGCGAAGGACGGTCGCTTCGCCGGTGAACGGCGCGGTGGCGAGCTTGCAGACCAAGCTGCTGCCATCGGGGAAGAACCAGCGCTCGACCGAGGACAACTCCCACTCCTGGATGATGTGTCGCCGCGCGGGTACCCGTCGGGATGCGGCGAGCAGGTCGACTCGGAGTTGGGTGACGATGTGCTCGTCGAGCATGGCGCTGTTCACCGTGCGCCTGCGCGTAGCGCACGAGCCGTGGCGGAATCAAGCGGAGCGCGGGCGACGTCGAGGTGCCCCGACGTGCTGACTGGCTCCCGAGGTGGTGCAGCGCGTTCAAAGGCCCGCACGTGTGGCAGTGACCGATAGAGCACCTCTGCCATGGATGAACTGGCCATGGTGCATGCCCTCCCAAGGGGGTAGTGGACACAGCGGGTCGCGTTGCCGCGTCGCAGCGGCGGCCCTCATCGCCTGCCGAGTTCATGCAGGCGGCGACCCAAGCATCAAATGCTGTTGCTGGCGCTGTCGATAAGGGTTGTCGTCAATCTCCGACAATCCGCCGACATTCATCTTTCACGGATGTTGCTGACGCCGGGAATGTCGGCGGATTGTCAGAACCGCTTGGCAGGGCTAGCCGACATTGATCGATTTCGTCTTAGGTCGCTCTATGCCGGCGTCATCGCCGCTGCTGCTGCGCTGTACTCACCAGCCAGCGACACCAACTCACCAAGGGAAGGTTCGCCGTGCCTGTTGCCAGGAGGGTCATGCCTCTGCTGATCACGCCGCTGGTGGCGCATTTGGCCATCGCGCCGCAGCCGCTGGTATCGACCGGCCGGCAACTCTCCGCCGGCCGGCCCGTCAACGAGCAAGCGCTTGCTACGGCGGCCCTGTCGGCGACCGGGCGGCGCTCGCCGCGCGACAGGGCGTGGAGCGGGCGCGGCTGCGGGACCGCATCCACGGGCAGCCAGGCGGCGGTGTGAGCGCCTCCAACGGTGGTGCGATGCGGGTGCCGCAGGTCAGAGTGGGCCGCCGGTTGGCGGATATGCCGGTGCGGTGGAAAGCCGCGCTGATCGTGCTGCCGACGGTGCTGGTCGCGGTGGTGTCGGCGGGTTTCGGGTTGTGGTCCTCGGTGGGGGAGGCGCAGGCCGCCGAGGGTGCCGGGGACTTGTTCTCCGCCGGCGCGTCGGCGACCGAGGTGACGCAACGTCTGCAGGCTGAGCGGATTGCCGCGGTGGGTCTGTTGCTGCCGGGGTCGACGGTTAAACCCGCGGAGTTCGAGCGGGCCGTGCAGGGCACCGATGAGGCGATCTCCCGGTTCCGGGTGCTGCGAGGAGAACTCGACGACGCGCCCGGGGGTGTCCGTGGAGTTCTGTCCCGCGCTGACGCGGGGTTGGCGGACGTGCAGGCGCAGCGGCAGCGGGTGCGCGGAGACGCCCCAGCGGCGTTGTCCGCGGTCGCGTTTGGCTACCGGATCGTCATCGCCGATCTCGGTGAGCTGCTGTTGGCGGTGGCGCAGAGCGGTGTGCAGCCGCAGCTCGCGGACGAGATGCGAGCGTCAGCGGCGGTGTCACGCGCCCGTGAGGCCGTGGGCCAGCAGCAGGTGGCGGTGTTGCAGGCGGTGGCCGCGCGGCGGTTGACCCCGGCGCTGCACGCGGAAGTCGTAGCCGCCCGATCCGGCCAGGACCAGGCGTTGCGCGAGTTCGACGCGCTGGCGCGCTCCTCGTGGAGGGCGCGGTTAGGGCGCACATTGACCGGCGGGGACGTCCTCGCCGCGGTGCGGCTGGATGGGCTGGTGTCCGGCACTGGGGTCTATGAGCCGGTGCGGTTGCCGGGCGGCGCCGGGCAATGGAGCCGGGTGATGACCACGCGGGCGGACCTGTTGGCCCAGGTGCAGGCAGCGGTGAACGCTGACATCGCGGCTGCCGCGGATGACCTGTGGATGGACGAGGTCCGCGCGGCGGCGGTGCAAGCCGCGGTGTTGCTGGTGATGTTGCTGGTCGCCGGGCTGACGGCGGTGCGGGTGGCCCGGTCTTTGGTCGCGCAGTTGTCGTCGCTGGAGCAGGGCGCCCGCCGGGTCGCGGACGTGGAACTGCCGGCCCTGGTGGCGCGGTTGCGGGCGACCTCGGATCCGGCGGCAGCGACACGGTTGGCCGAGGACGCCGGTGGGGTGGCGGTGCCCGTTGTCGGCCGCGACGAGGTCGGCCAGGTCGCGGACGCGTTCAACCAGGTGCTGGATGTGGCGGTGGGCGCGACGGTGGGGCAGGCACGGGCACGTGCCCAGGTCACCGCCATGATCACGGCGGTTGGCCGACGCCTGCAGACCTTGACTGACCACCTACTGGGCAGCATCGATCGTCTTGAGCGCGACGAGGAAAACCCCGAACGGCTGGAGATGGTGTTCGCCGTGGACGAGCAGGCCACCCAGCTGCGCCGCTACGGGTCGAATCTATTGATCGTCGCCGGCGGCGGCCCGGTCCAATCACAGCCAGATCCGGTGGTGCTCGCCGACCTGGTCAACGCCGCCTTGTCCGAGATCGAGGGCTTCGCTCGAATCACCACAGAGCAGTTGGTTGAGGTCGAGATAGACGTCCGCGCCGTCGGCGCCGTCAAGTCGATCCTCGCGGAGCTGATGGACAACGCCACCCGGTTCTCCGCTGACCAGGTGCGCGTGTTGGCGGGGTGGTCCGGGCATGACGTGCAGATCCTCATCGTTGACACCGGCCTCGGGATGAGCCCGGAGCAGTTCCAGCGCGCCAACACGCTGCTGGCGAGCTCCGAGATCGAGGTGACGGTCGCCAACCAGATGGGGCTGATCGTGACCTCCCGTCTGGCGGTGGAGTTCGGAGTGCGGGTGCGGCTGCGCGCTACCCAGCCGACCGGCGTCACCGCCGAAGTTCTGGTGCCGGCTGAGTACGTCACCCGGGTGCACGTGCGCGAGATCGTCGTGCCCGGTCACATTGAACGGTCGTCCCGGCGGATTCCCGCGCCGGTCCCTGACGCGGTCGCGGAACCGTGGGCGGGCACTGGCTGGACTGCTCCGACCCAGCAGACCCCAATGGTGCCGGCGCCATCGTCACCTCCACGCACGGACGTAACGATGGAACTGCCGCCCGTGCCTCAGCAACGGGGCCCATTGCCATTGCCGGTGGGTGCGCCTCGACCGCCGGACCCGCCGATGTTTCAGGAGATGGCAGCCCGGTCGCCGTGGTTGTGGCCGTCTCGCGGCGACGGGCGTGGTTTCAGCACCGACGCCGACGCGGGCTGGCGGGCGGCGGCGTCCGCCGCCGAACCAGCCACCGAGGGACGCACCACCTCTGGTCTTCCTAAACGGCGCCCCCAGGCGCACGTCATCCAGGGTCTGCCAACACAGCGGACCTCCTCGGAGCCTGACGTGCAGATCGACCCGGCGGCAATCCGGGCGCAGGTCCGCGGCGCGATGAGCGGCTTGCGAGCCGCGCCGTCCATCCCTCCCTTTTCGACAGGAGAACGCCGATGAGCACCGTCGCTACTACCCGCATTGGGCAGTTGTCCACCGTTTTGAACAATCTGGCCAACCAGATACCCGCAGTGGCTCACGTCGTCGCGGTATCCGGCGACGGGCTGCTGCTGGCCAGCACCGATGCTCTGGACAAGGACCGAGGTGATCAGCTCGCGGCGATCGTGTCCGGCCTGGTCAGTCTGGCGCGCGGGGCCACCGACCTGCTGCAGAGCGGCGGTGTGCAGTTCCAGATGCTGATGATGCGCGACGGGATCCTCGTCGTGCAGCAGGTGCCCGATGGGTCGTCTTTGGCGGCGTTAGCCCGCAATGACTGCGACCAGTCGCAGGTCGCCTTCGAACTGGCCACCATGGCGGCGCGCATCGGCGAAGCGGTCCGGCCAGGGCCGCGAACGGCCGGCTGAGCCGTGTGCGGGCGGCGATGAGCATGAGTGCGGACTCGGGCGTGGTGGGGCGTGCGGCCTCGATGGTCAAGGTGCTGGTGACCGGCGGCGCGGGTGTGGGCAAGTCCTGCTTCCTGCGGGCCGCTGGCCGGTCGACGCTGCCCGGACAGCCGGGCGCGGTCGGAGAGATCGGCTACGCCACCCTGCCCACCGGCGTCACCGTCGTCCTGCACGTGACGCCGGAGCTGCGGCGCTGGTGGTGGATGTGGGACCACCTCGCTCTCGGCGCCGCTGGCGCGATCGTGCTGGTCGACACCACCCGCCTGCCGGTGTCCTACCCGGCGATGGACTACCTCGACGCCCGTGACCTGCCATACCTGGTCGCGATCAACCGGCCGCTCGGCGGCACCCGCAACCGCCGCGAGATCCGCGATGCCCTACAGGTCAGCGCGCAGGTGCCGGTCCTGACCTGCGACGCCACGGAACCCGACTCCGTCCTGGCCGTCCTGCGCCGCCTGGCCAGCCCTGGCGTACCACCCCAGCACCATGCACGGCCCTCGCACCATCCCCTCAGAACGGAAGGACGTCGACTCTCGTGACTCCTCAACCAACCGGCCGCCGGCACCATCGCTGGCGAGCGGCAACCGCCGCCATCGCTGCCACCACCCTGCTCGTCGTCGCCGGCTGCGCTGGATCGAGTCTCAGCGACGCGGACACTAGCGCCACGGAGATCCGCATCGGCTTGATCGTGCCCAAAACGGGCGACTACAAGTCGATCGGTGAGGATCAGGCCGCGGGGTGGCGGTTGGCCCTGGAGAAGCTGGGCGGCAAGCTCGGCGGTCGCCCGGTGCGGGTGATCGAGGCCGACGAGGGTGACGGCAAGGCCACCGCCCTCGCGTCGGCGCGCAAGCTGATCGAGCAGGACAAAGTCCTCGCCCTCGTTGGCGGGGGGACCGCCGACACGGTGCAGACTTTGTACCCGCTGTTGAACGAGTCCAAGGTGCCGCTGATCGGCATGGGTGGGCGGCCGTCGACGATCACTGATCCTACCTATCTGTGGTCGACGTCGTGGCTGAGCCAGGAAACCGGTGCGTCGATAGCCGGCTACCTGCGCACGGTGGTGGGCGATGGTCGCGTGTGGGTGATCGGCCCGGACTACATCGGCGGTCGGGATCAGATCGGTGGTTTCGTCACCGCTTTCCGCGCAGCGGGTGGGCAACTGGCGAATCCGAGCGGGGAGCCGACGTGGACGCCGTGGGCGCCGGCGCCGACGACCGAGTTCTCGCCGTACCTGACGAAGATCAAGGAGGCGAAGCCGGCGGCGGTCTACACCTTCTACGCCGGTAAGTCCGCGATCGAGTTCGTCAAGCAGTACCGCCAGTACGGCATCACCACGCCGCTGTACGCCTCAGGCTTCCTGACCGAAGGCGCGTCACTGGAGGCGTTGAAGGATCAGGCCAAGGGCATCTACACCGCCCTGAACTACTCGCCGACGCTTGACAACGCGGCCAACAGAGACTTCGTGAGCCGGTTCACCGCAGGTAACGACGGGAAGCTGCCGAACGCTTACCACGTCTGCGCGTGGGACGCGGCGCTCGTGTTGGACAGGGCCATCTCCGAAGCGCTCGCCCAGCCCGATGTCCCCGCGACTACACCCACCGCCACCGCACCGGCCTCCGGCAGCCCTGCACCGAGCAGCAGCCCGGCGGTCAGCAGCCCGGCCGCGTCGTCGGCCGCCGCAAGTGGGGCGGCCACCGGGCTGACCTCACAAACGCTCACCGCGGCGCTGCCCCGGGTGGGGTCGATCGATTCGCCGCGGGGCGCCTGGCAGTTCGGGCCGACGAACCACACCCCCGTGCAGGCGTACTACCTGCGGGAGGTGGCCCAGGACGGGCAGGTGTGGGTCAACCGCACCGTGCAGACGCTGACCACCCTCGGCTCCTGATACCGGAAGGCACAGACACCATGACCAAGACGACGACCGGTGAACGAGCCGGGTACATGTTCAACAACGCCACCCCGGAAGCTCGCAACCAGCTACGTCACCTCGCCCAGATCCTCGACCCCGACACCGAAAGGGCCCTGTTCGAACTCGGGATCGGATCGGGCTGGCAGGTCACGGAGATCGGCGCCGGGGCGGGCACGCTGACGACCTGGCTGGCCGACCAGGTCGGCCCGGACGGGCACGTCACCGCCGTGGACGTCGACCCCCGGTACATCCCCCAGGGGCCCAACGTCACCATCCGGGCCGGCGACATCCGCGAGATCGAGCTGCCGGCGGGGTCGCAGCAGGTAATCGTCGCCCGCCTGGTGCTGATGCACCTGCCCGAGCGTGAGCAGGTTCTCGCCGACCTGACGCGCGCTCTCGCCCCGGGCGGCGCGATGGTGGTGGCGGACTGGGACTGCACCTGGCGGGACATGATCCGCCGCAGCCCCAGCCCGCGGGCGACTGAGCTGATCGAGCGGTTCCAGGACGCCCTGCTCGCCTACGGCGAATCCCGCGGGGCGGACATGGGCTGGGCGAAGCGGGCGCCGGAGGTGATGCTGCGCCTCGGCCTGGTCTCTGTCGTGAGCCGCATCGAGTCCCGCTCGTGGCGCGGCGGCACCGGCATCTGCCGGCTGCACCACTCCAACTCCATCCAGCGCGAAGCCGAACTGATCGACGGCGGCATGAGCCGCGACGACCTGGCCGAGTTGCGGCAGGTGCTGAGGGACCCGCAGCTGATGCTGTCGGGCTACCTGATGCACACCACTATCGGCCGGCGCCTCGCCTCCGCCTGACCGACGTCCGAAAGGAGGAGTGCCGTGGGCCTGAGCGGGCTGGTCAACCCCTACACGATCACCGCGCTGGACGGGATCGCGTACGGACTGCTGCTGTTCGTCATCGCCGCCGGACTCACGCTGATCTTCGGCGTGGCCGGGGTGTTCTCGATGGCCCACGGCACCCTCTACCTCGCTGGCGCCTATCTTGCCTGGTACCTGGCCGACGGCGGTTGGGCCGGCCTCGGCCTGGCCCTCGCCGCCGCCGTCCTGGTCGGCGCGCTCGGGGGAGCGGGCCTCGCCGCCGCCGTGCGCCCCCTCACGGACCGGCCGCTGGACCAGGTGCTCGCCACCCTCGGGGTCGCGTACATCGCCGCCGACGGGTTCAGCACCGTGTTCGGCGCCGAACCGCGCTCCGTCGACCCGCCCCGGGCGGTCGCTGGGTCGGTCAGCTTCGGCGAGTACCAGTACCCGGTCTACCGGCTGGGGTTCATCGCGGTCGCCGCGCTGATCGTGGTTCTGCTGATCTGGCTTGTCGAGCGTTCCCGCGCCGGGGCGGTCGTGCGGGCCGTGGTCGCCGACCCCGGCATGGCCGCCGCCACCGGACTACCCACCCGCACGACCCGAGCTGCCGTGCTGGTCGGTGGGGGAGTCCTCGCGGTCACCGCCGGTGTGCTCGGCGCCCCAGTCATCGGCCCGGCCCCCGGCGTGGACATCGCGATCCTGGTCTACTCGCTGATCGTCTGCGTTGTCGGCGGCCTCGGCAGCATTCGCGGTGCCCTACTCGCCGCCCTCGGCGTCGGCCAAATCCTCACGCTTGGCGTCGCTCTCGTCCCCGGCGCTGCCGCGTTTGTCCTTGCCACCGCGATGCTGGTCGCTCTCACCGTCCGGCGCCGCCCTTCGCTTGCGGGACGGCCCGCGTGACCACCACCCTCACACCCGCCCCCAATACCGCCACGACCCAACACCGAAAGGCCAGCCGGGCGGCGGGCCTCATACCCATCGCCTCGGGGATCGTCGTCGTGGCGGCAGTGGCGCTGCCGTGGATGGTCAACGCCTACCTCGTCTCGCTCGCCGCCACCGCGCTGGTGATGGCGGTACTCGCGATGAGCGCGCAGCTGCTGGTCGGGTTGGCCGGACAGCCGCCACTCGGGCAGGCCGCGTACCTCGTCGTCGGGGCCTACACCGCCGCTACCCTCGCCACGCTGACCAACCTCGGTCCAATCCTGTTGCTCGCGGCGACCGCCGCTGGGGCCGTCGCCGCCGCAGTGACCGGCCTGCTCGCGGTACGCGTCCGAGACACCACCTTCCTCATGGTCACGTTCGGCATCGGTGAACTCGTGCACGCCGTCGCCGGCCAGTGGGGGCCGGGCGGCAGCGAAGGCACCCACATACCACCGGTGGTAGCGCTGCCCGGCCTGGCACCGATGGTCCGACCCGGCTGGGTCTACCTGTACGTCCTCGCGTGCACCCTGATCATCGGTGCCGCCGTCATCGTCCTCACCCGCACCCGCTTCGCCCTGCTCCTGCGCGCCATCGCCGCCCACGAGCCCCGCGTGCAGGCCACCGGCCACCACACCAGCCGACTCCTGCTCGCCGCCTACACCCTCGCCGGAGCGATCGCCGGAGCGGCCGGCGCGCTGCTCGTCGCGGTGACCCGCTACGTCTCACCCGCCGACGCCGCCATGGGAATCTCCGCCCTCGCCCTCGCGGCCGCGCTCATCGGCTCCCGCAGCATGATCGGCGCCTGCGCCGCCGCGGTCCTCCTGGTGGCCACCCGGGACTGGGTCGGCGGGCTGCTCAGCGGCCACGGCAGCACCCTGCTCGGCGTCTGCTTCCTCGTCCTGGCCTACCTGCCTCGACACCGAATGGCCGGCCTCACCCTCCGCCGCGGTCGGGAGCTGCCATGAGCGCGCCGCTGCTGCGACTGGACACCGTCAGCCGCGCCTACGGCGCCCGCCGAGCCGTCGACGAGGTCAGCCTCGACCTGCATCCGGGGGCCCGGCACGCACTCATCGGACCCAATGGCGCCGGCAAGAGCACCCTGCTGCACCTGATCGCCGGCACCCTGCGACCCACCTCGGGGCGCATCCACTACGCCGGACACGACATCCACCGCTGGCCGGCGCACCGCCGCGCCCGCGCCGGAATCGCCCGCACCTGGCAACATCCCGCGCTCGCCCGCCCCCTGACCGTCGCGCAGAACGTGCTCCTCGCCGTGCCCGGGCAACACCTGGCCGCGCTGCGCTTGCGGCCCCGCGCGTCAGCGGCGGCCCTGGACGCCCTGGCCCAGGTCGGGCTGGCCGAGCACGCCCACTGGCCCACCAGCCAACTCTCATACGGCGACCAACGCCGCCTCGAAGTCGCCGTCGCCCTGGCCGCCCAGCCCCGACTGCTCCTGCTCGACGAACCCTCCGCCGGCCTCGCCGCCACCGAGGTCACCCGCCTCGCCGAGCTGATCCGCGCACTGCCCACCGACATCGCCGTGCTGCTGGTCGATCACAACCTCGACTTCGTCGCCGCGGTCGCCGACACCGTCACCGTCCTGAACCACGGCCAACACCTCACCACCGGCACCCCCACAGAGGTGCGCGCGCACCCAGACGTGCGCCGCGTGTACCTCGCCCAGGCAGACCCCACCAACTACGGGCCCACAACGCCGGTGGCCACCACCGACCCGTCCACGGCTGCGCCGCCGGTCCTGCGGGTGCGCAACCTGCGAGCCGGGCACCACGGCGCACCTGTGCTCACCGGCGTCACCCTCGACGTGCAGGCCGGCAGGGTGAGCGCCGTCGTCGGCCGCAACGGCGCCGGCAAGACCACTCTGATCAACACCATCGCGGGCCTGCACCCCGCCCTGTCAGGCACTGAAATCGTCCTCAACGACCAGCTGGTGACCGGCCTTCCTGCCCGCCGCCGCTGCCGCGCCGGCATCGGCCTCGTTCCGCAAGGACGCCGCCTGTTCGCTGGCCTCACCGTCGCCGAGCACCTCGCGCTGCCCCGGCCGCACCCCGGCCGCACGCGCACCATCACCGCACGGCAGATCCTCGACCTGTTCCCGGCGCTGGCCGAGCGCCGTCACCACCAGCCCCACCAACTCTCCGGCGGCGAACAGCAAATGCTCGCCTTGGCCCGCGCCCTGCTCGCCGGGCCGCAGGTGCTGCTACTCGACGAACCCTCCGAAGGCCTCGCCCCCGCCATCATCGGCCAACTCGCCACCATCATCACCAGCCTCGCCGCGACCGGCAGCGCAGTCCTGATCGCCGAGCAGAACCTCGCGCTCGCCCTCGACATCGCCCACGACGTCGCCGTCCTCGACCGGGGCGGCATCGCCCTGCACGCCCCCGCAGCAGACCTGCGTACCGACCCCACCCAGCTACACGACGTGCTTGCCATACCCACGGGAACCACACGATGACCACCACCGCCACCCTCCGCAGCCCAGCGAAGCGACCTCCGCACCGCGCTCGCACCCCTGCACCTGGCGGGTCCGGCACCACCAGGTGCAGGGCCACCGCCCGAGGCATCCACCGCGGGCGGCGGCGGGTGGTCGGCGTCGCCGACCCGGACGGCGTCGCCGACCACCCGCCCACCGCTGCCCAGGTATGGGCGGTGACACCGTGAACGAGGACGACACCAGCCTCTGGCTGCTCACCGACCTGGCCCTCTGCACCACCTGCGAGCAGTACCTCCAGCCCTACGCCGCCGCCCCCCGTCGCCGGTTCTACGTCTGCTTCTGCCCCCCGGTCCTGTACGACGCGGCCCACCTGGAAGCACTCGTCGTCGGCTGCGCCGCCGCCTATGACCGACGCACCGCGGCCACCCGACCAATCATCACCTACCAGCGATGGCAGGAGTCCACCCGAGCCGACCTACGCCAACACCTGATCCGGCTCGTCGAGCAGGCCCTCGTCTACAGCCCCGAATCCGTCGAACTGCGCTGGACCCACAGCGGCACCAGCGTCCTCGCGAACCGTGGTTGAACCTAGGAGGAACCGATGACGTCCACCCACCACCGCAACCAGATACGCAGCAGCACGCCGCCCCGAGACCCCACGAAGGTGTTCGACCCGATCACGACACGTGAATTCGCGCGCATCGGAGTCCACACCGGGCAGCGAGCTCTCGATGTCGGCGCTGGAGCCGGTTCGCTCACGCGCCACCTCGCCGGCCTGGTCGGACCGTCGGGTTGCGTCGTCGCCCTAGACAGCGACGCGAAACTGCTCGACCCCACCGCGATCGTCCACGTCTACGAACGCGACCTGCGCCACGGGCTGCAACTACCCGCCGAAACCGCGCCGTTCGACCTGATCAACGCGCGCTGCGCGCTGGCGCCGCTTGCCAACCGAACCGACCTGCTCGACGAGATGATCTCCCTACTGAAGCCGGGCGGATGGCTCGTCCTCGGCGACATCGTCGACGCCCAGATGTGGGTGCACCGCGCCCCCTCCCCCGAAGACGCGGAACTCCTCGCCACCGTTGTGCACCGCGTCCTCGACCTCCTCGCCAGCCAGAGCGTCGACCTGCACTGGGGCGACAGGGCCGCCTCCCTGCTGCTGCATTCCGGGATGAACCACGTGCACGCCCGCACCACCGCCCGCACCTGGACTGGCGGCGGCCCCGGCTGCCAGCTCTACGCCGACAACGTCCACCAGCTGACAGACCAACTCCTTCACGACGGCGCGACGGCCGAAGACCTCGATCGTTTCGCCGAGCTGATGGCCGACCCGATGGTGGTGCTGCGCTCCTACCAGTTCACCTCCACCATCGCCCAAGCCCCCCCGACCGCCAGCGCTGCCGAGGACGAGACCCCATCGCCGGGCTGCCGTGTCACGCACACCGACGCGACCGGCACTTGACCGGCGAGTCAGGCGGCAGCAGCTCCCCGCCAAACATCGACCAATGGTCGCCCGCCCATCAAGGGGAGGCGGCGGCGACCGACGTGGCCGGCGGCGACCAGCCCCCACTGCCGTCGCCGGCCACACCAACCCCGCAGACCCACCCCTGCCTAATGCCGAACATGATCGGGAGCCAGAACGGACATGCCAACGCGGACGCCGATGCCCCGAACCCATCAACCGGCGCGCGGAGCACGCCAGACGCCCGCGCGCGCGGCGATCGACCACGCCGCAGCGCGGCAGACGCTCGGCGACCTCACGGACGCCTACCAATGGGCCGTCTACGCCCGCACGCTCGCCCACCACGGCACGTCCGCAGCCGAGCAACTCGACGCGGCGATGCTGCTGGCACCCCTTGCCGCGTTGACCGGACAGGCCGACCAGGCCGCCGCCACCTACGGCGACCTGGTCGACCTCGCCACCACCGAACTCGGCGCCAGCCACGAGCGGACCCTGCACGCCCGCGCCGGCCTGGCAGCCGCCCACCACCGCATCGGCCGGTGTGAGAAAGCAATCCGGGACCTCGCCGACGTCTACACCACCGCCGATCGCCGCCACGGACCCGAAGCACCCGTCACCCTGAAAGCGCTCACCCAGCTCGCGTGCCTCTACCACGACTGCGGATCACCCGACATCTCGCAACGCTGCCTCAGGGTCGCCGCGACCATCGCCGCTCGCTACCTGACGATCGGCGACCCTCTTCGCACCCACATCAGCGACATCACGCGAACGCCGGCCAGCGAAAACCACCGCGCCGTCTGCACGCAGCTCACGCCGTCATGGCCGGTACCGGCCACCTCACTGGCCGCATAGCGACCTGGTCAACAAAGGGGAATGCACCATGCCGACGCGGTCCCTGCCAGTTGCTCCGTGGACGCCGGCGCTCGTCACCAAGGCGGTGGCCGCGACGCTGACGCGTGCCGCCGAGCACGGCCTGCGTCCTGCGGTCAAGGAGGTCGCCAGCGAATGCGGCGTGTCACGGCGCACCATCGACGAATGGGTGGCACGGGCACGAGCGGTGCCATCCGCCCCGGTCCCGCCAGGGCTGACGGCCTGCCATCTCTGCGCCAACCGCATGATCCTGGTGCACCTCCCTAAAGGCCCGCAGGTCTACCTGTGCATGCCATCCTGCGGACGGGCACCCGTCCCGGCGCAGGCGCTGCGCGACGCGGTCGCCCAGGCGGTGCTCCACCGTGCCCCGCACCTCGTGCCCCCCGGCAAGACCGAATTCGCCGCCGCGTATGCCCCCGGTGGCCTGCACCGTGTCGCGGTCGGGGCTGATCACACCGATCTGCACATGACGTGGCGGTCTCACCCGCGCCAGCTCGTCGGACCGCGGATGTCCATGGCACAACGCCTCACTTACGCCCGGGCCCGCGCTGATCACGGTGAGCACGCGCGCGCCATTCAGGTCCTGCACACCGGGCTGCTGCTCACCGATCCCTCCGACGACGTCGGCGCCTTGGACGTCGCCACCGCGCTCGCCGCCGCACTGCTCGCGGAGTTGACCGTCGTCCACGCTGACCCCAGCACCGCGCTGCCCTGGGCCGGGTGGGCGCACCGCAGCCTGTACCGCCTGCTCGGCACCTCCTCGCCGGAAACCGACTCGGCCCTGCGGATCCTCGCCATCGCACACTGCCGGACCGGCAACCTCACCGACGCCGCGAACTGCTACGGCGAGCTCATCCGCCACCACAGCAAGGCCGAAGGCACTCGGGCGCTACGCACCCTTGCCGCCCAAGCGGCCCTCGCCCTCGTCCTCTATCAGGACGGGCGCTGCATCCAAGCGCGTCAACTCCTTGCCCGCACCGCCGCCGACCACCATGCCGCGCACCCAGGTCACCGCGACGGCCCGCGCCTGCGCCACGAACTCGCCCGCATGCGCGCCGGTTGTGTTGACCAAGGCCACGCCCATCCGGTCGGAACCGACGACCCCTCACACGATCTTCAGACCGCACTCACCGATAGGAGCCCGTCAGCATGACCGACGACACCAGCCACACCGCTGCGACCGACGGCACCGACCCGTCGGCCGGCGGGGCAGCAACGGCGCATGGCAGCACGCAGAACTCGCACCCGGCTGTTGCGCGACCAACTCGACCGAGTCCAGGTCAGCGCCGGGCAGCGGGTCCTGACCTCACCCGAGCCGCCGACCTGCCGACCTGCGACACGCCCGTCAGGTCCAGGCCATCGCCCGGTGACCGCTATCCGGTCCTACGCGGCGGGCAGATCTGACCGGATGGTGAGAGGCAGTCGTTCCGGTGACGAGTCGATGGCGGACAGGCGGCGCCGCATCTACACGACGCTGCTCGACGACCCCACGCGGACGTGGACCGTGCGGGAGCTAGCCGACACGGTGAACAGCGTTTCCGAAGGCACCGTCCGCGACACCTTCAACGTGCTGCTCGCCAATGGGCACCTGCGGGAGGTGCCGCGCCAGCGTTCCCTGACGGCCATGCTCACCGACCGCGGCCAACAGGCCCTCACCAGGCTGCTCCGCTGTGCCACCTAGCCCCTACAGGCCAACGAAACAGACCGAGCGACCTTCGCGCCCTCGCGTCCGACCGACCACACCAACGCGGGGCCGCGTCAACGCCGAGGCGGGCCTGCGCCAGTCCTCTGACCACTTACCTCCAGCGAGGAATCATCACCACGATGCCCATGCCCCGACGGACTAGTCTTGCCCTCCTGGTGACTGCGAGCGCTCTCGGAGTCCTGCTCACTGCCTGCCAATCAAGTACCCCCGCTGGGCAGACCCACCCGCAATCTGCGTCCAGAACACCACGGCAGCAGAGCACCACAACACCTCCGGCGGCCGCCACCGATCCCGGCCTCACCCCGCACGAACGCCTGATGACCCTCGCGGGGAACGTCGGCAGTACACCCGCCGACGCCGCCACTGGCCTGCCCTACACCTACGTGCACACCCAGTCGTGGACCCGCGTCACGAAGAAGATCGCCCGCATCGACCTCCAGCGCTGGCGCCGCGACGCCGACGACTCCGGCCGCGAGGTGACCCGCCGGCTTCCCGACGTGCCTGGCCTCGCCCACCGCCCGACCCAGGCCGAGCGCGACCGCTTCGCATCAGCCCGAAAGACGATCACCCCATACCTAGCGGGCGACCTCAAGGCGTACGTTGCGGAACCGCTGCCCACCGACGCCACCGTGCTCGCCAGCGTGCTGGCCCCACGCGAGCTGGCCGGGGAGCCGGCCTACCCGCGAATCCTCGTCCACGGTGTCATCGGCCTCGCTACCCATCAATACCTGAACCAGGATCAGCGCCGGACCACTCTGCGCGTCCTCGCGGCCGTACCGAACATCGCCTATCAAGGCGAGCAAACAGACTTCGCTGGACGGACCGGGCTCGGCTTCACGGTGACCGCGGACGGCTCCACGACGCAGCTCATCATCAACCCCGGCACCGGAGAAATCCTCTCCGCGCAGGAGCAAGTGGCCGGCGCACGGTCGGGCCTGTTCTCCTGCGTGCTGATCCTCGCCCGCGGCTACGCAGCCAACGACACCCAATCACCTTCCACCCAAAACCTGAGGTAGGCAGCTACTGACCGGCCCCTGCCCACCGAGCAACATCGATCGGACTCGAGGTAGCGCTCAGGTCGCAGGTTCCTTCCTCAGCGTGCATCCAGCCGTCGATACATCCCCGGCGGGTACAAGTCGCTTTGGAGAGCCATTTCAAGATTGGCGAGGGTTCGAAGATCGGCGTAACGGTCACCGTTCAAAACCGAGCCGATGGTGGGATGGCTCACCCCTGCCAGCTTGGCCAGCTCCCGGTTGCTGATGGGCCGTCGCCGCATCGCGACTGCCAGCCGACGCGCGACCTCTTGGGCATAGTGGGCGCTGGCAGGGGCATCGGCCTGCAGGACTGCCTCCGGCCAATGACCGTCCCGGACGTACGTCTTCGGCGCCGATTCACCGTGGCTCCGCGCCACTTCCACCCCTCGCTTAGCCGGCGATGCGTTCCAGCAAGGGTGTGGACCGCAGTTCGACGAGGCTGACTCGACACGCGTGGTAATTTCATCTACCAGGAACGCGGGCGGCGTGGCGAGCAGAAGTCGACGGGACCAGATGCGCACGAGTGTGGACTGGTCTCGAAGTGAGCGCTCGGGCGTCGCTGGTCGCACAGTCGACGAGCTCGCCCGACTGTGGTCGATTTGGCGTGGGTGCGTCATTCAGGCCGAAGATCGCTCACGGGGAGTGTCTGGTGCGTCGCCTATGGTTGTCGCGACGTGTCGGGCGCGAACTCGGCGTTGTTCTCGACTCGCGCGCGGTGGCGGTCCATGCCCGCTGCGCAGTCACGTGTGCACATTGCGCGATCGTTGGGTGCCGATGTGTGCTGTGGATGGGCAAAAAGACACTTTTGCATTGAAACTCGGCTAACTCGGTGAATACATTCGGCCAACCGCGTAGGTGCTGATGCGGAGGGAGGGGACATGCGTAAAGGGCTTGAGTGGAGCTGACGTCACCAATCTGCTACTGTGAGCGACTTGAAGGCTGGGGGGCCGGCTAGCCACGGGGTATAAATGGACGCGCTCCGCAGAAATAGTGTCGCGTTGGCTTTGTTTACTGCGACGCTGGTGGTAATGGCGCTGGCTGGCTTGGGATGGGCGCTCTTCCATCTGAGCGAGCCAGCGCAACACCATGTCGTCTACGTTCTGACGGGCGCATCGCTGATAGCGGTCGGGGCGATCTTCTCTGCGCCACTCCCTGCGCGAATCCCCATGAGAATAACGCTGACTCCTACGGCGTGCCTTGTGTGTGCTTCGGCACTGCCGGCGCCGTGGGTCATCGTCTGTGTAGCCGTCGGTGCGTCCGCTGCAAAGGTGCTGACGAGATATCCCCGGACGGCGAGCGTGCATAAGGCTGTCCACAACATCAGCAAGGATATTGTGGCGGCGATGCTTGCCGTTTTGGTCATGTCGCTCTACGGCATTCAGCCCGCGTTTGATAGAGCTGTTGACGTTGACCTTTCGATTCAGCGCTGTCTGCTCGCAATCGCCAGTGCGGCGCTCGTCATCTGGCTATTGGACGAGTTGGCGACCACGACGGCAGTATGTCTTTCCACAAGTCGCAAGTTCAAGGCGATGTTGCGATACATGTGGCAAATGAGGCTGATAGTGGGTGTAACGGAGGCGGTGATATCGGGCGTCGCGGTAATGCTGATCAGTCTCGACAAAAGGGCGCTCATCATCCTTCCTGTCGCCATGCTTGTGCTACATGGTGTCCTGTCGCTTCGGCTTAAGTTGCGTGAGGAGCGCCGAGTTTGGGAGAAGCTGGCTGCGTTGATCGATGCGTTGACTACTCGCGAGTTCGACGAGGTTCTGCGTACGGCGGCTCGGGGTGCAGTCGACCTCTTCGGCGCCCGCGCGGCGGAGGTAGAGGTCGGGGCGTCTAGAAGGCTGGTTCGAGCCGACGGCGACGCTCTGGTCGTGTACGACGGTGCAGCGTCGGGGGCACCCAGACTCGATGGCGTGGGCCCGCCATCGATCGTCCAAGAGGTCGGCGCGGAGGCCGCCGGCGTGCATGGAGTGCTGCGGATTTACCTGCAAGGACCCCGTGATGTGTTAACGCCTCGCGAGCGCTCGACCATGCGCGCCCTGGCGTCGGCGATCTCGACGAGCGTAGACATCGCGTTCGCATATCAGCGGTTGACCGAGGAATCGGCCGGCCATGCGCTTGCCGCAACTCAAGATGCCGTCACTGGCCTGTCGAACAGGGTGGCGTTTACACGGCGAGTCACAGCGGCTGAGGGCGCTGACTCTTGTCACCTCATCGCCATCGGCCTCGAAAACTTCAAGTTCATCAGCGAAGCGATAGGTCGGGATTGCGCCGACAGTGTCTTGGCCAAGCTGGCGCAGCGTCTTGAGAGGTCGTTCCGCGAACATCAAGCGGCGGTCGGCAGAATCGGTGATCATGAGTTCGGGGTTGCGGTCTGGGGGTGCTCCGAAGCCACGGCCTATGAGCGGGCATGCTGGGCAGTTTCCAACCTTCGTCGAGAGGTGCAAGATGGCGGCCATAGCGTAGCGGTGCGAGCCAGCGCAGGCATGGTTTCCGGGTCCCGGGCAGACGCTGAGGAACTTCTGAAGCTAGCCGAGATGCGGATGTGGCGATCGGTGCAGCAAGGGCGCGATCTTCTTGTCGCCACGACCGAACATCCTGGCTCGCTCACGCTCGGCGCGGAGCTTCGGAATTCCCGAATGTCGATCTCGTTCAGGCCGATTGTTGACCTCGCATCGGGAGCTATCGTGTTGGCGCAGGCACTTCCTCGGTGGCTCTACTCTCCCTACGAAGTGCTCTCGGCAGACGAATACGTCTATCAACTGATCGACGACCAGGAAGCGCTGGATGCCCTGACGCAGACCACGCTGACGCGGTCGCTGGCTGCCGCCCAAACCTGGCGGCCCAAGCTGCCGCGCGCAGGGTTGGTCATCCCCGTGCCCGGTCGGTCGGTCAACGCGAAGCTCGTCCAGGCTGTCCGGAATCTGCTCGGGACGTATGGCGCGCCGCCCACGACGTTGGTATTGGCGATCGCACCGTCAGAAGGTATTCAGGACCTCGACGCCTACCGCGACCTTCGGCGCTGCGGCGTGCGGTTCATGTTGCACGAGTTCGGTAGCGGCGACCGGAGCCTTGAGCTCTTAAGCGCCGCAGAGTTCGACTTCGTTTCCGTACATGCCGCCTACGCCCTGGACGGCGGGTGGAGCACTGCCCGGTCCACTATTCGGGCGGCGGTGGACCTCGGTAGGGATCTGGACATGAGCGTGGTCGTTCCAGGTGTCGTCGATGAGCAGCACCGCCGGCAGCTCCTGCAGCTCGGGTGCTCGCTGGGGGCGGGCCCGTTGTTCGGTGACGAGACGTTCCCGAGCGAGTTCCGTGACAACATCAGCCGGCAGCCCCGGTTCAAGCAGGCGGCCCTGGACGTTCACACGGCGCGGCTAGGACGGCACCGGTGCGGAGGCATCACCAAACCTTGCGGCGGCCGACAGACCGGGCGCGCTGGGGCCGGTTAGGCGGCGAACCACCAACGTTGGCGGTCCTTGTCCGGCGACGCGACATGCCGGCGAAGTCCGCCGTCTCTGGTCGCGGTGCCCCATCGCGCAAGCTCGGCGTGGACCAGGGGAGATTGATGAAGCGCGCGGGACACCTGGGCAAGGCGGCGCGTTTCCTCGCGGATGTCCAGGTGTCCCGAGCCGCGCTGAGGCAGTACGAAGCTTCCGCCTGCGGGGGGCGCACCGGCTTTTCGGCGCCGAAGCGCGACTGCGATGACTGCTGCCTCCGCAACGGCCGCTGCTTCCGACGGGCCGCATCTCTCTGCCCGTCGCAGGGCGCTCAAGCGAACGTCCTCCGAGTACCACGGCCGCAATCGACGCAGCTGTTCGTGAACCTCTACGACCCGACGGTAGGTGCGGCGGCTGCCGCCCAGCGCCGGCGCGGGCTCATCGTCGTGCGGAACGAGGATGAGCGGCGCGTCCGGGACCGCTGTCCTCAGCTTGACCCAGAGCAGTTCCAGCTGCCAGTCATCCCAGCGGTCGTTCATCCAATCCCGAGTGCGCCAGTTCAGGTCGGTTAGCTTCGCCTCCTGCGGTGTCGACACTCGATGCGCGGCATTGGCTGCTCGGGCGAGCTGGCGTGACAGGATGTCTGCGGCAATTTCGGCGTCAGCCTCTGCGGAAGGGTCGATGTCGCCGTGCAGCGCGTTGCCTCGGTGCCCCAGGAGCAGATGGGCAAGCTCATGAAGAATGGTCTGTATTCGAGTCAGCGATGGCAGTCTGACGTCAGTGACGATGTAGTCAGCTTCGGCGCTGTTGAAGAAGAACCCCGGCGGCCAATCTGCTTGTAGCTCGGCGGAGCTGATCCGGATCGGGCGTCCTCGGGCTGCGGCTATCGCCTCGCACCACGCCTCGACGGTGTAGGGCTGCGGTGGGTCGGGCACTCCGGCTCGGTGTAGACGCCCAGCGACGCGTGCCCGTCTCCACCACACTGTGGACCTCCTGACACTGTGACTGCCCGTGTGTGACCAAAGATCGGAGTGTAGCGGCGACCGCCGGGTTTTGGACCCCCTTGGACGCCGTCGCCTGCCGTCACGCCACTATGGCCTGGCCGCTAGGCTTCCGGTCCGTAATGGAGGTCACAGGACGGCGGGATGCGCCGTCTTGTACGGAACGGGGAGCGGCGCATGGTGAGCGACGAGACAGGCCAGAAGTCATCATCTGCCGGAGGGCGGGCCACCGTGGCCCGGATGTACGACTACCTGCTGGGTGGCAAGCACAACTTCCCAGCTGACCGTGCGGCCGCGCAGGAGCTTCAGCGGGTGGTGCCGGAGAGCGCCGATATCGCGTTGTCGAACCGGCAGTTCCTCGGCCGAGTGGTTCAGGTGCTAGCGGAGCGGGGAATCCGGCAGTTCATTGACCTCGGCTCGGGAATTCCTACCCAGGGCAACGTCCACCAGATCGTTCAACGTGTAGACCCGACGGCACGCGTTCTGTATGTCGACATCGACCCCGTCGCGATTGTCGCGTCCAACGAAATCCTGGCCGATAACCCCTACTGTAGGGCGGTCGAGGGTGACTTCACGCGACCAGATTCCGTTCTCGATGCCCTCGCGGAGGGGGACCTCGCGACGCTGTTCGATCTAGATCAGCCGGCCGCGCTGCTGTACTTCGCGGTCCTCCAGCAGGTCTCCCCGTCGCAGGTCGAAGCTGTCGTCGCACCGCTACGAGATCGTCTTGTCCCCGGGAGCGCCATCGCGATCTCTCACCTCAGCCACGTGGTGGTAGACACCCACGGCGAGGACTCCGTGGAGGTCGCGAAGGAGGTGTACCGCAGGCGGGCCGACATCGAGATCACCCTCCGGTCCCCAGAGGAGATCGCCTCGCTCTTCGGGGGCTTCTCGCTGTTGGAACCGGGCTTGGCACGGCTCCCCGAATGGCGACCCCTCGGGGATGGATCTGACCCGTACGCGAGTGCGCCCGAGAAGTCTCCGATGGTGGGGGGCGTGGGGATCCGAGCCTGATAGCCGGGCTGCTCGATTGACCACAGAGAACGCCACATCCAGTGCCGGGACAGGGCGTGAGGGTGGGACGCTGTAGCGCTGGTCATCGCTTTGTCGGTGCAGGCGTTCATACTCGGGATATGTCATCTCGTGTCGCTAGCCCGTGTTGTGGTGCCACCGGCGGTCGGCGCCATTTGGCTTCGGTCTACGCCGCAGGGATCAGGACGGCCCACACCCGCACCACCATGTTGGCACCGCGAGTTCTGGTGGTTCGGGGCCGCAGCGCGACGACGTCGACCACAGGGCTGGCAGACCTCCTGCGACCGCCGGTCCAGCCGCGGTCACCCCGCCGGCCCATGGTGGTGGCGTTGATCTGCGGCGGGTTGCTGTGCCTGCTGACGTACGGCGTTGTCGCGGCGCCGGCAGCTGACCGTGCTGCAAGCGCCCTGATGATGGGTCTCGTCGGTTTGGTGGGTGCTCCTGCGGCGGTTCTCGCACTGGCTCGGTCGAGTAGCCGCCGCAGGAGCACGCTGGCTGGCCGTGCATGGCAGGTCTGGCAGGCGGGATCGTGGTGTGCGCAGTGCGGGCAGGCGACACTTCCTGTGCCGTGGGCGGGCCGAGAGGTCGTCGTACCGGCGGCGGAGGTGCATCACGCCGTCGAGGAGATCGCCGCCGGACGGCTGCCCGCACTGGCTGGCTACCGCTGAACGGGCGTCGTGGCGGCCTGTGCCCACAGGTCACGTAGTGGCAGCCACGAGGATGCCAGCTCAGCCCAGTAGCAGGTGAAGACCCCAGCGATGGGCTTCGTGGGGTCGCTCCACCAGATGGCGACCACGACCTGTCCCGCGCGGTCGCCGGTGGGGATTCGGTAGGCGTACTCGATGTACTGCACGGGGCGGCCGGCAGCGGTGCTCTGCTGCGTCGGCGGCGCCGCACCCGGCGCCAGGGTGGCTGCGTTCGCCGCCTGACTGCGGTATCGGGCCTCTGCGGCCTCCCGGTCGGCGAGGTTGCGGTACGTGATCCAGTAACTGGTGACGATGCCTGCCGTGCAGCGGGTTCGAGTCGTCTCACCGTTGCCGCGCTGCGTTTCGCTGATGGCATCGACGGAACACCCGCCGATCGTGGCGAGCCAAGGGCCGGCGAAGTCCGCGATGCCGGGCGTCGGCAGACTGGCTCGGTTGACCGCTGCTTGGCGCTGCGCGAACGCTGCGCCAGCTGATGCGGTGGGCGCCGTAGCCGTCGGTGTGTGACGTGGCGGTGGCACGACCGTGTAGTGCAGGCCGAATCCGATGGACGCGCCCGTGAGCAGGGCCGCCAGAGCGAGCGCCGTAGGTCCGCGCGCCCATCGCCTCCGTCGGCCGCTTCTATTATCGGACGCCAAGGACCGCAGCTGGTCGGAGCCAGCGGGTTGCGTGCCGGTGCGGATGCCGCTGTCAGGTGGGGCAGTGGTGCGGCGAACGGGTTCGACCGCAGGCGCCCGGCCGGGCGCGGTGGCGGGGACGTCCTCGATCGAGGATGGCCAGACCGCCCGGTCCGGGTGCTGCGTCGTCACTGGCTGCTCCTTCCGCCCGCGTCAGCTGGGCCGGCTTGTGCTCATCGTGGCTTGCGGCGACTGGCCAGCAGCAGCGCGACGCCGGCGATGAGGGCCGCGCCCCCCGTGGCGGCGATCGGAGCGATACTCCCGCCGGTCACCGGGAGCGACGGCGCCGATGATTCCGCGGTACCGCTGGCGTTGCTCGGGCTGTCGCCACGGTCGGTGGCACCCCCGCCTAGCTGCTGCGGAGTCTGCCCTCCAACTGGCGCACCGCTCGACGGCCGAGGACTTGCCCGGGTTGGTTCCGGCGCGGGCGGGGCGTCGGGCGGTGGAGTGCTCGGATCGGGCTCCGGCGGCGCGGTGGTGGGATCGGGCAGGGGAGCGGTGGGGTCGGGATCCGGCGGAGGATCGGTCGGGTCGGGAGCACTCGTGGGTGTCGGCTTCGACGTTGAGGGCTCCGCCTCGACGGTGGACCGTTGCGGCTTCGGCTTGTCAGGGCTGGCCGTCGCGCTCGCCGAACTCGAAGGGCTTATCTCCGCCCTCGCCGGTGACGCGGAAAATGCGCCGATCGTCGCAAGGGCGAACGCCGAAGCCGCCAATGCCGCTAGGCGTTGCCGCACCTGCGATTCAGGTTGACTCACGATCTATTACCTCCCCGTGTTGCATGGTGTTGGTCGGCGGTCGTGCGTCCTGCCGCCGCATCCAATGGCGGATTGGACGCTAGCGTTTCCACCACCGGGGCACCAGCTTCACCAAGTCCGCGATCTACCTTTATAGCTACTGTTTGTGCAGCTCAGCAGGGTTGCGACTGGCCGATGTGGGTCTTTGGTATCCGGCTAGGTGTAGTCGCATTGGTAGACACACACAAAGGTGCTGTGGTGGATTCGATGCCGAACAACCCAGTCCTCGACAACGGGGGAGAGGCAGGGGTTCGGGCTCGCCGCCATATCGCGGTGGGTTGATGCGCCGCGCCCCCAGTTAGGTGCTGCCGAATGAACGGTCGAGCAAATCAATCCATCTCTGGCATGAGGGGCAGCCGAGAACGGCAGAGAACTCTCGCGCTGATGCCCTCTGCCCATGACGCAGGGCACCGCGGGAGCCTGCCCGTTCGCCGAACTGCGGCGGCTCTTGCCGTGCTCCTCGGCCTTGCGGCACTGGCGCTGAACGGATGCTCGGAGGCCGACGACACGTCCGGGACCGCACCGGTGGCGTCGTCCACCGCCGGGTTCGGCACCGCTGGGACATCCACCGGCCCGCCAGCAACCTACCGAAGCGTTGGCGCGCTGTGCCCGGTGCTGGATTTCCGGCCGCTGAGCGAACTGTTCGGCCCAGTGGGACAGCAACAGCACCAGAGCCGTCCGGTCGGTGCCACCACCGAGCTGAGGTGCACGGCAACGCTCGGGCAACTGCCCCGAGGCGTCGTCGTGACCGTGGCGGCCACCATCGGGGCGCCGGAGGCCGGGCGGGTCATGTACGAGGGACTGCGCCGCGTTCATGCCGAGACCGAATCCGTTCGGGACCTCGCGTCCCTGGGCGCTGGCGCCTACCAGTACACCGACGCGGCCGGAAGCCACATCGTCACCTACGACGCCAACCTCTACCTCACGCTGACGGCCGCGCCGCTGCGCCTCAACGCCACCCCGGACCCCGCCCTGGTAGAGCCGACGTCCCGCGTGGCCGCGTCGGCGCTGTCCGCGCTACGCGCCTGACCCCCCACCTCACGCCGAACCCATTCAGCATCCCCTCCGGGCCGCGGCGTAACCGAACCGATCCACGCGGAGGACCACCCTTGTCCACGACACCCCTGCCGGCAGTGCTGCCCGGCAGCGCAGCGACCGACTACGCCCGCTACATGCGTACCGACGTACTGCTCTCCCTGCAACGCAGCACCAGCGAGGGGGCGCACCCCGACGAGCTGCTGTTTCAGGTCGTCCACCAGTCCTCGGAACTGTGGTTCAAGCTGATCTACGACGAGTTGACGCGCGCGCTCGCCCACATCGCCGACGAGCACCCCGGCGCGGCCGAGTTGCTTGTCCAGCGGGCGGCGCAGAGCCTGCGGCTGGTCACCCACCAACTTGACATCCTGCGGCACCTGCACCCGATGCAGTTCGCGTCCTTCCGCGGCGAACTCGGCAACGGCTCCGGTTTCGAATCGCCTGGCTGGAAACTGCTGCGTCAGGCCACCACCGAACTCGACATCGCGCTGAGCCGGCTCCTGGCCTCACTCGACCTCACCCCGATCGACCTCTACCGCGGACAGCCATCCGACCCGCTGTACCGGCTCGCCGAAGCGCTCGTGTCTCTCGACGAGCAGATCGCGCTGTGGCGCACCCAGCACTACACCATCGCGACCCGCATCATCGGCCACGGCGTGCTGGGCACCCGCAACACCCCAGTCGACAGCCTCACCCGGTTCATCTCGCATCGCCACTTCGCGGCCCTGTGGGAGGCGCGCACCGAGCTGACCGAATCCAGCCCTCGCGGTCGCCAGAGCAGGCAGGCCCAGCAGTGAGCGCCGCAGCCGCCGGGATCCCGGCGGGCATCCGCGGCCGATTTCCGAGCCTGGAGCAGACGGTGCACCTGGCCGCGTGCAGCATCGGCCCGCGCAGCACCGCGATGGATCAGGCGCTGGCCGCGATGTTGGACGACCTGTCCCGTCCCGGCTTCTGGAGCGCCGCCGAGGAACAGGTGACCGAGGCCCGGCGGCGATTCGCCAGACTCATCGGCGCCGAGGTCGACCAGGTTGCGATCCTGCCTAACGTCAGCGTCGCCGCTCACCAAGCGGTGTCCAGCCTGCGCTGGCGGCGCCGCCGCGAGCTGCTGAGCACGACGGCCGAATTCCCCGGCGTCGCGCACGTATGGCTGGCCCAGGAGAACCGAGGAGCGCGAGTGCGCTGGTGCGGCCCCCGCGCCGGCCGGGTCAGCTCCACTGACTACCTGCGCGCCATCACCACCGACACCGCGCTGGTCTCCGTGCCCGCCGTCACCCATCTAGACGCGACCCGCCTGGACATCCGACGCATCGCAGACGCCGCCCACGCCGCCGGCGCCGCGGTGATCGTCGACGCCTACCAGGCCGCCGGCGTCATGCCATTGCACGTCGACGCGCTGCGCTGCGACTACCTGATGGCCGGCACCGGCAAGTATCTGCTGGGCCTTCCGGGAATCGCGTTCCTGTACGCGCGCCACCCCAACGGACCCGCCCCGGCCCTGACCGGCTGGCTCGGCCGCATCGACCCGCACGCCTTTGACGCGATGCGGCTCGACTTCCCGGCGCACGCCCGCCGCCTCGAGACCGGCACACCCTCGGTCGCCGCGGCGTACGCCGCAGTCGCTGGGCTGTCGCTGATCGAAGACCTGGACCTGACCGCGGTCCGTGAACACACCCAACGGCTCCTGGCCTGCGCCGCCGACCGGCTCACACGGCAAGGCGAGATCGTGGACCTGGCGCGCAGCGTGGACGAGCGCGGCGCCCACCTTGCATTGAGGGAGCCACACGCATGGGCGATGGCGGCCTGGCTTGAGGACCACGGCATCGCCGTCGCCCCCCGCCGCGGCGTTGTACGCCTCGCCGTGCACGCCTACACCAACGCGGGCGACATCGACGCGCTCTGCGACGCCATCGCCAAGTACCGAATCAAATCCCGCAGCGGGACGCCGATCGGAGCATCACGGTGACCAGCGTGCAGCCCCTGCAGTGGTGGCTGGCGCAGCGCCGCCCCTCGGCCGACCGTTTCCCCTTCGACGCGGTCGTGACCGCCTACCAGCACTACGGCAAGCACTTCGTCCCCCACGAATGGACACAAGCGCTGATCGCCGCCAGGGACCGGCTCCCGCAGCTCAACGGCCCCAGCACCACCTACCTGTCCGCGTTCCTCTCCGGCACGCTCGACAAGATCGACGGCACCTTCGACTACCGCTCATACCTCGGGTTGGCTCTCCTGCCGATTCCCGACCCCAGCCAGGGCCCGGGCCCGGGCCCGGCAGCGCAACAGCTCGCCAACCGCGACCGCCTCCACGCGATCCTGCTGACAGACCTCATCGCCTTCGAGCTCCGAGCTGCCCACGACGACCAGGCACCGCTTCCACAACTGCGCCCGACACCGCCTGTGGCAGCAAAAAGGCTGCGACACGCGCTCCGTGCGGTGATGCCAGCCCTGCGGCGCCTCAGCTTCGTCGACGACACGACGGACCCCTCGGAGATCGCTCAGCTGCGACGCCTGACCGCCGCCGTCAACGTGGACCTCACCGCCGAGGACCGACGCGCCCTGCAGGTCAGCATGCTGCCGGTACACACGATGCACGACGAGTGGATGTTCATTCGCGTCTTGCAGGCTTTCGAGACGACCTTCGCGTTACTGGCGACGGACCTCACCGAGATCATCAACGCCGTACAGGCCGACCGGATGCCGCACGCCGCGACCAGATTGTCCGCAGCGGCGTCACTGCTGCGCGAGAGCGCTTCGCTCTGGCCGCTGCTGGCCACGATCCAGCCCGAAGCGTTCCACGCCTTTCGCCCGTACACCGACGGCGCGAGCGCCATCCAGTCCCGCCACTACAAGATGCTCGAATCGCTGTGCCGCACCCCAGACGGCAAGCGTCTGAACTCTGCCGCGTACCTGTCAGTTCCCGAGGTTCGCACGGCAATCATGCAAGGCCAGGTCAGCCTCGATGACGCCCTGGCGGCGGCTCGGCAGCCAGCCTCCAGCGACACCTTCCTCACCGCCGCGATGCGCGAGTTCACCGCAGCGATCACCCAGTGGCGCCAGACCCACTACCGCCTCGCCGTGCGCGTCCTCGGACCCCAGCGCAACGGCACCGGCTACACCCAAGGAACCCCCTACTTGCACGACGCCCGCAACGAGCCGGTCTTTCGCCACCACCCACCTGTCGACCCGGACGCCGGAGTCGACGGATGAACACCCCAGACGTCGCCAACCCAGCTACGTCGACGACGCAGAACTCCGTCCTCGACGAAGCGCACGCCTTCCTCCGCCTGCTGCACCGTGAAACCGGCCAAGCAGGGTTCACCCGACGCTGGCGCGATGTCCGCGCGCAGATCACCACCACCGGCACATGGCGGCAGACCACCCATGAATTGACCTACGGCGCCCGGGTAGCGTGGCGCAACTCCGCCCGCTGCATCGGCCGACTGCGCTGGCAGAGCCTGCAGGTACACGACCACCGCCACACCACCGACGTCACCGCCGTGCAGCGCGCACTCGTCCGCCACCTGCACCACGCAACCAACGCAGGCCGCATCCGGTCAACCATCACCATCTTCCCGCCCGTCCCGGCAGGCGGCCCCACGCCCGTACGAATCGTCAACCCGCAGCTCGTGCGCTACGCCGCCTGGACCGATCGCGAACACATCCTCGGCGATCCCGCCAATCTCACGCTCACACGCCTGGCTACCGCCCTGGGCTGGCCCGGCCCAACTGATCGCGGACCGTTCGACATCCTGCCGTGGATCGTCGCCACCGGCGACGGCCACCTACACGTGCTACCCGTCGACCCGGCCGACATCCTCGAAGTTCCGATCCAGCACCCGCAGCACCGCTGGATCGGCGACCTCGGACTGCGGTGGCCGGCGGTGCCCCTCATCAGCAACATGCTGCTCTCAATCGGCGGCGTTCAGTACCCCGCACCGTTCAACGGCTTCTTCATGGGCTCCGAGATCGCCGCCCGCAACTTTGCCGACGTCGACCGATACCACCAGATACCCGCCGTCATCGACAGCCTCAAGCTCGACGAGAACGACCGTCTGCGACACGACAAAGCCTTGCTCGTGCTCCAGGAGGCAGTCCTCTACAGCTACGACCGCGCCGGCGTGACGATCACTGACCATCACCGAGAAAGCGAGCACTTCGCGCGGTTCGCCCGCCGCGAAGAGGCCGCCGGCCGCACCGTCGTCGGCGACTGGACCTGGTTGAACAGCTACCCCATGACCCCACAGGACCCGTCCTGGAAGCGCTACTACAGCCCGGCCGCCTCCCGGCCGGCCCTCTGCCCCGATCCCGCCGCCGGGACCGGTCTGAAGGCCCCCCACACGGGCTCGACGGCAACCGTCGCCGAACCCAACCACCAGCGCGCCGCTCCCTCCACGGCCGCTGCCGTTTGTCCCGCAAGAACCTAGGAGGAGCAATGTCAGCATCCATCCAGCCGCCGCCCGAGAGCGACCAGCAGACGGCGACCAGCAAGATCCGACGGACGCTGTCCGCCGTCGTCGGCCTGGTGGTCATCGCTGCCGGACTCGCCATGGCGGCGGCACCGGCACAGGCAGCGTCCGGCTGCCGCAGCGCGCCCTACAGCGCTAGTTTCGGCCTGGCCGACCACTTCATGGTCTTCGACGGCGTAGAGGTCGGATCGGCACCGCTAACGGGCACCTACCGCACCACGAGCCAGTGCCGCGACATCCAAGTCAAGAACACCGGAGACGGCAGCAGCTGGGGTGCACCCTTCCATGCGTGCGTCGTCTACTCAGGCCGGGCGACATGTGCCAACGGCTGGACCTACGTACCACCGCGGCAGTGGAGGAATCTGGCGACCAACGTCAAGGACGGCACCCGTTTCACCATCTGGATCAGCGTCAACCTCGGCACCTACAACGGTGCCTACGCGGTCGGTGACTGGTGAACCAGCCGCTGACGATGCCGACCGATCAACCTCGGCCGGGCGGCGAACGGGAGGCAGCGTCGGGACTTCGGTCCCGCGCTGCCCTCCGGGCAGCCAACAACACCCGACAGGCACCAATCGACGCGCATGGCAAGATCGCCGTGATCACCGGCGCCAACGCCGGCATCGGCTACCAAACCGCCCGGCAACTCGCCGCAGCAGGAGCAACCGTCGTCCTGGCCTGCCGCCACCCCGGCCGGATGGCAGAGGCGGCCCGAGCCATCCGCAATGAGTATCCCAACGCCGCAATCAACGAGGTCAGCATCGACCTGGGAAGTCTTCGTTCCATCAGAGCCGCAGCCAGCACCATCAGCGACAGCCACCCACACGTCGACATCCTCATCAACAACGCAGGGGTGATCGGCGAGCCCGGATGGCGAACCCTCGACGGCTTCGAAACCTGCTTCGGCATCAACCACCTGGGCCACTTCGCGTTGACCGGACTCCTGCTGGACAAGCTGAAAGCCGCGACTGACGCCCGGATCGTCACCGTCAGCAGCACCGCCCACCGCGCCGCCCGTCTGAACCCGCAAGAATGGCCCAACCCACAGAACCCCAACATCTACCACGCCTACACCGCGAGCAAACTGGCAAACCTCCTGTTCGCCTACCACCTCCACAGCCTGATTACCGCAACCGGAGCCCCAATGCGCAGCATCGCCTGCCACCCGGGCTGGGCAGCAACACGGCTGCTGTCGCCCCGGCCGCGAAGCCCGCAACACCGAGCAAGCGTGGCTGCCCTACAGGCAATCGGCGCCATCATCGCGCAGCCGGCAGAAGACGGCGCGCAGCCCCTACTGCACGCTGCCACCGCCGACATTCCATCCGGCGTATACCTCGGACCAAGCCGTTGGTGGCGAACGCGAGGCCCCGCCACAATCGAGAAATCAAGCGCCAACTCTCACGACGCGCAGGCCGGCCGCCTGCTGTGGGACCTGTCGGTCGAACTGTGCGGTGTGGACTACGCAGCTCTCGCGGGATCCGCGGCAGCCGGCTTCACTCCCGATCCTCCAGGAGATCACGGCACCTCCGAACAACGGAACGCGCCTCATCAGCCGGACGTAAGACCAGAACCACTTGTCCTCCCGGATGGTGAGGTCCTTTCTGTACGGCCCTCCACCGCAGCAGACGTTGAGGGAGTGGAGCAGCTGCACCGAAATTGCTCAAACCGAAGCCGCCACCAGCGCTACATGGGCGGCTCATCGCCTACACCGGAGAAACTGCGCCGCCTGCTCGATCCACCACAGGGCCTCACCCTCCTCGTGACTGAGGACCGGTCAGAGCACGGCCAGCCGATCATCGCTGTGGCAAACCTGATCACTCAAGGTGCTGATGCAGAGATTGGTCTCCTTGTTCGAGATGACTGGCAGCGGCGCGGCATCGGGACGGGCCTGCTGCGGCGCCTGCTGGACTACGCAGAGAAGTCCGGCAAAAGGGCCGCTGTGATGCATATCCAATCACAGAACACGCCGATGTTTCGAACCGTGGCGCGGCTCGGCCGTCGATCTGAAGTCCAACGAGAAGGTTCAGTTGCTTCTCTAAGGATCGCCTTGACTGTGGCCTCTAACTCCCGCGTAGGCACCAAAACGGAAGGAAGAGCAGCATCGAAGTAGGGAGCGATGCTGTCGTTTGGCAGCTGGCCGGGCCCGGCGTTCGTCGAGGCCGGCCCAGCCAGCGGAAGGAGAGAGCAAACCAGCAGACAATCACTACTGTCCTAGGACGCCCTAGCGTGTGTTCGGCAGTTCACGATCATGAGAAGGTGCTCTTCCAAGTCTGGTTCTCGAAGCGAACCTAGCCAGAGCCGACGAGCGGGCTGGCGGGACAGCGTGGCACTTCTCTGCGGGAGAGGCCCCTACGGCGCCGGGGGCCGGTGGAGGACGACGGGAGGCGGCGGAGGTGGGAGGAGTGCTTCCGTCAAGCGAGGATTGGCCCAATTGGGAGGATGGCGAATTTGGCGATCAACGCGGCTCGGGCGACGCTGAGGCCTCCATTCGAGCACGCCATCGAGGTTTTCCTCTCGCCGACCTGATCGAAGAAATAGAGAGATCGCCATTCTACTATTGCGTCACCCCTATTAACGATCGGGGCCGTTTGGCCGACCGATCGGCGCTCCGTCTTATGCAGTGGAGCGCCCTTCAACCAATCGAATACGATGTGGAACCGGGGTCCCTCCGGGTGACAAGGTCAGGTTCAGGAATGTGGACAGTCACCCGGCAAGGCCACCTGTACATTCCGTCAAGCGTCCGACTCGCCGTCGGAATCAGGCCGATAGATCGCCTCCTGGTGGTAGCGGACTTGCGAGGCGGGGAGCTCCGGCTATTCACGATGAATAGGCTCGACCGTGCGCTCGGGCTCCAGCAATCTCTGAGAAGGGTGACAGAGCATGGCTGACGACGTAGGTGGACGCCTGGGAGGCGGCGCGGAGTTGGAGGCAGTGCGGTTTTTGATCGACCGGCTGGGGGTGAGTGCCGAAGAAGTCTTCAAAGGCGCTGCGCCGTCGAAAGAAATTCCAACTTTTAGCGAGCATATTTCAAGAGTTTCCGGCGCTGTTGCCGAAGGCACGCGTCGGGTATATGGGACCTACTGGCGAAAAATTGAAGAAGTTTGGGGTGATCGGCGCATAGATGAACCTTCGCCTATGGAGATAAGGCACCTTGCCGAGTTCATCAAGAAAAACGTCGTCGTGCGGCGGAATTCACGTGGCGGACGAACCGCAGTGGAACATTTCATATCAGCCATGCGTTGCCTATATGGCTATGCGGTGGCTGATGGGCTGATTCCAGAAACGGCGAATCCCGCTGCGCGGGTCGCCAAGCCCCGTCGCCTTGCAAGCACTCGCCGGGCGCTCTCTGACAATCAGTTGACTGCAATAAACAAGATGGTGGCAAAGACCGGAAATGATCCCCGGCTTGATTCGATTCTGCTCAGGCTTCACGAGGAGACGGCCTGTAGGCGAGGTGGTGCTCTCGCGCTTCAACGAGAAGACTTAGACCTCGACGGCTGTCTCGTGCAACTGCGAGAGAAGGGTGAGACGGTGCGGTGGCAGCCGATCTCGCCAACGCTGGCCCGTTCGCTTGCGCAACTCAACAAGGACCGAGGGTCTGGTGGCCAGCTGCTGAGGTATCGGAATGGGGCACCGATCACCCGCCGTCGCTACGACTACATCTGGCAGCGGTTAGGCAAATCGCTGCCTTGGGTCGCTTCGCAGCAAATCAGCACTCACTGGCTTCGCCACACGACTCTGACCTGGGTAGAGCGCAACTTCGGCTATGGCATCGCTCGTGCTTACGCTGGGCACGACGGCAGATCTGCCGCCGGGACGACAACGACCTACGTTAAGGCGGACATATATGAGGTAGCGAGAGCACTTAGCGCGCTTTGCGGTGAAAAGCACCCGCTAGTCGCTGAGCTTGCGTCCGGCGCTGTACGACCACGGCTATCACGAGATGCTGGCGATGCCCCGGTTGCGCCGTCGTGGCTGGATGGGTCCCAGCTCTAAGTGGTTCCGCGACTGGGATCCAGATCGTCTTCGAGGGTATCCGGCGCTCTTCCTGCCGGCGACCCGAACGCCGGTGGTCTCGGGAAGCTCGCCCTGTACCCGCGCGGTGAACATGACCTGCCGTACATGCAGCGTGGTGCCAAGGCCGAGCATGGGTCGCTCGCGAAGAAGTCCGTCACGTCATAACTCTCGCGGATCAGCGAGACCTACGTGAAGGGCCTCTTCTTGGGCGGCTACCGGCCGGCAAAGTCGACCACAACGCCCGGCCGTGGGAGTTTTGGCAGGCGAACCGTATGGTCTGCCGGTAGACGATCGCGACGCAGGGCGCCCTGGAATTCGGCGCGTGATACGTCCTGGTCCCACTGGGCGAGCTGGCGCCGCTGAGGACACACGTCCGCTTCGAGGATGCACGACGACGAGCGGCCGGTAGACGCGCTGCCGGCTGAAGGGCGCTCCCGCGACGGAGCGACGCTCTGTGAGCTGTTTGACGACGAGGCGGTTCACCTCCTCCGAGCGGCCGAAACAATCCTCCCGGCTGACCGTCGTCGAGACGCAGGCTCGCGGCCCTGGGCGTGACTTCGCTCGTCCGGATCCGCAGCCGCCTGGACGACGGAAAGCGAGGCACGGGATGGATCGAGACACGTGTGGTTAACCGAACTACTCTCGATGTCCTGACTCCTACGAAGATCCAACCGAAAACCCGAGCTTTCGCGCGACGTCGGCCAGCGATGAGGCAACCTCCTCGGAGTCATCGTCGTCGCCTCGAACCGTCATGCCCTTACCCTCACGGATCTGCCGGTCTTCCAGCTCTCGGACCACTCCGTAAACCTGGGCATACACAAGCTCGTACCGCCCCAGATAGGGCTCCAGGTCCGTGTACCGCAGGCCAGTGAGGAAGAATCGGTGCACGATCGCGTTTCGGTGCTCGTACAGCTCCACAACCTCTGCCTTCAACTCGGCGTCGATCAGCCCTCGCCGCAAAGCCTCGTCGTAGATGGCCTTCTCGGTGAAACGGGCTCCCCCCGGCACCTGCTGCACGTACTTGTCGAGGTCGTCGCTCTGCCCCGCAAGTTGCTTGTCGAGGATGATCGCCGTACGCAGGAATCCGTCGATCAGCGAGACATACAGGACCATGCCCTCAATGAGGCTTCCGTTCTGGTGTGCTTGCTGAAGCAGGTGACGTGCCGCACCGAACGAGGCAATGAAGTCGGCCATGGGGTGCTTCGGGGAGCCGGTCATCCAGTCAGGGTAAAGGCCGGTGCCTACGGGAGCCGGTGGTGAGCGGTGCGCTCGCCATCCGCTTCGAGCCGAGTGCCTCCGACTGTTCCCCCTCAGCTACGGGCGCGCGGCCACGGGTCGCATCTGGCGGGTCGCGCGGTGGACCCGGCCGTGGTACTCGGCGAACCGGCCGGCATCGGCGGCGCGCTGCTCCTCGCCGGCCCGGATGCCGGCCTCCAGGAGCCCTCCAACGATCCGCCGGACGGGCTCGTGGTGCCTCGTGGTGCCGTGCCCATAGACGTCCGTCGTCGTTTCCATCTGGGCGCGCCGGGCGACACCCTTGAGCGCCGCCAGCTCCAGTCCCTCGTTGGCCAACGGGGTCAGCAGGGAATGCCGCAGGCCGTGCATCGTGATATGCCCGCGCACGCCGCGCAACTTGGCCAGCGTGCGGATCTTCACCCATCGCCAGTCATGGAAGTCCTCACTCCGCCAGTGGTTGTCACCGACGCGATGAACAGGAACGCGTTGGGCGGCCGCTCCACATATCGCCGTCCCCGGAGTACCGCCCACAGCCCACGTCAGCTGGGGTCGTGGAACAGGTGATGCAGGTAGCGCTGCGGGTTGGCCAGGAAGGATCGGGTTAGCAGCACCGGCTGCGCGTCGTCGTAGTCGACGGGGTTGATGGTGCCGTCGGGTTCGATTTGCAGGATCCAGGCGTGGGGGGCGGCCAGCAGGATGGGGGAGTGGGTGGCGATGATGAACTGTGCGCCGGCCTGTGTGAGGTCGTGGATGCGGGTGAGCAGCGCCAGGCAGCCGTGTACGGACAGGGCGGCTTCCGGTTCGTCGAGCAGGTACAGGCCGTGGGGCTTGAATCGGTAGACGGTCAGGTCGAGGAACGACTCCCCGTGGGATCGTTCGTGCAGGCTGGTGCCACCGTAGCCGTCGACTACACCGAGGCGGTCGATCTCGGTGGCCACGTTGTAGAACGACTCGGCCCGTAGGAAGAACCCGCTGCGCGGCTTCCTGGTGCCGCGGACCAGTCGTAGGTGTTCACCAAGAGACGATTCGGTGGCGCGGGTGCTGAATTTGAAGTTGGTGGATCCGCCCTCGGGGTTGAACCCGGCCGCTACCGCGATCGCCTCGATCAGGGTCGACTTGCCGGTGCCGTTGTCACCGGCCAGGAACGTCACCGCCGGGTCCAGCGTCAACCGGCCGGCCGCCCGTAGACCGGCGACGACCGGCAGAGCGAACGGATAGGCGGACCGGTCCGTGCCGTCATCGGTCAGCTCCACCCAGCGCAGGAACCCACCGCTGTCTCGACGCGAGTGCAACGCCTCGTCCCCGGTTGCCATCAGCTGACCCTTCCGCGCCGCCGCCCTGCCTACCATCCCCACCGTGTGTGCCCAGGACGGAACGATGTCCGACGGTACGCCTGCTTGCGCGGCTGCTGCTGTCACCGCCCAGTGGGACAGGTTCTCGCAATCGCCGGGGGCGGGTGACGGTGGCTCGTCCGGCTGATCGTGCTCCGCGCCGAC
Organism: Micromonospora sp. NPDC048898; assembly: GCF_043198035.1. Classification (NCBI taxonomy): domain Bacteria; kingdom Bacillati; phylum Actinomycetota; class Actinomycetes; order Micromonosporales; family Micromonosporaceae; genus Micromonospora; species Micromonospora sp. NPDC048898. The sequence continues at coordinate 135,936 of NZ_JBICUF010000011.1, forward strand.
GAGCAACCGCCTGACGGAGTCAGCGCAGACCGTGCTGCGCGGCGACGCTCTCGGCTACCTTCCGGTGGGTGCCGGCCAGTCCTTGGGTGTCGAGCACGCCGGCGAAGGGCTTGCTGCTGTCTGGTTTGACGAGCGTGCCGCGGCGGACCCAGACGTCGGTGTGGCGGATCAGATAGTTGGTGGTCAGGATTGTGGCCCTGTGCGCGAGAAGGAATTCGAGGATGCGGTGCAGTTTCTCGCTGTTGCGCGAGTACCGGCTCAGCGCTGACGTGCACAGTACGAAATCGCCTTCGGTGGCCTTCCCGAGTAGGTCCACCAGGCCTTGGTCGAAGCGCGGGTCGATCGCGCTGAACACGGTCACCGTGTCGTCGTCGGACGGTGGTGCCGTGACTACCTCGTTGCCGGACGGCAGCCTGGGCATGGGTGCCGACGGTAGGCGCAGTGGACCGCGGCCGCCGTCGGCGAAGGTGTCGGTCAGCGCGTCGAGACACGCCCACGCACGTGGATAGCGTCCGGCCAGCCCGGCGAAAGGGTTCGGATCCTGAGCGGCGATGGGCTGGCGGCGGCGCGCGGCCAGCAGATGCGACAGCGGGCCGGCTGCGTACTCCGTGGCCGGGATGATCCCGTCGTCAAGCGGACCGTCGTGGTGTGCCTGCTCGAGCAGGCTGTTTCGCACCACGAGGGTGACCTTGGCCTTCAGGTCCAGCGGTGACGCCAGCGGCTTGTGGTCGAACACCTCCTCGACGAACGGCGCGATCAACACGTCCTGCTCACGCTGCGGAAGGGCCGCCAGCGCCTCGGCCCGCTGCAACACGTCGTCGCCGATACGGTGGGCCAGGTCCTCGTCAACGTCGCATGCCTCGGTCAGCATGCTGGGCAGCACGTCGCGGCAGTATTTGACCATGTGAGTGGGATCAGGGGCGGTCATCGCGAATGCCTCCGTCGGATGGGGACCAGGTGTCGACAGCGCCACACCCTAAGCAGACCGACGCGGTGTCGCGACAGACGCGCCATGGCGCATGCCAAACAGCAGGCCCCCAGTGGGCTGTCGACGCTGATGCGGTCGCGCTACGGCCGTCTGTCGGGATCGAGGGCGTGGATGAGATGTCCGATCCTTTGCTGGTCGGGTGCCGGCCAGTACAGGTAGCGCGGACCGAGGAAGCAATGGAAAGCCCCGCAGGCGAACAGCTCCTCGAGCAGGTCAGCGGGCGTCGCGATGAGCAGACCAAACGGCCGCATCGCGTCCGTGGCTTTGAGGATCCCGACGTCGCGCGTCAAGAAGACGTTCGCGCCGACCTGGAGCGCATCGTGCACCAGCCGGCGGTCGTTCCCGGCTGGAACAGCCGTCAAGGCTCGCGTCATCTCCCGCTCGGGCAGGATCAGCAGGCCTTCGCGGGAGGGGCGCTTCTCCGGTTCCCCCCAGCCTAGGAGTTGTAGCGCGGCGGTGAACTCCTCGAAGGCAAGCAGCCGCTGCCCACGACGCTCCTGGGGCAGGGTCTTCTTCGCGTCGTCGACGGACGCCGCGAGCATGATGAAGCGGATGTCTCGGACCGCCCACAGGGCGAGAACAAGTTGCAGCGATTCCAGGTCTGTCGAGTAATCCTCGCCGGACACAAGATCAACAACGCTGTCGCCCGTCCAGATCCGATGCCCGTAGGTGAAGTAATCGATCAACAGATTCGTGTCTAAGGCGACATGCAGGGGGCCTCGCCCTCGTCGTCCCGCGAACAGCCGCACATTTTCCTCGTACACGAAGTGCGGGCCCTCAGGAGGAGCAAACAGCGCGGCTCGCTCCAGCATCCGCGTTACCTCGTCAGCGCCGAAGGAGACCCGGAGCCGTCGGGTCATCTCGTTAGCTAGGTGGAAGCCCCACCTTTCGTCGTCGCGGTACGCGGCGGTGGCATCGACGTAGAGCAACACCAACTCATCGTCTCAAGCGCCCGCCACCAATCCAAGCCACTGACGTGCGGGCCGTAGGCGTGTGGGCAGTCGCGACGTTGTGTCGTCATGACACGACCTACCCGAGTCCTTGAGCAACTCGTTCGTCCGCTCATCCCTGCTACCTCGCCCGCGCGGCCGAGCCCATGCCCGATGCCGATGCCAGCGCTACCCGCCCCCGTTTACCCGCCGGCAATCACCGACGCCTCCGGGCTGTTGCTGTGGATGGCTCTCCCCGCTCGCTGCGGCCGGGTGAGTGCCCAGCACCTCCTGCACGCGATGGGCTGGGTGCCGGGACATAGCCTCGACATCCAGTTGTGCCACGACATGCTCGTCATCACCTCCGCGCAGGAGGACCGGTACCAGGTGGGCAGCCGAGGCGAACTGCCCTTGCCGGCGAGCTCCCGGCAGATGTGCCGGATCGAGCCCGGCCAGCCTGTGCTCCTGGCCGCCTTCATCACGCATGACCTGCTCGTCGTGCATCCCGTCAGCGCCGTCGCCCGCCTCCTTACCGACCTGCACCACCAGCTGGCAGGAGGCGACAGTGACCGCTGACCCGTCTGCTGTCGCCGCCGCACACCAGGTCCTGGCCCACCTGGGCGTCACCGTGGCCGACCTCCAAGCACACCCCAGCGCCCGGGCCGCCCTACCCACGGTCGCGGAGTACCTGCCGCGCGTTCTCGCCGCAGCCGGGCCTGGAGCACGCCGCACGTACGGCACCTACTGGGAACGAATGGCCGCTACCTGGCCCGACCGACCGTTGGACGGCGTCGCCGCCAGCGACATCGAGGCCTTGAAACAACTGATGATGGCCAGCGCGGTGTCGCGGCGCAACAGCCGCAACGGCCGGCACGCCGGCGAGCACGTCGTCGCCGCCGCCCGCGCCTTCTACACCCGGGCCATCGCCGATGGCCTGATCGACGCCTCCGCCAGCCCCGCCCACCGGGTCGCGAAACCCCGCCGCCTGCCCAGCACCCGCCGCGCCCTGACCCCACACGAGCTGGAAGAAATCAATATCGAGGCTCGTACCAGCGGCAACGACGTCATCCTCGACGCACTGGTCCTGCGCCTGCACACCGAAACCGCCTGCCGCCGCGGCGGCGCACTGGCCCTGCGCCTGGTCGACCTGGACACCATCAACGGACTCGTCCGCCTGACCGAGAAGGGCGCCACCATCCGGTGGCAACCGATCACCCTCGACCTCGCCGAACACCTGTACGAGCACGCCCGCGCCCGCGGCGCGGTCCTGCTCACCGACCCACTGCTGCGCACCCGTGCCGGCCAACCGATCACGAGCCGCCGCTACGACCACCTGTGGAAACGCCTCGGCGAGCGCCTGCCGTGGGTCGCCGTGCACGGCGTATCCACACACTGGCTGCGCCACACCACGCTCACCTGGGTGGAGCGGCACTTCGGCTACGGCATCGCCCGCGCCTACGCCGGTCACACCGACAGCCCCGGATCCTCCACCACCACCTACATCAAGGCTGATCTGCACGACGTGGCCAACGCGCTGTCGGCCATGACCGGCCAACCCCATCCGCTGGCCCGCCTAGCGGACCACGCCGACCGGTGGTCGCAGGCGAGCGGCGCCGTCTCACCCACGACCATGTAAGGGATGGGGGCCGCGTGCGGCGCTCCGGGCCAGACGGCTCCGGGGTCACCGCACGCGGCGAGGCCCCGCAAGGCACGCTCAACTGAACACAGCGTCGAATCCCGCGGCTCCCCGCAGCGACGACGCACTTGGCCGCCGGCTGCTGTAGAAGCCATGGCGCGCAGTAGGAGTTTCCGTAACCCGTTTCGGTCTTGCACCTGCACAGGTGCCTGCCGCAGCCCGCGACGCCGCTCGCCGTCAGGACCCCAGTGCCGATGGCACGGCTCGTCAAGGACCATGACGAAGGCGTGGGGACCTACTGGATGGTTCCCTGTTGCGAGATCATCCTTGCCGGCTAGGTCGGCAAGTGCGAGGGTCATAGGTGGGCTTCCCGGCGTCTACTATGCGCAAGGTGTAGCCCTGCAGGTGCAGGTTAGGTGACCGTCCTCAAAGGTTCAGAACGGGCGAGAGGGCTGCGGACGATGCATGTTGCGAGTCCTTATTCGACCGGCGGCGGGGGTGTGACATTCGAACATGATTACGGCGGCAGGCTGCTCGCGGATCTTCTCCTGGGTCGTCCTACTGCCGGGCTCGGTGACGGTTTTGTCGTCCAAGAGGTTTGGTTCCAGCAGGCAGCGACGAGTCCAGTCGATGACATCGTGGTTGTTGGTGCCTCATCAGCGGGACAGCGCATTCTGTCAATCGGAGTGCGCAGAAACCCGGTTTTCAAGCAGAGCGACCCGAAGCTGCTCCGGCTTGTTTCGCAGTACCTGCGAATGGTCGCAGAGTTCCGCCAGGAACTGGACAGCGGCGAACGCCGTCTAGGGCTCGCCGTCTCGGCGACGCAAAGTCATGTCGCCGATTTAGTCGACCTCGTAGGGGTGGCAAGAAGCCAGAATAGCCCTGCCCGTTTCCAAGAAGCGGTTTTGGCGCGCAGCAGGACGATGCGCGCCGAATTGCAAAGAGTTACGCACGTTGTCAACGCAGCAAGGCGACTCGATGCCGAGTCGGCCAAAATCTCTTCTGACGAACTTTCCTGGAGATTCCTTGCAGCGCTGCACGTTATTCGCGTCGATTTGGATGGTGAGGATTCAGGCGGTAAGGCGGATCTTGTGACTAGCCTTACCCAGCTGACCAACGACGCTGTTGTCGCTGACCATTTACGGCTGCATCTTAGTCGACTGGCTGCGACATTTGCGCAACGTGCCGGACGTGTCGACACTGCAATTCTGGGCCGTGAACTCCACGGCCGGTTCGATCTAGGTCTACCGGTTTCCAGACGACGGCCGACGCCATACCGTGCGCTCTTCGAAGACTACGCAGCCCGCTGCCCCGAGCTGAAGGAGCGCGATAGTGAGTTCGCGCAGTTGGGAGAATTTGCCAACGAGAGCCGGGGATACCTCCATCTTCGAGCGGGTGCATGGGCAGGTAAGACGGCCTTGGTCAGCCATCTCGCCGTTGACCCGCCGCCGCTGGTAGACATTGTCGGATTCTTTATTTCACGTCGTGGTGGAACCGTAAGAGCAGGTCAATTCCTCCACGCCACCTGCTTGCAATTAGCAGCGCTGGTAGACGAGATTGCACCGGCGGAACCGAGTCGCGCCGATTTCCTCGACTTGTGGGCCCGTGCGGCGGCGGCAGCGCGGCGTCAGCAGCGGTCAGTACTGCTCATTGTCGATGGGTTAGACGAAGATGATGCACGTCAGCTGAACGAGCCGAGTATCGCCTCGCAGCTGCCGCATCGCATCGAGATGGGCGCGAGCGTCTTGGTTACCAGCCGCAGCAACACCGACCTTCCCTCGGATGTTGATGCTCATCATCCGCTCCGTACCTGCGAAGTCTGGAACCTCTATCCATCACCCGCCGCTGCGGCGATTCAAATCCAAGCTCAACACGAGCTCGATCACATCCTTGACGAAGATGAGTTGCGCAAGATCACAGCGGTCATCGCGGTCGCCCGCGGTGGACTGACGATCCGTGACCTGGGTGAAATCCTAGGGACGAGTACCGGCCGAGTGCGAGGTTTGGCCAAGGGCCGCCTCGCTCGCGTCCTCGATGGACGAGAAGATCGGCCGCGCTCAACGACGCACTACACTATCGCCCACGACACACTTGTCGAACTGCTACGCAACGAACTGACCAGTAACGAACTCGCGTCGGCTCGATCAATGATCGACCGATGGGCGCAGGGCTGGCAAGAAGACGGCTGGCCTGCGAATACCCCGGAATATCTTGTTGAGTCTTATCCGTCGATGCTCGCCGCCGAACGAGACGGCCGCACCCTGGCCTTGCTCGCGTCCGAGAGTAGACAAGCACTACTGAGCTGGCGGACCGGTGGCGAGACGGCCGCTCTCGCCGAGTTCGCGGATGCCGCCGCGCTGCTTGCTCAGGATTGCAATTCCGACTTGCAGCTTCTGGCACGAGTCTCAGTTCTGCGTCACAACATTCATGATCGAGCCGACGCGGTACCGTCGGAATACGTTTTGGCCCTCGCCCGGATCGGGCGGCTCAACCACGCCGTGCAGCTCGCCCGCACCATCCCGTATCCAAATCTCCGATCGCACGCACTCCTGCAGATCGCGCGGCACCTACTGCCCGACGCGCCAGGTCAAGCTGCCGCCGTAGCCGCGGAAGCCGAACACGTCCCGGGCCGCCTTGACTTCGATGACCTCGTAGAACGAGTGGGCGCAGCCGTCCTACAGGCGCTTGCCGGGGACGACGCGGCAGCGGCCCGTGCACAGGCGGCGGCGGAGGCGCTGCTCGCCGATGCCGAGGAGGGCGACGAATGGCGGCTCTCCGCGCTTAGCGCGAGCTTCGCCCGACTCGACCACGACATGGCACGACGACTGCTCGCCAAAGCGCTGGAGGTCACCGACGAACCTGACCACCTGCTCGCGTCGAGCGCAGACGTCCTGGTCCGCCTCGACGAACTCTCTCGATTAATCGAAAATCTGGAAGGCGCCGATCCAGCCACTCGCCTCGGCGCCGGACTCAACGCCTGCAGCGTTCTCTTGGAGGATGGCGAACGCTGCTTACCCGAGGACCTCACGTCAGCGCTCGGTCAAGCGGCAGCGACCATGGCCGCACAGCTTGCACGCTCCTCAATAGAGGACGTCGACAGCGAGGACTTGCAGCTCCTCGCCAAGTCGGCCCGCTACATAGATGCTCATACCGCCCAAGTCATCATCGATCTCGTAGCGCTGCGCCCCCAGGCGGACCGTGATGTGGTCGTCGCGCTCGCCGGTGCTTACGCCGCACATGGCGTGGACCCGCGTCAAGTCCCTGACCTGGCCCTCGACGATGACATGCTCGCCGAATCGGTCGAGATCGCCTGTCAGGTCGGCGTGCTCCGCCATGCCCCCGGTATGGCCTCAGAAATCAGCGATCCGCAGCTGCGTGTAGATGCCTTCGCGCAGTGCGCGCTCGCCATGCTTGACCGGGACGACGCGGATGGCGCCCATCACATGCTCGATAGCCTGGCAGCCGCCCTTGCTGAGGTCCGAAGTAAAGCGCAACCTGTCCTCGTCGCTGCGCTATCTGCCGCCGCCCACGAGTGTGGGCAGGGACAAGTGTCGGAAGACCTTCACCTCCAGACCTCCTATCTCCTCCACTTCAGACGGTTTGATTGGGACTTGGCCTGGGGCACGCGATTTCTTGCGTCCTGCGCCTTGCGTCATCCGGCGGGCAAGTGGTTCGACTTCTTCGATGGGGTATCACCGCATGCGCGGTTCGAATCGATTCTGGCGGCAGCCCGACTACCAGCACCGCCATCCACACCGGCTCGTCTTCTTGATCATCTCGGTAGCTTGGTAGAACAGACGGAGAGCCCGCTTCACGCGGCGGAGTTTGCTGAGTTCGCTATCGAGGTCGGAGAGCCAGCGCGCGCGCTGGCAATTCTTGCTCACAACGCTGAGGAACCAGGTTCCCTAGCCGAGCGTGTAACCGTCGCCAAGTTCAAGGCGCTACTGGCACTGGGCATGAGCAGAAGCGACGCACTCAGTTTTTATGCCGACGCGGCTGGCCGAGAGGCTGATCTAGGCCCCATCCTTGCCGTCGCGATGGCCGATGCGGGCCTCGTTGCCGAGGCCGGGACTTGTGTCCGGCTGCTTTTGCAGACCGCTGACCCCGATGCCACGCGATCCGACGGCAGATGGCCGAACGCATGGCTAACGCTCGCCTGCCGGCAGGCGGGGCTCCGAAAAGAGGCAGAACTTCTCGGCGGAGGACTTACTGGAAAGCATCTTGTCATTGTTGACCGTGATTCTTGCGGCATGGAAGATTTACCGGCCATAGTCCGGCTAGGGCTTTGGGACACATTCGCGCGCGACCTGTTGGACGCGAACGCTGCCTTCGCCATGATACTGATGGAAGATCTGGTCGACGAGATGCTCAAGCAGGGTTTCGTAGACCAGGCGGTCGGGCTGCTGGAGCACCTGCATCACGGCGAGGGCAAAGCCGTGATGCTGGCTAAGTGCGCTGCCAGAGGCGTCGAACTAGTAAGGACACGTCAACTGGTGGCGCAGTCGATGAGCCTGGAGCTTGTGCCGGAAGTGATACTCCCCGCTATCCAGCTATGCCCAGATATTCTTTACGAGATGGCATCGCTACTGCTGGGGCGGCCGATACCGAAACCACGACTCGTACCGTCCGGAATCGATAGTACCTAAGCTGTTGCCGGTAAGCCGATCCACGCCTTGGGGAGGCGGGCCGGCAGCAGTGGTCGGGTGGAGGTCGTGCACGTCGAGCCAGTTGAGCAGGCCGAACAGGGCGACCAAACGGGCTGCTCCGTCGGTCAGCACGGCGACTCGTCGGACGCTGCCGAGTGGAACCTCTCCGGTCACCGCATGTCGAGCGGCGAACGGGCGCGGCTGACCGCCCGTGCGCGGTCTGGTGCCGCTGGCCTGACAGGGGCGCGACGCAGGGAGGCCGGGTTGCCATTGTAGGTGGGTGGTGAGATGCGGTCAGATCAAGCTGTTGAGGAGTTGGCCGGCCACGGCGTTGCCTCGACCGTGGAGGCGGGCGAGGACTTGCCGTCCGTTGTCTGCGGTAGGGCCGGAGCCGCGCAGCGGGTTCGGGGTGCGAGTGGAGATGGTAACCAGGAACTCGGTGACCGCGGTGTCCAACCGCTCGCTGGTGGGGTGAGAGGAACGTTCGCGATCGGCGAGCCAGCCGACGGCGTCGTGGACGAACCCTGCCGCGGCCGGCTCCCGGAAGAAGCGAACGGCCGCGTAGGCGAAGTCGTCGTGGCCCATGTGCTCGCCGAACCACGTCGACCACGCTGGCACGGCTGCGCGGAGGGCGGCTGTCTGCTGCTCGCTGACCGGCGAGTGCCCCCACTCGCTGAGGCCGGCGACGGCGAGCGCCAGGACGCCGGTGCCGGAGTAGCCCTGCCAGGTGTTGGCGGTGGTGGCGAATCCCAGCATGTTTGCAACCAGGGCGGGGAACGCTGCTGGACACGGGTCCTTCGTGCAGGCGGTTTTCCAGACCTGGCTGAGGTAGTTGCCCACCCAGGAGGAGGCGGTGGTCCCGAGGGCGAGGATCGGCTCCCAGACCGTACGGGCCTCTGCGGCGTCGGCGCTGATCGTGACGTCGGCGAGAAGCCCACTAGCGCGACGTTCCTCGTCGTAGGGGTAGTGGGAGGAACGAGTGGCGGCCTCTGTAGAGGTCAACCCCGAGGCGAGGAACGTCGCGAGGTCGGCGGCGAACTCAACCGCCCGGGCTCGCGTGCGCGTATCCGCCGCAGCAGTAAGGGCTATGAAGTGCGGGCGGGAGGCGACGAGGTAGCCGAGGTCGAGGGTGCGCAGTATGCGGGAGCGGGCGTCGCGGCCGTCGGGGAAGCTGGTCGCGGCGGTGGCGGTGATCCACTCCGCCAACCGGGGCACCTCGGCGGGCAGGCTGCCGTCGGCGAAGGCGTCGAATGCGGCCTCGGCGGCAGCCTCCAGCTCCGGGAGGCCGTCGATCGGGCCGTGGCCGGGCTCATCGTCCTCTTGGCCCACGTCGAGTCCAGCGGCTTCCTCCGGGTCGGTGTCGAAGTCGAAGTCGAGGTCGGCTTCCTGAAAGTATGGGTCGATGTCGTAGTGCGACATCGACAGCCGCGCGCAGTGCAGCGTCAGGTGCTCAAGCCGGCGCAGGTCGTCGGCGAGGTGGGGGTGTGCGGCGGCGAGGCGCATCACGGTGGTGACGGTGAGGCGGCGGGCACCGAGCAGCAGCCGCGCGATGGCCGCGCGCACGGCGACGTCGTCGGGAGTCTCGGCCCACAGGGCGGTGAGCGCTTCGGCGCAGAAGACGTCCCATTCATCGTCGGAGGGGCTGTCGGGGTATGCGTGGGACCACGTGGCGGCCGGGTCGGTGAGGGGGCGCATGAGCACGGCCCGGCACCACTCATCGCGGTCGGGGTGGTTCCGCAGCCAGTCGCGGGCGCACAGCACCAGCCACGCCGCGTACCCGCACCGCAGGTCCTCCACACCGCTGATGGAGCTCGGCGACTCAGCATCCGGGACGAGAGCGTCGAGTTGGGGCTGGACGGTGGCCCACTGCTCCTCGAGCTCCGTGTCGCTGGGGCGGACATGGTCGGTGATGTTGCGGCGCATGGTGTAGGCGAACGTTAACCAGTCGCGATCGCGGTCGAGGTGGTCCCGCATCTCGCGGGCTTCTTCCCCAATGGCCGCCGGCGGGTTGTACACGAGGTAGGTCCTTCCGTCTGTGGCGCGGACGGCGTGGTAGTTCGCGATGTCGGTCGCGGCGAGCATCACCCGCCACCGGTGTGCGTCTGTCGTGGCCCAGTGCTCTCGGGCGGTAGTGAGCTGCTCGGTGAGCCGGCCGGTGACGAATGCGCCCAGGTGCACCAGGTCCAGGAGCGGGGTCTTGCGGTGGTCCATCGTGTGCCACGTGCGGGCTCGCTCAGCTCGGGTGGGTTCCATGACGAGCGGGAGCACGCTGAAGGAGCGCATGTGCACGCTCATCCGGTCGTCGTCGAGTAGGTCGGCGCTGGTGACCAGGGGCGCAAGCGGGCCTTCCAGCAGTGCAGGAGTGTGGCGGGCGATGTCGGCGAGCAGTCCCCACGTCGCGACCGATCGGCTGCCGGTGAGCTGGGCGAGGAGCGTGGTGATGTCGCGGCCGGCGTCGAGGGCTTTGTAGAGGTGGGCCTCCAGGGCCATCATCGCCGCCGCCAGTATGTCCGGTACCCGGTGGCCACCGTGGCTCCAGGCCAGGACGGTGGCGTCACCGACCAGCGCGACAGGCGCGCCGTCGACGAGCAGCTCGAACGCCGGCCGCTCCTGCGTGGGTCCCTGGCCGCCTGACACCGCGGCGCTGCGGGTGCGTCTCCAATGGGCGGTCGCGTGCTCGACGAGGGCGAGCACCACGTCGACGCCCTGCGGTTCGGCGTTGACGAGCATCGCCCGGAACGGCCCGCACTCGGGGATCGGATCGAAGGAGCGCGGGGCGCTGAAAATGCCGAGGCCATCACGCAGCCGGTCATGGACGTAACGGCGGTGATGGCGGTCGGAGTCAACGGCAGCCCGCAGCACCAGGTCCCGGGCCATCTGCGCGGACGCCGGCAGCAACGGCATCACGGTGTCGACGTCAAGCAAGGCTGCACGGAGTCTCGTCTGGCCGCGACGCTGGCGGCCAATGACCCGGCCGCTGTGCTCAAGCCGGCTATCAACAGGGGGCAGCAGCATGTCGAGGAAGGTGGCGACGGCGTCGGGTTCGACCGCGCCGGCGGCGATGACGCACCGCCACAGCACCGGCTCGACTGTGTCGTTGAAAAAGCCTCCGCCGTCGATGTGCGCGACGATGTGCCGTCCGACCGCCAGGCCGATCACGGCAGCCTGATCGCGGGCCGGCCACGTGTCGGGGGCGTGTCGCAGCCACAGGTCGGCGATCGCGGCGACCTCCGGGGCGGCCGCGGCGACTGCGGTCTCATGCTCCGCCGCCAGGACGCGTAGGACCGGCAGCCACAGCGGCCATACCGGCAGCCGCGACTGGGCGGCGGCGTACACCGCTAGGTCTGGCTCGTCGGCGAGCACAGTGATCCAACCGGAGTCCGGCACGGTCGCGGAGAACCTGAACCTGCGCAGCAGCCGTGCCAGCAGAGCGCTGTCGGCGGCGAGGCGCGACCACAGCTCGCCCAGAAGCCGGTCGGCGTCGTGGGCGTAGAACACCGCGTCGAGGTACAAGTCCGCCACGAGCGGCTGGTCGGCGGCGTCCAGAGCAGACCGGTCGGCCTCCCACCGATCGACGCCCTGCTCGCGGAGCACGCCGGCGGCGTACAGGCGAATCGCTCGGTGCCACGACGGCAGCGCCGCCTTCTCCGCGATCACGCCGATGACGTCGTCACGGGAGCGCAGGTAATGCAACAGCGTCCAGTCGTCGAACAGATCGTGGGCGAAGGAAACCCGGCCGTCGACCTCGGCGAGGATCCCGTCGACGCGCAGCTGGTCGACCAGCCCAACGGCGTCGACCGGGAGGTCGTCCAGGGGAGTCTGGGCCCGCAGACGGTCGGCCTGCTCGACGGCGATCCGCCGCAGCAACGTCTGGCGGGCGGCGCCGTTCGGGCCCGCTCCGGCCAACCGCTGCCACCACAAACCAGCGATCGACGGCTCGTCACGGATAGCGGCAACCGTAGCCCCGGGCACCCGCAGCACCAGGTCGAGGACCTTCGGGCGCCGGACGACACCACCGAGCCCACCAGCGACGATCACCGCGGCCAGGTCCGGGTGCCCGCGCAACACCAGATTGACGTCTGCGTCAGACAGGTCCCCCATAACGAGCGGGACGGCCTGCGGGCCGTTGGCCTGCACCAAGCGCTCCGACACTCGAGGGAACTCCGACTGCTGCGAGGTGATCAACAACCGGATCCGACCGCCGATGTCGGCCGAGAGGCGTGCCAGGGCGGCCGTCGCGGCGAACGGCTCGTCGGTGTAGACCCGGTCGAGGCCGTCAACGACGACGCGGACCTCCCCGGGGGCAAGCGTCAGGACTTCCTCCAGGCCCCGGGTCAGCCCGAGTCGCGCGCCGACGCCGGCCTCGAGGTCCGCGGCCGACAGCCAAACCGTCCGGTGCATGCCCGGAGCAGCCAGCCACCTCTTGGCCGCCACGGTCTTACCGCAGCCCGACGGCCCCGACAGCACGTTAACCGCCCCGGCCTTGGCGAGCACGGCGGTCACGTCCTCACGGACCAGGACCACGTCGTCGCCGAGCCGGTCCCGGACCCGGGCCATCATGCTGGTGGTGTGCGCGGTGAGAAGGCCCCAGTCCGGGGCTACATCCGGGCGCAGCTGGAACGCAAACTGCCCGCCCAGCCGGTCAGCCAAAAGCTGCCACGTGACTGCCCCGCCTTTGGGCCGCAGGTCAGCGACCACCTCGAGCAGCGCCGTCCACAGATCCACAGCCCTCCCGGCCTGCTGCGGGACGAGCGCGGCGCGGCACCAACGGATCGCGTTCGCGATCGCCTGGGAGGTGGGAGTGAGGAAATCTAGACGCAGAGGCAGAAGCAAGGCCAGCAGCCGGGCGGGAGAGGAGTCGACGTCGATCCCGTGCTGCTCGGCAAGCTCCGTCGGACACTTCGCCGACTCCCACAGCGAGCGCTTCGCCACGTTGAACGCGCCAGGCACGCCGATCCGCGAGGCGATGCCAGCCTGGTCGGCCGCGGCCTCGCCGATCAGCTCCGCGAGCTCGACCCAGGTGCCCTGCGCCGCCGACCCTGACACCAGACCGACCCGGTCTGCAGCGCGCCGGAACCTGTCGGCAAGGATGTCGCGCCAGGCGGCCTCCACGAACTCCGTGTGCAGCCTGGCGCCGGTCAACATGTCGAACGACTTCACCGACGCCGACCACCGCGGCCCACCGGCCGCGTCACCGGTGACGACCATGTCGTCGAGGAAAAACCCCGACGTACTGCCCTGGAACCGCACCTCCACCGGGACCGCGACCCCGACGCCCAGCGGCATCTCGCCAGCGGCCATCCCAGCGGCGAACCACGCACCAACACGGTCTTCGAAATTGAAGCCGCCACCGCCAGTGATGAACGCCGTCGCCACCAAGCGCCCGTCCGACGCCTCTCTGCTCGACATCGCCTGAGGCTACCGGCCCGCACCCCACCCGGCCGCTCCACTGCCCGAGACGAGCCAGGCCACTTCGGACCGACGTGGTGTTGGGGCATTAGCGGGCGTTGCGGCGGCACCAGCCTCATTGCGATGCACCTGGTAGCGGACCAGGCCGACGTCTCTTCACGCTGCCTGGATGCCCAGAGCGGCGGCGAGGTGCACCAGGGATGAGGTCGGCCGTGTCGGCGGCCCGCAGTCGCCAGCGAGACCGTTGGCCGCCCCGGCCGCAAAGTCGGCTGTCGGATATGCCCATTCCTGCGGATGGCACAATTGGCACAGCTTTCCTGGATGGCACTGTGCCATCTGTGCCATCGTCAGTTCATGACTCCGATCCCGCTGTCCCAATGGGCCGACCAGAACGGCGTGCCGCGCCGTACCGCCTACAACTGGGCCAAGAACGGCAAGCTCAACGTGCCGATCCATCGCACCCTCACCGGCCGCCTGGTCGTGCTCGACGACGACGAGACACCCGGTGATGCCCATCCGTTCGTGGCCGCCTACGCCGAGGCGCTGAGCCTGCCCGTCGGCGTGCACTCCGGCGACCTGCACCACTCGCCGGTCCTCGAAGCTTGGGGTGTGGACCTGTACGACACGGTCGCCGACGACTTGCGTCCCGTGGTGCTGCAGCTGGCCCTCGCGGCGGCGTGCGCCCGCCCGAAGCGGGACGCGTGGTGGCGACTGACTGACTGGCTCGGCCGCGTCGAGCTGGCCGACTGGTACACCTCGACCGGCTTCCCTGAAGTAGCTGCGCTCATCAGTGGGCGGCAGCCGATCACCGACCAGGACAGCTACCTCGACTGGTGGCCGTGTGGCGTCGGCTCGCACGAGTTCTGGCAGGACTTCGACGCCGCCGCGGCGCAGGCCGTCGCCGGCGCCGGGCTCGGCCCGTCCGAGCACAATGACGCGGTCGCCTGGCTCACCGAGTCGACCCTGACGGACAACATCGCGATCGCCGGGCGCCGCGAGAGCCTACGCAACCGGCTCGACAAGCTGGCCGGCAGTACCACCGACCACGAGCAGATCCCCACCATCCCTGACCGCAGCGACCTGTGGAGCCTGCGCGGTATGTACCCCGAGCCGGCCTGGGCCATCGCCCGTCCCCACGCCCGGCGCACCGCGCAGAGCATCTGCGCCATCGTTGGCTGGGATCCCGAGAGCCCGGCACCGCCCGACGGACACCCGCTGCGCGAGATCGGCTACCGGGCCTGCCTGCACGCCAGCGAGGCCGCTCTCGTCCCATACGTGCACGACGCCCACCTGCGCGAGATCGACGCCTTCCGTCGCGTCGCCCTCGGCAAGCCATGGCACCTCATCACGACATGAGGAGGCTGCGACGGTGGGTGTCTCGGTCAGCCACAGGGAGAGCAGCACGCCGCAGTGCAATCCATCGGTTTTGCGGTGCCGCTGATCGAGATCCGGGCTTAGCCACGTCAGGGGGTGTGAGTCCAGTCCCGTCCATGGTTGGTGTCTCTGTCGGCTATCCGCCACGCGCTGGCGAGCAGTGCCTTCTCGTAGTGCGATGACCATGTGGGGCGGGCACTAAGGGAGTACCGTCGCGAGTCCGGTGCCCTGCTGGGCACGATCGCCGTCGGCCTGGCTATCAACGTCGTGACGGCGCGCACGGACAGCTGGCGTGGGCCGTGGCGGTTTGTCCTTGACTACGCCTACCTCTGGCTCCCACTCTGCGTCGTCCTGTGGCTCAGCTGGCGCTTCTTCGTCCATCGCCGCACCGCGGTCACGTGGCGCGGCACGGAAAGCCCATACCCCGGCCTCGCCCCGTTCACGGCGGAGCGCGCGGGCGTCTTCTTTGGGCGCGACCGCGAGGCAAGGGACGTACTGAACCGACTGGAGCGCTCCGGGCCGGCGCCGGCGACCCGGATCGTCACTATCGTTGGCCCGTCGGGGGTGGGCAAGTCCTCGCTGATCCGCGCGGGTGTTCTCGCTCGACTACCACGGCGTTGGACCGTGGTGGGTCCATTACGTCCGGCCGCCGACCCGTTTATGAGCCTCGCCGCGGCTCTAGAGGATGGCCCAAAGGATGTGCTGGAGACGGCGCGACTGCTGCGCGAGGAGGCCGCCTCTCCGGAAGCTCCACTCCAGGTTGTGCCAAGCTTCCTCGCCGCCGCCCGCGGCCCTGTACTGCTCGTTGTCGACCAGGCCGAAGACCTGTACACGATGACCGGCGAGCACGACCGGGCCCAGTGGTGGAGCCTGCTGACCCGAACGCTGACGGTGCTGCCGGAGCTGCGCCTGCTGCTGGCGATCCGGCCCGAGTTCCGCCGCCGGCTTACCGATCAGCAGGCCGGCTTCATCACCCGACCTGTGGCCATCGGTCTGCTGGATCCGGCCCGCATCCGACAGGCCATCGCGGGGCCTGCCCGGGCTGCCGGACTCACGTTCGAGGACGACCTCATCGACCGCATGACCGCCGATGCCACGGTCGGTGACGCGCTTCCCCTACTCAGCCACCTGCTACAACGTCTGCACCTACAGTCCGACCGCCAACACATCACGGTGGCCCAATACGAACAGGCGGGGGAGGTGGGTGGTGCCATCGCAGCTCACGCCGAGCAGATCTACGAAAACCTCACCCAGCGGTACCCCCAGCACGCCGTCGACTCTGCTCTGCTGCGCGGCATCGCTATGGAAGGTAAGGAAACCGTACGAAGGACGATCCGACGATCTGACCTCGACACCACCGCAGCTCGCATCCTTGAGGAGTTCAGGGCAGCCCGTCTGATCATCGACGTCGAGGACGGCACCTGCCTTGAATTGACCCACGACGCCCTGTTCCGTCAGTGGCGACGACTCGCCTCTCTGATCAGCGCCAACGAGGAGCGACTGCACCGCATCACCCGGCTCGAGCACCGCGCGGCAGCATGGCAAGCGGACCCACACACCGACGACCTCTTGCGCGGCCGAACGCTCGCCGATGCTCTCGCGCTCGCAGCCGAGGTACCCCTCTCCACCGCAGCACGACGCCTGCTCGACGCCTCCCAAAAGTTCGATCACCAGGACCGCGTCCGACAGTCCGAGCGGATCGCCGAGTTGGCACAACAGGTGCGCCGGCAGGACCCCGAACTGGCCGTGGCACTGGCCCACGCCGCGCTACACGAGTTGCCACCCACCCCGGCAGCGACGACGACGCGCTGGGCCCTAACCGCCACGTCACGAACACGGCATCTCACCATCGGGCACACCACCGGCATCACCTCCGCAGTCTGGCTGCCCGACAGGGAGGCCCTGCGCACCGCCGACAAGACGGGGCGCGTCTGCACCTGGGACGACGCCGGTCGCCTTGCCGAGGTCACCTTTGCCGCTGACGGGGATGGGTACGGGCACACACTGCTGAGTGCCAGCGGCACCCTCGCCCTCACCGGGCACGATCGAGGTGCCACGCTCTGGCGCGTCGCGGATGGCTGCACCCTGGGCAGCCGAAGGGGGAGTTTTGCAGCATCGCTCGACTCATTCTCGTGGCGCGACGATGTCTGTTTCGCGGGCCAGTTCGACTACCGGACCGTTGACGTCTGCCGTTTGGACGACGAGGTCCCACAGTTGGTCACCAGCATCCCGGCCGCACACGTTCGCGCCACAGCATGGTCCCCGCAGGGTGACCGGCTGGCCATCGCCTCAGACGACTTGCTGCTCGTGGTCAGCGTCGGCGAGCAGGCGTCGGAGGTCCTGCGACGGCAGGTAGCGTGGTCAGAACCGGTTTTGTGCTGGGCACCCGACGGAATCCGACTCGCCGTCTCAGCCGCTCCGGCATTCACAATGCGCCGCACTGAGATCGTCGCATCGACGCGCCGCACGCTGTGGATTTACAACACCGACACGGGCCAGGCCGCCGAAAGCGCACCGCCGGGCATGACCGAAACCATGGCATGGTCACCTGTCGAGGATGTCATCGCCTACGCCTTGCGTCGAACGCGAGACCATGATCGTGTGGCTCTGTTCGACGTCGGAAGCGGCAGGACCGTTGAGCGGCGGGCGCGCCCTCACCAGATCAGCACGATTGCCTGGTCCTCCGATGGTAAACGAATCGGCTTGGGAACCTCATTTCACAATGTCGAGATGTGGGACGTCATCGGCCGAAGCTTCCGCCGCCTGCCCACCGGAAGCCTACGAGAGATTTCTTGGTCGCCGGACCTCAGGCGCGTCACTGTAAAGCGGCTCGGAACGACGCCAGAGATCATCGAAGTGGACGAGGTGACGCCGCCGCTGCGGCTCGGGGACGACGATTGCCTGTCGATCGCGTTTTCACCACTAGGTGACCAGGTTGCCACCGCAATGCAAGAGCAGGTCACCGTGTGGGACGCCCGATCCGGTGTCTCTCGGATGCAGTGGGGCGCGCAACCGCGACAAACTCCGAGACACATAGCGACATCGACGCCACTTCCATGGGTTTATGGACTCGCCTGGTCCGGCGACGGCTCACGGCTGGCTGTCCATACACATTGCTTCTTCGACAGAACACCACCCGCCCTCTCGGTCTGGGACGTGGCCAAAGCGCAGCGCCTAGCAGTTCTCGACGGAGGCGAAGACAGCACAGGAACGATTGCCTGGTCCCCGGATTCAAGCCTCATAGCTGCAGTCGCCGGCAAGCATAACGTGAGCTTGTGGCGAGGAGACGAATACACCCTCGTCCACCAATGGCGAACCGAAGGGCCCGACGAAATAGCAGCCCTGGCCTGGTCGGATGACTCCACCAGACTCGCCGCCGCCGTCGGCAACCACATCGAAATCTGGAACGTCGCGCAGAAGCAAGTCGGCTCACACTGTCTCGGCCATACGGGAAACGTCGAACACCTCACCTGGGCAACCGACGGGCACCGTCTCGCGACCATCAGCGATGACTACATGCTCTACATCTGGCGCGCTCAAGAGGGACGGCCTCTCGGCGTACTTGACATACCTCGTGGGGTAGTGCGAAGCCTGTCATGGCAAGACGCCCTCATCATCGCCTACGACGACGGCACGATTATGAGCTGGGACGTATGCAATAACCCTGCGCAGGTTCCGGCTGAAGGCAGTGAGCCCCGTGCGCTCAACAGTGAAGAACGCGAACGATATGGCTTGCCGCGAAAGTCAGTCGACTGAGAGTTCACCAGCGTGCAAAACGGCTCTCGTCGTGGCCCGCCGATGTCAGACAGAGAGGCCGTGGCGGACTGAGTCCAACTTGTCGGCTGTACACTTACACATGGTTATGGCGGCCAGTATTGAGCTAGTCCTGGCCGTACCGTAATCTATGAGCATGTGCACCCCAGAATGGTGCACATATGATGCGTACAAGAGTTCGAATCCCCTCGGACACGTTATTTCCACACGAAGCGTGATTCTTCTTCGTGTTTCTAGCGATCCCCGTCCCGTTGGGCGGGGATTTTTGCTGTCGTGGCGAGGAAGCTTCCCGCCGGGGTGAGCGGGTAGATCGCGGTTTCGGCTTCGATGGTCCATGCGTGGTGGTCACACACAATGATCATGTTGTTGGTGCGTACGTAGTTGGCGAGTTTTTCTGGGTCGGGGCTGCGCAGTGCGGGATGGTGACGGTGTAGCCCTTTGTCGTGTCGGATGCGGTCGAGCAGGTGGTCTTCCCGGATGTAGAGGATCTTCGGTTGGGTGGAGGTCCTGGTGCGGGTGCTCGTGTGTCCGTGGCGGCATCGGTAGCCGGGTCGGCTGTGTATCCAGTGGGAGTCCATGATTCGGCCGCACACGCCGCAGCAGATCACTCCGGCCAACACGTAGCGGCGGGGGATGCCGTCGGCGGGGGTCGGTGCGGTGTGGATTGCCTGGACGGCGATGAAGTGTTCTTCGCTGACCAGCGGAGGGTGCGCGATCTTTCGGGAGATGACCCAGTCGGTGGAGGCGCTCCACCGTTGGATCTCGTGGTGTCGGTCGAAGGTTCCCCGTTCAGGGAGGGCGTCACGGTCGGTGCGTTGACGGTTCCAGACCTGCCGGCCGGTGTAACGGGGGTTGGCCAGGATCGCCGCGACAGTGGTGAGCATCCATTGGCGGCCGCTGCGGTGGGGGTTACGCGCTGGGTCGGCGCCGGACGGGCACGGGACGCCGTTGTCGTTGAGGGCGCGGGCGATGCTGGCCACGCTGCGGCCAGCGAGCCGCTGCCCGAAGATCCACCGAACATGGTGTGCGGTGGCAGGGTCGGGCTCCAAGCGGTGCAGGCGTCGTCCCCAGGCGGCGTGGGCGCGGTTCGGATGAGGGCCGGCGTCGGTGAGCTGGTAGCCGTAGGGTGGCCGGCCGCCGAGGTGTCGGCCCTGCAACTCTGCCTGGGCGCGCATGGCCGCGGTGGTGCGATGCCGGGCTCGGGACACCTCCCGCTGGGAGTGCACGCCCAGTAGGTCCAGCAACGCCAACTGTCGAGGGTTGTTGAAGTCCACCGGCCCGTAGGTCTCCGGCAGCCACAACTGCAGCCCGTGGCTGAGCAATGTGGGAGTCAACTGTTCAAGCTGCTGGCCGTGGAAGGCGCGCTCGTACTCGCCGACGACGATCGCGTCGAAACCGCGTGCCGCGTCCGTCAAGGCGTCGAGCAGCCGTGACGCCTGTGGCCGGTCCGGCCAGGGCACTCGGCGGGAGACGCCCTCGTCGAAAAACTCCACCACGATCCGGCCATGACCGGCGACCAGGTCGCCGGCGTGGTCGCGTTGCCACCGGCACGACGACGCCCGATCCTGGAAGTCGACGGTAGACATCCGTCCGTAGAACGCGAAGCGCAGTCCATCCGCAGCCGGGGTGAACCGTTGTGGCCGTAGCTTCCGCTGCCCGGCGGCCCAGGACGAAAGAGTGCTCCGCCCCCGTTCTGTCATTGTCCTCGTCGCCATAGGACCTCCACGATCGGGAGATGCTTGCGGGGAGGTATGAGTGTTGTTCGTGTAAGCCTGCGGCAGGCGGACAGGGTGTCCGGCTCGTGCGGATGGGCTTAGCCCTCCTACCCTCCCAGGTTGATCGTCGAGTGGTTCCATCCGTTGATGGCCGGGGATCCCGGCATCTGAGCAAGTCATCTACACGGGGCTATGCTTCGGGCGGCGCTGGTTCGCCCGGTCACGAGGTGGTTGGGCGTCGTAAGAGGGAACCCGGTGGGAATCCGGGGCTGCCCCGCAGCGGTGAGTGGGAACGACCGCCATCATCAGCACTGGGCCAGTGGCCTGGGAAGCGACGGCCAGTAGGGGACCGGCGCAGCCGGTCGGGCCCGCGAGTCCGAAGACCTGCCAGTGCTGCGCACACGACCGTGTGCGCTGCCGTCGGCCTCGCGGGTGGGCTGAGCGGGTGACGTGCCGTGTGCGATCTGCGCCGGTGTGTCCTCGTCAGTGTGTGTCCGTGTTCCGGTGGTGTGGTTTCCCGAGGGACGGACTACCGCTGTGCACGACACCGCCACGATCGCCGGCCGAGCGCCGTCGGCGTCGCACCTGACCCTGTCGCAGATCATGGACCAGCACCACACCAACCTGATGGGTACGGTCCACGGGGGCCGCATCCTCAACCTCATCGACTCGGTTGCCGGAGTGGTCGCCGCCCGGCACTCCGACGGGCCGGCGGTCACCGCCGCGATCGACGAGACGGCGTTCCTGCGCGCGGTGCGGGTCGGCGACGTCGTGCACGTCGACGCCCGGATCACCTGGGCCGGCCGCAGCTCGATGGAGGTGGCCGTCAAGGTGACCGCCGACCGGTGGGACCGGGCGGTGCCGCCTACTGACGTGGCCACCGCCCACCTGGTCATGGTCGCCATCGACGACGACGGACAGCCGCGTACGGTTCCGCCGCTGCTGCCGGAGACCGACGGGGACCGGCGTCGCTACCGGGAGGCCGAGATCCGCCGCGAGCATCGGCTGGCCCTGCGGCGGGCGCTGCTCGACGGTGCCGAGGAGGGCTGAATCGTGCTCGGACTCTCCGTTGCGACGCTGGTCGGCTACCTCGCCGCGATCGTCGTCCTCATGGTCACGCCCGGCCCGGACATGAGCCGGAGCAGGGTGGCGGCTCCGCGCGGGCCTTCCTGCGTGGACTAGTGACCAATCTCCTCAATCCCAAGATGATCCTGTTCAGCGTGGCGTTCCTGCCTCAGTTCGTCGACCCGGCACGGGGCAATGCCACCGCCCAACTGGTGCTTCTCGGTGCGGTCTTCGTCGTGGTGCAACTCGCCGTCGACATCGCCCTGGGCG
The DNA here is from genome assembly GCF_043198035.1 of Micromonospora sp. NPDC048898. Lineage (NCBI taxonomy): Bacteria > Bacillati > Actinomycetota > Actinomycetes > Micromonosporales > Micromonosporaceae > Micromonospora > Micromonospora sp. NPDC048898. The sequence goes on from NZ_JBICUF010000011.1 coordinate 157,742, forward strand.
CTGGTGCCGGGCGACTCGGCGCTCGCATGACTGACGGTCGCTTCTCGCTGCGCCTCAACAGGATCTGCGCGGCGGCGTTCGTCGCGCTCGGGGTACGCCTCGCGCTCGGGTCGTAGCGAGGGCCGGTGACCGTCGCCGTGGTCCGGCTCGCGAAGTGGACGTGGCGTGGTCATGCCTGGTAGGCAGGCGGGTGTGCGCATCGTCTCCCTGCTGCCGGCGGCTACGGACATCGTGGCCATGCTCGGCCTGACCGGGCATCTGGTCGGCCGCACGCACGAGTGTGACTGGCCGCCGGGGGACCTGGACGGTGTGCCGGTGGTGACGGGGACGTCTCTGCCCGAGGCGTTGACGAGTCGGGAGATCTCGGCGGCGATCGCCGGCGACCCGCACCGAGGGTCGTCGTTGTACCAGCTCGATGTCACGATGCTGGAGGACGTGAAGCCGGATCTTATTCTGACCCAGGACCTGTGCGACGTGTGCGCGGTCTCCTATGCGCGGGTCAACGACGCGGTGCGGCTGATCGATCTCGATACCAGGGTGGTGTCCCTGGAGGCGAGGACGATCAACGGGATCCTGGACACGGTCGACGCCGTGGCCTTGTTGACCGGCACTGCGGGCAGGGCGGCGCAGATCCGGGCGGACGCCGAGCGTCGACTCGCCGCGCTGCCCGGCCCGTCGTCCGACGCGCCGACGGTGCTGTTCGTCGAGTGGCTTGACCCTCTGATGCCGGGCGGGCACTGGGTGCCCGAGCAGATCGCCTTCGCGGGCGGCCGGTCGTTGCTGCTCGGTCCGGGGGCGCACAGCACCCCACACCTGTGGTTGGTGGTCGCCGATCTGGCCCCGGACGTGGTGGTGTTCGGGCCGTGTGGCTTTACGCCCGAACGGACCATCGGCGAGCTGTCCGTGGCGGCCGGGCAACCCGGTTGGGCCGAACTCCCCGCGGTTCGTCAGGGGCAGGTGTGGGTGGTCGACGGACCCGCCTACTTCAACCGCCCCGGTCCCAGGGTCGTCGACGGCGCGGAGATCCTCGCCGCCATTCTCGCAGGCCGCCCGGATTCCCGCGCTCGGCGGGTTTCCGTCGACGCGGGTTGACCCGCCTGGCCGACGCGGGCATCGGATGCGCGTTGTCGCACGCCACGGTGGGGCGGCGTGCCGCCGCCCCACCGCGCGCTCAGGTAAGAGTGCTGCGGATCTCGGCGGCGCCGCTGACCAGACGGGTCAGGGCCTGTTCGACCTCCGGGTAGCCGCGGGTCTTCAGGCCGCAGTCGGGGTTGACCCAGAGCCGGTCGGCGGGCACCGCGGCGACGGCGCGGCGCAGCGCGTCGGTGACCTCCGCCTGTTCCGGTACGCGGGGTGAGTGGATGTCGTACACGCCGGGTCCGACACCGCGTTGGTAGCCGGTGGTGCGGAGATCGTCGAGGATTTCCATCTTTGACCGGGACGCTTCGATGCTGGTGACGTCGGCGTCGAGGGCGTCGATCGCGGGCAGGACCTCGCCGAATTCGGAGTAGCACAGGTGGGTGTGGATCTGGGTGGCGTCGGCGACTCCGCTGGTGGCGAGCCGGAACGCCCGGACAGCCCAGTCCAGGTAGGCGCGCTGCTCGTCCCGGCGCAGTGGCAGTGTCTCCCGCAGCGCGGGTTCGTCGACCTGGATGATGCGGATGCCGGCGGCCTCCAGGTCGCGGGCCTCGTCGCGCAGTGCGAGAGCGACCTGGTTGGCGGTGTCGGCGAGGGGTTGGTCGGTGCGGACGAATGACCAGGCCAGGATCGTCACCGGTCCGGTGAGCATGCCCTTGACCGGTCGGTTCGTCAGCGACTGCGCGTAGGTGGACCAGTCGACGGTCATCGGGCCGGTCCGGGTGACGTCGCCGTAGATGATCGGGGGGCGTACGCACCGGGAGCCGTACGACTGCACCCAGCCGTTGACAGTGGCGGCGAACCCGTCGAGCTGTTCGCCGAAGTACTGCACCATGTCGTTGCGTTCCGGTTCGCCGTGCACCAGCACGTCCAACCCGAGACGTTCCTGCACAGCGATGACGTGGGCGACCTCGGCGCGCATCCGCTCGGCGTAGCCGGTGTCGTCGAGCCGACCGGCCCGGTGCGCCGCGCGAGCCTGCCGCAGCTCCGCGGTTTGCGGGAAGGATCCGATGGTGGTGGTGGGCAGCGGTGGGAGACCCAGTCGGGCCTGCTGAGTGGCGGCCCGTTGGGCGTACGGGCCCCGTCGTACGTGTTCGGGTCGCAGCGCGTCCAGTCGGGCTCGGACCCCGTCGTTACGCCAGGCCGCCGGGGTCGCGGGCAGGGCAGGGGGCAGGGCGCCGACACCGTCGCGCAGTGCGCGTCCGAGAGCGACGACCTCGTCGACCTTCTGCCGGGCGAACGCGAGCCGCCCACGCAGGTCCTGGTCCAGATCGGGTTCGGCGGCGAGGTCCACCGGCACGTGCAGCAACGAACAGGTTGTCGACACCGCGACATGGTCGGCCAGAGCGGTCAGTACGGCGCCGGTCGCGGTGGCGGTGCGTAGGTCGGTTCGCCAGATGTTGCGCCCGTCGACCAGTCCAGCGACGATCGTCTTCCCGCGTAGTGGGCCGGCGGCGGCGAGGCGGTTCAGGTTGCCTGGCCCGGCGACCAGATCGATGCCGACCGCCTCGACCGGGGTGCCCAACAGCGCTGGTAACGCGTCGCCGAGGTCACCGAAGTACGACGCGACGAACAACCGTGGGCGGTGCTTTAGGAGGCCGAGCCGGCGGTACGCGGCGCGCAGCGCGGCGATCTCCTGCGGGGTGCGGTCGGCGGCGTACGCGGGTTCGTCGAGTTGAACCCATTCGACGCCGGCACCGGCCAGGGTGTCGAGGATGTTCTCGTAGACAGCGATGAGGTCATCGAGCCGGTCGAAGGGCCGGAATCCCTCGGGCGCGTCCTCGGTGGCCTTGGACAGCAGGAGGTAGGTCGCCGGGCCGACCAGCACCGGTCTGGTGGTGACGCCGAGCGCCTTCGCCTCGCCGTACTCCCGTACCGCCTTGTCGGGCCGAGCGGTGAACGGTGTGTCTGGGCCGACCTCCGGCACCAGGTAGTGGTAGTTGGTGTCGAACCACTTCGTCAGCTCCAGCGCCGGCTCGCGCTCCGTGCCACGAGCCATGGCGAAGTAGGTGTCCAGGTCACCGAGGCCGAGGCGGCGGAACCGGTCGGGGATCGCGTCGACCAGGACGGTGGTGTCGAGTACCTGGTCGTAGAAGGAGAACGTGTTCGACGGGATCGCGTCCAGACCGGCGTCGCGCAGTGTGCGCCACACCTCGGCACGGAGGCCGGCGGCAGTCTCTTGAAGGGCGTTCGCGTCGATCCGGCCCGCCCAGTAGGACTCGACGGCGTGCTTGAGTTCCCGGTGCGGACCGATGCGGGGATAGCCGAGCACGGTGCTCAGCCCGAACGGTGTGGTCACGGAACAGGTGTCCTTCCCTCGAGGTCGACCACCGACCACACTGGAGGGACACGGCAGGGCACGGACCAACGACCGGGCCTCGCCCTGACCCTCCCGAGAGGTCGACGGCGGCGCACGCGGACGCGTACGCGGTGCGGGCAGGTCTTCGGACTCGCGGGCGCGACCGGCGCGAACCGATCTCCTACTGGCCGTCGCTTCCCAGACGCTCACGCGTCCAGTGCGTATGACGGCGGTCGTTCCCACTCACCGCTGCGGGGCAGTCCCGGTCTTGCACCGGGTTCCCTCTTACGACGCCACACCATGACGGCGCGGCGAACCAGCACTGCCGACCATCGTACGGCCTGCGAGCTGATCCTCAGGGCCGCAGTCATAGGCAGGTTTCCCTGTCGTCCGCCCGCCACCGGACCGGCCGGGAATCCGGGTGCCCGGACTCCCGGCCGAGGCCCGCTACGGCGGGGAGATAGACGGAGCCTGCCCGGAGCCGAAGCGCCATCCTTCGACAGTGCCCTGCGCGGGGTTGTAGCTGCTGGCCCCGAGGGTGCTGTAGGACCAGGTGCCGCCGGGTACGGCGTGCCAGTACGACCAGTACGCGCTGGCGGGTGGCGTGTTGACACACGGTTCGGCGGCGGGGAGGGGGTAGCCGTTGATGCGGCAGACGAAGGCCAGCCCCCACCGTTTCGTACCGGTGACGGCGAAGCCGGCCCCCTGCAACGCGGCGAGGCCGGTCGGTGGGTCCCCGAGCCGGCAGCCGGTCTGCACACCGAGGCCGAAGGCAGTGAGGTCGACCACCACAGTGACGCCCGCCCCCGGCGCACACGCTGCTGCGTGTGCAGCGCGCGGGATCGGATCGACCGCGACCAGACCGGCGCCGGCGACGACGGCCGCGAGGAGTAGCGCGATCCGTCGGCGAGCCGTCACCCGCGGGGCGGTCACCACGGCGCACACGCCAGGACGGGCGCGGTCAGCTGGGCGCCGGCGGCCGACAGGGTCGCGTACCCGGTGCCCGCCATGCCGGGTACGGCCTGCGCGGTCGCCCGAACAGCGGTGCTCGCGTCGAACCCACCCGAGGTGTACGCGATGGCACCACGATTGGCGGATGCCCCCGTGCAGTTCACCTGCAGGCTGATCAGGTGCTGGCGAGCGCGCAGCCACGGCAGCGATCGCCCGGCGGCGGACAGCGCCTGGGCGGCGAGTCCGGTGCTGTTCGCGTTGGGCACGCCGTTGGTGGAGAACGAGCCGTCGCTGTTCTGCACGGAAACGAGCCACTGCGCCGCCGAGGCCGCGACGAGTGGCCGGTCCGCCGCGAGCAGAGCCTGCACGGCCATCGCTGTCGCGTCGACATCGCTGACGCAGGTCGCCTGCCCGAAGAGCAGCGGGAAACCGCCGTCGGCGCACCGGCTCGCGGCCAGGAACGTGACCGCCGCCGGTGGTGCGCCCCCGGCGCGGTCCAACGCCAGCACCGCGAAGGACTGGGTGAACGCGCTGCTGTAGTCGCCGAACGCGGAACGGTCGGAGTATCGACCCGATGGTGTCAGCAGGCCGTTGAGGCGGGTGAGTAGGTCGACTCCGCCGAACGCCGCCGGGTTGAGACCCCGGACCTGGGCGCCGAGGGCGAGTTTCGCTGTCGCGCCCGCGTACGCCTCGGTGCCGTCTCCGATGTAGCCGGTGAGTACGGCGGGTTGGGCGAGCCACGACACGGCGTTGGCCGCAGTCGTGTCGGCCACCTTCGCTGCGGCGAAGGCGAACACCGCGTCGAGGGTGAGTCCTTGGTCGGGGTAGGCGACGCCGTCGAAGGTGACTTCGAAGCGTTCACCGTCTACTGCCTGGCGGGCGAGCCACCCGGCCGCGGCGTCGGCTTTGTTGAGGGTCGGCGGTGATGCTGACGCAGCTGACGGTGTGACCGTCAGAGTCAGCGTGAGGGCGGCGAGCGCGGCGGTCACGAGGATGCGTGCGCGGTGCCGGAGGGGGCGGTTGACCATGAAACGGCGCCTTTCCGGGCTCCGATGGTCCGAGACGACCCGACTCCGGTCGGGTGGCTCCGACCCGTGGGCCACGACGGGTGGGGGATGGTCCTGACGTGTGCGGACGGGTACTCGGGCTCGCGGCGTCACTACGTCTGTCGCCGCCTACCGTTGCGGGCCAGCGCCGGATTTCGACCGGACTTCCCCCATCAGCACACAGGTATGAAGTTGTGACGGACAGTGTCACCACTCGTGGTGCCACCGTCAATGTCTACGATCCGACGGTCGTCTCGATCCCAGCCGGTCGTCCGGCCGCCCGCCGTTGCCAGAACGGTGCATGGTCGGCACGATGCTCTGGTGAAGTCGATCGACCGCAGCATGGTCAGCGTCCAGATCCTCTCCACTCCGCACCGTCGGGCGGTATGAGCACAGTCCGGCTCGTCAACGGCAGGGCTATGCTCGCGGCCAGCGGCGAGCTGATGGCGATCTACGCGGCGGTCTTCTGTGTGCCGCCGTGGAACGAACCGCTCGAACGGGCCTGGGGTCTCGCAGATCGGCTCGCCGATTGGACCGAGAAACCCGGATTCGTTGGTGCGCTCGCTCACGCAGGCAACACTGTGACCGGGTTCGCGTTGGGCTACACCACACCGACCCCGTTCCCCAGCGACCGCTCCTACGGCCAGGTGCGCTCGGTTCTGGGGTCCACTGCCATCGCCGGGTTGTCCGGCCGGTTCGAGGTGGGCGAGCTTGCTGTCGCGCCGAATGCCCGCCGCGGTGGTCTCGGTCGGCGGCTACTCGACACTCTGGTCGGTGACCGCCCCGCATGGCTGCTCACCGTGCCGACGATCCCTGGAACGACGGCCTTCTATGACGCTGTCGGGTGGCAGAGGTTGGGGACTGGCAAGGGCATCACGATCTACACGAACGTGCCACTCGCACCGGTCGCCTGACGCCCGTCGCCGGGACCACCTAGCAGCGCGCCGCGCAGCACAGCGGACGGGTCGGGGCTGAGATCGAGCCGGTCGGGCGGGACGTCGGCGCGGACGAGGAGGTCTCCGACTGCGGCGATCATGGCGCCGTTGTCGGTGCAGAGCCGCGGTGAGGGAACCCGCAGGTGGATGCCGGCGTTGGCGCAGCGTTGTTCGGCGAGGGCGCGTACCCGGCTGTTGGCGGCGACGCCGCCGACGAGGAGCAAGGTGTCGACCTGGTGGTCGCGGCAGGCGGCGAGGGCCTTGCGGGTGAGCGTGTCGGCGACGGCCTCCTGGAACGAGGCGGCGACGTCGGCGACAGGCAGCGGACCGGTGTGCTGCTCGACGTGGCGGGCGACGGCGGTCTTGAGCCCGGAGAACGAGAACCGGTAGGGCGGGTCCTGCGGGCCGGTCATCGGGCGGGGAAACCTTATGGCGTTCGGGTCGCCGTCGCGGGCGATCCGGTCGATGACGGGTCCGCCGGGGTAGGGCAGGCCGAGCAGCCGTGCGACCTTGTCGAATGCCTCGCCGGCGGCGTCGTCGACGGTGTCGCCGAGGTGCACGACGGGGTCGCGGGCGAGGTCGCCGATCAGGAGCAGGCTGGTGTGGCCACCGGAGACGATGAGTGCGACGCATCGGGCCGGCAGTGGCCCGTGTTCGAGGACGTCGACGGCGGCGTGACCGGCGAGGTGGTGCACGCCGTAGAGGGGGACGCCGAGGCTCAGCGCGTACGCCTTGCCGGCGGCGAGGCCGACCTGGACGGCGGTGGCGAGACCAGGGCCGGCGGTGGCGGCGACCGCGCCGATGTCGGCGAAGCCGATTCCGGCCTGGTGCAGCGCGTGGTCGACCATGGGGGTGATGGCGTGCAGGTGGGCGCGGGCGGCGATCTCGGGGACGACGCCGCCGAAGCGGGCGTGTTCGTCCATGCTCGTGGCGAGCGCGTCGCCGAGCAGGATGCCGTCGGCGACGATGCCGACGCCGGTCTCGTCGCAGGACGTTTCGATGCCGAGGACGACTGTCACGCGTCGGTGTCCTGGGGGACGCCGGCGCCGACGCCGGGGTGCTCGGCGCTGGCCGCGAGGAGCTGCTTGCGTAGTTTGACGGGCAGCCGGTCGACGTAGGCGAGACCATCGAGGTGATCGACCTCGTGCTGGAAGCACCGGGCGAGGGTGCCGGTGCCCTCCAGGCGGATCGGCTGACCGTGCAGGTCGACGCCAGTGACGGAGGCGGTGGCGGACCTCGCCAGGTCGGCGCGTTGCCCCGGCACGGACAGGCAGCCCTCGGAGTCGATCACCAGCTCCCGCTGCTCGGGCAGGTGCAGCACCGGGTTGATCACGTGGGCGACGGTGTGGATGTCGGTGGCGTCGGGGCAATCGACGACGAAGATCCGGGCATCGACGCCGATCTGGTTGGCGGCCAGGCCCACCCCGTGGGCGGCGTACATGCTGGCGAACATGTCGTCGACCAGCGCGGCGAGCGCGTCGTCGAACACGGTCACCGGGGCGCACCGGCGGTGCAGGACCGGGGTGCCGTAACGGGTGATCGGCCTCGGGGTGCCGACATGCCTCTCCATAGCTGCCCATAGTATGCAATTGCAAAACTATGGCAGTAGGGGAGTGCTCTGGTGCGGACGGCGGAGATCAAGCGGCGGTACCTCGCGCACTTCGAGGCGAATGGCCACACCGTGGTGCCGTCCGCTCCGCTGCCCGCCATCAGCGACCCGAACCTGCTGTTCGTCAACGCCGGGATGGTGCAGTTCGTCCCGTACTTCCTGGGTCAGCAGACTCCCGCGTACCAGCGGGCGGTCAGCGTGCAGAAGTGCATCCGCACACCGGACATCGACGAGGTCGGCAAGACCAGCCGGCACGGCACGTTCTTCCAGATGAACGGCAACTTCTCCTTCGGCGACTACTTCAAGGCCGGCGCGATCCCGCTCGCCTGGGACCTGGTCACCAAGTCGCAGGCCGACGGTGGGTTCGGCCTGGACCCGGAGCGCGTCTGGCCGACGATCTACCTCGACGACGACGAGGCGTACGAGATCTGGCGGTCGGTGGGTGTGCCCGCCGAGCGGATCGTGCGCCGGGGCAAGGCGGACAACTTCTGGTCGATGGGCATTCCCGGGCCGTGCGGCCCGTGCTCCGAGCTCTTCTACGACCGCGGCCCGGAGTACGGCCGCGAGGGCGGCCCGGCGGTCGACGAGGACCGCTACATGGAGTTCTGGAACCTCGTCTTCATGCAGTTCGAGCGGGGTCCGGGCACCACCAAGGACGACTACCCGATCCTGGGCGACCTGCCGGCGAAGAACATCGACACCGGCATGGGCCTGGAGCGGATGGCGTCAATCCTGCAGGGTGTGGACAACCTGTACGAGATCGACGAGGTCCGGCCGATCCTGGCCCGCGCCGCGGAGCTGACCGGCAAGCGCTACGGGGCGCACTCCGGGCACGTGGCCAGCGAGTCGCACCCTGACGACGTCCGGCTGCGGGTGATCGCGGACCACGTGCGGACGGCGTTGATCCTGATCGGCGACGGGGTGACCCCGTCGAACGAGGGGCGTGGGTACGTGCTGCGGCGGATCATGCGGCGGGCGATCCGGTCGATCCGGCTGCTGGGCTGGCAGGAGCGGGCGCTGCCCGAGTTGCTGCCGGTGGCCCGGGACTGCATGGCGCCGTCGTACCCGGAGCTGGCGACCGACTTCGACCGGATCGCGGACTACGCGTACGCGGAGGAGGAGGCGTTCCTGTCCACCCTGCGTGCCGGCACCACGATCCTGGACACGGCGATCGCGGAGACCCGTACGGCGGGTGGTTCGGCGTTGTCGGGGGCGAAGGCGTTCCAGTTGCACGACACGTACGGCTTCCCGATCGATCTGACTTTGGAGATCGCCGCGGAGCAGGGCCTCGCTGTCGACGACGAGGGGTTCCGCCGGCTGATGGCCGACCAGCGGACCCGGGCCAAGGCGGACGCGCAGGCCCGCAAGACCGGCCACGTCGACCTGTCGGCGTACCGCTCGGTGCTCGACGCGCACGGGCCGACGGACTGGCAGGCGTACCAGACCCTCGACACCGACTCGACGGTTCTCGGGCTCCTCAACAGTGACGGCGCGCCGGTTCCCGTCGCGGATTCGGGTGAGATCGTCGGGGTGTTCCTCGACCGGACCCCGTTCTACGCCGAGTCCGGCGGCCAGCACGCCGACGCCGGCGTCCTCACCGGCGACAACGTGCGCGCCGAGGTGCTCGACGTGCAACGACCGATCAAGGGCCTCGTCGTCCATCAGGTCCGGATCACCGCCGGCACCCTCGCCGTCGGCGACCAGATTCACGCGGCCGTCGACCCGCAGTGGCGACTCGGCGCCCGGCAGGCCCACTCCGGCACCCACGTGGTGCACGCCGCCCTGTGGCACGTCCTCGGACCGAGCGCGCTGCAGTCCGGCTCATTCAACCGGCCCGGCTATCTCCGGCTCGACTTCTCCGCGCCGAGCGGCCTCTCGCCGGCCACCCGCAGCGAGGTCGAGGAGGTCGCCAACCTGGCAATCCGCGACGACCTGCCGGTCCACGCCCGGTACATGCCGCTGCCCGAGGCCCGGCAGCTCGGCGCGCTCGCCCTGTTCGGCGAGACCTACGACGACACCGTCCGCGTCGTCGACATCGGAGGTGATTGGTCCCGGGAGCTCTGCGGCGGCACCCACGTCGACCGGTCGGCGCAGATCGGCGCGCTCGCCATCACCTCCGAGTCCTCCGTCGGTGCCGGACAGCGTCGGGTCGAGGCCGTCACCGGGATCGAGGCCTTCCGCTACCTGGCCCGCGAACGGGATCTGGTCACCGGCCTCGCCGATCAGCTGCGCGCCCCACGGGAGGAACTGCCCGACCGGATCACTGCACTGGTCAGCCGGGCCAAGGCCGCCGAGCGTCGGGCCGAACAGCTTCAACTTCAGCTCACCCAGGCCCAGGCCCGGACCGTGGCCGGCAATGCCGAGGACATCGCCGGAACCGCGTACGCGGTCAGCACCGACCTCGCCGGCGCTGACCCTCGCCAACTCGCTGAGCTGATCGGGCATGAACTACCGCAAGACCGTCCTGGGGTCGTGGTGGTCGCGCCCACGTCGAACGGCACGATGCGCCTCGTGGTGGCGGTCAACGACGCGGCGGCCGATCGCGGCACGTCGGCGGTACACCTGGTCAAGACCGCCCTCGGCGGGCGCGGCGGCGGCAGTGCCAGCCTCGCCCAGGGCGGCCAGCCCGGGGGACGGCCGGATCAGGTCGTCGATCTGGTGCGGGACCTGCTGCGCTCAGCTGGCGAAGCAACGTGACGCGTGTCTCCTCAGCAGGTGTCGCACCGCCCATAGACCACCACGCCGCTGGAGCGCCCCGCCGGGTCGGCGCTGAAACCGGCCGCGCCGGCCGCCTGCACCGCAGTGAGTACCGCACCGGGCGCGATGTGGCAGATTCGTTCGCAGTTGGTGCAGACGGCGTGGTGCTGCGGATGGTCGGCGAACCCGTAGGTCATCGCTGCGCTGACCGGCACCGCGTGCAACTCTCCCAGCTCGGTCAGGTGCACCAGCACGCGGTGCACCGTCGTCAGGTCGACCCGCAGACCGTTGCGCCGGACGCGTTCATGGACCTGTGCGGCGCTCAGGTGTGGCCGGTCGGACGGGGCTTCCACGAGCACTGTCAGCACCGCCTGCCGGGCCGGCGTCTGACGCAGTCCTCGCTCACGCAGCCGGCCCAGAGCCGCCGCCACCCGATCCGATGCTTCTGTGATCAATCACGTCCCCAGACGACATCTAGGCCCTTGTTGCAAGATAATGGCAACAGCCACACTAAGGCAGCAATGAGAGGACGTACTCCATGGCCGTGTACAACCTGCCCGACCTGCCCTACGACTACGGCGCACTCCAGCCCGCCATGTCCGGCGAGATCCTGGAGCTGCACCACGACAAGCACCACGCCGCGTACGTCAAGGGCGCCAACGACGGGTTGGAGCAGCTCGCCGAGGCCCGCGACAAGGGCAACTTCGGCACCCTGGTCGGGCTGGAGAAGACGTTCGCGTTCAACCTGTCCGGGCACGTGCTGCACTCGATCTTCTGGAACAACCTGTCCCCGGACGGCGGTGACCGCCCCGACGGCGAGTTGGCGGCGGCGATCGACGAGCACTTCGGCTCCTTCGACGGCTTCGCCGGCCAGTTGTCGGCGGCGACGAAGAGCGTGCAGGGCTCTGGTTGGGGTGTGCTGGCGTGGGAGCCGCTGAGCCAGCGGTTGATCGTGGAGCAGGTCTACGACCACCACGGCAACGTCGGGCAGGGATCCACGCCGATCCTGGTGTTCGACGCCTGGGAGCACGCCTACTACCTGCAGTACCGCAACGTCCGTCCGGACTACGTGGACCGGCTGTGGAACCTGGTCAACTGGACCGACGTCATCTCCCGCTTCGACGCCGCCCGCGCCGCCACCCCGAAGATCTGACCCGGCGTGAGCGGGTACACCCCCGAGGCGGCCGAGATCGTCCAACGCGCCGCAGGGGTCATCGCCGCCAAACACCGCGGTGACCTCGCCGGCGCGGAAGAACTGATGTCCGCGTTCAGCTCCGAGCAGGCCCGCACCCTCGGCTTCTACCTGTTGGCTGATCTCGCTCTGGGTCTGGTCAAGGCGCAGAGCGGCCAGTCGATGGACGATCTGGTCCGGGAGCTGTCGTTGCTCCTGGCCGAGACCGCTCAGTCCCCACCGGCATGACGGCCCGCTGGGTTCCGCCTGCGGGCGGAACCCAGCGGACAACCGCAGCGCCCGCCGCCGACTTCGGGGAGGCCCGATGCGCCGGAAGACCGAACACCGTGTCCTGACGATGGACGGACAGCAGGTGGCGGTGCTGGCTGTGGCCGATCTCGACCGGCTCGAGGCTGCCCGTCGGCAGTTCGGTGCCAGCGAGGCCCAGGCGCACCAGCTTCGCCAGCAGCTGCGGGACAGTCAGCGTCGGGTTGCCCGCTTGGAGGCTCTGCTCGCCGTATCCGCACGCTCCGGCGCCCCGGAGCGGGCCTCAGGGGTGTGCTCGCGCTGTACCGGCGAGGTCGACGACCCGGTCGGACCGGCGGTCCCGCAGGGCCTGGTCGTGGCTGATGACCAGGACTGAGGCCTGCTGCCCGCCCTGTCGCATCACCGGCCGACCGACCCGATCGGCTAGTTGATCAACGAAGTGTTCACGTGGTGGTCTTGTGTGGCACTCCGGCCCGGACCTGCGCGTTTCTGATTGCCCGGCACGGTCGAGGCGATCCTGTAGCCCGCAATCCCGGAGCATTCCTTGTCCCTACCCACACGTCGAGCCGCGGTGGCCGTCCTCTTCCTGGCGGCACTTGCCGCTGTCGCGGTGCCGTCCCCGGCGGCGGCGCACCCGTTCGGCGACCCCCAGACCGTGTCCATCGCGCGCGACGAGCAGCGCCCGGACATCGTTCGGGTGCGCTGGCGCGTCGGCGGCCCCGACGACCTGACGCTGCTCGGCGTCTCGCTCGGCCTGCTGCCGTCCGACCGGGTTCTGCTCGACGGCGCCGTCGACTACCGCACGTCGGACCCCGCGGTGATCGCCGCATCCGAGCGGTTCGCCGCGTACCTGCTCGAACGGATCACGGTGGGCGACGGCCCGCGTCTCTGCCCGGGAGTTGTCGCGCCGGTGACGGCCCTGGCGCGGGTGGGCGCGAGCGTCGATTACACCTGCCCGGGGTCGGTCGACCGGGTCAGCGTCGCGGTGCGGATGCTGACCGACCTGAACCCCGCGTACCGGGCCATGGCCACCGGTCCCGACGGACAACGCGCGGTGTATGGGTCGGGCGATGACTCTCACGACTGGGCCCTCGTGGGCGGCGCTCCGACGCTGGCCAGCGGCACCAGCCTCGGCCGGAGCGCCGCCGTGCAGATCGCCGCCGTCGTCGGCGGGTTCCTGCTCGTCGCGATCGGTGCGTTGCTGGTGGCGCGACGGCTGCGGCGACGGGGGGTCGTGGCATGACCGCGACCACGGTGCTCTCCGCGTCGCTCTCGGATCGGTTGCAGGACCTCATCCACTCACCGGGCGTGCCGCCGCTGGCGTTCGTGCTCGCGTTCGCCGCCGGGGCGGGCCATGCCGTGGCCCCGGGGCACGGCAAGAGCTTGGCCGCCGCCTACCTCGCCGGCTCGCGGGGCCGGATCCGCGACGCCGCCTGGCTGGGCGGTTCGGTGGCCGTCATGCACACGCTCTCCGTGCTGGTGATCGGCGTGGCGTGGACGTTCCTGTCCCTGTCCGAGGTGATTCGGATGCAGGAGCTCACGAGTTGGCTGCAACTCGGCGCGGGTCTGATAGTCCTGGCCACCGGTCTGTGGATGGTGCGCCGGCATCTGCACGCCGCCGGTCACAGCCACAGCCATGAGCACGGTCATGGCCACGGGCACAGTCATGATCATGAGCACGGCAAGCGTCCCGGCCTGCTCCTGCTGGGCATTTCCGGTGGGCTGACCCCGTCCCCCGGCCGCGTTCCTCGTACTGGCGACCGGGCTCTTCCTCGGTCGCGCCGGCTTCGCCCTGCTGCTGGTGTTGACGTTCGGCCTCGGCATGGCCGTCGTGCTTTTCGGCGTCGGGGTCCTGGCGGTCGCCGGTAGCTCGCTGGTCACCCGGGGCGCGCAGTCGCGTGCCGTTCTCGGACTGGCCACCCGGGTGGCGCCGGTCCTCGCCGCTACCGGCATCACGCTCTTTGGCGCCGGACTCGTCACGGTCGCCGCGGTCCACCTCGTCACCCTCGCCTAAAGCGGCGGCGGGCGGATCAGCCGGCGGGTGGTCAGCGGCGGCAAGGCCGCTGCTGACCACCCCACAGTCAGGCGCCGTAGCGCAGGTAGATCGTGTCGCCGACGGTCACGGTCGTGCCGCGCGCCGCGGTGACCGGGGTGCCGCCGTCGCGGGCGACCTTCCAGGTCGAGGAGCCGCTGTTGGCCAGGCCGTTGATCGAGGTGACGGTGCCGGTGCCGCTGGTGGGGTTCAGTGCGGTGACGCAGCCACTCGGAACGGCCGCGCCGACGGCGGCGTCCAACACGGCGCCGAGGGTGGTGGTGGCGGCGGTCGGCGTCAGCGTCACCGCGCACGGCTTGATGCTGCCGCTGCCGTTGTCGACGATCACGGCGAGTCGGGTGGCGGCGCCCGTGGTGAATCCGCTCGCCGCGACCCAGGTGGGCGCGCCGGAGGTGACCGGGGTCGGGGGAGCGGCGGTGTAGCCGGCGCCGGCGAGCGCGCGTACCGCGTCGATGGAGGCGTACGCCGACGGGGTGGTGTTTGTGGGCAGGTACTTGAACCCGCCGCCGCTCAGCTGCTGCGCGCGCAGGAAGTCGATCGGGGTCTTGCCGGCGGTGGTGGTGAAGTCGGTGCCCTGGCTCGGGATGCCGCAGGCGTTCAGGCCGGAGACCGCCCAGGCGTTGGAGTCGGTGTTGACGCCGAACATCGAGCTGAACGCGCCGGATGCGTTGACCAGCTTGCTCTTGAGGAAGTTCTTCGCCTGAACGACGTCGGTGTCGGTGTTCGGGACCCCGGCGGCGCAGAGCGCGGCCATGGCCGCGCCGGTCATGTCGATGTCGCTGGCGGCGGCGAGTTGGGTGGGGTTGCCCTCGGCCTGGGTGAAGGTCCAGCCGCCGTCGTTGTGCTGGTTGTTGCGGATCCGGGTGATCGACAGGTTGAGCAGGGCCTGCGGTACGCGGGCGGCGCCGGACTGGGTCTTCGCACCGGCCAGGGCGAGAGTGCCAAAGACGGTGCCGTTGAAGTTGGCCGGCGGGCCGTAGTAACCGGCCGAGCCGGTCTGCCAGTAGGCGATGGTGTCGGCGATCAGGTTACGGGTGGAGGAGACCCGGGCGGGGTCGATGCCGGCGGCGTAGGCGTTCAGCACCCCACGCTCGTAGTCGGTGACCACCGGCGTGCTGCTCGGCCAGGACGCGGCCGAGAGCTGGTCGCGGTAGACGACGCGGGCGTTCTTGGTCGTGTCGCCAGAGGGGTAGACGTCCACCGCCGCGACGCCGGCGGGTGCGAACGCGCTGAACGCCCACTCGTTCGACAGCCCGCCGCTGGCGTAGCTGCCGTCGGCGGCCTGCAGTGTGCGCAGGTAGGCGACACCGTTGGTCTTGGCGGTGGCGATCTGCGCCGCGGTCGAGGTCGCGGCGGCGGGCGCTGCACCGGTCGCGACAGCGACGACGGTGGCGATCAGCGCGGCGGCGGGAGCTATCGCGATTCGTCTCCGGCGACTGCCGGAGGAGAGGCGTGAGGACATCGGGTCTCCTTGGGGGTACGGGGCACGACTGCCTCGACCCGGAGCCCGGGAGGGGCCGGCGGGAACGGGGCGGGCCGGCCGCAGGACGCGTGGGACGGATACCGCAGGTGCTGCGTCACCACGTGGGTAGTCGGGCTCGGGACGGCAGACCGTCCTCACCGTTGCGCGTCAGCCCCGGATTCCCACCGGGTTCCCCCACGCGATGACGCGGTCACCGTATGGGAGGAAGCCCCTACCGCGCGCTGTTAGGTACATGACACGGTCTTGCGTTGACGAGGTGGTCGCGGTTGTGGTCCGATGGCCGCGATCCAGCAGTCAGGGGAAGCCGGTCAAAGTCCGGCGCTGGCCCGCAGCCGTAGGTCCCATTCTCGGGACGAGTCGGATTACCTGGCTGGATAGAGCACCGCAGCGCCGTCGAGGTACACGGCGCGGAGCCAGATTTCCGGGACTTGTCCTCGGGGTCCGCGCCCGCGCCTGCGCCGCTAGCCCCCGAGAGAGTCGCCATGTCCCCACTGGTCAGTCAAACGTCGCGCGTTCCTGCGGCATGGTTGGCGGCCGTCGCCGCAGCGGTGCTCGGCGCGGTGGCGCTGGTGGTGCCGACCCGCGCCGCGCTCGCCGATCCGCTGGAGTCCTGCACCCCGACCCAGGGCGCGATCGTCGCCGTCGACTTCGCCGCCTGGGGCGGACCGGTGTTGCGTGGCTGCGACGCCACCCCGACCACCGGCCTGGACCTGCTGCACGAGGCGGGCTTCACCACCACCGGCACCGCCCACGACGGCCCCGGGTTCATCTGCCGGATCGGATCACCCGCCTTCGCGTCCGGTGCCGAACACCCGACGCCGGCCGACGAGGCGTGCCAGTTGACGCCACCGGCGTCGGCCTACTGGTCCTACTGGATCGCCCCGGCCGGGCAGGACCACTGGACCTACAGTCCACTCGGCGCGATGTCGCAGCGGCCGGGCCCGGGTGAGGTCGAGGCGTGGGTCTTCGGCGGCACCGACATCGGCGGCACCACCGGGGCACCGAGCTTCACCCCCGAGTCAGTGCGCGCGAGCGGCCCGACTCCGACCGCCACCCCGACTCCGACGGCGACCCCGACCCCGACCTCGACGCCCGTGCCGGCGCGACCGACGGAAGCGCAGGTCAAGGCGGTGGCGAGTTACCTGGTGGGGCAGCTCACCGACGGCGACCACGTCGACAACGGTTTCGTCGACTACTACCGGACCATCGCCGTCGCCACCGCCCTGGCCGGCACCGGTGGGCAGGACCAGACGCTCACCAAGATCGTCGACTATCTGCGGGCGCACGTCGATGCCGTGATCTTCCCGAACGGTGGCACCGCCCCACCCCGCATCGCCAACGTCGCCAGCCTCGCGCTCCTGCTGACCAGCACCAGCGGCGATCCGCGCGCGTTCGGCGACCGGGACCTGATCGCCACGCTCACCGACCGGGTCTGCACCGCGACCGACGCCGACGCCGGCTGCGCCGCCGCCGGTGACTTCGCCGGATCGAGCGATCCGCTGACCCACGCGACGGCCCTGCTCGCGCTCAAGCGCGCCGGCGTCACCCCGCCGGCCTCCACCGTCACCCGCCTGACCGAGCAGCAGTGCACGATCGGAGCCTTCGCCGGTGTCTGGCGCAGCCCCACCGAAGCCTGCGACCCCGACCTCGCAGCCACCACCCTCGCCGTCCTGGCGCTGCACACGCTCGGCGCGCACGACGCGGCGCTCAGTTCGGCCAAGGCGTTCCTGGCCACGGCGCAGGAGCCCGACGGCGGTTACCAGCCGTACACCGGGGCGGGGCTGACCGACACCTACTCGACCGGGCACGCCGCGCAGGCCCTCGCCGTGCTGGGCGACGCCGACCGGGCGGCGGCAGCCACCGGCCTGCTGGTCAGCCGGATCGTCGCCGATGGTGGGCTCAGCCCCGACCCGAGCAACCCGGACGCGGACCTGGCCGCCACCGCCGCCGCGGCGCTCGCGCTGGCCGGCAAGAACCTCGCCACCCTCGGCAACAACCCGCCGCCGACCGGGCCGCGACCCGATCTGGTCAAGGGAGTGTCCTACCTCGTCTCGCCGACCAATCTGATCGACGGCAGGTACTACGAGTCGTTCCCCGGCTTCCCCGACTTCGGGCTGAGCATCGACGGCGCCTACGCCCTGGCCGCCACCGGCGGCAACGACGCCAAGCTGCGGGCGATCGTGGAGTTCCTGCGCGGCGGCGGCGCGGTCGGCGACAACGGCTTCACCGTCGACATGTGGCTGGGTGTCGGCACCGACTACGCCGTCGGCGGCGCGATCGGCAAGATGGCCCTACTGGCCCAGGTCACCGGCTATGACCCCCGCTCCTTCGGTGGACACGATCTGATCGCCGCCCTGAGCGACGTGACCTGCACCAAGACCGACGCGCTCACCGGCTGCGCCGGGGCCGGCAACTACCGGTACGCCACCTCGGTGTTCGGGCAGTCGCTCGGCATCATCGCGCAGCACCGCGCCGGCCAGGGCGAGGCCGCCACCAAGCCGGTCGAGTTCCTCAAGGGACTGCAACGCGCCGACGGGTCGTTCCCCAGCCTCATCCCGGCGGCGGATGCCGACAGGGACGTCGACAGCACGGCGATGGCCGCGATGACCCTCGCCCTGGTGACCGACGACCCGTCGGCGGCCGGCGCGGTCGACAAGGCGCTGGCCTGGATCGCCTCGACCCAGAAGGGGCACGGCGGGTTCCCGGGCGCGGCCGGTGACTCCACCAACTCCACAGCGCTCGCGATCCAGGGCCTCACCCTGCGCGGCACCACCTACGCGGGTCAGATCAACAAGGCCCTGGCCTTCCTCGCCAGTCAGCAGAACGACGACGGCGGTTTCAGCGTCGCCGCCGACGGGCAGGCCGGCTCCGACGTGCGCGCCTCCACCCAGGTCGTGGGCGGTGCCACCGGCATCTCGTTCGCCACGCTGACCCGCGACGTGCACGGGCTGCCGGGCACGGATCCGACCCCGACCCAGACCCCCGCCCCGTCCGCGACGCCGTCCTCGTCAGCGAGCCCGTCGGCGTCCCCGTCGACCAGCCTGGTCCCGTCGTCGCCGGCCGCCGGAGGACAGCCGTCGGGCCACCTGCCCCGCACCGGCGCGTCCATCCTGACCATCGCCCTCCTGGCGCTCGTGCTCGTCGTCGCCGGCATCCTGCTGCGGATCTCCGCACGACGGCGCACGGTGACCGGCGACGGCGGTGTCTCGTGAGGGCCCGCAGGTGGCTGCGGTCGGCCGCGGCCCTGTCGATCGTCGCCATGGTGGCGGGGACACCCGCGACCGCGGTGGCCGCGCCGCTGCCGATCGGGCAGTGCACCACGTCGACCGGGGTGATCCTCGCCGTCGACTTCAGCAAGTGGGGCGGGCCGCTCCTGCGCTCCTGCGGCACCACCCCGACCACCGGTTACCAACTGCTCAACCAGGGTGGTTGGCGCACCACCGGAACACAGCACGACGGGCCCGCGTTCATCTGCCGGATCGGCTACGCCGGCCACCAGGGCGGCACCCAATATCCCACCCCCGCCGACGAGAGGTGCGCTCTCACCCCACCAGCCAGCGCGTACTGGTCGTACTGGCACGCCGACCCGGGGCAGAACACCTGGGTCTACAGCCAACTCGGCGCGATGAGCTACAAACCCAAGCCCGGCAGCGTCGACCTGTGGATCTTCGGAGCGACCGACATCGGCGGCACCCAGGGCCGGCCCACCTTCAGCCCGGACAGCGTCCGAGCCCGCAACAACACGCCGATCGGCGCCCCCACCACCACGCCACCCCCGGCCGCGCCACCCACGGCCCCACCCGGTGGCGGCAACCCGCCCGGCGCCGGCAACCCGCCGGCACCGGGTGCCCCCGGAGCCGGCAATTCCCCACCCGGCCTCCCCGCGACGGGAGCGCCGACGTCGTTCCCGGTGGGCGGTACGCCGACGCCGCTGGCCAGCCCGACGCCTTCAGCAGTGGGAGTGCCGTCCGGGCCGTCGAGCGCGACCCCCGACGGACCCCGGATCCTGGACGCGGCGCCCACCGCGACGGCTGCCCGTCAGGACACCGGCTCGGCGTTGCCGGCGCTGATCACCGTCGGCCTGCTCGCCGTCCTCGCCCTGGTCGGCGGTGTCGTCGGCTGGCGGCGACGCCGCACCTGACCCGATGCCCCCGATCCGCACCGGCTTCCCGCACCGCCTCGCGGTCGCCCGGCTGCCTCGCCCCCTGCACCCGGTGGCCTGGTGGCTGTGGGCGCTCGCCCTCGCGACCGCCGCGAGCCGCACCAGCAACCCATTGCTGCTGCTGCTCATCTTCGCGGTGCTCGGCTTCGTCGTCACCGTCCGCCGCACCGACGCACCCTGGGCGCGGGCGTTCCGCTACTACCTCTACCTGGCCCTGATCATCATCGCGATCCGGGTGGTGTTCCGGACGGTCTTCGCCTCCGGAATGACCCCCGAGGACCACATCCTGTTCCGGCTCCCGCACCTGCCCACCCCCGACTGGTACGCGGGAATCCAGATCGGCGGCCCGGTCTCCCTGGAGGCGACCCTGTCCGCGGCTGTCGATGGGCTCCGCTTGGCCTGTCTGCTGTGCTGCATCGGCGCCGCCAACAGTTTGGCCAACCCCAAACGCGCGCTGCGGGTCCTTCCCGGTGCGCTCTACGAGTTGGGTGTCGCCGTCACCGTCTCGCTGAGCGTCGCACCGCAACTGGTGGAGAGCGTGCAACGCGTCGCCCGAGCCCGCCGTCTCCGCGCCGGACGGACCAAGGGTTTCGGCGCGCTGCGGGCCATCATGATGCCGGTCCTGCACGACGCCCTGGACCGGTCGCTGCGGCTGGCAGCCGCCATGGACGCGCGCGGCTACGGCCGCGTCGGCACCGCCACACCCGCCTCGCGACGGCTCACCGGAGTCCTCATGCTCACCGGCATGGCGGGCCTGTGCGTCGGCGCGTACGGACTGCTCGACCCAGGGGTTCCCCGCCCAGTCGGGCTCGGCGGTCTCGGCGGCGGCGTGCTGCTCTGCGTGGCCGGGCTCGCCCTTGGCGGGCGTCGCGTCTCCCGCAGCCAGTACCGGCCCGACCCGTGGCAGTGGCCGGAGTGGACGGTCGCTGGCTGCGGCGTCGTCACTGCTGTCGTGCTCAGTGCCGGCACCGGCTACGACCCCGCCGCGGTCAACCCGAGCCTCTATCCGCTGCACTGGCCCAGCCTGCCCGCCCTACCGGCCGCCGCGATCCTCGTCGCCGCCCTCGCCGCGATCGCCGCACCGACACCCCCGCGCCCCCACCGCCCGGAGCCCGAACCTGTGCGACGCCGCGCCGCCGACACCGCAGGAGCACCGTCATGATCCGCTTCGAGCGCGTCAGTATCACCTACGACGGGGCGTCCCGCCCCACACTGCGCGACGTCGACCTCGACATCGACGAGGGGGAGCTGTGCCTGGTCGTCGGGCACACCGGCGCGGGAAAGTCGACACTGCTCGGCGCGATCAACGGCCTCGTACCGCACTTCACCGGCGGCACCCTGCAGGGCAGCGTCCGCGTCGCCGGCCGGGACACCGCACATCACCCGCCGCGCGAGTTCGCCGATCTGGTCGGCGTGGTCGGGCAGGACCCGGTGGCCGGGTTCGTCACCGACACCGTCGAGGAGGAACTGGCGTACGGGATGGAGCAGCTCGCCCTCGACCCGGCCGTCATGCGGACCCGGGTGGAGGAGACCCTCGACTTGCTCGGCCTGGCCGACCTGCGCCACCGAGGCCTGCACGAACTCTCCGGCGGCCAGCAGCAACGCGTCGCGATCGGCGCGGCGCTCACCGCCCACCCACGGGTACTGATCCTCGACGAACCGACGTCCGCGCTCGACCCGACCGGCGCGGACGACGTCCTCGCCACCATCACCCGACTGGTCCACGACCTCGGCGTCACCGTCGTGCTGGCCGAGCACCGCCTGGAGCGCGTCCTGCCGTACGCCGACCGGCTCATCCACGTCACCCGCGACGGCACCGTCCGCCACGGCGACCCGGCCACCCTCATCGCCGGCACCACCGTCGCGCCACCCGTGGTCGCACTCGGACGCCTGGCCGGCTGGTCACCGCTACCCCTGTCCGTGCGCGACGCCCGCCGGCACGCGGCCGCCCTACGCGACCGGTTACCCCCGACACCGCCGCGACCACACCGACACTCCCACGCCGACGCCCGCAACGCCCTGACCGCGGCCGGCGTGATCGTCCGCCACGGACCGGTCGTCGCCGTCCGCGGCGTCGACCTGACACTGGTCCGCGGTGAGATCACCGCGCTCATGGGCCGCAACGGATCCGGCAAGTCATCGCTGCTCTGGGCCCTGCAAGGCTCGGGCCGCCGAGATGGCGGCAGCATCGCCGTCCCTGATCCGTCACACGGCACCCTCGATCCGGGACAGGTCAGTGCCAGCCAAGCCCGCCGACTCGTCGGCCTCGTCCCCCAGACCGCCACCGACCTGCTCTACCTCGACACCGTCGACGCCGAACTCGACCAGGCCGACCGCGACGGCGCCGAACCGGGCACCGCCCGGCGTCTCCTCGACGCCATCGCCGCCGGCATCGACGGCGACAATCACCCCCGGGACCTGTCCGCCGGGCAGCAACTCGCCCTGGTCCTCGCCATCCAACTCGCCGTCACCCCCGGCGTGCTACTCCTCGACGAACCCACCCGTGGCCTGGACTACCAGGCGAAAGCTGCGCTGACCCGTACCCTCGACGACCTCGCCGCACAGGGCCGCGCCGTCGTCGTGGCCACCCACGACGTCGAGTTCGCCACCACCACCGCCGACCGGGTCGTGGTCATGGCCGACGGCGAGATCATCGCCGACGGCCCCGTCCCGACCGTGCTCACCGCGTCGCCCACGTTCGCCCCGCAGGTCGCGAAGATCCTCGCGCCGCTGCCCTACCTGACGGTCGGGCAGGTCGCCGCCGCCCTCGACGATCCGGCGGTGCCCGCATGACGACACCGAACGTCGCGGTCCGCGTGCCTCTGCGCGCCGTGCTCGCGATCACCATGGCGTCGTTCCTGGGCTTCGTCGCGTTCCTCTGGCCGTTCGTCGTCGCGCCGGGCACCTTCGGCTCCACCCAGACCCCACCGCTGATGTTCGGCGTGCTGCTGCTCCTCGTCCTCGCCGTCATCTTCGCCGAGATCGCCGACGGCAGGATCGACGCCAAGGCGCTCGCCATGCTGGGCGTGCTGTCCGCGATCAACGCGGCCCTGCGGCCACTCGGCGCCGGCACGGCGGGCATCGAGACGGTCTTCTTCATCCTCGTGCTCGCCGGCCGGGTCTTCGGGCCCGGCTTCGGCTTCGCGCTCGGCTGCACCTCGCTGTTCGCCTCCGCCCTGCTCACCGGGGGAGTGGGGCCGTGGATGCCGTACCAGATGTTCGGTTGTGCCTGGGTCGGCATGTTCGCCGGCCTGCTACCCCGGGTACGGGGACGGGCCGAGATCGTCCTGCTCGCCGCCTACGCCGCCGTCAGCGGATACTTCTTCGGCTTCATGCTCAACCTGTCCTTCTGGCCGTTCTCGCTCGACCCGACCAGCTCAATCGCCTACCAGCCCGGTCTGCCCATGCTGGAACAACTCCACCGGTACCTGACCTTCTTCAGCGTCACCTCGCTGGGCTGGGACACCGGACGGGCAGTCACCACGGCCGTCCTCGTCACCCTCGCCGGACCAGCCGTGCTGGGTGCGTTTCGCCGTGCAGCCCGCCGGGCGCACTTCCAAGCGGCCCCGAAGTTCACGAGCGCCGTCACTGACGTGGACGCCAACGCAACGACGAATCGACATGCGTAAGGCAGCCAATTTCGCCCTCCAGGGGACCAGTTGAGGCTTCGGGCACCGCTCGCAATCATGGTCGCCGTGTGCTGCCCAGTCGCTCTGTGTTTGTCGTTGCCTTCCGCTATGGTCACGCGCGTTCTGACGCACCTTTGGTGGTTTAGAAATGGGACATGTGTAGCACGCGGCTGCCCCTAGAGGGTCGTGGGAGCTAGCCGTTCGATTGGAACAATGAATCATCAGGTTTTCGAAATGTCGGCTAGTCGACCCTCGGTCGCTGCAGCACGCCTTTGGTCGGCGCTTCACGGTAGAGTGCGCAGCCACTCAGGGACGAGCGTTGACTTGGAGTAGCTGTGGCAAAACAGACTGTTAGCGAGGCTCGCCTGTTCGATGACAACCCCGCCGACGAAGATCTTCTCGGTTTTGATGCCATCGCCGACGTCGTCGCGCGCATTGTGGGCTCGGGAGGTCTAGACCCGGTCACTGTCGGAATTCACAGCGCCTGGGGTGGTGGTAAGTCGACAGCGCTTAACCTCATCGCGAAGGATCTTTCTGCGCTCGGGCACGTTCTCGTGGTTCGAATCGATCCATGGGAGTTCGAGAACGCCGAGGACATGCGTGGCACTCTGATCGCCCAGGTCCTCGACACGTTGCAGAGTCAGCTGCCAGTAGAAGAGACAGCCAAGTCAAAGATTGTCCTGGAGAAGCTGAACGAGCTACGCAAGCGGATCGCGTGGGGGCGCGTGGCAAAGGTTCTGATCACCAGCGCGGTCACCATGTCGCCCGGGATTACTGACCTCGTTGATGCCTTGACGCCGGAAGCGAGGACTGGCGAAGCCGATCAGGTCCAACAGGGCATGGCGGGATTCCGGGAGCAGTTCCAAGCCCTCATGGATTCGATGGATGGTCTGGCGAGGGTCGTCGTGCTAGTGGATGACCTGGACCGCTGCCTGCCGCCGACGATCATGGCGACGCTGGAGTCGATCAAGCTCTTCCTGTCAGTCAAGAAGATGGCGTTTGTGATCGCCGCAGACCAGAACTTGATCCGGGATGCGGTCGACGTCGAGCTGAGCGGAGCCGCTCGTGGGGGCTTCGCGAAGGTCTACACGGAGAAGATCGTGCAACTCCCGGTCACGCTGCCCATGCTGTCGATCGAGCAGGCTGAAGCCTATATCGCGTTGCTGCTGTGCAACTCGGGTTCCGCGACCGGCGGCCGGTACAAAGAGATCGTCGCCCTCTCCCGCAAGCGGCGGGTGGAGGGTAAGGCACCCTATGTACTTCCAGGCCAATCGGACAGCGAACCCACCGTGGCGACGCTGACGCTTGCAGCGAGCATCGCGCGTGGCCTTGCAGCGGACATATGGCGCAGTCCTCGATCGATCAAACGGTTCCTGAACGCGCTGGCGGTGCGTGAGCACTTGGCGTCCCTCGCCGGCGCGGAACTGCCACTTGAGCTGCTGACGAAGCTGTATTTGCTGGAGCTACGCCACGATGAAGCGTTTCAGGCGCTGGCGAAGCAGACAAAAAGCGAGCGGCAGGGGTTCATCGACGCATGGGAAGACTGGGCACAAAAGATTGATGGTGCTAAGGCCCCCGAAGGCGTCAAATCCGACACGAGAGAGTGGGCCGCTCATCCTCCGTCGCTGAAAGACGACGCCGACGCCATTGACCGCTATCTGAGCGTCGCAGCGACGCTGAATAGCGACGTGCGCTTCGGCGGGGCGATCAGCGCTGAGCAGCTCGAACTGATTGAACTGCTCGCGCACCCCTCCGACGCAACCCGCAACGCTGCCGTTACGCAAGTGGTGGCACTACCCGACGACGATCAGGACATCGTGGTTCAAGGCCTTTGCGATCAACTTGCCCGCACCAACGAGCCGGAACCGCTCATCAAGGCCCTTCAGCAAATTTCCGATCAGGTACCGCGGTTGGTGGAGCCCGTGACCACCGCCCTAACCGCACCTGCTGTTCTCCATACGATGCAGGTGCACCACGTCGCGTACCTGGCTGGCCTTCCGGCTGTCATCCATGCCCTTGTCGGAATGACAGGCGGCGATGAAAATGTCGTGCGCGCCGCACTTGAAGCGTTGGAAGAAAACAGCTGACCATGGGCACGTCAGGCGCCTACGGCGGCAGCGGCTCCAACTCATGGGATGCGGTGCACGATTCCTACTCGGACATGTCCACACCATCGTCGCCACCGCCGACGTCACCACAGGTCGAAAAGTTCGTCAACTCGTTGCTCAAGGCTCTCGCTACCGGGTCGTCGCAGGGTTCGCCCGGTTCGGTTGGGTCCCTCTTACCGTCCCGGCCCAGTTCTACGGGATCTGGGTCGTCCAGCTCCAGCACCGGTGCTGGCGGCGGCGGTCGTAACCTCGGCAGGCAAGTCGGGCGCGGGGCCACGGCTATCGCCGGTGCGCAAGCCCTGCGGAGCGGTGATGCGGCGACACTTCGCGAAATCGGTCTTGATCTCAATCATCTACGCTCACTACAGGGCACCCGAGCACAGTGCGCCTACATCGCTGACACGATCCTGGGAGCCCCCAGCCATCCCGATGAAGTGGCGCTCAAGGCGGCCACCATACGGACGATGGCAGAGCTGATGAAGTCCAAGGAGGAGGTCGATCTCGATGGTCGAGTCGAGATGTTCATTGAGAATCTCGCCTACGAGCAGGTGCTGGTGGAGTTGACGTCGCAGCGGCGGGAGAACATCACCACGCCGCAACGAGCTCAGCAAATCGAAGAACGCGCCAAAAAATATTTGCATTCAGTCATATCCGCCCGCGGCATCGTGCCGAAGGCCAAGAGAACCGTCCAGAGCCTAGTCGACTTCGCCTCCGGGCTCGCCGCCAAGGCATTCCGGGTCTTGGGGATGAAGGGTGGCGCATGAGGACTATCGAGCTGATACCCGAGGGCACCAAGCCAAAGATCAATTCACCGACGGTAATTGAATGGCCGCACGTCGCTGGCACCAGTCCGACGATGGAGGCCGCCGTCGGGTGGGACTTGGCCGAACTCGGTGACACCGATGACGTTACCCGCGACCTGCTACGTGTCGTCACTGCGGCATACCTGGCAGACCGCACAACCCGCAGGTCGAACCTACTGCTACGTCGCGAACTCGCCATAGCGGTCCACGTCGAAGACCCGGACGCGTGGACGCAGCCAGCGCTGGACCTAGCGGTGGACCTACTCCACTGGCTTACCGGAGATACCTGGCACCTGCAGGTGTTGCCGGCTCAAGCACCCGCCCGTCGCCTGCCCCAGACACTCCCGCCTGCCGATATTGTCAACCTCCTGTCGGGCGGCCTGGACTCCCTTTGCGGTGCGCTGCTGCAAATCAGAGAGCCACAGACCGCGCTGTACCTCGGCCACCGCGACACCTCCAACGCCGTACGCCACGCCCAACACCGAGTTGAACAGGCACTGCACCAACGGCGTACCGGCACCGAATACCTGCGACTAGCGCTCCGGCCGACCACCGCCATCAAGGAACCCACACCTCGCACGCGCTCCCTACTCTTCATGGCACTGGGCGTCGCTGTCGCCACAGGCCGACATGCGCACCGCGTCGTCATGCCTGAAAACGGCTTTACCAGCATCAACCCCCCACTCGAACCATCGCGCGGGGGCCCGCTCACCACCCGCTCCACCCACCCGTGGACCTTCCATCAGCTCGGCAACCTGCTCACCGAACTGCGCCTCACCGACATCCAGGTGACAAATCCCTATGCGGACATAACCAAAGGGCAACTGGTCGCAACCGCGCTTCGTCCGCGCAACGACGAGGACGCCGCGCTCGCCGCTGCAACGCTGTCCTGTGCGAAGCCCAACGCCGGACGACTCAAAGGCGGAAACGCGAACCTCAACTGCGGCCTGTGCATCGCTTGCCTCGTGCGTCGTGCCGCATTCATCGGGGGCCGACGACGCGATCAGACGGTCTACCTTATGGACGTCCTACCGCCGACCTCGCGCACAAAGTTCATCCGCTACCGTCGTCACGACATCGCCGCGTGGCAGTACACAAGCGCAGCCGGCTTCGACGAATACCGCGTCCTCGCCTCCGGCATGTGGCCGCCAGGCACCAACTTCGACCTAGTCATGGACATCTGTAACCGTGGACTCAAGGAGCTTCGACGTGTCCCAAGCCCTCAACCCACCCCGGCTTGACTGTCACGCCCACATCGCTCCGGACGTCACTCACGCGCAGATCACAGCCCTCGGCGGCGCCTTCATCTTCGCCATGACCCGCAGCCCCGCCGAGGCCCGAGCCGCAGCCCGACGCGACGACGACACCATCATCTGGGGATACGGCGCCCACCCCGGCATCAAATCCTCCCTGCAAGCAATCACCGCTGAAGATATCCATGCCGCGACGGAACAACACGTACTCATCGGCGAGGTCGGACTGGACACGGCGACCGCCCTTGCGCCGCAACAGACGGCCCTCGCCAAGATCCTTGAGGGCTGCCACCAGCAGCCCGTGCTCATCTCGCTGCACAGCACTGGCCGGACCGCCGAGCTTGTCCTCGCCCTCGAACGACAGCCACATCCCGGCGCAATCCTTCACTGGTTCAACGGCACCGCCAATGAGATCAAACGAGCATCCGCGATTGGCTGCTACTTCTCCGTCAACGGCGCGATGACCGATGAACGCCTCAACCTCATACCGCCGGACCGAATCCTACCCGAAACAGACTTTCCAAGTAGCCGCAGATCCACCAAGGCGAAACTCCCAGGCGACACCGCATTCCTTGAATCGCGTCTCGCGGCACTACTTGGCACCTCTACGGCTGATATCAGTTCGCTTTGGTATCGGAACCTAGCCAAACTTGCACAACGGTCACGGACGCAGCAGCGTCTACCGCTCGCATTGCAGCAAACACTAGTAGCTACATCGTAAAGAACTGTTGCAAGAACCCTCGGTCGTCTGTTGTCGGCAACCCGCCTACATCTCTCGTGCTGGCCTGTCGAAGTCATCAGAAAGGCTGCGGGTGATTGAGCTAAACCTGCTGCTTGTACACTTACGCAAGGTTATTGCGGGCAGTCTTGAGCCAGCCCTGGCCGTACCCTAACCTATGAGCATGTGCACCCAATCTGGTGCACGTCTGCGACGAAGCGGTGTTCACGTCTCGGACACATCATTTCCCCACGAAGCGTGATTTCTCTTC
The DNA here is from genome assembly GCF_043198035.1 of Micromonospora sp. NPDC048898. Lineage (NCBI taxonomy): Bacteria > Bacillati > Actinomycetota > Actinomycetes > Micromonosporales > Micromonosporaceae > Micromonospora > Micromonospora sp. NPDC048898. Next base: position 186,334 of record NZ_JBICUF010000011.1, read on the forward strand.
GCGTTTCGAGCGATCCCCGTCCCGTTGGGCGGGGATTTTTGCTGTGCGGGTCAGGACGCTCGTCGGGGCGGTGAGCGGGAAGACCGCCGTGTCAGTTTCGATGGTCCAAGCGTCGTGGTCACACACGATGATCATGTTGTTGAGCCGCAGGTAGCCCGCGACGCTGTCTGGATCCTGGTCGCGCATCGCCGGGTGGTGCCGACGCAGGCAGCTGTCGTGTCGAATCCTGTCCAGAAGATGGTCCTCTCGGACGTAGAGGGTCTTCTGTCGTCTCGATGAGGTGGGTCGGGTGCTGGTGTTGCCGTGTCGACATCGGTAGCCGGCACGTTCGTGGACCCAGTGGGAGTCCATGATTCGGCCGCACACGCCGCAGCAAATCACTCCGGCCAACAAATAGCAGCGGGGGATGCCGTCGGCTGGGGTCGGTGCGCTGTGGATTGCCTGGACGGCGACGAAGTGTTCTTCGCTGACCAGCGGAGTATGTGCGATCTCGCGGGAGATGACCCAGTCAGTGGAGGCGCTCCACCGTTGGATCTCATGGTGTCTGGTGATGGTGCCGTCCGGTTCGATGTCGTCGTGGTCGGTGCGTTGACGGTTCCAGACCTGCCGCCCGGTGTAACGGGGGTTGGCCAGGATCGCCGCGACAGTGGTCAGCATCCACTGGCGGCCGCTGCGGTGGGGGTTACGCGCTGGGTCGGCGCCGGACGGGCAAAGGACGCCGTTGTCGTTGAGGGCGCGAGCGATGCTGGCCACGCTCCGGCCGGCAAGCCGCTGCTCGAAGATCCACCGTACGTGGGGTGCGGTGGCAGGGTCGGGCTCCAAGCGGTGCAGGCGCCGTCCCCAGGCGGCGTGGGCGCGGTTCGGATGAGGGCCGGCGTCGGCGAGCCGGTAGCCGTAGGGTGGCCGGCCGCCAAGGTGTCGGCCCTGCAACTCTGCCTGAGCGCGCATGGCCGCAGTGGTGCGATGCCGGGCCCGGGACACCTCCCGCTGGGAGTGCACACCCAGCAGGTCCAGCAACGCCAGCTGTCGGGGGTTGTCGAAGTCCACCGGCCCATAGGTTTCCGGCAGCCACAACTGCACGCCATGCCTGAGCAAGGTGGGAGTCAACTGTTCAAGCTGCTGGCCGTGGAAGGCGCGCTCGTACTCCCCGACGACGACCGCGTCGAACCCGCGTGTCGAATCAGTCATGGCGTCGAGCAGCCGTGACGCCTGCGGCCGGTCCGGCCAGGGCACGCGGCGGGAGACGCCCTCGTCGAAAAACTCCACCACGATCCGGCCATGACCCGCGACCAGGTCGCCGGCGTGGTCGCGTTGCCACCGGCACGACGAGGCCCGATCCTGGAAGTCGACGGTGGACATCCGTCCGTAGAACGCGAAGCGCAGTCCATCCGCAGCCGAGACGAACCGTTGTGGCCGTAGCTTCCGCTGCCCGGCGGCCCACGACGAAAGGGTGTCCCGTTCTGCGGCTGCCGTCACCCTCGTCGCCATAGGACCTCCACGATCGGCGTATGTACCCCCGCCATGGTTCCCACGCCCAGAGTAGGAGGTGCGGCTGATTCACGCAGCTGTGTCACCCTTTCGAGTGGTATCGACGGCAACTGGCCGGCCGGCTAATGGACAGCGACCGAGACAGAGTCTGACTGCGAGCCCGGCTGCTCATTGTTTGCGTGTGTCGGAGCGGTGCCGGCGGGCTGGTCGCCACCGTCTACGACAACCATTCGTCCGGTCCTCGGGGCGGCTGGTCCTCGACGCCGCGACTGGCGACGCAGTGGTGATCGGCCTGGTAGACTTGGGAGATCGTTTCCGTTTCGTGGCTAACGCCATCGAGGTGATCCCACCGGACGAGCCCTTGCGTAGCCGGTAGCCCGGGCGGTTTGGCGTCCCCACCCGTCGCTGGGTTATCGGCAGAGTACTAGCTGACCACACCACGCGGGCTTACCCGGCAGTAGGGCGGGGGCGCTTGTCGATCATCGCGCTGGCCCCGGTCGGCCTCGTCCTCGCGGATCCAGTTCCGCAACGCCTCATGATGCACCCCCAAGCTGGCCAGCTGACGGCTCACCGGCTTCGGATCCGACTTCCGATACAGACGCACCGCACGTTCACGCAGCTCATCGAATACTTCTTCGGTGCTGCCACGGATGACTCCCTTCAGCCGCACCAGAGCATGATCGAAAGCCTCCGAACTGCCGGGGGAACCTCACACCCGTTTGAGTAGTTGTGCGTACGGCTGTGGTGAGGTAGTCGGTGCGGCGAGCCGTACATGCTGTGGCTGGCCGCGTTCTAGGTTGTCTGCGGCTGGTTCGGGCTCGTCCATCCGTCTCTGGCCTGGCACAGAGTCGGATGGCGAACGACAGCCTCTCCGGGCGGATTCGCTCGGGCCGTGATGTCGAACGCTATTAATCCCTTCTCAACGATCGTCGGGCGGGAAATGCTGGGGTACGTTCGCGCGTGCGGAGCGGCTATGGTGTAGGCCGTTCACTACGCGAGGTGTTCAATGAGTTACACATGGCCGTATCGATGAGCCGGACCGCGGACAGACCTCCGTCTCTGCCGCCATCGCCGTCACGAATCGTCGCCATCGTGATCGTCGGCTTGCATGCGTGATCACTACAAGCCGCTGCTGGGTGAGGTCTCGGGCCGGACGCCGATCTCCTTGGCCGGCGTACCTTCGGGCTTGGAAGCGGTGACGGTTCCCGTGCGTCGCGACGGCGAGTACCGGGTGCCGAAGGACCGGCGGGGCCGCACGAAGGTGTCCAGGGTGGATCTTGTCGCCGCCGATCGAGTTGCTCTGTTCGAGCCGCCGGCAGGTCTGTCGCAGGCGGATCTGGTCTGGACGCTCTCCGCGGGCCGGCGCATGTGGTCGTCGGTGTCCAACCGCTTCGGTGCCAGGGCGCTCGAGGTCGCTGTCGAGCTCGTCAGAGCAGGCGGCGTGGTGCTGCGTTGCGATGTAGACCGTAACCGTCTGGCTCTGGGTTCTCCGCAGAGTTGGTCGCTGTCGGGTGCGTGGGCGCAGCAGGCAGCTGACGAGCTAGCCGAGCTTCGGCCGCGGCGCGACCCAGATGAGGTGCGCCGAGAGTTGCTTGAGCTTCTCGACGGCCTGACGTCGCCGGTGCCGCTGGCCGTGGAACGAGAGCTTCTGGCGGGTGTGGCGCCGGGATCTGCGCTGGCCGTGCCTGCGGCAACCGGGACGACGGCACGGAGCTGGGCCACATACGAGGCAGCGCTGCGAGCCGCCGGTAAGTGGGCGCGCATGGATCGGATCCCGGGCGCCGCCGAGCTCGCCGGCTTGGCATGGGGCGATACCCACATCGCGTGGTCCGCCGCCCGGTCCATCGTGTTCAGTCAGCTTGTCGGACAGGAGTTCTCGCTGGCGGTCAAGAAGTCCGACATCACCATCCGAGTGCGAGGCCCGCTGATGTGGCATCAGGGCACTGCGATCGCAGACGCCGGCCGGAGCCGGCCGTGGGTGGGGCTGCCGTCGGAAGGTGTGCGGCTGGTTGGGGAGATTGATTTCCGGGCGTCCGGGATCCTGCTGATCGAGAATGCTGAGACCTTTCAAGAGGTTTGTGAGAACGAGGAGATTACAGCGTCCTGGTTATGCGTGTGGGGTCAGGGCAAGGCCGTGGTCAACACCGTCAGTCTGATCGCGGCTCTTCCGCCGGTGCGGGTGGCCGCGTGGATGGACCTGGACGCGGCAGGACTGGAGATCTTCCTGATGCTCGGTGACCGCCTCAGCAGGACAGTCACGCCGATCGGCATGGATCTGGACCTACTGCGGTCGGGCCCTGCGCGTAAGAGACCGACGGTCGAGGAGACTCGAAAGGCTGAAGAGGAGGACCGGAGCCTGGCGGCCCGTTTGAAAGATCGTCTTCCTGCTCCGCTACGCGACGTGGCGGCGTACATCGAGGCGACCGGGAAATCAGTCGAGCAGCAAACTCTGCACGATCGCGTTCTTCCGTCACTCGCCGGCCGGCTGGCAGCGGTGCGGTAGCGGACGTGGACGAATCCGCAGAGCCCGCGCTCTTTTCGATGGCCCAGCCAGGCGTGATGTCCGATCGCAGGCAGGTCAGCGACGCCAAGCTGCTGGCTAACATCCGTTCCTTCATCGCGCCGATCGCCCGTGACGTGTCCGCAGTCACCGACGACCCGCGGGTAGTGCAGATCGCTCGCGACCTGTCGGAGGTCTTCGCCGACCACGCCGGACTGACGGGTATGACCAAGGCAGAGGTCGAGGCGGTGATGGTCCGTCGCGGACACATCGACCGCGCATTGTTCGATTCCCGTTTCGACCTTTTCGTCCGAATGGGTCTGATAAGGCCGTATCTGGAGAAGAAGAATCAGTCGCGATACGTGCTGGATCCCTCAGGCCTGGCCGGGCTGCTCGTTTTTGAACGCCTTGGCACGCGCGGCGGCATCGAGGAAATGCTGTTGCTGCTCGACCGCACACGGTGGCTGATCGAAACCGGCGAAGCTAATCGAGCCACAATTATCAGGCACCTGCGGCGATGCCGGCAACTGTTGAACGTCTATGCCGCGAACCTGTCAAGGCTCGTCGAGACGGCGTCCATCGGCGAGCTGATCGACGAGCACGCCAACCATGATCCAAGCCGCGTCGAACGCGACGTCCACGTCCTGAACAACCTAGTGACCCAACGGTTCAGCGGCGATTTCGAACTCGGCGAACTAGCATTCCAGCTGGTGAAAGCCGAACTCGGCTACCGCCAGCAGGTACTTGGCGCGGTCGACCGCGTCCTCGAGCAGGGCGGCGCGTCGCTGGACTTTAGCGTTCTCACACCGGAGCAATATCTCTCTGCGGCCATCAACGCCTCCAGCGAAGAGCTCGCGGCGGTCGCGGCGCACGTGGTGGTCGATCCGCCGACCGTGTGGCTGGATCCTGGCAGCATTGTCGATGCGCTCGACGAATTGCGACCCGGCAGGCAGGCACCGGCCCGGCCACCAGGACCGAGCTCGAGCGGCGACACCGACCCGATCGCAACGCTGCTGGAGCAGCACGAACGCGCTGCCCGCCATCGCCGGCTCGTCCTCGAATCCCATCTTGATGGCGGCGATTCGGTGGATATGACCGCATTGTTGCGGGAGCTGGGATGGCCCGCCGCCGCTGTGGAGCTGATGGAGTTGCTGACAGCCTCCGTTGACCCGGCGCAACCGTTCGCGTTGACGCTAGGACGCGAGGTTCTCGTGGACCCGGACGCGCCGGTGACCTACCTGCATCCCGTGATCCTGTCCCGATCTCCCGCCGGTCAGGACGGCCGACCGTGAGCGGGACGATCGAGGACCCCGCAGTGCTGCTTGCCGCGGTCCGCGCGACCGGTGGCCTCGCTTCGCAGCGAGCGGATCCGCGGACCGTCGACGCGGCCCGACGAGCCGCTGATGAAGCCGGACGCGCCCTGCTGACCTACCGGGCCGATGACACCGGTGGGCGCGGGCTGGTTTTGGGCTGGCTCTCGCAGTACACGCCGGCACCGGAAGACAGCCTGGCCTACCCGGTCCGACGCCTTTCACCGGTGGCTGTCCTGACCTGGGCGAGCTGCCTGGGCCTGGCATGGCCCGACCGGGCGGCGCCGCCCTATCCCGGCGAGCCTTTTACCAGGTCGAGCCTGCTCGAGGTCACCGGAGATCTGGGCCTGTCGACGATGTGGGTCAAGAGCGCCTTGTATCGTGTGCTGATCCCGGCCCGGCTGGTCGAGGGCCGCCCCACGGTGCTTCATCTGGGGCCGGCGACCGCGGCCTTGCCGGAGCCATTCGTCGAGGCGATGCGACGTTTCCACGACCGGCTGCCCCGCCTGGACCCGCGCCGAATCTCCGATCCCGACCTCGACATCGACGAGGCGGACCTGGACGGGCTCGGCAACGACGACGGCGGTGACGACGTCAGCGACCTCGACGACCAGACATTCGACGACGACACCTTCCCGCCGCTGCCGGGCGACGATGTGGCGGATGACCTATGACATCGCCGGGTCTGTCCAGCACCGATCAGATCGCCGTCCGTGAGGCGATCGGCGCACTGGAGATCGTCGACGGAGCCATCGGCCCGGGAGTCTTCTCCGCACTAGATGACCCCGCGCTCCGCAAATCGGTCAGCACCGTCTTGCGGCAATCCGGACGAACGCTGATCAAGGCCGGTGACGGCTGGACGACCGGATACTGCGACGACATCGCCGACACACTCGCCGAACAGGAAATCGGCGTGCTCGCATCTGCGGACCGGGCCGTTCTCGTGCTTGTCCTGCTGCGTTCGGTGGCGATCCCCCGTGCTCGCGGCAAGACGGCCGGCACGACATGGGACAACAGCGACGGCGTTCGCGGGACCTCGATCGACGAATTGAAGCAGAACCGGGACATCTCCCGGGCTCAGATCGAGGAATCCATACGCCGGCTGCACGCCGCCGGCCTGATCGGCCGGCGCCGCGGGCTGCTCTACCCCGGCCCCGCGCTGCTGCGCCTCACCCCGCAGCGCGCCGCCCAGCTGTGGCAAAACCTGCTGCTCGTGGCAGCGCCCGACAGTATCTATGCGCGGGCACTGCGTGCCCGCAGGGCCGCGCCGCCCACGCCGGGCAACCTGGAGGAGACCGCGTGACGACACTGTTCGATCAGCCTCACACCGATGAGACGCTCGGAGTCATCGGTGAACGGCAGCTCGTCGTCGTGCAGACCTTCTATATCGCCCGCCTCACCAGCCACCCCGTTGCCATCACCCCGTCATCGTTCGTCGCCGTCACCGGCCGCGGGCCCCGCGACTCCAACGAATCCGGCAAAACCAGTTTCAACGCCGCCGTGTCGCTACTGCTCGGGGACCCCGAATGGCGCGTATCCGGAGGCGGTGTCTCCTCCGTGGCCCAATTGCTGTTCGAGCCCGACACCGCCGGCGTCGCCGCCCACCGCTACCCGGCAGCCGACACCGGATTCATCATCGGTGTCTTCGCCGACCCCGACGACCCGGCCTCCAGCGCCCACACCGTCTGGATGAAACTGTCGTCGACACCGAAATACGTGCAGGTCCGCCATAGCGCCGGCGTGCACCTCGTGGATGCCGGCACCGACGTCGAAAGACACCGCATCGCCCCGGCGGTCTGGAAATCTATACCCGCAGCCGATCTGGGTGCCCAAACATATGTCAGCACCCTCTACGGCCACAGCCCTCGATGCCTTGCCTACGTCGCGTCCCGCGGAAAACAACGCAGCGGGCCGTCTTTGCTGAAAATGGACACCGGCGCGTTCAGCCCCGAAGAGATCGGCGCCGCACTGGTGCGGCTCACCGGTCGCGGCGAGGCTCTCGAATTCGAGCAGGACCAGCGACGCAAGCTGGCGAAGCAGATCGAAGACTTTCAGCAGACCGTAGCCGAGCACGAACAAAAATGGGCCGCCGAAGAGAGAACCGCCGACGGGGTCCGCATCCGGCGCAGCATCCGCACCAAACTCGACGACGGCGAAAGACTGTGGCGTCAGCACCTGGCACGCGGACTATTCGACGCCCTCGGCCGGCGTCAAGTACTACAGGAACAAGCCCGGCACAACACAGCCGAAATCAAGCGTCACGCAAAGGCACTGCGTGAGCGGCAAGCAGAGGAGAAGGCGCTCGCCGACGACACGTCGATGCACACCAAGGCGCGAGACGCCCAGGCGGCATTCAAGACGGCCGACAGCGCTCTGACCGAGGCGAACCGCGCGGAAACCACCATCCTCAACACCATCAACACACTGCGCGAACAGATGGCGGCACTCGAACGAGACGGAGCCCGAACCTCACGCCTGGACGTCGACACCGCACAGCGCCGGCTGGGCGAGCGCACACGAGAACGCATCGCGCGTGCAGTGGATCTCGAGACTAAGACGCAGCTCGTCGACGCCCTCAAACTCGAGATCGAGCAGGCAGAACTTGGCCGCAGCGGCGACGCTGGCCGCAGCATCGCCATCCTCGCCGAACTCGACCCACCCATCCAGGCCGTCGGACTGCTAGACACGACCGAGATCTCTGAAGGCTACCGCGACGTCTGGGAAGCCCGCCTGCACCCGTGGCGGGCCGCCGTCTGCGTCGACCAGCCCTACCGAGACGGCGCACTCGCCGCCTTGTCTGGGCACGCAGGTGCCATACTCGTCTGCGGCACGCCTATCTGCGAGCTTCCTGACGGCATCGTCTCAGCGCCACCCAGCGCCCACCGTTTCATGGTAGAGCTGGCCGCACACCTGCATCCGGTCCCAACCGATGACGTCCGCGCGGTCGAGGACGTCGTTTCCGGGGCGACCGTGGTCGGCGGGTTCGACGACCCGATCGCCGGCCGAATCCAGCTGATCACCGCGCTACAGGCCCGGCTCGCGCGCACCGAGCACGCACGCGCTGACGCCGAGACCGCCGACGGCCTGGCAGAAAAGATGCAAACCCAGGCGGCCGAGGATCTCACTGCCGCACAGGCCGCAATCAAATACCAGCAATGTGTAGAGAAGATCGGCACCTACGAAACCCAGGAACTACCGCAAGCCCGCGAGCTAATAGACCGACTCACCGAGACACGCGGCGAGGCCTTCGAGGAACTCGCTCAAGCCAAAGCCGAAGTGCAGGGAATCGAAGCCGCCCGCTCCGAAGCCCGCACCAAGCGCCAACAAGCCGAAAAGGAACTGATCGCCGCGAAAAAGGACGACACGGCAACCCGTCAGGCCCTCGATGCCACCGACGTCGGCTACTGGCTGTCCGCGATTCCCGGAGGTCAAGCCGACGCCCGCCTCATCCTCAACTGGGCCGATCAGCCGATCGACCACGACATCGCTCGCGGCGTCACCCGGCCCGCTGACCCTCGCGATTCCACCCAGCCTGTCGTCACGCGGCCCAGCGATAACCTGGCCGTGCGAGCCAACAATGAAATCAACAGCGTGCTCGACATGCTGGGAGTCCTACGCGACTCCGGCGAAGGAGCCCCCACCGACGGCATCGCCGAAGCCGTCCGCCATCGCGAATCGCTCGACGAAACAGGCCACCGCCCCACATCTGTCGACCAAGCCGGCTTCGTACGGCTTGCCACAGCACTCGACAACTGGCTCAATCAACACGCCGAACGTGATCAGCTCTTAGAGGACCAAATCGCCACCGCCCGACGAGAACGCGCCCAGGAAAGAGCCTACATCGAGTCGAAGCTCACCGCCTTTGAGGCAAGCGTCAGCAACGTCCAAGACAGCCTTGAACAGCGTATCGAGGAAAACGTTGTCGCCATTAGCAACGCCCTCGACCGCCTCAACCGGTCCGCCGACGGATACGGGGCCACCCTGCATTGCGAGGTCTTCCGGCCGACAGGACCCGAAGAAGTCTGGACCTGGAAGGTGACACCTGCCTGGAGGCGGTCACCAGGCGGGCGCATGCTTGCCTACGACAGCGCGACCAACACCGCCCAGGAGAAACTCTTTAGCATCCACCTCGTGCTCGCCGCGTTACTTGCCAGCCCGAACCCGAAAGGCCGGGTCCTGATCCTTGACGAACTCGGCGACTCCCTGGGCGATGAGCATCGCAGAGACGTCCTCTCTGCAGTCGCGAACGTCGCCCGTGAACACGGCATCACCGTGCTCGGCACCTGCCAAGACGCAGTCATGCCGGACGCTGCCACCTACTGCGGGGAAATCCTCTACTTCAGCTATCCATCCAAAGCCGACGCCCTTAACCTACCCACCCGCATGTTCGGCTTCGACACCAACAGCGCAAGGGTCGAGTTGTCGGCTGATCATCTCATCGCTGGCCGAACCCCGCACTGACGTCCTCGAAGTAGAGATAGTCACGTCCATGCTCCGACCCAGGTTTGATGGGATTTTATCTATTCCTTTCCGTGACTGAGAAACGGTCGCGACGACCGTCGGATGGCGAGCCATGACCTCGTCGACAAAGAACACCGACATCACCGGGAGCGTCCCCGCGAGCCGGCAGACGCTGATCCTGTCGGCTGGCCGCGATCGGCTGCGCCGCGCGCGCGATGCCCGAGAGCACCCGCCGGGCCTACAGCGGCGACCTGCGCCGCTTCCTCACCTGGTGTAGCGACCAGCAGTTGCTGGACGTGATCCCCGCTCTTGACGAGGTCGCCGCGCTCGCCGCCGCGCTGCACACCCTGCTGGCCAGCGGCCCCGACATTCATCTGGTCGTCAGCGAGTACGTCAACACCGTCGTCGACTCCGGGCCCGCTCCCGCCACCATCGAACGGGCCCTAGCCGCTATCGCCGCCGCCCGCCGCGCCGCCGGCGTCGGTGTCCTGCCCACCCACGGACCTCGCGCGGTGCTACGCGACTACGGTAGCGACCGGGCCAGCAGCGGAGCCGGGATCGGGCGCTGGCAGCGAGTGCCTGTGGTCCAATGCGATGGAGGAGGAGTAAGATCCGAGATTCAACCGGTTAATGCGTGGCATGGTGCTCGTTCGTTGTCGGTGCGAGAACGCGTCCACGGAGCCGCAGGACCGCCCCATGCTCAAGCGGGTGGCTCTGTGTTGTTCGGACGGCTTTACCGCCTTTTAGGTGGAGCGTTATCGGGGCTCTGGTATGGGCATCGCTGACGGCATCAGCACGGTCCAGTGCCCGTCGCCAAGACCTGTGTCGGTGTTCCATTCGCCGACCGTGATGATTGCCGCTCGTGTGCCATCGGCGTAGTCGACCGTGACGCGGCTGTCGTCATCCAGGTACCCGAGAAGCGATGCGGTATCCACGACCTCCTGGGTGAGGTGATGCTGCTTGCGCGTGGTGGCCTCCAGCGATGTGACCGGTTCGATGGTTAGGACCACAGTGTCGCCGTTGCGGCGCAGCCCGGTTACACGTGCAGCCCGGTAGGCCGATGTGGCGACCACCAGCAGCCGCGAGGGGTCCGTTCCTGAGAGTTTGGCGGTGATGGTGCGGGCGGCTTCGTCCTCGAGCAGGTCGGTGTAGTCGCTCGCTGGGTTGGTGCCCTTGATCCGGCGGACGTTGCCGTCAGGAACACCGAGGTTGATCAGGCGGTTCGCGATGTCGTCAGGACAGGGATTGACCACGTCGACCTGCGTGTCGGTGCCACGGAGTGTGTCGATGAACATGCCGGAGGTGACCAGGTCGGTCGGCGGCAGCGAGTAGCCGATCAGCGCGACCCGGTCGGCCGCACGCAGCGCCTCAGATGCCGAGCGCCAGAGCTCGCGGGTCACCGGGTTGTTGTAGAAGGCGGATTTCGCGGCGGCGGGCGGCACGATGAACGGACTCCGACCAGGCAGAGCTTGCCGGCGGCGGTCCTCGTCAACGCCTTGCGGATCACCCCAGCCGCCCTGCAACTCCCAGCGTTGGATCGTGGCGCCGGAACTGTCACCGGGCACCCAGAATGTATCCAGCGAGCCGTGCAGCTTCAGCAGCCTAAACGTGTCCGAGCTGCTGGCTACGATGAAGCCCGGCTGGCGGTAGAACGGCGGCACGTCGCGCACCAGCCGGAACGCGCGCGCGATATCGCCGACCGGCCACTGCCCCGGACGCAGGTACTCGATGGTGTGCTCGATTAGCATGTCGTAGTTGAACGTGATCACGTCGGAGAGACCGGTGTGCATGAGCCCGACCAGACGTTGCAGCCACCAGTCCGGTTGTCCAGCGAGCACATTGAGCTGACACTCCTGAACGATCGTGTAGATGTTGTCGGTGACGTTCAGGAACAGCCCGTGGTTGCTGTAATTCTCATGATCGAGCAGATCTGGCTGAGGTTCGGCGAGCCGAGACAACCATGCCTCGAAATAGCCGCCTTTGAAGCCGTGCGGGGACCGGGCTGCCGCCGCAGGAAGGCGGCCGCGCACAAGGTTGCCTAACGCGTCAGTCAGTGGCATTTTGTCGGAGATCGCTAGCGATAGGCCAGCACCCAACACGAAGGCGGTTCGCAACAGCACAACTCCGGTCTATCAGGAACGGAAACGGGCTTTACCATACGTGTCGAGCAAGGACAGCTGGGTCGATGGCATCCGACCCGGCCGCCAGCCGAACGGTACCCTCCCATGCAGCACTGTCATCGCTGCGGAAGACGAGGCTCAGGAGTTGGTCCCGGGGCGACCAGCCATTCGCGGGCGCTCCTGGCCGTGGCACGCAGCTGTGGATGCTCCTGCATGATCTCGCGCTGCCGCTCGGCGGGCAATCCGAGCTCGTGCAGCACGTTGAGGATCACGACTGCTGTGGTCACCTCCACAATAGCGATCAGCTCATTGGTTGAGTGCTTCGGAGTTCCGCCCTTGTGCGCCAGGTCGTTCCGAGCCCGAGTGGTCCTCTTCGCCCATTGGTCTACGTCTGGCATGAGCAGCCCGACCGCTGCAGCGTCAGGACGCGCAGCGAGTGCGTATAGCCGGTCCCGCAGGGTCGGGTCGTTGCGGATAACTCCTTTGAATCTCTCTCGGTGGTCCTCGGGCGCGTGCGTCAGCATCGCTTCGCGCATTGGCTTGAACTCATCGGCGGGCATCGGACGTTCATCGACGCCGAGACACCGATGCAGCACCTCAGCTGCGCCGACCGCTGTCAACAGATTGCTCTCTACATAGCGCGGCGGTGCGTAGCGAAGTCCCAGGATCATGTTGATCGCCAGCTGTAACCGCCCGTGTGCCTCGCACCAGCGGGGAACGACCTCCTCGAACGGGAACGATGCGCACGTAAAGAACACGAGGTGGTGGTCGACAGCCTTGGCATCGTGCTTACCAAGCACGGAGGGCGAGTAGAGCACATCAGCACTTCGGCGCAGCGACGGCCGGTCATCACGCGCTACAGAGTCCGCGTTTGCCAGCTGCAGTCGCAACCAGATCACGCCGGCGGCACGGTGTGTCGCGAGCGCGATCAGATCTTGAACCAGGCTGGCCGCGCCCAGTGCGCCGCTCAAGGAGAACGGGTCCGTAGGAACGATCCGCAAAAACGCACTGTCGCGCATGCGGCCGACGGTTCCGCCCCTCCGCTGATCGAAGAACGGCAGCGTGTGCCGGTGCGAGAGGCTGAACTCAGTTCCATCGACCGTGATCGACTGGGATTCCGGCGTCTTCACGGAGATGCTTCCGCTTCCGTCTGGAGTGCCGTCGGCAACTCCCACGAAGCCCTCGAACGCCGACGAAGCTGCCCACAGCCCGAGGTCCTCGACAGACACCTCGGCCGCGGCGAACGCTGCGTCGTCCTCCCCGCTGACGTGCGCCCCGATGAGCGCCGTCGTCACCAACACCGTCTGCTTGTCTGGGCTCCGTACTCGCGCACCGAAGGTCCGCTTGCTGCTCTTCGGGACGCAAACGAGAAGGCTTATCTCGCGCTGCTCGGCCGCACCGTGGATGACGTCCCACGTCTGGTGCCCTTCGTGAACCAGAGCGACGCCAGGAGAGGGGTTCGACACGATGCGGTCTTCGAACGCGCCGATCAACGAGAGCACTATGCCGTCCTCCGGCTCGTAACGCAGCACGCCGGGGATTCGCTCGTCGGGGTCGGCGGGGAGCCACCAGAGACCTGCCCACTCGGCGGACTCGTCGAGGTTCAGAGGATCATTGGCCATGAAGTTCGCTTTCGCTGAGTAGGACGTCGGACGTCCTGCGTCGCGGCCTGCTCGCCGGGCGGGTCGGAGTCCAGCAGGGTAACCATCTTGAACTTCTGTCCCTCGCAGCGGCGCGCAGTGGCACACCATCTTGCCGGCGGCTTAGCCAGGGTAATCGCGACGTCGGTGCGCATCGTCGCTACGCCGGCCTTACGGATCGCTGCCCGAGGGGGGGTGACGTGGTTGCCGTGCTGGTGCGTATGTAGCAGCAGGGCCGTAACCAACTCCTCAATCTTCTGTCCGGGTCACGCGCTTTCGATCCCCGGTGGCTATCGCTGGATGCCAAACACATCGTCGAATCTGCTCTACTTGCGCTGTCTTGGAATGGACCGTGACGGAGCCCCACGGTGGCAGTCCGGCAGTCTGACCTCGTTACCAGCGCCCGCATTCTTGACGGGCTTAGGGCAGCCGTTTGGTTGTCGACGACGGCAGCTGCCTGGGGTTGACTTACGGCGCCCTGTTCCGCCAACGGTGCCGACTCGCCATGCTGTGGCAGGTCGTAGGTGGCCGCAACATCGAGGCCCGACATGAGGGGCAGCTTACCCGTCGGGTCCCGGCCGGCCTGTCGCGTCAAAGTGCGGGCACAGCCGACGTCGACTTGCACCCTGTGCACTGTGTCGAGGCGCTAGATGTCTCACTTCCGGCAGATGGTTGCCTTCGGTAGTTGGCTGCGTGCATCCTGTTGGGCTGGGCGAGCCCCGAGGAGGCATAGTGCCGGACCCCGTGTCCCCAACGAGCCCTACCGTGAGACGTCTGACTCAAGGCCTCGTAGCGCACCTGCTCGCGCAGGTCAAGAGCAGCGAGCGGCCGAATCGCGACGCGATCGACGAGGCCAACACCTACTGGTTTCGTAGGCTGCCCCAAGACAACGCGCGTTCCCGCGGACCGGTCATCATGCAGGTCGCCTACCCTCCGCCACCGGAACCACCTGTACCCCCAACAGCGCTTCGTGACCTGCTGGACGGTACGGAGTACGGCAATGCCGAAGGCCCGCCACTCCAGCTCGTGACGAACGACAGTGGGCGCGCAGCGACAGGTCCGGCAATCTCCGATTCCCTTCGGCGGGAGTACGAGGACTGGCTCGCCGTGTGGACAAAGTGGGCCGAGCGGGAGCGCCGCGTGGGGGAGCAGCGCGCCACCTACACCTACCTGGAGCGACTTCAGCGCCTGGCACAGCAACGCGGCGATGCCGAGGAGCTTGTGCTCGGTGTCGGTCTCCTTACCTCCAGCGCCGCTGGCCGCTGGGCTGTTCGGCGGCACCTGCTGGTCTGGAACGCCGCCATCGTTGAGGACCCAGCGACCGACAGCCTGCAGGTCGCCTTGTCCCTCGACCAGCGGATGAAGATCGAGGACCAAGACTTTCTCACGTCTCAAGACGGATACCGCGCCAAACCCTTCGAATCTCCTTGGTTCGATACGGGAGCGCAGCTGCACCCCTTTTCGCCGGAGGTGGTGCGCCTACTGCAACTCTGGCGGCGCCGTTGCTGGGACCGTGCTCTCCACCTTGCTGACAACCGGTGGGAACCTCCGCTCCTCGACGAGGCCGACACGACACGGCTGACCCTCGCCCCAGCCCTGTTCCTCCGCCGCCGTGACCGCAAGGGACTGGAGCGGGTCTACCGCACCATCGCTGACAGCCTTGAGGACGCGGAATCTCCTACCCCCCTCGGGCTGGCGCAACTCGTGACCCCGATCGAGGCAACGGAACGCTGCAATTGGCTCAAGGGCGCGGGACGGGATCGCCCGGTCAACAGCGACGACCCGCTGTTTCCTCTCGCCAGTAACCGAGAGCAGCGCAGGGTGCTGGCCAAGCTCAGCGACGACACGACCGTCGTCGTGCAGGGCCCACCAGGCACGGGCAAGACGCACACGATCGCCAACCTCATCTGTGCGCTGCTCGCCGACGGCCAGAGGCTGCTCATCACGAGCCAGAAGGACCAAGCGCTGCGCGTGCTCCGAGAGAAGTTACCCGAGTCGGTGCGGCAACTGTGTGTACTCATGACGGGCATGCAACGGACAGGAACAGACGAACTCGACCGCAGCATCACCGCGCTGTCGGAGCTGTCCTCCACGATCACCGTCGACGAGCTACGTAGCGACATCACCCAACTTCGGCAACAGCGCGCCAGCCTGAGCGCTCAGCTCAAGCAGACGATCCGGGGTTTGGGCGTGATCCGCGAGCAGGAGTACACGATTCACCCGCCGATCGCCGCTGGCTACGGCGGCACGCTCGCGCAAATCGTCGAACAAGTCAACGCCGGCCGCGATCAGCACGGCTGGATCGAACCCCTACCTACCGGCGCCTGCGGGGATGCGCCCCTGTCGAACGACCAGGCCCAACAGTTGTGGCAGCTTCTCACCTCCGCCACACCAGAACGCGCCGCACGAGCCCAGCAGTTCATTCCCGACCCCGATCAGGTTCCACACGCCGCGGACGTCGCCGCCACGATCGCCACCATCGCTCACGCTGAGCGGATCCTCGGCGCCGACCACACCGCCACCGCCTGGTCACTCACCACCCTCGATGACGCCACCCTTGCTGAAATTCAGCGCCACGTCGCGGTTGCCACCGATGCCCTGGCATCCTGCGGCCTACCCGACGCGATCACTGACTGGGACCCCGCAGACTGGCGACGCAGAGCCGCCGAAGCGCTCCTAACCCGGCAAAGCCCGGCCTACTGGGAGGCCCTATTCGCTGAACTGCGAGAGGTGGAGCCCCACGTACGTGCCCTCACGGCGCTCAACGACTGTGACATCGACCTGGGCACCACACCCCTCACCGCAGCCCACCTCAGCCGCCTCTCGGGCCAGGCCAAGCGTCTGCGTAGGCACCTGGCCAATGGCCGACGCCTACGCCGCTACCTGCCCCCACGCGCCCAGCTCGACGCCACCGACCTGCTGCAAAGCTGCACGGTTGACGGCGCCCCGCCCGCCACCACCTCAGAACTGACCGCACTGTCCACCTTCCTTCAGGCCGAAACAGCCGTCACCACGGCTCTGGAAGCATGGGCACAGGTCGGCGTTCCGACGTTCCACGGGCCGCTACGCCGTCGAGTCGCACATCTCCACGACATCTCACACAACGCCTCGGCCTTGCGCACGCTCGCCGCAGCGCGGGACACAGTGGAGCGTCTTCTACGCAGCCACGGAATCCGCTTCGCAGTCCGCAGCCCGCAAGATTGGGACCTCCTCGTCCGCATTGGCCGCAACCGAACGACTATCACCGGGGCACGGCAGGCGTCCGAAGCCATCACTGAGCTCACCAACAGAATGCAGACATGGCGCCGGAACCCAGACGTCGCCCCCGAAGCCGCCGAGCTCAGCGTTGCTCTTGGAAGCAGCGACATCGACCGTTACGCGGCAGCCCGCCGACAGCTTGATCTGGCCAGGAGCGACAAGGACTCACAACAGGGCTGCGAACAGCTGCTCCAGAGACTCTCCGCCGCCCACCCGGCACTCGCCACCCAGATCAGCGAGAACCTCGACGATCCAACCTGGGGACACCGCCTCAACGACCTCGAAGCGTCGTGGGCCTGGAGCGCAGCAGCGGCCTACCACCAGATGATCCGGCCAACAGATACCGAGCAGATCCACGAGCAGCGCATCGGCGATGTTGAGCTAGAACTCAACCGCGTGACCGCAGAGCTAGCTGGCAAACAGGCTCTGCAACACTGCCTGGAACATCTAACGGAAGAACAGCGTCAAGCTCTCCAGTCCTACAAGACCAACATGGGCGCCTACGGCCGAGGGCAGGGCAAGAACAAGGACCGGTACCTCACCGCAGCGTTCGAGGCGATGAAGAACGCCCAGCAGGCCGTCCCCGCCTGGGTCATGCCCCTATCAGCCGTGATCGACACCATCACGCCACGACCCAACGCCTTTGACGTCGTCATCGTCGATGAAGCCAGCCAAGCCAGCGTCGACAACCTCTTCCTTCTGTGGCTGGCACCACGAGTCATCGTCGTCGGCGACGAGAAACAGTGCGCACCCGGTGCCAACTACCGAAACAACGACTCCGAGGCCGTGCAAGAGAGCCTAGACCGGCACCTAGCCGACATGGCCTTGAACCTGCGCAACGGTTTCCTCCCCACCTCGAATCTCTACGAACTCCTAGCCACCCGCTTCTCCGATGTCGTTCGACTCTCCGAACACTTCCGATGCATGCCCGAAATCATCGGATGGTCCTCTGCGCAGTTCTACGACGGCAGACTTATCCCACTCCGTCAGTTCGGGGCCGACCGCCTCGACCCCCTCAGAGTCGTGCAGGTCAACGACGCCATGGAAGAGGGACAACGGGCAACCCTGCGCAACCAGGTCGAAGCCAGCGCCATCATCGATAACGTTCAAAAGATCATCGACGACCCGATGTGCCGCAACAAGACCATCGGTATCATCGCGCTGCAGAGCGGCAAGCAGACTCAGATCCTTGAGAAGCTGCTCTACGAGCGCATCGACCCGGCCGACATACGCCACCGACGAATTCGAGTTGGCCAACCACCCGACTTCCAAGGCGACGAACGCGACATCGTCCTGCTGTCCATGGTCGTGACGAAGGCCAGAACGGCTCTCACCGGCCGCACCGAGCAGCGTCGGTACAACGTCGCCGCCAGTCGCGCCCGTGACCAACTCTGGCTGTTCACCTCGGTGCCCCCTAACAGCCTGAATCCCACCGACCTTCGCCACTCCCTGCTGACCTACATGCTCCACCCTCCGGCGACCTTCACGGTCGATCCCGAGCTCGATGACGTCACCCCCGACACCCGCACCGAACCCTTCGCCTGCCTGCTGCAGCAACGCGTCTTCCTGGAGCTGCGGCGCCGCGGCTACGCCGTAGTCCCGCACTACCCCGTCGACCACCGAGCCATCGATCTTGTCGTCGTCGGCGACAACGGCCGGCTGGCCGTCGAGTGCGACACACCGTCGCGGTACCGACAACCCGAGCAGGTCCAGCAGGAACTACACCGCGAGCGAGAACTACGCCGAGCCGGCTGGCAGTTCATTCGCATCCGAGACAGCGAATACCTGCACGACCCCGCTGCCGCCCTCGAACCACTCTGGCAGCAACTACAGCAACGAGGCATCGAACCCCGTTCACTGCCCGCAGCACCACGCCAGCAGCCACGTTGGAGACCCACAACGCTGTCCGATGACGAAGACGACCTCTAGGAGACCCGCGTGCTTGAGAGTATCGACGACAACACCCTCGATGAGATCGCCCGAATCGCTTGTGGCGGCGACGACTACCCCGTGTATCGACGTGGGGCCGAGCTGCCCAAGCTTCTCCAACAAGCCGGCTGGGAGAACGTCGCGCCCTACAACGGCGAACAGCGCCGAAGCTGGCTCACCAACCAGCTCCGTCAACGTCGAGACACACCCGGGGCCATCGACGCGCTCGTCTGCCGCCTTGCTGACCGACGTGAGTACGTTCATCGCAACGAGCCCTTGGCCGCCGCCGAGGTCACCGAGCTACTCAACAGCATCCTCGCCATCGAAGGCTTCGAGATCGCACACAGCCAGGGGCGACCCGTCATCCGGCCCTACAAGCAGCCAGAGGACCAAGAGCAACAGTCACCAGACGTCATGCTCCACGTGGCCATGGCAGACATCGTCCGCGACGCCGACCTCGCGATCGTCCTTGAAAGTCGGCTCAACGAGGCACGTATCTGCGACCGCAACGGTGCCTACGCCAGCGCGATCATCATGCTCGGCAGCCTTCTGGAAGGCGTTCTCCTCGACGCCGTCAAGGCCCGCACGCCCAACGCACAAAAGCCTCTCGACAAGTGGACCCTGCACGAGCTGATTGAGACCGCCCACCATGAAAAGTGGATACAAGCCGACGTCCGCGGTTTCGCTGGAAAACTCCGCGAATACCGCAACCTCGTGCATCCCAACGCCCAGGTGAAGATCGGCCATGCTCCAGACCGCGATACCGTCAGTATGTGTTGGCCCGTGATCAACGCAGCCCTAAACGACTTGGCGGCCACCGCAAACTGACACCGAGGCGGAGGCTGGCCGCTCGACGTACTCGGTATGGCTAAAGCAATCGGGTCGGGGCTGCGCAGTGTGGGACGGTGACGGTGCTGCCCGCGATCGTGCCGGATGCGGTCCAGCAGGTGATCTTCCCGATGTAGAGGATTCGGTTGGGGGAGGTCCTGGTGCGGGTGCTCGTGTGTCCGTGGCGGCAGCGGTAGCCTGGTCGGCCGTGGACCCAGTGGGAGTCCAAGGAAGAAGATGTCGGGCTCCCAGCTCGTTCCGAACACGTGGTGGGCCAGCCAACCATGAACGTCGCGGTACGCCAAGTCGATGGCTCCGAGGACGTCCGATTGGGTTCCGTGTCCCAGAACAGGTAACCACGGATCTCTTGACGAGGAGCGCCTGACTGCTTCAAGGCAGCCACCCATCCAAGCAGCTCGACGCGCCGGGAACTGCTTCGACACGGCTAGCATGAGTGTCGGATTGATCGCGGTTGAGGTGAGTTGTGGGTACGGCATACGGTGCGGAAGTTGGATGAAGAAGAAGGACAAAATCGGATGCACGATGTCGGCGCTGCTCAGCGTTGGCCCTCGCGCGCAGCGGGCGACGAGGCAGCGGTCTTGTTGGTCGGCATCCGAGCCGACGCTGCGACCGACGGATGGCGACAGCGCAGCTTGGCCGCCGCGGGTTGGATCTCCGCCCGGAGCCACTGCCTACTGAGTGGGGACTGTGTCCCTCAGCGGCGCCACCGATCCCATCGTTCGCTGGGCGTTGACCAACACCGAGCCGTTCTACGAACAGGGCTGCACCAGCCGCCCGCGACGGCACTTTTCTATTAGTCCGAGAACCCAACGTGGTCTCGGTGAACGGCGGCGAGGGTGATGGCCCATCTTGAGCGTGCTCTGGCGAGCAGAGATCTTCGGTTCGCGGCGGCGCTGGCCGAAGCCAGTTCGCTCTATCACGCCGGCGAAGCGGGTTCCCTGTTCGAGGACCACGTCTTGAAAATCATTCGCGAGATGCTTCCGAGCGCGTACACCGCTCGCGGATTACTGCTGGACGGCCCTAGGGAGGTTCAGAAGCAGCTCGACATCGGAGTGTTCCCCGGCGCAGTACCGCCGCTGGTCGGCCAGCTCAATGTCGGATTGCTGACCGCGGTCGGCGAGGTCAAGACCACGCTGAGCGAGAAGGAGAGCATCAGCGAGACCGCAGGAAAGCTCGCGGAGGCCGCGCACGCACGCGGCCTCGTTCGGCCTGTGCCGTTCTTCGTGCTGGCAGGCAAGCTCACACATCGCCCGAACTGGCTGGTCGGGCTGGTGGCCTCGATGCGCAGGTCCGAGCCTGCGGCGGTGTGGCCGGCCGCGTTCAGCTTCGATCGTGACAATGCCGTCTCTGTCTTGCACAGCTCTGCCGAAGCCCCAATGCGTGCCGAAACCGGCGAGGGGGAAGTCCTCGACGGACTGGTCACCATCGATCAATCCGATTTATCTCCGTCCGCCGCGCTCTATCTCTGGCTCTGGGCGACCATCTACGCCGACGACCCCGCCCACGGTATGGACTTCCGTTACATGCGCGACGCCGTTTGGGAACTGTCCGGCCAGGGATCAGGTCTGACCGTGCGCTTTCGGCGTCAACCGGCTGATGTGGACGAATCCCTGACGGGCGTACGCCTCGTGCTGCCTGCGGATCCCCCCGGGTCTCGCGCGCTTACGACCACAAGGTTGCGGGCCGATGCTCCTGACAGTGCGATGGTCGACGACCAGCCCGTCGCGCCCGCACCCGGCGGACGACGCGTCATGCTGATCACCTTGGGCGCGTGGGTGGACGACCAAGACACTTGGGATGAGTCGGCCTGGGGTGGCGACGCACAAGCCACCCGGGCCGGGTACGGCTACCGCTCGAACATGAGCGACGCTGAACTCCTCGATGCGGCGCGGCTCTTCTGGAGGTGGAGTCCCCACTCTGGGACCTGGGACGGAATCGAATACGCCGTTGTCGCGCACCGCGGCAAGACACGAGCCGTCCTACGAATCGACCGGCCGATCGGACCTTTCTGGGGCCGGTGGGGGTTCCAGGGCCGGATCGTCAAGGACCCGACCCTGGCCGGGGAACTGGTTGCCCGCGACGTGCCAATTCGGCAAAATCCGATCACAACAATCACGCTATGACGACCAACTCGACGGAAGGGCGGCCGATGTCCGCCCACCCTTCGAGATCTCGGCCGCTTGGCTTGCCGTGGGGATGAATAGGCGAGGACGGAGTGGAAGCGCACGTGGGGTGGTCTGGGCAGCTACCGCCGGTTCGGCAACGCCTCACGACGGCCCACGGTCAGATCGTCAATTGGCAAGCGAGCTACGACCGGGACCACGATGGAAGAACTGACGGGCGCGCCTGCCACGACAAAGACGAACCGGTCGATCATGACCGCGTCGCCAACATGCCCGGCGAGGTTGACCGCGATGGGTTCAGAGGTCAAGCCGGATTCGGTGTTGATTAACGCCGTTTGGAGGTGGCGATTTGAGCCGGTTACCAGCGCCCAAGTGTCGTTTAGGCGGATGAGTCCGTGGGGTCGACCGACGGGCGTGACGAGCCGGGTGGACGCTCTAGTACGGAGGTCCACGATGCAGCTGTGGCCGTCACCGAGCACGAGGAAGGTGTGCTCGCGCATCCAGCATACGTTCGCGCAGCTTGCGGCGGGAAACTCACACGAGTATCGCTGGTCGTCGCCCAGGTGCGCGCGTGGTGCCACCAAGTGCCCGGGTTGGCTGCCGGGCCAGCCGGTGGTGCTGCGGTCCAAGAACCACGGGGCTCCGTCGATGCCGGGCACAATCATCGGCGTCCGGGTGAAGCCCCCGGCCGCTGCCTCCACCGCGTCCGGGCGATGCCGGGCGATACCGCCGCGGCGCGCCACGAGCACTGATCCGTCGTTCTCGACGAACGCGTTGCCTTCGCAGTTGGTCAATTCCAGCCGGCGCCGTGCCCGGGAACGGCGGAGGTCGAGTTCGACTACCCCGTCCTCGACGGCGATCAGTAGTCGGGCCTCGTGCGACGCTAGACCCTTGATCCCGTCGCCATACGCCAGCACATCGGCGTCCAAGGCGTTCGGTGCCGCGACCGAAGCTGGGGTGAACCCTTCCGGTACTCCGAGGGCGACGGGTGTCTCGATCGGACGCCGCGGACGTAGGAGCGCCGCCAGCGTGGCGTGTTCGTGGCCAAAGACGGAGATCGACCGGTTCGCCGCCATGATGATCTCGTGGGCGGTGGCCACGCCGGTCAGGAGCGCCTCGATGTGGGAGCGGTCGAACAGGATGATGTTCCTGACGCCGACGGCGCGGCGTAGGGCGCTGTCGTTAAACCCGGATCGGGACGCGAGGATGCCCATGCTGCCGGGGCGCCGCTCGTCGAGGACGTCGTGGAGCTTGCGGACCGGATCAGCGTTGATGGGTTCGACTTCCCACTTCACCTCCAGTAGATACCAGGTGCCGTCGTATGCAAAGGCGACATCGACTTCTCCTCGTGGGCCGCGGGCGTCGCATTCCGCGTCGATGCCGTCACGCTGTAGAGCGTCGGCGAGAAGCTGATTGAACAGCATGCCCCGCTTGGATTCCGTGATACCGCCGGCCAGCGCGCGCAGGTTAGCGTATCGATTAACCAAGTCGGGGCCGGCAGCCACGTCAGTCAACTGCGCCGACAGCTGCCTTCAGACGAACGTTCCGCCATCGAGCTGAGATGGCTGAGCTGTCCATGGGCTGCGTCGGCGCGCCGATCCGCTCGCCCAGGGTCCACACCTGCTGGAGTTGCAGTTGCATCGATACGACTCCTTGATTAACCATCATGTCACTCCGTCGGTGCTGGGAGCAACGGAGCGAGTACGTTCTCCTGCTGCCGTCTCAGGTGTTGTTGCAGCAGGTCCTGCAGCTCGATGACCCTTCGCTTCGTGAGACCCAAGCCGTCGGCCAGCATGGCTGGATCGGCAGCCGCGAACTGTTCGGGCGTAGTAAGCCCTCGACCGGCTAACGACAGATATCGGGCACGGGTCAACGAGGCGCCGAGTGCCAATCCTAGGTCGGCCAGGGATGCCGGAAGCCCCAGCTCAAGCCGGACCACCGTCCGCTCGGCGACGTCACCGACCGCGATGTCTGGATGCAGGAACGTGAAGACGCGGACGACGGCCGGTATCAAGTCGCGGGTTCGGTCGACGGTCGAGCGGACGGCTCCCGCGACACCGTCGCCGAGTTGATGCTGCGTGAGGTGCCGTTCGAGTGTCGAGAGCGGTGTGTCGCTGGCGTACAGCAGGCACGCCATCGCCCTTTTCGCACGGACAAGCCCCGTCAGGTGATCTTTTCCGCCAATGCCGATCCCGTTTTGCACGTGCGGCGCAACTTGCTGGTGCGCCAACTCCCTCGGCCATCGTTGGTGCTCGGTGTTCCGCGCCTTCTTGGCGAAGGGGATGTACACGTCGTCCAGTTCGCGCGTGACCTGGGCTGCGGCGATCCACGTGGTGGAGTTGGGTGCGGTGGCGAGCGGACGTAGTACCTCAACCAGCCGGATGATCGAGTCGACGAATACGCCGCTCTCCCCGGCGAACCGTCCGAGGTCGGTCAGGCGGTACCTGTCGCCGTCGACGATCTCGACGAGCTGGTGGCGGACCAGCTCTTGCAGCATCGCCAGGACGCTGTCATGCCCCCAGCTCCAGCTGGGATTGATCTGTCGCTGCTGGAAGGCCCCGAAGCTGCTCTCCAGGAAGGAGACCACCAGCTGCGCCTCAACGCTGCCTGCTGCGTCGGGCGTGAGCGCCGCCAACGTGCGGAGTAGCTGGCTACGCCGGTCTGTGGTCTGGCTCAGAAAGACCGACTTGACGTCCTCCGGCTTGCCGAGCACGTAGCTCGACCACACCCGGTGGTCAGCCAGCCCGCGCGAGCTGATGACGTAGGACTCGCCGCGTTCGGCGTAGCCGAGCCGGCCAGCACGTCCCACCATGTTCTTGTACTCGGCCACGGTGTACGGCGTGCTGCCGGGGTGCGTGAGCCCCACGATCACCACGGCAGACGCCGGTGTGTTCACACCCATGGCGAGCGTGGTCGTGGCGACGAGAACCCGCAGCGTGGCGTCCTTGCGCCGGAATTCCTCTTCCAGAACCTGCCGTTCCTCGCGGGTGAGGTCGGCGTTGTGGAAGCCGACACCGCCGGCGAGTGCACTGCGCAGGCGTTCCGACGACGTGGACAGGTCACCAGACGGGAGGGCCTCCAATGCGTCCCGCGCAGCGGCCAGGCCGAGGCGGGCCGCCAGATATTGGGCGCAGCCGACGGTTTCGCCTTTGGTCTCGCGGAAGACGATGACCTGTTTGTCCTCACGGGCGAGCTTGGCCACCAGGGGAATCAAAAGATCTTGGCTGCTGTTCCTGCCGCTCCACTCTGGCGTAATGATGCCCTCCGCCTTCACCGCGCCGTACTCGTCGATGAAGCGGTACTGACCGGCGGAGTTGAGTACGCCCTCGATCAGCGGCACGGGCCGGGCTTCGTGCCGTAGGTGCCGGCCGTCGAGCCAACGCTCCAGTCCGCTAGTATCGCCGATCACGGCCGAAAGGCAGATGATCTGCGGCGCGATGCCCTCGGCACGTCGGCTCTTGAGCAGGGTCAGGACGAATTCGAGGTTCGCCCCGCGGCTGGGGTCGACCATCATCTGTACCTCGTCGACGACGATGGTGCCGATCTGCCGTAGCAGGTGCGGGTTGGCGAGCACCATCGCGCCGAACTTTTCGTATGTCATCAGACAGATGTCGTAGCGACCGTTCATGAGTTCGGCATTGTCGTCACTGATCTCGCCGGTCGCGCGGATGGTCACAACGCCTAGGTCGTCGTACTTGAGCGTGAACTCGATGTACTTGTCGTTGACCAGGGCGCGCATCGGGAGCAAGAACAGTGCCCGCCGGTGGTCGCTCACCCGCTGCAGCGCGGCAAGCTCGCCGACCATGGTCTTGCCCGACGATGTCGGGGCGGTCACCAGCAGGTTCGCGCCGTCGAGCACACCGTAGTCGTTGATCGCCGCGAGTTGGAGGTCGTTCAGGCCCGGGATGGCCTGCGCCCAGGTGTCGAGCAGGACCGGTGGCAGCCCGAACGCCTCCAGGCTGTGCAGGTCGGCCATGGCCGGCTCCCGTACCCGGTCGGGGAACGCGGCGGCATACCGGGCGCCTGGGGTGAGGATCGGCCAGGACGCAATGCCATCGACACTGCCGCGAAAGGCGGGGTGCTGCTCCCTCCGCAGGGCAGCCGAGGCATCGACCACGCGGCGGGTCACGTGGTCGAGGAGTTTGAAGACATCGATCTTGCCGGCGCTGACGACCTCGGGCACGCCCTGCAGGGCGGTGAGCAGGTGATAGGTCAACAGCCCATGACGCAGCGCGGTGTCTTCGTAGGCGGGCTCGTTCGCGGCCGAAGCGGTGAGCACGATGCGGCCCATGCCGGAGATCTGCTCCAACAGGTCGACTTCGGAGCCTAGGCCACGCGCTTGCAGAGGGGAGACCAGCACCTTCGCTCCGTAACCGCCAGAGAAGCAGCAGTCAAGAATGCAGACCAGGGTCGCCGCAGGGATCTGGTTCAAGAGTTTGGCCAGTTCTTCCAGCGGCAGTCCCGTCTCCGTAAGCCGGGAGCGGTCAGCATCGTAGGGCACTAACTCGTGCGTCGAGCTGCCATGACCCGAAAAGCTGACGACGACGAGATCCTGGTCGCTGCTGACCGCCGCCAAGCGTTTCAGTTCAGCGACGACGTTGTCCCTGGTGGCCTCGGCGTCGGTCAGGAGCGCTGGCTCGCCCTCGAAACCGTCAGCGAAGAGGGCGTGCAACGCCTTAGCGTCACGGACCGCTGAAGAAAGAAACCCAATGTCGGGAGCCTTATATCTGTCAACTCCGATGAACGTGCCGTGGAACTTCATGAGTGATCTCGTTGCTCCTCATCACACCAAGCCAGCGATGCGAATACCGATTTCGCTATTCGACTGATAGGCCCGATTTGTCGCGCAATTTATCCTTAGCCTGCGCCTTTGTGGCCATCGAACAATAGCTTTTGGTAGTCACCCTGTTGGCTGAGCAGCATGTCGCTGTACTCGCCGCGTCTCGTCGGTTGCCTCGCGTAGGGGACATAGTGTCCAGTCGGCCGTGGAGTCGTGGGTGTGAGGTCGCGGATCTCGTACGTCCAGGCACCGTCGACAAGGCGCACACAGGCGATCTTGTTGATCGTCGCGTACTCCAGCGCGCCACTCTGGAACCCGCTCGCGGCGACCATGACGCCCTTGTGAGCCCCGGTTGAGCGAAGTTTGTCGTTGAGAACTTGAACGTGCTCGCGCTTGACCGGCGAAGCG
The DNA here is from genome assembly GCF_043198035.1 of Micromonospora sp. NPDC048898. Taxonomy (NCBI): domain Bacteria; kingdom Bacillati; phylum Actinomycetota; class Actinomycetes; order Micromonosporales; family Micromonosporaceae; genus Micromonospora; species Micromonospora sp. NPDC048898. The sequence continues at coordinate 213,200 of NZ_JBICUF010000011.1, forward strand.
TGACGCTTGCACTCGAACAGCACGACGAAGTCTGCGCCCAGGAACCGGAACCGGACGGTCACGTCAATGATGAACGTCCCGTCAACCCCCTCCACCGGGTCGAGGTGCTGAACCTGCCAGTCGGTCACCTCGTGGCCGGCCGCCTCCACTAGGTCGGCAACCGTACGCTCGAACTCGGTCGGGGTGAGCTCGAACGTCGGCCAACGGTCGATGCCGTCCTTCAGCGTCACGGGCATCCGCTCCTCATGATCGAACTGATGTGCGAGAGATCAGCATGCCGCCACCTGACCCGACAGTCACGGCAACACGCTCAGCGACGGATGCCGGAGAAGCATTTGCCTCCGTCACGTACGGCCGACTGAGGCAGTGTGCTGCTCGTCTAAGGGTCTTCCATGGTTGTCCTCGCCGGTGGACGTCAGGTGGGCGACTTGGTGGCGTAGGCGTTCGGCTTCTGCTTCGGTCGCGAGCAGACGTCTCCTAGGGCTGCGCGCGCTGCGGCTTGTGGCTGGTGGTGGTTCAGCTCCTCGCGGAAACGGAACGCTCAACACCGGCTGCTGCTGTGCGGTTAGGCTCGAGATCTTTTCTCACGAACAGAGCCCCATTGGTAGCCCCGTTACACCTGCCCCCGCGGCTCGGAGGGCACCGCTGATGCCGGGCAGGCAGACCGGCTCGCCCTCTGTGTTGTCATGCAGGACGCAGGTCCCCGCGGGCGGCACCGGTCGACTCCCGGCGTGCCAGGCACCGAAGATGTCGTGGACCTCTGACTCCGCTCGTCAACCTCAACCCGAAGATCGCGTCAAGCCGATCCCTGAGGCCCGGTGAAGTCTTAAGGTGCTGCTGCCCACAAGCATCAGAGGTCGACTGCTCTTGCGGGCATGATGCTAGTACTCCAGCCGGAGATCGTGATCACGGCTGTATGAGGCTTGGCGGGCGTAGTGGCTTCATGGCTCGGGCTTGGTGGCGGCGTCGACGGATGGACCAGAGCAGCGGGTCGGATCGGTGGCGGGCAGGTTCGATGATCAGGACGTTGAACAGGGGGCGTAGCTCGTTGACGGTCAGCGGGATCAGCTCGGCGGGGTTGTAGCGGTGGCCGTGGCCTTCGGTGGCCGCAGCCAGGAAGGCGTGGGCGAGGTTAGCGAGGGTGGTCCAGCCGTGCTAGGACGTCCAGCGGGGCGGTGCTGGTGCTGGTGCTGATCCAGGCCGAGTCCGCTCTTCTCGGTCCTGTCATCGTTCGGCGGCTGCCCTTTCTGTGGTGCGGGTATCGCAGACTGTCGTAGCCCACACCTAGGATCCGTCGCAGGACGCGCACGCGATTCGGGTCCTCGATAGTCGCTGGGTGAGCCTGAGTGGGAGCGGGATGAGTGCACAGGCCGGATCGCCGTATGCATCGGGTGGCGGCGGGACGATCTTCGAGTACGACGTCGCAGCAGTGCTGTTGGGGATGCTGCTACGAGGTGCCCATGCCCCGGGAATGCACCTGCCGATCGTGAGGGTGGCTCTTCAGCAACGTGCCACCGGGCACCCGCTGGACGACATAGTGGTTTTCGGTGGGCGGGGCCAGGACGCGCCCAGGATCGAGTTCCAGGTGAAAAGCAGAATCAATCCGGTCCCGGCGGACAAGGAATTCATCAGCTTTGTTGAAGCCGCGTTAATTTCGCTCGACGAGCAGGCGTCGGCGTTTGCCATCGGAATGATAAAAGTCGGATTGATAGCAAGACCAACGAACGCCTTAGATGAGTTGGCGAAGCTGTGCCAACTGGCGCAGGCGCACGCGGACGATCTACCGGGCATGCGGGCACTGCTTCAGAAGGGCATCGTCTCGGCGAAGCTCCGCACGCGGTGGAGTCGCATCGTAGGTGCTGTCGGCCGCGTTGCCGCGCCCAGCCTCGACGCGGAAACGGGTGCACATCGCCTTCTGGTAAACCTGTTTGTGTGGCAGGTGGACCTGGGTAGCGACGGGGCGGACACCCGCCGAACGCTGGACTTGCTCGACGAGATCAGCCGCAGTAGCGGTCAGGCCGCATCGGCTTTGCTGTCATACCTGCGGACGGCTGCCCAGGAGTGGGGACCGCGTGCTGGGTCGATCGACAGGGATATGCTCCGGCGGGAACTGCACCATCGTTATGGCGTCGTTGTGGCAGAAGCGTTGCTGTCAGAGAGCGGCGTGCTGCACGACGTGCCGGCAGTCCGGCAGCTCCCGGCGCGGCCACGTCATTTCAGTGGTCGAGCCGCCGAGTTGGTAAACCTGGAGAGTGCGGTTCCCGCCGAGAACTCATCGGTCGCCCAGGTGACGGCGATCGTGGGCAAGCCCGGCGTCGGGAAGACGGCATTGGCCGTCGAGTTCGCTCATCGCGTCGCGACGACATTGGGCCAGATCCAGCTCTACGTTGACCTGCGCGGTGTCAGCCCGACACCGGCGGATCCGGCCGAAGTCCTTCGAGGTTTTCTGCGGTCGCTCGGCGTGACCGATACGATCATCCCGGATTCCGTGGATCAGCGCGCCGCACTGTACAGGTCGATCCTTGCCCATCGCCGAAGCGTCGTAGTGCTGGACAACGCCGCAGATGCCAACCAAGTCCGTGACTTGCTTCCCGGTGGCGGGCCATCTATGACCATCGTCACCAGCCGAAGTGCCGAAGTCGCAATCACCACGTCACTGCTGGTCACGCTCGAGGTGTTGGGTCCCGACGAGTCCGTTGACCTGCTGGTTGCCCGCGCCGGACGACGAGCATCACCGGGCGAACCGGCACTACCGCGCATTGCCGCGCTGTGCGGGCATCTACCGCTTGCCCTGCACATTGCCGGCACCATGTTGGCGGGGGCTGGCAGCTGGTCGCCCACCCATCTGGAGCGGGAACTGTCCGACCGACGTGAACGCCTGGACGCACTGACCATCGGGGAGGAAGGCATCCGCGCCGCCTTTCACTTGTCCTACATGCGCCTACCCGAGGCGACCCGCCGGACCTTCCGGCGACTGTCTGTTGTGCCAGCACCGTCGTTCGAGCATGTGGCGGCAGCCGACGCGGCCGGCTGCGACGACCGAACGGCCGTACGGCACCTCAAGGAACTCGCGACGGCGAACCTTCTCGAACGCTCCGAACACGAGGGCCGCTACCGCTTCCATGACCTCATCCGGGTCTATGCTGCCGAACGATTGCTGACCGAAGAAGATGAGCATGGACGCACCGATGCCGAATGGCGGTTGATCAACAACACGATAGCTTTCGCGCGCCGTGTCGCAATGGCGTTAGACCCGGAGCAACACCACCACCTGACGACACACGAGCAGCAAGTCTTCAAAGGAACGCGGCCCATTCGGTGGCTTGACACAGAATGGAGCCTTGTCAGAGCAGTTGTCGATCTACTTGCCGAGCACCGCGCCATCCCCGATATGGTGCTTTGCCTTATGGCGTTAGAGCGATACGTGGACACACGTGACCTCTGGCGAGGATGGCTACCCATTGTGAAGAGGGCTGCTAACCTGGCGCTCGCCTTTGACAAGGAAGGCCCAGATCAGCACGACAAGACTCTGAGCATTGCAGCGTTAACGGCCCTCGTCACTGCCCAGGTGCGTCTGCATCAGCCGACCACGGCGGCGGCCACCGCCGAAAGGCTACTCGGTCTACTCAATGACACCGTTGATCAAACAATCATGGCGTCCGCATTGAACGCTTGTGGCAACGGACTGCGCGAGGCTTTCCGGTCGGACGAGGCCCTTAACTGTTATCAACGGGCGTATGACCTTTACGTTAAGACCGGCGACCAAGGCGCGCAGGCGCGGTGCGAGCACAACATGGCCTCCGTGCACCGCGACTGTGGACGGTTTGAGGTGGCCGTGGATCTGTATCGCAGGGACCTGACCTATCACGAGCGAGTCGGCGATCGTTGGCAGCAGGCATGGACCCTGAACAGTCTTGGAGGAGCATTGGAGCGCCTAGAGCGCTTCGACGAGGCTGTTGAGGCCCACACTGCTGCATTCGACATCGCTTATGAGCTCGGTGACCCGGTACGACAGAGTAGTTCGCTACACGACCTCGGACTCTCGTACGCTCGCAGCGGCCAGATCGCGCGGGCGGTCCGATGTCACTTGGCCGATCTGGAAGGCTGTGCTCGGCGCGGTGATCTGCGCGGCATGTCAATGGCTCTTGTCGGTGCCGCCATCGTTGGTCGGGTCGGAGCGCATCAGCAGGCGAGGCTATATGCCACACAAGCCCTTGCGATCGCGCGATTAATCGGTGATCACGCTGAGGAGGCCGGCGCTCACGAGCGGCTAGGCGAACTTGCTGTCGTCCAAAATGACATAGCCTCCGCTCGCGACCATCTCAACCTAGCCATCAAAATGTTCACTGAAGCTGGAATGTACTGGCGGGCATGCACTGTAAGACTGTGGGTCGCCGGAACAACCGAGTTCACCATGACCGAACGCCGCGAACAAGCCGACTGCGCCATCACGGTGTTCAAGGACCTGGGAGCGACCTTCCACCTCGAAGAAGCAGAACAGATTCTGACCGATCTTCGCGGGGCTTAACTGCAATTCACTGTCTTGGCCTGCAGGCCGCGCCGCCGCCGCGCGTGCGGTGGTCCGGGTTGTTCACCAGCCTCCGGATGTAGGCGCGAGTATTAACGATCTGTGGGTGGGATCAAGTGTCAAAGATGTCATTGACCGATGTTGCGATCGTAGCTGTAGACGCCACTGAGCCCAGCGCTTTTGGGTTTCATCGTGGGTCTGTTTGATTGTCGCCCTCGAGGAAACCATCCAGGCACATGCCGAGCGCGCACACAGAAAATTGCTGGCTGAAGGGGTGGGTCAGAACTACAGCGTCCTCGGTGAACGGACCCCCGTGGGTGGTCGCGTTGCGCATTCGCTTGAGCCGAAGTAGCCATCCGGACCAGGAGTGCTACAGATCGCCTCGCCACTCGTCCAGTGCCTGACCATTTGCTGTCCGCTGCTTGATGTTGCGAAGCTCGCGGGCTGTTGGCAGCCTTGATGGGATGAAGCCCATGACTTCGTCGAGGTGAGGTGCAGCGGCCTGCACGTCGAAGCCCTGTTTGCCGCTCTGGTGTATCCGCCTGCAGGAACCCGTACGCGTCCTAAATGTGATTCATGCGCACGTACGGTAATGGGCGTGCGAGGTTGAGTCAAACCTGACCGTGCCGTAATCTATAAGCATGTGCACCCGTGATGGAGCACAGATGATACGTACAAGAGTTCATCCCCCCTCGGACACCAGTTTTAGTGGAGCTTCACGCATTGCGTGACCCGTCACAGTATCTCTAGACGGGTGGTCGCGCAGGTTCTTCCAGCGAAGTCAAGTTCGCTGGAGGGGTCGCCCCCGACGATTGCGGCATGAGTTCGAATCGTCTGCGGCTGGCCGATGGTGAGCAGGTCATCGGGGCCCTGGTTCCGCCCAAGATCACGCGGCCCGTCCGGGGTCCGGCGCCGTTGCCGGTGTTGCCGCGGCTGATCCTGCCAGCCGATCCCGACGTGGGTGCTCTCGTGGTGCGGATGGCCCGTCTGGATAGGTCGGGGCGGCTATCGGCCCGTGAGCTCCTCGAAGTCTTGAGTTGGCAGCCCGGTAGCAGGGTCGATATCGGCGTTGTGGCGGGAGTATTGGTGGCCGCTTCGGCGTCCACCGGTCGGCATGTCGTACGCGATCGGGGCGGGCTGTGCCTGCCGGCTGCGGTCCGGCAGATGTGTGGGTTGCTGACCGGCGTGCCGGTGTTGCTAGCTGCTTCACCGTCTCAGCAGGTCCTAGTGGTCCATCCGGTTGATACATTGGTGCGGCTGTTGACCGAGCACCATTCCCGCCTCGCAGGCGACGACCATGAGTGACGCTCGACGCATCGCGGACGCACAGAGATTGTTGGCCGAGCTTGGCGTGAGCGTTGACGATCTCCGGGACGCCCAGCGGCCACAAGTGCCGACCATCGCCGAATACCTGCCTCGCGTCGCGGCAGCGGCGGGTCCGGGTGCCAGCCGCACCTACGGCAGCTACTGGGCCCGGATCGCAGCGCAGTGGGGGGACCGTCGGCTGGACAGCATAGTTGCTACGGACGTCGAGGCGCTGCAGCGTCAGGCCGCCGCGGTTGCTTTGCCACGGCGTAACGGTCGCGGCGGCCGGCACGCCGGGGAGCACGTCATTGCCGCCGTCCGGGCCATCTACAACCGGGCAGTCGCCGATGGTTTGATGGATGCGTCCGACAGTCCGGCCCACCGGGTGAGCAAACCGCGTCGGCTGCCCAGTACCCGACGCGCATTGACCCCAGAGGAGCTGGAAGAGATCAATCAGGTAGCTCGTAGCACTGGTAACGACGTTGCCCTGGACGCCATCCTGCTCCGACTGCACACGGAAACTGCCTGCCGGCGTGGAGGTGCGCTCGCTCTGCGCCTCATGGATCTCGACCGAGATCATGGACTTGTCCGGCTCACCGAGAAAGGCGGAACCCTGCGGTGGCAGCCCATTACGCTGGATTTGGCAGCGAGCCTCTACGATCACGCGCGACACCGCGGCGCAGTCCTACCCACTGACGCCCTGCTGCGTTTCCGCCACGGTGGTGCAATCACCAGCCGTCGCTATGATCACCTATGGAAGCGCATTGGAGAACGGCTGCCCTGGGTCGCCGCCCAGGGCATCTCGACCCACTGGCTACGCCACACGACCCTCACCTGGGTGGAACGCCATTTCGGCTACGGGGTGGCTCGCGCGTATGCCGGACATACCGACAGCACCGGTGCGGCCACCACTACCTACATCAAGGCCGACCTGAACGCCGTCGCCACTGCGCTTTCCGCCATGACCGGGCAACCACATCCGCTCGCTCGCCCTAACGACGCCTCCGCGTAGGACGCAGCTGTCCTTCCCATGACCGTCGATACAGATCGTTGCGAGCAAACGACTCGTTGAGTTGCATCCCTTCAACGTCTCGATCCAACTAATCGAGGGGCGGAGGGGTCTCCACCGACCTTCCTCTCTCAAGACGCGCGTCACCGGCAGGGCTGGACGTGGGCGAACTACCGGCCGTCATGTCCAGGCTTGGCGCCAAACTTGGTTGTCGAGGCACCGGTTACGGGCGCGCCGGGCGCCTACCGCGCCTGGACGCTGTTGGGCATAATGCACCCGGTGAATCCACGTCCGGCTGGCATCTACGACATCATGCGATATGCGCGAGGTGCCAGCCCGATCGAGGTCGTCCTTGATGGATATCCCAACTATCACTACCTGACGTCCCCACCTGATCGGGAAGCTCCAAGGCTGATGCTGGAGCGAGGCATCAACCCGACGGCTTCGGTCTTGGGCCCGGACGGCCCTCGCCGCCCTCTGATCGCGATCAGGTCCAGCCCGTGGAAGGCCGGACACACGTCGAATCCTTGGCACGACGAGTTCGACCTCGACCACGGGCACATCCGGTACTACGGGGATCACAAGTCCTCGACGGTCGGGTTGCCTGGTGCGACTTCGGGCAACCGCGCCCTCTTGGAGGCGTGGAGTCTGCATGCGGGGACGATTGAGCGGGAGCGAGCCCTTGCGCCTCCATTGCTGGTGTTTCGTTCGATCACGGTGAACGACGGCGGTCGTCGCATCGTGAAGGGTCACGTCGAGTTCTGCGGCGTCGCCGTCATCGAACGGCTGGAACACGTCGTGCAGCGCGATCCAACCACCGGCCGTAGCTTCCCCAACCTGGTCTTGGACCTGGCGGTATTGGACCTTGCCGTGGCTGGCGACACGCTCGACATGAGATGGATCGACGATCGACGCGATGCAGACCTGACCGTGACGCAGACAGCCCGCTACGCCCCCGAGTCATGGAAGCGCTGGGTGGCGCAGGGACGAGCCGCGATCCCGCGGGTACGCCGAAGGGTGATCTCGTCGCGCGTCAAGACGACGGAGGAGCAGCTCCCGATCGCCGGATCCGTCGAGGAGCGCCTCCTCCAACAGCTGTACCGCTTCTTCGACGCCCGCAAACATGCCTTCGAGATGCTTGCCTCTCGGATAGCAGCTCAGATCCTTGGTGGCTCGGGTGCTGTCTACCGTGATGGCTGGCTGACGCGAGCCGGAGGGGACGGCGGCGTGGACTTCGTAGGGCGGCTCGACGTCGGCTCGCCGACGAGCAACACGCCCCTGGTCGTGCTCGGCCAGGCGAAGTGCGTCGCGCCGAGGTCCTCGGTCGGCCCGGACCAGGTGGCCCGCGTGGTGGCCCGTCTCCGTCGAGGTTGGATCGGCGCCTTCGTCACGACGGGCGTCTTCTCGCGACAAGCGCAGGTCGAGATCATCGACGACCAGTATCCGCTCGTGTTGGTCAATGGCCGGGTGCTCGTGGAGCAGGTCGTCCGGATGGCTGCGGCTGACCACGGGGGAGACGTCGATGCGCTACTTCGCTCGATCGTGGGCGAGTACGAGTCGGCGGTGACCCACCGCCGACCGGAGGAGATCCTGTGCGGATGACCACGTCAATGCCATGAATGCGGAGTGGAACGCAGCTCAACGTGCCGCAGGAATGAACTTCTCCCGCCGGGTCTTCCGCACAGCGCCTCTTACTCCCTTGACGTGCTCGACGATTGCGCTTCCCACCGCCGCAGCCAGCCGAGGTGGTACCGCGTTGCCGATGAGCCGGCCAAGTGGCGCAAACTGCACCGGAGCCTCCGGCTCCACGAACTCGTAGTCCGGAGGGAAGCTCTGCAGGATCGCGGCCTCTCGAAGGCTCATGGCCCTGTCCTGCTCGGGATGCCCGAACCGGCCAGCGCCGTAGCTATAGGCCAGTGTGGTGATCGTCGGTGACGGCTCGTCCCAGGCCATACGGGCGTAGACGTTGCGGAAGGTGGTGCCGGAAGCCTTGCGGTGGCAGGGGGACCTCAGTTCCTCAGGCCAGTCCTCCCAGGTCCCGCCAGGCGTCGACTGCTTGATGCGTTCGAGGTTGATCTTGTCCAGGCTCCGACTCTTGTGGAGTCGGTCACCCGGATGGGTCTCCCCGCTGCCCACCGGGTCCAGGCCACCGATTGCCTGTCGTACCGTCGCGTAGTTGGCGGGCGAGATCGATCCCTTGGGGACGGTGATGTCACCCAGGAGTGAAGCGACGAGGACCATTCGTCGGCGGTGTTGCGGCACGTCGTACGCCGGGCAGTAGCAGGATTCGTAGTCCACCTGGTAGCCGAGCTCTCGCAGACGGGCAACGAACTTCGCGAAGATCGGGGTGCTGCCGATCCTCGGTACGTTCTCCATCGTCACGATCTCCGGCAAGGTGCCCTCGACCAGTCGGCTCACCTCGTCGAGCAGGGGCCACTGGGCCTCCCGAGAGGTGTCGACACCGCGGCGGTACGACGAGAACGGCTGGCACGGCGCGCAGCCCGCGAGGACGCGCACTGCTCCAGCTGGCCACAAACCGGCCAGCTCCTCGACACCGAGGTCGCAGACGTCGCGCTTCAGGAACGGTGCCCGGACGTTGGCGCGGTACGGGTAGTCACAACTGCGGTCGAGGTCGACGCCCGCAGCCAGGTGTATGCCTGCTTCCTGCAGCCCGTAGGACAGCCCCCCGACACCGCAGAAGAGATCCACGGCGGAGATGGTCACAGGGCGTACGGCCATGCCCGGACTCTAGTGGATCAACCGCATCGTCGGTGTCCGACGGTCGGACGACGTGGGTTCCGTCGCATCGTAGCCGAACGGGCAGATGCACTGTCTTGATGACGACATTCGCGGGGCTGCCGGCCGCACGGTACGCCTGCGATGATCCGGCAGGGTCGATCAGTTCTGCAAGAGGCGTCTTGAGCTGCAGGTCCGCGCTGTCAGTGCAGCGTGGGACGACTGAACGAGCAAGCGCCTGCCCAGTTCGAGCCGTCCGTGGATCAATAGCACATTTGTACTATTGATCCAGTTCTGTCGGACTTGGTCCCTACTATGAGCCTCCCATCAGCAAGGAGGCGGTCATGGCGACGTGGGCGCAAGCGCCGATGCAGCGCTCGGCAGGTGTTCCGACCCCCATCACCCGTGCCTTGGTAGACGAGCTGCGCACGATCCTCGACCGTCGCGGCGTGCGCCAGACCCACTCGCTGGTGGCCGACTTCGTCGCCCGGCACCGTCTGACACATCGTGATGTCGACGCACTGCTGGTTGCCCTGACCAGGGCCGGCGTCGCCGACGTTCCTGCGACCGCGACTAGCCCGATCGTCGACGGAGCCACCGCCGGTGACCTCGGAGGCCAAGACGTCCATGCCGTACCCCTGCCCCTGGCCTCGCCGGGGGTTAGCGAGCAGCCGGGGGGCGCGGCGGACGAGGCCGCGCCTGACGACGACTTCGCGTGGATGTTCGGGGAGGAGCCGGAGATTCCGGCCCGTCGGTCTGCCGACGAGGTCGTTGATGCGGGTCTCGACGACCTCTTGGGAGACTGGTCCCGCACGGGAGGTCGACTCACCCGCGCCGAAGTGGCGTTGCTGGCCACCAAGCGGAAGCTGTCCCCCACCCAGCTCGGCGAGTTGCTCGACCTGCTGGAGGAGGCGGGGGTCGAACTGCCTGAGTCCGCCGAACCACTTCCAGGGCGAGCAGCTCTCAAGGGCTACGAGTTCCACGGGGACTCGGTCGGCCAATACCTGCGCACGATCGCTCGGTATCCCTTGATCGATGGACCTCGGGAGGTCGAGCTGTGGTCGTTGATCTCGCAGGGCGTCGCGGCCCAGGAGGAGTTCGACGCTGCGGAGCAGGGCGAGCTCGCGCCGAACATCCAGCGGAGCCTGCAGGCCCGGGCCGCCGATGGGCGGCGGGCACACGCTGAGCTGGTGTGCGCAAACCTGCGGTTGGTGGTCTCGATCGCGAAGGCTCGGCACTACGAGTCCAGCGGCATCGAGTTCGCCGACCGGATCCAGGACGGCAACCTGGGACTGATGCGCGCGGCTGACAAGTTCGACGGGTCGAAGGGCTTCAAGTTCTCGACGTACGCCACCAACTGGATCAGACAGTTCATCGAGCGCGGCATCGCCGACCGGGGCAGGACGGTCCGGATCCCCGTCTATCTCCATGAGCAGGTGCAGAAGGTCAGGAGGGCGGTCTCGAAGCTCACCGCGCGGCTCGACCGGGAGCCCACCTTGGCGGAGATCACCGACCTGACGGGCATGGAGCCGGGCAGGGTCCAGGCCTCCCTGGATCTCATGCACCCGTTCCGGAGCCTCGACGCGCTCCTCGGCGACGAGGGAGATCTCCATCTGTCGGACGTCCTGGTCCGCGAGGAGGATCGCGACGGACGTACCGATCCTGCGCAGATCGTCATCCATGCGATGTTCCATATGGACACGAAGCGCATGCTCACGGCGCTCCTTCCGGAGCGGTCCGTCCGCATCCTCGAACGTCGGTTCGGCCTCGGTACGGGGGAGAAGGAGACGTTGGACGACATCGCTACCGATTACAACGTCACCCGTGAGCGGATCCGACAGATCCAGGACAAGTCGTTGGTGAAGCTCCAGGAGAGTGAGCAGGCGGCGGCACTGCGGTCGTACCTGGTCGATGATTCGAAAGCCGGCGGGTCCGGCGGTTCCGTTGGGAGGCAGGGCTCATGAGCGGGGCAGTAGGTCAGTCGGAGGAGCAGGCGTGCGAGGCGTTCGTCGCCTGGCTCGACCGTCGGGTGGTGGCGGCGGGCCGGGGTGACGGGTTGGAGCGGTTGGAGGTGTCGCCGTCGGGCACGTTCTGGCTCGGCAGGCTCGCCTGCGAGGACGAGGTACGCAAGGGTGCGGCCGATGAGCGGTCCGAGCGGTTGGACCCGTGCGCCATCGGCATCCGACTACGGCCGGCTGCGGCACCCTCGTGGTCGTTGTCGGTGAAGGTACGGGCGAGGGCATGGGTGCAGGACCCCAAGGACGGCCCGGATCCCGACCGGCGCTGGTGGCGTAGCGACCTCGTCGAGGAGGTCGTGTCGGTGCTGGTTGGCGCGGAGGGCGGATCGTTCGGCGGCAAACAGCTCGCGGACGCGTTCGCGGCGGTCGGGGCGCCGGGCCTGTCCGCCGAGGTGCGGATCGACGTCGAGGACTGGCACAGGGAGACGGAGCTGGTCGTTCAGCTGGTCAACACCAGTCCGGAGAAACCGCCAGGGCTGAAGGACTCGCACCTGTACGAGACGCAGATCGAGGTCTCTGGTCTGGCGACCGCACCGTTCCAGTTGGAGGCGCTGCCCGACAGCTTCCGCTACGACCGTGCCGTGCCCGCGTACGGGGTGAACGTCGGCGTCGAGATCCTGGCTTCGGGTGCCTTCTGCACGTCGGACACAGTGGCGGTACAGACCTCTCGACCGCAGTACTGGAACGGCGTCTACGAGCAGCCGGACCTGTCGTTCGAGACCCTGGCGAGCGACCCGCTGCCCGAGCTCGCCAAGCTGGTGGACGCGTTGGCCGCGTACGACGACGCGCAGTGGTCGCCTACGGCGTTGGATACGCGGCAGGCCGCGCAAGCGTGGACGACTGCAATGCGCGCCGAGGCGGACCGATCGGCAGTCGAGGTGTTCGCGGAACTCGGTCGGCTGCGTGCTGGCCTGGAGTTACTGCGGACCCGACCGGAGATCCTGCGTGCGTTCCAGCTGATGAACATGGCGATCGCCCGCAGCGCCCGAGGGCGTGGGTATAGCGCGTGGCGATCGTTCCAGGTCGGCTTCCTGCTGTCTGCCATCAGGTTCCTGGCCGAGCCGGACGACGAGGCGCGGTACGTCGACACGGTGTGGTTCGCCACCGGCGGCGGCAAGACGGAGACCTACCTCGGGCTGTTGCTGACCGCGGCGTTCTTCGACCGCCTCACCGGCAAGGCCATGGGGGTCACGGCGTGGTCCCGGTTCCCGCTACGGCTTCTGAGCCTGCAGCAGACCCAGCGGTTCGCCGACGCACTCGCCGGCGCCGAGATGGTGCGCAAGGAGGAAGGCGTCGGTGGCACGCAGTTCAGCCTCGGCTTCCTGGTAGGCCGAGCCGGGACGCCCAACAAGGTGGTGCCCAAGCCGGAGGGTGACGAGGTCACCCCGGACAGCCCTGGAATGCCGGACCGGTACCAGGTGTTGCTGTACTGCCCGTTCTGCCGCGACGAGAACCTGAAGATGCGGTTCGATCGCGAACGGTGGAAGCTCGAGCACCGCTGTACCAGCGCGACCTGTCCCACGAGGGGGCAAGCGCTGCCGATGTACGTCGTCGACCAGGAGGTGTTCCGCTTCCTGCCGACGGTGGTGGTCGGCACGTTGGACAAGGCGGCGTCGATCGGCCTCCAACAGGCGATGCGTGGCCTCATCGGTCCACCTCAGAAAGTGTGCCCTGTGAAGTGGCACGGATTCACCTACGCCGAGCGGTCGAAGTCGCCGAACGGCTGCCTGGTGCCGGACTGCCAGGGCGGAAAGGTCCTCAAGCCTCTGCCGATGGACGCGAAGCGGTTCGGGCCGTCGCTGCGACTGCAGGACGAGCTGCATCTGCTTCGGGACAGCCTCGGTGCAGTCGACTCCCACTACGAGAGCCTGCTCGACCATCTGCAATGGGAGCTGTGTGGAACGCGGGCGAAGATCGTGGCGAGCAGTGCGACGCTGACCGGGTACGACCGGCAGATCGACGTGCTCTACCAGCGGCAGGGACGGGTGTTTCCGCAGCCGGGTCCGCGAGCGGGCGAGTCCTTCTGGACCACACCGACGACCCAGCCGCTGAGGCGGTTCGTCGCCGTCGCGCCACGCGGCGTGACGTTGGAGCACGTGAGCGACCGGACCCTCGACGCGTTGCAGCGGTGCGTACGGGAGCTGGTCGACGACCCTGCGGCGGTGTGCGCGGAGGCCGGGGTCGAACCCCGGCACGCAGCCATGTTGATCAGCCTCTACGGCACCGACGTCGTCTACGGGACGACACTCTACGACGTGGAAGCCGCAGGCCGGAGCCTCGGCAGCAACAACACCGTCGCGGGCATCAACGTCGAGCAGCTCACCGGTCAGACCGACTTCGACGAGGTCCGCGCGATCCTGGAGCGCCTGGAGAATCCGGAGGACGACTTCGCCGAACGGATCCATGTCGTCGCCGCCAGCTCGATGCTCTCCCACGGAGTCGACGTCAACCGACTCAACACGATGGTGATGCTGGGCCTGCCGTTGACGACCGCGGAGTTCATCCAGACCACGGCCCGGGTGGGGCGCAAATTCCCCGGTTTGGTGTACGTGCTGCACAAAATCGGCAGGGAACGGGACGCGCAGACGTTCCGGCACTTCGAGCAGTACGTGCGCCAGGGCGACCGGTTCGTCGATGCCATCCCGATCACCCGCCGCAGCCGCCGTGTTCTGGACCTCACGATCGCCGGCGTCGTCGGGGCCCGGACGCTGATGATCCGTGAACCGGCGAGCCGACAGCGGCTGAGTACGCCGGCGAAGCTGCGGGACTACGCCCGCAACTCCGGCATGACTCCGGCGGCGGAGGCCGCTGAGGTAGCCAGGGTGCTCGGCCTCGACGGGGCCGAGGACTCGGTGCACCGCGAGCAGATAGCCGAGTGGTTGCAGGCGTGGTTCGTCGACCTCGAGGATCCCGCCAACAAGGCCACGTTCGTCAGCGAGCTTGGCCCCCGTTCCCCGATGATGAGCCTCCGCGATGTCGAGGCCAGCGCTCCCATCCACGATTGACAGGCGGACGGCATGACGATTCTCGGATCCCGTAGCGGCAGCCAGATCCTGCGTACGTTCCTGCCCGACCAGACGGTCGACCTGCGGGGCGAGATCTATCGCGTCGTCGAGTGGTCGGCACCGAGCGCGATCCAGGTCGACACCGATCTCGTGCGCAGGCACCTGCTGCGCGAGGTGGGAGCGTGGATTGCGCACGACACCGACGGGGGCATGGGCGACGACCTGCTGCGCAACGCTGCCGTCGAGGTCGTCGAACTCGAAGAAGCCCGCGGCGTCACGGTCGAGCGGTATCCGCAGGTGTGGCTCTGTCGAGTCTGCAAGCGCATCGGCAAGTCCCTCGATCGGGCGTGTAGGTGTGGGCAGCGCAAGTGGGGCCAGCTGCACTTCGTCGGCATCCACGACTGCGGCGCGATCACCGAGCCTTGGATCAAGCGGTGTGAAGTGCACGACGACGTGGAGGTCGTCATCCCCAAGAGCGCGAAGGCAGCCGACATCACGTTCGTCTGCCCGGCCTGCGACAAGCTCACGATGCAAGGGCTCGGCTTCAACAAGCGATGCGCGTGTGGCGACGGTTCCGTGCGGTGGAACGTGCACAAGGCCCGGGCCGTGTACACACCACGGGGCATGGTGCTCATCAATCCACCGCGGCCGGAGCATCGGGAAGGTCTGAAACTTGCCGGCGGCGCCCGGAAGGCGCTGGTATGGCTGGCCGAGGGCCTGACCGCCGCCCGGCCCGCCGACGTCACAGCGAAGCAGACGAAGGAGGAGTTCCTCGCCAAGCTGATCGGCGACGGCATGGACCCGACGTTCGCCGCGACGATGGCGGACATGGCCGAGCAAGGAGGTCAGCTTGCGAAGCCCGGCGACCACCCGATCGACCAGTTGTCGGCGGATCGGAGAGCAGAAGCCGAGCGGGAGGCTGTTGACGTCGCCATGGCGCTAGCGGAAAGCCGGACGCCGACCACGGCTCTGCGCAGCAGCACGCCGGGCGACGCGCTCGACGTGCGCTACCGGACCAGCTACCCGGGAGCCTTGGCCCGTGCGGGGATCGACGGCCTGGACCTCGTCGACCGGTTCCCGGTGCTGAGCGCGATGTACGGCTACACGCGGGGTGACGACGATCCGGCGAAGTGCCGGCTGGTGCCGTTCCGACGCAAGCGGGGCGGCTACCGGTTGTACGGCAACCTGGCCGAGACCGAGGCGTTCCTGGTGCGTCTCGATCCGGCGCGCGTCGCGACGTGGTTGTCGTCCAGAGGACACCGCCTCGCTTCCTGGACCCCTGGAAATGGCGACCCGGTTGCAGCGCGAGTTGCGGTCCTGCAGTCGGCCGTGGTGCCGTCCAAGCGTGACGACCCGTCGGTCGGATCGGTAGGCACCGACCTGCTCAAGCTTGTGCACACGTACGCACACAGGTTCATCCGACAGGCTGCGGTGTTCTCGGGCATCGAACGGGACGCATTGAGCGAGTATCTCGTTCCCGCCCACCTCGGGTTCTTCGTGTACGCCGCCGCCCGTGGCGACTTCGTCCTCGGTGGCATGCAGGCGGTCTTCGAATCGAACCTCGACGACTTGCTCGGCGCGTTCGTCGACGCGGAGCACCGCTGCCCGCTGGACCCGGGGTGCAACCGGGGGAGCGGAGCGTGCAGCGCGTGCGTGCACCTGGGCGAGCCGTCGTGCCGGTTCTTCAACCGGTTTCTCGACCGCAGTGTGCTGTTCGGCACGGACGGCTACCTGCGGCCGCCGGTCAACCGATAGCGGGCGGCACCCGACGCCGCCACTCGGCCTCGACCCGGTCGGCGGCGGCATCGGGCGCCTCGTGTTCCCATACGTGCAGGACGGTCCAGCCCAGGTCGGCGAGAGCGGCGTCCTTGGCGCGGTCGCGGGCGACGTTGCGGTCGAGCTTGTCCTGCCACCACTCCCGGTTGTTGCGGGGAAGGGTGCCGTGCTCGGGACAGCGATGCCAGAAGCAGCCGTCGACGAAGACTGCGATCTTCGCCCGGGTGAAAGCCAGGTCCGGGCGGCCCGGCAGCCCGGGATGGTTGACCCGGAATCGCAGTCCCCGGCTGTGCAGTACGCGCCGGAGAGCCAGCTCGGGTTTCGTGGATGATCGGGGCATCCTCCGGAACCGGGCCGAGGTCTCGGCGTCGAGCGGTGCTGGCAGGGTGGACTTTCGGTCCATGTCACCAACCTATCCGGGGACTTCACCAAAGATCATCCAAAGCTAGGCTCAGCCGGGAAGCCACCTAACTAGTAGTGACGGTTCGAAGACGGAGAATGCACCTGTGACGGCAACGAAGGGCGACGTCCGTGGAATACTCGCGCCGGGATCGGTCGTGGTGGTCCGAGACGAAGAATGGCTCGTCCGCGCCACCGAGGAGACCGCTGACGGCACCCTGGTGCACGTCCAAGGCCTCAGCGAGCTGGTCCGCGATACGAACGGCTCGTTCTACGAGCAGCTCGACGACGTGACGCCGCTGGAGCCGACGCAGGCTCAGGTGGTGGCCGACGGCAGCCCGCGCTACCGCACCGCCCGACTGTGGCTCGAATCGACCGTCCGCAAGACCGCCGTACCCGTGGGGGAGCGTTCGCTGTCGGTGGCTGCTGGCGGGCTCGCCGACGCGTTGAGCTATCAGCAGTCGGCAGCACGCAAGGCACTGGACCCGGAGAACCTGCGACCGCGGATCCTGCTCGCCGACGCGGTTGGCCTCGGCAAGACCCTCGAGATCGGCATGATCCTTTCCGAGCTGGTGCGTCGCGGACGCGGCGACCGGATCCTCGTGGTGACGCCTCGGCACGTGCTGGAGCAGATGCAGCACGAGCTGTGGACCCGGTTCGCCTTGCCTTTCGTCCGGCTGGACTCGGCTGGCATCCAGCGGGTACGCCAGAAGCTACCCGCGACGCGCAACCCGTTCACCTACTACAAGCGGGCGATCATCTCGATCGACACGCTCAAGTCCGACCGGTACTTCGCGAGCCTGCGCAAGCAACGCTGGGACGCCGTCGTCATCGACGAGTCGCACAACCTCTCCAACGTCTCCACGCTGAACAACCGGCTGGCCCGTCTGCTGGCGCGCAACTCGGAAGCGCTGATCCTCGCCTCGGCGACCCCGCACAACGGCCGAGCGGAATCCTTCGCGGAGCTGGTCCGGCTGTTGGACCCGTCGGCCGTCCCCGCCGATGGCACTCTCGATCCGGAAGAGGTACGGCGACTGGTCGTGCGGCGGCACCGGCACAGCCCGGAGGTCGCGCGCGTCGTCGGCGCCGACTGGGCGGAGCGGCAGGAGCCGAACAACGTACTGGTGCCCGCCACCCCCGAGGAAGACGCCGTTGCCCGCGAACTGGAGGAAACGTGGCTGTGGCCCGGCCGGGGCGGTAGCCCGTACTCGGGACAGAACCCGTCGCTGTTCCCATGGACGCTCGCCAAGGCGTTCCTGTCCTCGCCAGCGGCGCTCAAGGAGACCATCGAAGGGCGACTGGGCCGGCTCGGCGACGATGGCCGGGCTGACGTCGAGCGGCGCGCTCTCGAACGGCTGGCCGCGCTCAACGAGAAGACGCTGCGACGGCCATCGGCGAAGTACCGCCAGCTCGTCGAGCACCTCAAGGAGATGCGTGTCGGTCGCGGATCGC
The DNA here is from genome assembly GCF_043198035.1 of Micromonospora sp. NPDC048898. Lineage (NCBI taxonomy): Bacteria > Bacillati > Actinomycetota > Actinomycetes > Micromonosporales > Micromonosporaceae > Micromonospora > Micromonospora sp. NPDC048898. The sequence goes on from NZ_JBICUF010000011.1 coordinate 231,428, forward strand.
CCGTGCGGGCGGTGGTCTTCGCCGAGCGGCTGGAGACCCTGCGCTGGCTGCACCGGAACCTACCCAAGGACCTCGGTCTGCCTGCCGAGGCTGTCGAGATGATGCACGGTGGGCTGGCCGACGACGAGCAGCAGCGCATAGTGGAGGCGTTCAAGCAGGAGCAGGCACGAGTGCGTGTACTCGTCACCGGCGACGTGGCCTCCGAGGGCGTCAACCTACACGCGCAGTGCCACGAGTTGGTCCACTACGACATCCCCTGGAGCCTGATCCGTATCGAGCAGCGCAACGGCCGCATCGATCGGTACGGGCAGAAGCACCCGCCCCGGGTGACGGCCCTGCTGCTCGACCCGTCGTCTGACCGGTTTGCCGGAGACGTAAGGATCCTCGCGAAACTGGTGGAGAAGGAGGACGAGGCGCACGCCGCACTGGGTGACGTCGCCTCGCTGATGGGCCGCTACGACGTCAAGGGCGAGGAGGACGAGATCCGCGCCGTCCTCGCCGGCAGAAAGGACCTCGACGACGTCGTACGCCCTATTGCCGCCGTAGCTGCCGGCAACGACCTGTCCGCTCTGTTCGCGCAGCTTTTCGACGCACCCATGAGCTCCGGCGCCGAGGAGCCGACCGGCGGTCGCACCGACCAGGCGACCGACCTCGGGTCGGGCCTCTACGGCGACGACGTCTCTTACCTCGAGGACGCGCTCCGCGAGGCGTTCATCGACCCCACGGCACCGCCGGCCCGCGGAGGCGTCGCCTGGCGCCGTGACGCCGCGTTCGGCACCGTCGAGTTGACCCCGCCGCGGGACCTCGTACAGCGCCTCGAGGTGCTACCGCAGACCTACCTCGCCGACCGCAGGGTCACCGAGCGGCTGGTGCTCGCTACGACCCTGGCACGCGGCAAGGACCGGCTCGCGGCGGCGCTACGCGACGACAGCGACTCGACCTGGCCGGACGCCCACTACCTGGGCCCGCTACACCCCGTCCTGGAATGGGCGGCGGACCGGGCGCTGGCTGCCCTGGGCCGCAACGAGGTGTTCGCCGTCCGCGGCGCCGTCGACGCCCCGACGGTGCTGCTGCTCGGCACGCTGACCAACCGACGCGGACAGGTCGTGTCAGCCGCCTGGCTGACGGCGGAGTTCCCGGCGCCGGACGACCCATCGTTCGCGCTGATCACTCCGCACGACTCGGCACGGGAAGCGCTCCACGCCCTCGGCTGGGACGTCACTCGCAACAACCCCAGGCCGGTTACGGACATCGACGTGCTGCAACGACTTGTGGCCCCGGCAGTCCACGAGGCCGAGAAGCATCTACTCACCGTGTTCGAGGCGGCGGCGCAGGACGTGGCGCGACGGGTCGAGGAGTGGTCCAGACGGCTGGACCGCTGGGACAAGGAGGCAGAGGCGCTGATCCAGCGCAACGACGTCAAGCAACGCAGGACGAGTGTGGAACAGGAACGAGCGTTGGTGCGGGCGATGGCACCCGACCGACAGCTCGTACGGCCGCTGCTGGTGGTTGTGCCGGACACGGAGGGTGGCAAACGGTGAGCGGGACGGACGCGATCCTCGTGGGCGAGGGTTGGATCTCGGAGCACTACTTCACCACCGAGGCCAAGGGCGAGTCGTTCCGTTCGGAGGTCAAGAAGCGCCGCGACGCGTGGGACGCCGAGGCTAAGGAAGGTCGCAAGACGCCACGGTCGCGGTTCGCAGAGGCCCGACAAGGGCTCGAAGCCGACCTCGCGACGCTGGCCGAACTCCTCGATCCAGCAGCCGGTGCCGACCGGCGCGACGGACTTACCCCCGAGGATGCGGCTGTAGCGGTCCACGAGCGGCTACTCGACGTGCTCGAGTTGACTGGCCGCGGCCTCGTCCTCAATCGGCAGGGTCCGCTGCTGCGGGTTTCGTCCCCGGGCGTCATCGACCGGGCGCCGTTGGTCGTCGTGTCCGCGCGGCCGGTCGCCGCCGTCGAGGAGTTGCTGGCCCGTGACGCCGTGACGCTGCGCGAGCCGGTCCAGCTCGCCGACGACGCCGACGAGGTGAAGTCCGCCGCGCGGCTGGTCTCGGCGCTGTTCGTCGCCGACGACGCCCCCGACCTCGTCCTCGTGCTCGCCGGACGCTGGGCGCTGCTCGCCGAGCGGGAGCGCTGGGCCGAGGGACGGTACCTCGCCGTCGACGTGCAGCTCGTCTGCGAACGCAACGACACCAAGAAGGGCGGGGAGATCGACCGAGCCCTGACCTGCCTGGCTGCGCAGTCGATCGCCCCCGACGCGGACGGGAAGCTGTGGTGGCACGACGTTCTTGCGGGCTCCGTCAAGCACACCGTCGGCGTCTCGAAGGACCTGCGGGACGGCGTCCGCCTGTCCATCGAGATCATCGCCAACGAGGTCGTCGCCCGCCGCGGCGAACACGGTCTCGACCCGTTGCCGGCGAGTGAAGCCCAGCCGCTGGCGAAGCAGTCGCTGCGTTTCCTCTACCGCATCCTGTTCCTCCTCTACGCGGAGGCGTCGCCCGAGCTGGGCGTGCTGCCCGTTGGTGCCCGCGAGTACGACCAGGGATACAGCCTCGACCGCCTGCGGGAGCTGGTGCAGGTGGAGCTGGCCACGCCGCGCGCCCGCTCCGGCACCCACCTGTACGACTCCCTCGGCGTGCTGTTCCGGCTCGTCGACTCGGGCCACACTCCCATCAGCGGCGGAGACGAGGAGCAGGGGTCGGCGTTTGCGGAGGGGCTGACCTTCAACCCGTTGCGCGCCGACCTGTTCCGCCCAGAGGCGACCGCACACATCGACGCCGTGAGCCTGGGCAACGCCGCCGTCCAACAGGTGCTCACCCACCTGCTCCTGAGCAAGGAATCGAGGGGCAAGGACCGGGGCTTCATCTCGTACGCGGAGTTGGGCATCAACCAGCTCGGCGCGGTGTATGAGGGCCTCATGTCGTACACCGGTTTCTTCGCTGAGACCGACCTGTTCGAGGTTGCCAAGAACGGCGAACCCTCCAAGGGATCCTGGGTAGTTCCCGTCGAACGGGCGGAGGGGATCGCGCCCGGCGACTTCGTCAGGGCCGTCGACTCGCTGACCGGTGAGCAGAAGCCGGTGCTGCACCGACGGGGGTCGTTCGTCTTCCGCCTCGCGGGGCGCGAGCGGCAGCAGTCAGCGTCGTACTACACCCCGGAAGTACTCACCCGCTTCACCGTCGCACAGGCCCTCGAGGAGCTGCTCGACCAGGACGGGCGGACGACGAGCGCCGCCGAGATCCTCCAACTGACCGTCTGCGAACCGGCGCTCGGCTCGGGGGCTTTCGCCATCGAGGCGGTGCGACAGCTCGCCGAGCAGTACCTCAAACGCCGCCAGGCCGAACTGGGCGTGCGGATCGACCCCGAGGACTATCCGCGCCGTCTCCAAGAGGTCAAGGCATACCTGGCGCTGCACAACGTGTATGGCGTGGACCTCAACGCCACCGCTGTCGAGCTGGCTGAGATCTCTCTATGGCTCGACACCATGGTCGAGGGCCTGTCAGCCCCGTGGTTCGGCCTACACCTGCAGCGGGGCAACTCCCTCGTCGGCGCTCGCCGGGCGGTGTACCGGCGTAGCCAGGTCAGCGACAAATCCTGGCTGGGGGCGGTGCCACGTGACGTGCCGCTGACCTCGCTGGAGGCGGACATCACCGGCGGATGCGTCGCCGACGAGGGCATCCACCATTTCTTGCTGCCCGCCGACGGGTGGGGTGCGGCCGCCGCTGCCAAGGAGACCGCCGCACTCGCACCCGAAGCAGCGAAGCGCCTCAAGGCCTGGCGCAGCAACGTCAAGTCGAAGCCGACGCAGCAGCAGGTCAACGTGCTCGTCGAGCTGGCGCACCGGGTCGAGGTGCTGTGGCAGGTCGCGTACCGACGGCTGCGCATCGCGGAGCAGGAGGTCCGCCGTGCGATTCCCGTGTGGGGGGCCAGCGACATGCCCTCCGGCGGTGCTGTGCAGCGCGAACAGATCGAGGCCGCGCTCGCCGATCAGGACGGTGCCTACCAGCGGCTGCGCCGTGTCCTGGACGCCTGGACCGCTTTGTGGTTCTGGCCCCTCACCGACGAGGCCAGCGCGGTGGCTGGAGTACGGGTTGAGCCGCCCACCCTTGCGCAGTGGATCGCAGGGTTGCAGGCGCTGCTCGGTCGCAGTCCCGAGCTACGCAAGGCGTCGCTACCGCGTGAGACGCTGACTGCGGGAGCGAGCTGGGACGAGCTGAACGATGCCGAGAAGCTCGACATCGGCTTCGCGAACGCGCGGCCCGTGGCAGATGTGCTGCGGGAGTATCCGTGGCTTGTGGTGTGCGAACGAGTCGCGGAGCAACAGGGTTTTTTCCACTGGCACCTGGATTTCGCGCCGGTGTTCACGCGTGGTGGTTTCGACTTGCAGGTGGGTAACCCGCCCTGGGTTCGGCCGGAGACCAATGTCAATGCATTGCTCGCCGAGGGTGACCCGTGGTGGCAGCTCGCGGTCAAGCCAGCCGAGCGTCAAAAGACGGCGCGGCGCGAGGTGACGCTAGCATTACCGGGAATCTTGGACCTGGCAGTCAACGGCACGACCGATGTTGTGGCAACCTCAGCGTTCGTCGGTGCGACTCCGCAGTATCCGCTCCTCGCTGGCCTGCGGCCCGATCTGTACCGCTGCTTTATGGAGCAGACCTGGCGTCATGCCAGCCCGCGCGGCATGATCGGGCTCATCCACCTTGACACACATTTCACGGACGACAATGCAAGTGGGTTCCGGGCAACCACCTACCTGCGACTGCGGCGGCATTGGGAGTTTGTCAACGAACTCAAGTTGTTCGAAATTCAGCATCAGAAGCACTTCAGCGTCAACATCTACGGGGTCCCCATGGTCGAGCCCGCTTTTCGCCACGCGGTCTCCCTTTACCACCCCGACGTAGTGTTGCGGTCATTAGACCACGATGGTTCGGGGGACGAGCCGGGTCTTAAGGACCCGGACGGCCGTTGGGATCTTCGCGCCCACCGTAACCGGACGGCCGTTGTCACCGACGAGACGCTCCGGACGTGGCACGCGATCGCCGAGTCCCCGGAGGTGCCACTGCGTCAAACCCGCATGGCCTACACCGTTAACCACGCTGCGGCAGCGGTACTCGAGAAAATCGCTGGGACGCGTCGTATTGGGGAGTTGGGTCTTCGGTCTTCCACTGGTTGGAACGAGACGATCGATCGTAGGAAAGGCTATTTCGAAAAGGATTGGGGAGCACCGACGTCATGGGACGACGTCATCTTGCAGGGCTCGCATCTGTCCGTCGCCACACCCATCTACAAGGTTCCGAACGCAACCCTGAAGAATAAGGACGACTGGTCAATGGTTGACCTGGAGGCGATGGTGCCTGATGTCGTCCCAGTCACGATGTACAAGCCGGCGGGCGATCGGCACAGCTACGACTTTGACTACACGCATTGGGGTGATGCCGACGAACGTCGTCCGGCGCGCGCTTCCTATCGCGTGGCTTGGCGCACCATGGCTGCCAACACCGGTGAACGGACGCTCATGCCGGCTCTGATTCCACCGGGGACCGCGCACGTCGATGCGGTGTTCGCCTTCGGCCAGGCGGACGGAGATCCGTCCGATCTTCCTATCGTGCAGGCGATGCTGAGCTCGCTCGTTGCGGACTTCGTGGTCCGTTGCGTGCCCAAGAGCGCAATACGCGCCGCCTCGATTAACCGGCTGCCCTGGGCTATTCCGCCGCAGGGGATTCGTGACGCACTGGTCCTGCGAGCGCTACGGCTCACATGTCTAACGAAGGCTTACGCCAACCTGTGGCGTGCCTGCCATACTGACGCCTTCGGTTCTGATTGCTGGACGGGTGGCTTGGACCACAACAGGCGCCGACCCCTCGGAGCGATCGGCGCAGAATGGACCGCCGATACCTCGCTTCGCATCGCCGTTGACCGCCGTCAAGCCCTAGTGGAGGTTGACGCACTCGTCGCGCTCGCTCTCGGGCTGACGGCCGACGAGCTGTGCACGATCTACCGCACGCAGTTCCCCGTTCTTTACGGATACGACCGCGACGAGTACACCTACGACGTCAACGGGCGGCTCGTACCCAACTCCGTGTTGAGCGTGTGGCGGAAGAAGGGTGACCGGGTCACGCAGGAGGAGCGCACGGCGACCAACCAGGCAGGTAACACCTACACGTACGAGCTGCCGTTCGTGACGTTGGACCGGGAGGCGGACATGCGACAGGCGTACGCCCACTTCGAGCGGCTGTTGAAGGAGCGTTCGTGAGCGAACTGCTCCCCACGCTCCAAGCGGACGGCATCCGGCACAGTCTCGTCGACTACCTGACGACCACGTTTGGGCTGACGGACGGAGACGTCCGCGATGGGCTGGATCGATTCCTGTCGGATTCGACGTCGGGCATGTTCAAGGGCCCGTACGTGCGGCTGCGGCTGCCGTTCCGCCCCGCCGACGAGGGTTGGCGGGAGTCATTCGAGTGGTACGAGGGCTTCCCGCCCTACGGTCATCAGGCGGCGGCCTTCGCGCGCCTGGCCTCGTCGGAGGGCGGGGAGCCGCGCCGACCGCTGCCGACGCTGGTTACGACGGGCACGGGCTCCGGCAAGACCGAGGCATTCCTGTATCCGATCATCGACCATGTCGTTCGCGCCCGCCGCGAGGGCGTGACGGGCACGAAGGCGCTCATCCTGTACCCGATGAACGCGCTCGCCAACGACCAGGCCGCGCGGCTGACGAAACTGCTGACCACGCACCCCGCGCTGGCGGGCGTGACCGCGGCCCTCTACACCGGGCAGACCGGTCCGACGCGCACCACGGTGACCGCAGACGGGTTGATCACCGACCGGGGGATCATCAGGGACACGGCCCCGGACATCGTGCTCACCAACTACAAGATGCTCGACCAGCTGTTGCTGCGTTTCGAGGACCAGGAGTTGTGGCGGCAGTCCGCGACGAGCCTGCGCTACCTCGTACTCGACGAGTTCCACACCTACGACGGCGCGCAGGGTACGGACGTGGCGATGCTGCTACGTCGTCTCGGTCTGGCGTTGAAGAGCCACTGGCGCGACGGCGACCCACGTGTCGACGACGCGGCCCGGGCTCGTCCGCTGGGGCTGGTAACGCCGGTGGCGACGTCGGCGACGCTCGGCGACAAGAGCGATCCGGCGGTGATGCTCGGCTTCGCGAATACGGTCTTCGGGGAGAGCTTCGACGCCGACGCGGTCGTCACCGAGACCCGGTGCGGCCTCGACGAGTGGACCGCCGACGCGGTAAAGACGGTCGAGGCGGACGGGTTCGCGCCAGTCGAGGTCGGGGCACTCGACGTGACGGCGGCGGTCGAGGCGATCGCAGGGCTGGGCCACGACCCGACGGGCGAGCAGGTCGCCCACACGGTTCTCGGTCTGCTGTACGGGGTCCATGCCGGCCGGTTCGCCGGCGCGGGCCCTGAACTGCTAGCGGCGCTGTGCCGCGCGCACCCGTTCGTCCGGGACCTCGCTCGGGAGTCGGAGCATGCGATCGCGCTCGACACGCTCGCGGGCCGGGTTCTTGGACATGCGGGCCTTGGTAGCGATCCCCGCGCCGCGACCCTGCTGTCCTACGTCCTGGCGATGCTCGGCCACGTGCGGGCGGTCGCTGGACGTGAGGCGTTGGCATTGGACGTCCACCTCTGGGTCCGCGAGCTGACGCGCATCGACCGTGCCGCCGCGGCGACGGCGCGGTTCCGGTGGGGCGACGACGGCCCTCCGGTCGCGGGTGGCGACGCCGAGGACGTGCGGCCGTCGTTCCCGGCGATCTACTGCCGGCACTGCGGCCGCTCTGGCTGGGGCGTGGGTCTCGCACCCGTCGGCAACAGCCTCGCCGTTGACGACGACGGGATCCGCCGCGACCACGCAATTAAGGAGGGCCGGTTCCGGCCGCTGCTGTATGCGCCTGCCGAGGCTGCAGCCCGTATCGAGGATCGCGAGCGCGTCGAGGGACTGGTGTGGTTCTCGGTCCGCAACCGCGAACTGCTCGCCGACGTGGCTGAGGATGACCCGGACCTGCGCGACGGCTGGGTCCTGCCGGTGCTCACCAACGTTGGTGTCGACGCGGACGAGCAGGGGCGGAAGGACACGTGCCCGTCGTGCGGGCAGGAGGACGGGATCCGGTTCCTCGGCAGCGCGGTCGCCACGCTGCTGTCGGTGTCGCTGTCGACGCTGTTCGGGTCTCCGACGCTCGACGCCCGGGAGAAGAAGGCACTGGTCTTCACCGACTCCGTGCAGGACGCCGCGCACCGGGCGGGGTTCGTGCAGGCCCGGTCGCACACGCTCACCCTGCGGTCCGCGCTGCGTGACGCAGTTGCCGACGGCGCGTTGGCGCTCGACGCGCTCGTCGACGAGGTGGTGCGGCAGGCAGGCGACGACCCGTTCACGCGGTACCGCATCCTCGCCCCCGACTGCGCCGACCGGGAGTCCTTCGCGGAGTTCTGGCGGGCGAAGACCTTGCGGTCGGTGCCCGCCTCGGTGCGGTCGCGGGTGCGCAAGCGGCTCGCGCTCGACGCGGCGCTGGAGTTCGGGCTCAACTCGCGTACCGGTCGTACCCTCGAACTCACGGGCTCGGTGGCCGTCGAGGTCGAAGCGGGTCTGCCCGCACGGATGGCCAGCGTGGCGCGTGCCGCCCTGCAAAGTGCCTCATGGCAGGGGACGCTCGGCTCGGCGGGGCCCGACGACGCGAGACTCGTGCAGTGGGTACGCGGCGTGCTGGACCGGCTGCGCGCCCAGGGCGCGATCGACCACCCGTGGTTCGACCGGTACCGCGTCGAGGACGGCCGCCGGTGGTCGATCTGGGGTGGGCGGCCCCGAGGCGAGGGCATGCCCGCGTTCCCTCGGGACCGGCCCGCGCCCGCGTACCCGAAGGTCGGCGGCTCGGCTGAGCCGAATCGCGACGGCGGCCTGGACCGGGTGACCTCCGCACAGTCGTGGTATGCCCGCTGGACCTCGCGGGTGCTCGACGTCTCACCGCTCGACGGCGGACGCCTCGCGCGGCTGCTGCTCGACCGGCTCGCCCGCGACGGCGTGCTCTCGACGACGACCAGCGGGGCCGGCGCGACCGTGTACGCGATTCCCGCCGCCGGGATCGTCGTCGTGCCCACCGAGGAGGACGACCTCGAGGCGGGTCGCCACCTGCTGGTCTGCGACACGTGCCGGGCCACCACACCGGGCACGACGTCGGCCGTCGCGCAGCTCACCGGCGCGCCGTGCCTGCACGTACGCTGCCGCGGCCACCTCCTGCCCGAGGCGCTGGCCGACAACTTCTACCGGCGCCTGTACGCCTCGCCCGACATGCGCCGGGTCGTCGCCCGCGAACACACCAGCCTCCTCGACGACGAGACGCGCCTGGCGTACGAGGACGGCTTCCGCGATGCGGCCACCAGCCCGCAGGCGCCGAACGTCCTCGTCGCCACCCCCACCCTGGAGATGGGCATCGACATCGGTGACCTGTCGGCGGTGTTCCTCGCGTCGCTGCCGCGCACCGTCGCGTCATACCTGCAGAGGGTCGGCCGCGCCGGCCGCCTCACCGGTAACGCGCTCAACCTGGCCTTCGTCACCGGACGCGGCGAGCACCTGCCCAAGCTGGGCGACCCGCTGTCGGTCGTCGACGGTGAGGTCCGGCCCCCAGCGACGTACCTGGCCGCCGAGGAGATCCTGCGCCGACAGTACGCCGCGTACCTCGTGGACGGCTTCGCCCGCGACACCGGACGCCGCCACCCGAGGACGGCAGTCGGAGCCATCGGATCCAGCGCACCGGGCACCTTCCTCGGCGACCTCGTGGTCCACGCCGAACAGGACGCCGACGAGCGCCTGCCTCAGTTCGTCGCCACCTTCGACGAACTGCCCGCTGAGGTCGTGACCGGGCTTCGTGATTGGCTACGCCCCGCCGGAGGACCGAGGACCAGCGGCTTCGCCGCCCACGTGCACGCCGCCAGCCGCCGCTGGCAGGACACCGTCGAAACGTTGAAGCATCGGCAAGCAAGGATCGCCGCCATCCTCCCTGACCTCGAGGCGCGCGTCACGTCACCGGCGGCGACCGACGACGACCGGCAGGCGCTGCGCTCCGCGCAGGCCACTCGCAAGCTGACCGCCAGCCAGCTCGCCCACCTGCGCAGCACGTACTGGATCAGCGTCCTCGAGGAGTACGGGCTGCTGCCCAACTACACCCTGTTGGACGACACCGTCACCCTCGATGTCGGCCTGTCCTGGACCGACCCCGACACCGGGGCCTACGAGTACGGCAGTGCACGGTTCGAGCGTGGCTCCGCGCAGGCGCTGCGTGAGTTCGCGCCGGGTGCGACGTTCTACGCACGTGGCTGGGAGATCGAGATCGACGCGATCGACCTGGGTCTGGACGGCGCGTCGGTCCGTACATGGGCGTTGTGCCCCGCCTGCGGATTTGCCGTGGACGTCGTGGAGTCTGGCCGCGAAGTCCCCGTAGCGTCATGCCCGCGCTGCGGCAGCACCGGCATCGACGACACCGGCCAGCGTCTCGACGTGGTCGAACTGACCCGTGTCTCCGCCGAGGTGCGCCGCGACGAGGTGGCGATCTCCGACCGCAAGGACGAGCGTGGCCACGTCGCCTTCCAGGTCGTCGCCGCCGCCGATGTCGACCCCGCCGCCGTCGCCCGCCGGTGGTTCGTCGAGGGCACCGGCCTCGGATGCACGTACCTGCGCGTGGTCGACCTGCGGTGGATCAACATGGGCCCGCCCGGGCACGGCACGACACGCACCATCTCCGGCGCCGAACGCCAAGGCACCCTGTTCCGGGTCTGTTCCGGCTGCGGAAAGAAGGACACCGACACGGGACGCAACCGGCCACACGAGCACCGGCCATGGTGTCCCCACCGGACCGCCGCCACCGAGGTGACGAGCACAATCGCCTTGTCCCGGACGCTGCGTACCCAGGGTCTCCTGATCCGGCTGCCCCGCGCGGTGAGCCTCGGCGACGACTTCGCCGTGCCCAGTCTCTCCGCGGCCCTGCTGCTCGGCCTACGCGAGCAGATGGGCGGCCACCCGGACCACATCCGCGTCGAACACGTAATCGACCCGACATTGTCCGACGGGACGGACAACCACGACGCCATCCTGCTCCACGACGCCGTACCCGGCGGCACCGGCTACCTCGCCGAGACCGCCACTCCCGAACGCCTGCGCGAGCTGCTGATCCTCGCGTGGGACCGGGTACGCGACTGCGATTGCCGCCACGAGGAACGCCTCGCCTGCCACCGGTGCCTGCTACCGTTCACCGCCCCCGGCGCGATTCGACGGGTCTCGCGGGCGTCAGCCGACCGGCACCTGCGCGCACTCCTCGGGCTGCCCCTCGAAGCCGAGACCGCCGAAGGGACGACCTGGACCGTGACCGAGGTGCCACCCCACGAGGAACCCGAGTCGCACCTGGAACGGGCCTTCCACCGGCTGTTCGTCGGCCGCCTACGCAGAAGCGGGGCTGCCGTCACCGAGGCACCCGGCCCGACCGGCAACGCCGTGCGCTTCACCCTGCCTGGCGCGCACCGGCAGTGGACGCTCACCCCGCAGGCCAACGTCGGGGACTCCCGGCCCGACTTCCTGCTCGAGACCAACGACATGAACGTTCCTGCCGTCGCGATCTTCACCGATGGTCGGGCCTACCACGCGACCGCAGCCGTCAACCGGCTCGCCGACGACGCCCGCAAGCGCACGAACCTGCGCGACGCTGGCCTCGTCGTTCTCGGAATCACCATCCACGACGTCGCTGCGGCCGACGACGGCAATGTCACCGCGCCGCAGTGGTACAACCCCGACCTGGCCGGCAACCTGATGAACGTTCCGCAGTTCCAGGCCCCACCAGAGGCGTACAAGGACCTCGGTAGGGGTCCCGTGGACTGGCTCGTCGAGTGGGTGTCGAACCCCAGCCCAGAAGCGGTTCGCAGCGTCGCCCGGGCCGTGCCGATGTTCTTGTCGATCGGGGCACAGCCCGTCCGGGTGCCCGACACGGCGGGCCTCGACGAGGTCGCCCGCGCGGTCCTGCTCGACGAGCACCTGCCGGCGGGTACACGTCGCGTGCACCTGCACCGCACCGGCGCCCTCGCCGTAGTCGTGGAAATGGCCGGCAGTGGCGTCGTGCAGGTCGCCGCCGTGCTCGACGACCGCGACGGCGTACTCGACGACGCCCACGGCGACGCGTGGCGGGCGTGGCTTCGCCTGTCCAACGCGCTCGCGCTGCGCGACTGGCCGACGATCGTGACGACGACCAGCGTCGTCGGACCGTCGAGCGTCGCCCCGTCCGACGAGACTTCCGGCCACGGCCGCCCCGTGGGTGCGTGGGCCGACGTCTACGACGCCGCCACACCCGGCGACGAGCGAAAGCTCGTCGCGGCCCTCGCCGCCCGCGATGGGCTCGCCCCGCCCGTGGTCGGTGCCGAAGGCCCCGACGGTATCCCGCTCGACCTGTCCTGGCCCGAACTGCAGGTGGTCGTCGCCTTCACCCACATGCCACCCCAGGACCGCGCGGACCTCACCGCCGCAGGTTGGCGGGTCGTCGACCCCTCGCCCGAGAGCGTCGCCGCCGCCCTGACCGACGCCACCCCCTACGAGCACGGAGAACGTTGATGCCGACGATCATCATGGGCAAGCTCGCCAGCAAGATCGACGGCTCCATCCGTGGCAAGGCGATGACGTTCCTGCAGAGGCTTGGCACCGACGACACCACGCCCGGCCTGCACGTCGAACCCATCCAGCACTGCGCCGACCCACGGGTACGCACCGGCCGGGTCGACGAGTTCTGGCGTGCGGTCATGTTCCGACTGGACGGCAACGGCGAAACCCACTACGTCATCCACGGCATCTGGCCGCACGACGACGCGATCGCCGTCGCCCAGCGCGTACGCCTGAAGGTCAACCCCATCAACGGCCTACCGCAGATCGACGAGATCACTACGTCGCCCGTGGCCCCGCCCGTCGCCCCACCACCGACCGTGGCACCGTCTGTCGCACCGCTGTTTGTCCGCCTCGGGCACGACCGGAACGACCTCGTCGACACGCTCGGCCTGCCCGACGACGTCGCCGACCAAGCCCTGGCCGCCGCCGACGAAGATGCCGTGCTCGATCTCGCCCAGCGCCACGAAGGCTGGCTCGGGACCATCCTCGTCGACCTCGCCGCCGGCGACACCGTCGAGGCGATCGTCGCCCGCATGCAACTCGAGAAGACCGACCCGACCGGCGACGCCGACGCCGACGTCCTGCAGTCCCTCAAGCGGCCTGCGGCCGCTCTCCAGTACGCGTTCATCGACGACCAGGACGAGCTGCGCCGTGTCATCGAGAACGGCGACTTCGGGGCGTGGCGGATCTTCCTGCACCCCGACCAGCGTCGTTACGTCGACCGCAGCTACAACGGCCCCTTCCGTCTCTCCGGTGGTGCGGGCACCGGAAAGACCGTCGTCCTCGTCCACCGCGCCCGCGCGCTCGCCCGGCGAGACTCCGACGCGCGGATCGTCCTGACCACGTTCACCACGAACCTCGCTGAGGCACTTGGCGACGGCCTTACCCAGCTCGACCCGCAAGTGCCCCAGACCAGGGCTCTCGGCCAGCCCGGCGTCCATGTGACCGGCGTGGACGCACTGGCTGCCGCCGTGCTTCGCGGCGCCGGAAGTGGTCTAGCCTCCGCGATCCGTGACGTCCTCGGTGAGCAGCGGTCCGCGCCGCTGGCCCGCACATCCGGCACGCGCTGGCGGGAGATCATCGAGTCGACTGGAACCACCCTGCCGAACGAACTCGCCAACGAGACGTTCCTCGCCACCGAGTACGCGCACGTCGTGCTGCCCCACAAGGTCCACGACGAGGCCGCCTACCTGCGGGTACGCCGCCCCGGACGCGGCGTCGCCCTCGACCGCGCGAGGCGCTCCGCCGTCTGGGCGCTGATAGCCGCGTATCGTGCGCAGAGCCGCATAGACGGCAGCCTCGACTTCACCGAGGCCGCCGCCGTCGCAGCCGCTTACCTGGTGACGCAGACCGACCGGCCCGCGGACCACGTGCTCGTCGACGAAGGCCAGGACCTGTCACCTACCCAATGGCAACTCCTGCGTGCCCTCGTCGACGAACACCCTGACGATCTGTTCATCGCCGAGGACTCACACCAGCGGATCTACGGCACACGCGCCGTACTCGGGCGCTACGGCGTCGCCATCGTTGGCCGCTCCCAGCGCCTCACCCTCAACTACCGCACCACCGCGCAGAACCTCCACTTCGCAATGGGCATCCTCGACGGCGGCGAGTACGTCGACCTCGAGGAGGAACCCGACGAAACCGGCTACCGCTCCGCCCGCACCGGTCCTGCCCCCACCGTCGAGTTCGTCGAATCCCTCGCTGGCGAACTCCAGGCCGTCGTCCGCCACGTCCGTGCCTGGCTCGATGATGGAGTAGCCCTCGACACTGTCGCGGTCCTCGTTCAGGACAGGTTCCACCGCGACCGCGTAGCTACCGCCCTCACCGAACACGGCATCGACGCTCGCGCCGTCGATCGCGACCGACCCCCGGTTGGACGCGTGCCGGTCCTCACCATGCACCGTGCGAAGGGTACGGAGTTCTCCAAGGTCGTCCTCGTGATCGGCAAGCCGTCGCCCGCCGAACTGGCCCGCCTCGCATCGCTGGACCCATCCGAACGTTCGGACGCGGAACTGCGGGCCAGGTCGTTGAGGTACGTGGCGGCGACCCGGGCACGGGACGAACTGGTGGTGGTGAGCCGGAAGTGACGGGCTACTTCGCGGGTGCGCCCGCCCGCCGAGCTGCTGGCCGCGAGCCAAAGGAGGCAGATGACACGCCGAGGGCGACGGAGCTGGTCCCGGTCTGCATCAGCCACGTTGGAGAGTCCGAGCTGAGCCAACAGGGTTCCGCGGCCCGACTCAGCGTCGAGCAGTTCGCGGAGATCCGATCAAGCTGGTCGTGGGCAAGTACTTGGAGCGCGTCATCGTCACTGCGGCTACCGCCGGGGCAGACAAAGGCGCACGTCGCAGAAACCCGCACCGAATTACGAGCCCAACAGGCTGGGAATGGTCTCGACCGCGCCGAAGACCGCACGCGGAACGGCGCGGGACCAGGGTTCGATTGCCTGCCGGTCCACCATATGCCATCGAGCCAGATGATCATGCCGCCCGTCTGGCAAAGATCTTTCTCTGAACATCAAGGTAACGGCGCAGGTCGACAACGCTATCGTCCTCGGAATCGGCCGCGTCTCCTAGAACCTCGTCCAGGTCTATGGAGTTCGCCTCGGCAAATTTTCGCGTGTAATCGCCTATGAGGTTGACCAGCGTTTTCCACTGCTTGACCGAGAGATCAACGGTGATAACCCCGTCGACGGAATAGACTTGCACCGCATCCAGGTCGGAAATGAGCTGGCTGACGACGCCGATGTCAAGTCGTCCTTCGCGAGCTGCTTCCAGGTAAGCGCGCAACGAGGCGTTGAAGTTCTTGAGGCAGTCGGGGACTACACGCTTGCGCTTCCTTGCGGCGATCAGCGCGGCGCCTCCAACGACTGCCACTCCCGCGGCGGTGACCCCGACGATGACCCACGGGTTTCGTAGCCCGCTTCTGAGACTCGCTACAGCCCGCTCTGCTTGGTTCTTTACCGGGCCGGCGACCTCATCCAGGTGCTTGAAGACTTGTCCCGTGGCGGCATCTCGAACCACGCTGCCGATGCGGAACAATTCTCCCGTGGCTATTCGAGTCTGGATCTCCGGCGGTATGTAAAGGTTGACCTGCTCGATCACCTGATCGATCACTGCTCGTCCTCCGCCGCAGACTCCTGGTTCCTGGCATCCAGGTCGGCTTGATTGTAGAGGTTCGTGATGGCTCAGTGGCTGTCTTGGCGTCCGGCGTACACCTGGTTGTTCAGGCGGCCAGCATCGATGAGTACTACGCCTGCCAGCCGGGGCCGATGTTCGAGAGGCACCTCGTCACCAACCTCAAAGTGCCGCCGCACGTCGTCCGGTGGGGTAGACCCTCCATATCTGTCGTGTGACTCCAGCGCAGCTTGACCTGCTGTGGCGAACAACCGTCTCACTGCCGTAGCCACGTTTGCTGTTCCGGATTGGCAGACGAGCTGGTACCAGGGCCAGGCATCAGACAGCACCTTATCCGAGCGTAGGGTGTGGCCAGCACGAACGTGCGTGAGCGCGGCGGTAACGGGCAGTAGAGCGCATCCCCACTGAGAATGATCTAGATGTCCGTGTGGGCATGCTCGGTTGTTTCCGACGGCAGGGAGACTTCCCGGCTGGCGGTCGCTGTAGAGGCAGTACAGCCCGGGGATGTTCTCCTTGCGGCAGGAATCTGCGAAGACTTCTATTTGTAGCCGACCTGGATGGCGAGCAGCTGCACGCTGGTCCAGCGCAAACCGATCGGAGTCCGGGCTCAGCCGCTTGGCCTGCATACGGAACCCGAAATAGCTGCGGTGATGGTGCACCCACCACTCCCAATCCGCGCCGGTGTCTGCTTCGTGATGGGAACCGAACCGTTCCACCCGGACCCGTCCGCGATGGGTGAGAGCGAGGTGCAACAGGAGGTTGTCGGTGAAGGTGGTCTCGCCCGGTACCAAGCGGACTGACCGACCGCGGTCGTACATTGTGGCGACGTTGTTGGCCAGCGCGCGGAACGTCGGGCAGAGAGTCGTATCTGCTACAGGCCCGGGGCCGGCGTGCGTACGCCGGTAATCCTCCAAGCCGTCGCTGGTCAGCGACCAAATTCCCCTACCAAACTTGTCCGGTGGATAGAGGGCGCCGTCGTCGACCAGCGCGCGACGCGCTACGGACATCTGGTTGCGCCATGCCAGCTCGCCGCCCCTGCTGGACAGCTGCGCGAGGTCTTCACTGGTGAAGCATGTGCTGTATAGCCTTTCGATCTCCTTCAAGACGACGGGCCGCGAGGCTTTGCCTCCAAGGTTTCCCAAGGCATGTACGAGCCACCTGCCGAGCTGGCGAGTGCCGGTCGCTGCCACTGAGGTCGCCTCCTTAACGCGCTATCGATCACGCTGCTTCAGCCCGTGTCGGCTGTCAACACCAGCCACGACGGGGGCGTTCTGCCGGCGGGGGTAGTACGGCCGAAGTTCAGGCGGCGTGGACATCAAGAAGTCCCTGGTCGAGACGCTCCAGGAGGTCGAAGAGCCCTGGATGCAGGGCAAGGTCGAGGCGTGGGCAGCGCCGAATTCACTGGCACTTTGCCGATGCAGTCGAAGCATTGCGTCCGACGTGGACGTCCGTAAGACTGGCGGGGGATGATCGTCATTCTGTGGTCGATAGATGACCGATCGTGATGATGGCGTGCGAGTGAGGTCTGTTCTGTGGGTGGCTTCACCTCCGGCGTGAGCGAGTGGCTCGGCCTGATCTCCGGGCTGCTGGCGGTGGTCGCCGCTGTCCTGGGGTTGCCGCCCCTGATCGTGCGTCTCCGCGAAGCTGGCAGGAACCGGTCCGGAAAGCCGAAGGTGCTGCTGCCGTCTCGTACCCAACTCGTCGACCGCGGCAATGAGGTGGCTCAGGCGTTGCAGCATCTCGACCGAGGCGAGTACCTGGTTTCCATCGAGGGCAGCATTGGTGTCGGCAAGAGCGCGCTGGCCACGGAGGTGGCGCATCGGCTTGCCGAGCGCCGGCCGGCGCGGAAGCCGGGCCACGGGTTCACGTCGCTGGTCTGGTTCGACGCTCATAACAGCGTGCTGAGTCTCGCGGACCTTGCCCGCACGCTTGGACTCGCCACCGGAAGTCCGGCACTGTCAGCGGCTCCCGCCGAGCACAAGGCTGAGGCGCTACGTGCACACCTGGCTGACCATCCGGCTGTCCTGGTTGTCGACAACCTGCGGCTGACCGCTGCCGATGCGCAGCATCTGATCGACTTCCTCAGGACCCTGCCGAGCGGCTCGCTGGCCATCGTTAGCGCCAACACTCCCGGTCGACTGCCGGCGCCGCGAGTGTTGCTGCAGGAGCTCCAGTTGCAGTACATGCAGGAGTTGCTGCTTCGGGAGGCCCGGCGCCGCAGTGTTCCGGAGATCGTCGGCGCTGATGCTGCCACGTTCGAGCGTATCCATCGGTTGCTGGGCGGTAATCCGAGGGCGATTGAGCTGTTCGTGCTGGCCTGTTCGCGAGACGGCCGGAGTCTTTCGGACCGGCTTGGTCAGCTTGAGAGCGGGTCGACGCAGTTGGCTGATGCGTTATTCAGTGTGGTGTGGCAGGAAGTGAACGAGATGGGGCGCAGCCTGCTGCGTGTGTGCGCTTACCTGGGCGGCAGCGCCGACGCTGAGCAGCTGCGAGTGGCGCTCGCGGTCCCGGCGGCCGACGTGGGCGCCCTCGTCGAGCGGCTGTGGTCCGATGGGCTGCTCTCGTCGCGCCAGCAGCACGGCGTGACGGTGTACACATGCTCGGCTGCGCTGCGGCTATTCGTGCTCAACCACACAGCGTCCGGCGAGACTGTGTCATTCGCGGGAAGGCTGGCGGAGCACTTCATCGCCCGCTTCAGCCAGGACTGGGAGGACGCCGCCGGCGCCGGCGCGCACATCGAGGCGATTCGGCTGCTCGTCCGCGACCTTCACCGGCATGAGGCGTACGAGCAGTGCGTGAAGCTGTTCGAGGTCACGCTCGACATCTTCTTCACGTTGGGTCTGTTCGACGACCGTATCGAACTCGGCTGGGTCGCGTACGAGGCAGCGACGGCGCTGGGGAACGATGAGCAGCGTTCGCTGGCCCTGTCGGTGATCTCATCTACGCACGCGGTGCGCGGTGAGGCTGAGGAGGCGGCTCGCACGGCCCAGCTGGGGCTCGGTATCGCCCGGGACGCCGGCTCGGCACGGGAGATCGCCCGACAGCTCCGGTGCGTCGGCTTCGCACTGTTCCGAGCCGGCCAAGCGGCCGAAGCCCTCGCCGTGGTCAAGAACCCTCAGGATGATGCCGAGGAGATCGCCCGGGCAGCTGGCGACCCGAACAACATGATCGACATACAGTCGCTGGTCGGAGCCGCCTACTGGCATCTGGGCGAGCTGGATTCGTGTGAGCAGACGGTGCGCCGGTTCCTGGAAGCCTGTGAGCAGTTGCCCTGGGAGCGGGGCAAGGCATACGCGATCAGGGATCTGGCGGAGGTGAGTCTGATGCGACGGGCGTTCGCGGACTCGGGTCTGCTGCTTCGTCAGGCGCGGCAGATCGCTGAGGAGTACCGCGACGTCCGTCAGCTGGTCCGCATCGACCTGACCGATGCTCGGCTGAACCTCTTCCGGGGGCGCCTGCTCAGAGCACACGGGCACGCGCGTAAGGCCGCTGTAGCCGCACGACAGCTGTCGTTGTCTGGCGAGCAGTCCGAAGCGGAGGCCACTTCGCGCTATGCGACCCGAGCGCTGTTCATGCCGTGGTTGTGGATGGCCGCGTACCGGCGTCCGAGAATCAGGTTCACCAGCCAGACGGTCGGCGGCGACTGATCGCGCGCCACCGAGAGATGAGGAGCAGGTTTTCATGATCCAGCAGACACGTCACCGGATAAGTGTGGGCAATGACGAGCTCGCTGCCGTCGTCGCGACACCGACCACCGGGTCGCTGCAACGCATGGTCATGATGCTGCACGGCGGACCGGGTGGGCAGAAGGACGGGCCGGCTGACCTCTACGCCGACCTTGCCGCGCGTCTCGGCGCTGCCGGGATCGCGTCCGTGCGCTTCGACTTCCGCGGCTGCGGCGAAAGCACCGGCAGCTACCGGGACATGACCATCGCCCGACAGGTCGAGGACCTGCGAGCGGTCCGCAGTTTCGCCGATGACCGGTATCAGCCGACCGCCTGGGCGCTGGTAGGGGAGAGCTTCGGCGCCACCGTCGGCCTGGCCGGCTACGACCCGGCATACCGGGCGGTCGTGCTGCTGTGGCCGGCCATCTGGCTGCTCGACGGCGCGTTCGAATCCTACGTGAGTGAGGAGAACCTCAGCGCGGCGCGGCGCGACGGTTATGTGGATCTCGACGGCGAGCAGATCGGCGTGGCTTTCCTCGACGAGCTGCAGGACGTGCAGGACGTCAGCGCACCGCTGCGTGGCTTGTCCACGCCGGTGCTCTTCGTTCACGGGGAGGCCGACCACGAGGTGCCATTCGGGCAGAGCGTGCGCGCAGCCGACCTGGTCTCAGGACCGCACAAGGTGGTCGGGGTACCCGACGGCGATCACTGCCTCGAAGAACCGCAGGAACGCGACATCGTGTACCGCGAGACGGTGACATGGCTCCGCGAATACCTGTAAGTATCGGCGCACTATTTCTCGCGCCGACCACCTACCGGCACCTGCCGGCGATCGGCTGGGCGGCGCACGGCGAGATGCAGGCCGAGTTGCGCTGGCAGCTCGATCACCACTTCGACAGCAAGATCATCGTGATTGCCGACCGGCGACTCGGCAACCCTGCCGCCGCGCGCCGCGCCATCGACGATGCCAGGAAGGCTCTCGGCGGGCAGGATGTGCTGCTGGTCTGCCTGGCGGGCCACGCTGTCACGTTCACCCGTCGCGACGGCGATATCACCGCGTTGGCGCTGCCCGGCTCCGTTCCGGGACGCCCCAACAGCATGCTTCGGATCGATGAGCTGTCGGCGGTCGTCCTTCCAGAAGCGGGAAAGCCGGTCATCGTCTGCGCAGACCTCGTATCCACTCGCGCCACGGTGGGCGCCGTCGCCCCCGCGTTTGCGGGCGCCTTCGTGCTCGCATCGCCATCCGCCGCGGATACGAGGCCCGAGAGCACCTGCCACGATGGCCTCGCTGCGGTCCTCGGCGACCTCGCAGCCTCGGGAACCCAGCAGGCAGTGCCGCACCTGCTGGACCTCGCCCGGCAACGCGTCGTCACCGCGGGCGGGAGCCCTCACCTCGCCGTCGGCGCGAGCCAGGCTGCCCTCACGTCCCGGTACGTCAGCGAGCAACTGCCCGATTACGTCCGCGAGGATCTCACATCGCCCGACCCGGGTTCCCGCCTCGACGGGGTCACCGAACTCGCCGCGCTGGCCGCATCTACCCCGTTCGCACGTGCCAGCCTCCTGCGGCTGGCGGCCAGCGACCGCGCCGAGGCCGTCCGCAGCTATGCGGACACGTTGTCACGGCAGGACCGGCAGCCGTCGCTGCGTCAGTTGCTGGCCGACGGCGTCATCCCACGCGAGGTCCACGAAGCAGCGCTGAAGGAACCGGCGGTACCCGACCTGCTGCCGTGCACCGGCGGCGAGGTGATCCTCGGCGTCGACGCACCGGACGGACAGGACGACTGCCGCCCACGACACACAGTTCGCCTACAGCCGTACCGGCTGGCCCGCACCGTAGTGACCAACCGCCAATATCTTGCCTTCCTCGCAGCCGAGGGCGGCCCCTGCCCCGACCACTGGCAGGCCGACGACTCGCTGTGGCGGGACGACCTTCCCGTGGTCATGGTGTCCTGGCTCGACGCGTTGCGCTACTGCGCCTGGCTGACCCGCCACCTGCATCACACCAGGGCGCTGGCTCCGGAACAGCGCATCGTCCTGCCCAGCGAAGCGCAGTGGGAGGCATCCGCAGGCAACGACCGAGGCGGGCGACACCCCTGGGGAGACGTACCCGATCCACGTCGGGCCAACATCCGCGCCACCGGCATCGGCGCGGTCGTCGCCCCCGGCCGGTTCTCCCCGGACGGCGACAACGAGGCCGGCTGCCAGGATCTGATCGGCAACGTCTGGGAATGGACCCGCAGCCTCTGGGGGCACAGCGGACACCAACCGACATTCGGCTATCCCTATCGCCACGACGACGGACGCGAGATGGCCAGCACCCGACCGGGGGAGCGATACGTCATCCGCGGCGGAGCCTTCTACTACGCCACCGAATGCGCGAACTCGTTCACCCGCAACCGCATGCTCGCCACCGATCGCCACCCCGCGGGCGGGTTCCGGGTGGCGTCCACCAACGCCAGGGAGACGACGTCGTGAGCGGCCAGGCGCATTGGGATGAGGAGCTGACCGTCCTCGGACCGGGCATCTCCGAGGCGGTCCGGTGGGCAGGTCTCGCCGTCACCGAAGCGGCAGGCATGCACCTCACAGACACCAGCGGGCGCAGGATCGCCGACCTCATGGGCGCCGCCGGCGTCAACCTCCTCGGCCACTCGCATCCGGCATATGTCGAAGCCCTGACCCGACAGATAGGCAGCTGGATGATCGGAGCGCACGCCAGCGACGCCCGCCTGGAGATGACCCGCCTGCTCCGGCACCTGCTGCCGGCTCACCTTGACCGCATACAGCTGTACAGCAGCGGCAGCGAGGCCGTCGAATCGGCCATCCGGCTGGCAAAGTCCGCGACCGGCCGCTTCGAGATCCTCTCCTTCTGGCAGTCCTTCCACGGCCGCACACTGGGCAGCCTCGCGCACACCAGCGGGGCACGCACGGGCCTCGGCCCCACCGCACCCGGGAGCATCAGCGCCCCATACGCGAACTGCTCACGTTGCCCCCTGCGCCTGACCTCGCCAGGCTGCGGGTTCGCCTGCGTCGACCTCGCCCGCGACATCCTGCGTGAGCAGTCCACCGGATCCCTCGCAGCGATCCTGGTCGAACCCATTCAAGGCCGCGCAGGCAACGTGGTGCCGCCTACGGGCTACCTCCGTGCCCTGCGCCGCCTCGCCGACGAACATGGCGCACTGCTCATCGCCGACGAGTCCATGACCGGCATGGGCCGCACGGGCACCATCCTCGCCAGCGACCAACCAGACGTACGCCCCGACGTCGTCGTACTCGGCAAGGGCCTCGGCAACGGTTACCCTGTCTCCGCCATCTGCGCCTCGACGGACCTCATGCAGCGGGGCCCATTCGGAGCCCCCAGCGCCAGCTCCTCCAGCTACGGCGGCTTTCCGCTGGCATGCCGTGCCGTCGCCGTCGTGGCCCAGACCGTACATAGGCAGCAGCTGGCAGACAGAGCGGGCGAGGTGGGGGCTCGGACGCTCACCCGGCTGCGCCAGGACCTCGCCGGGCTGGCGCTGGTCAGCAGCGTCCACGGTATCGGCATGGCGATCGGGATCAGCTTGAACGTCACCGGCAAGGAGCAGCTGCGCGAGGTGTTCCAGCAGCTCGTAGCCGCCGGAGTATTGGTCATGACCGGAGGGCACACCCTACGGCTCTACCCGCCGCTAACCGCCGACGAGACCGAACTCACCGCAGCCGTGGACACCCTCGTGTCAGTGCTACAGCGCTACAAGGCCCCGACATGATCAACGTTGGTGTCATCGGATACGGGCGGGCAGGCGAAGCCCACGCCCGGTGCTACGACACCATGCCTCAGACCCGGATCGTAGCCATCCTCGACCCCACGCCAACACGGCGCGACGCCGCACGAGCCCGCTTCCCGCACGCCGCCGTGGCAGCCACTCTCGACGACATCGACGTGGATATCGACCTGGCGCTGATTTGCACGCCGCCGACCAGCCACGAGGCATACACCGAGCAGGCGCTCATGCGCGACGCCCACGTGTTCTGTGAGAAGCCCACTTTCCTCGACCCCGGCAACGGAGCGAAGTTGATCGCGCTTGCCCGGCAACGTAAAAGGATCATCTACCCCGGCCACAACTACGTGCACTCGCCGCTGCTGCAGCGTCTCCGCGAACTCGGCGCTCCCGAACGAATCGGACCCCTTCAGCGCCTCGACATGAGAATCGAACGCCCCACGTCGGCAAGCGGATCTCCGGACTGGAACCCGTCGTGGCGCCGCAACCCCGCAGTCTCCGGGGGAGGTGTCCTTGTCGATCACGGCACGCACTGCGTATACCTTGCCGAATGGCTGACCGGGATGCATGTCCACCTGGTCGGCTGCACGATGGGATACAGCACCCCGGGGGTGGAGGATCACGTCGAGTTGGTGCTCGACATGAGCGGCAAGATCGAAGCCCACATCCTGCTCTCATGGCGAGCCCCGCACCGTAGGAACACCTACAGCCTCACCGGCACACACGGCACGGTCGTCCTGAACGACGACACCCTCGTCGAGGACAGCCCCGCCGGGCGGCGAACCTGGCGACTGACCGAGATGCCAGAGAGTCGCCACGCCCACGACGACTGGCTACCCGCCCTCGCCGATGATGTACTCCGCCAGGTGGCCTCGCCTGCTATGGAAGCAGAGCTGGCGCGACCCGCACTCGTTGTCGCACATGCGATCACAGCCGCCTATGCATCAGCCGCTCAGGGTGGCCTGCCGTACCGCCTGCCGGGCGCACTCAGCTGACTGCTTTCATCCGGACGGGTGAGGTTCCAGCGAAGATGGGGATGGTCTCAAGCGCCGCCCTCGAAGCATCCCGCTTCCCGCAGCACAACCGGCGCTGGCCAGCTTGCCCTATCCCCAGTGCTCTGCCTGATATTTGATGAGGTCGTCGCCGTGAAGCTGTTTGGTCGCGTTGCCGACGCGGACCCAGAAATCCGACGCGTCGGCGCCGCCCTTGGCGGGTCTGGCGAAGATGGGCCGGCCGGACGCCGCAACGCTGACCTGGCAGATCATCTTCCCTTCAACGTGGGGGAACCGGATACGTACGGTGGGGGCGGTCGAGGCGGACAGGTTGTGGTCGAGCAACTGCCGGAGAAACAGCTCGTAGCCGTCGGCGTTCTGCTTCGTGCCAAGCGTGGCGAAGTCGCTCTCAATGCCCAGCACCCGGCCGTCGTCCTCGACGCCAATGAGCAGGACGCCGCCCTCTGCGTTAAGGAATCCGCACACCGCCTTGACGAGGATCTGCCCGAGCCTCGGGTCATGCTGCTGGGTGTGGATGTTCCACCGTCCGCTGGACTTGAACTCCGTGGTCTGCGACTCGCCCGCGGCGATTAGATCCTCGGTGGTCGTCGGTACATACCTCTTGCGCTCGCCGGTGAGGGTGTTGAAGGCGTCCCGGACGACTCGGGCGATGAGTTGGCGGCGTCGCTCGAGGAAGGTTGGGTAGTCCAGTTGCTCCCAGCCGACCGGAAGCGCGTGCCAGCGGGACTGCCGGGCGAGGGTCTCCGGATCGACCGTCTCAGCGATGCGGGGCAGGTAGTCGCGCGGGGCATCGGCGTTGCTGCGCTCGGCTGGTGGCCAGTCGACGTACGCCATGTTGGCGATCGCGTTGGTCTGTCGTGTGCCGGAGATACCGAGCGACGCGAGGTGCCTGCGATGGAACAGCCGGTCGCGTTCGATCGAGCGTGGTGCGGCACCGGAGGGATCCAGGAGGTCCTTGACGCGAAGGTCGCTGAATAGCACTTCGGCGTCGAGGATGTTTAGCGCGGCGAGATAGGCGAAGAGCGCGGGGGATCGGGGCGAGGAGGTATCGAGCCGATTCGGCAGTGAGATGTCCCAGTAGTCCCCGGTGAAGTGCGCAGCGACGATACGGTCCAGTTCGGCGACGAAGGCCGTGCCGTCACCAACCGGGAGGCCCGCGATCCGACCGAGGTCGGACTCGAGCTGCGACTCGGGTGAGCCGGTGTAGCGACCGGTGGTGTGCGCCATGAAGAACCACCGCCCGATGACCGGACGGAGGGCTGGCACCTCGAGGCCGAAGTCGTGGCGGCCGATGAGCCAGAGCGTGTAGCTGAACAGCAGGGCGTTGTCCGAAGTGATCATCTTGCGGCTGCGGAAGCCGGCTGTGGCGATGCACTTGAGGAACTCGTGCCAACTGGTCAGGTCGAGCGCCTTCTCCTGCGCTGCCGCGAGCCGCTCGAACTGCTGCTGGCGGCGCTCTGCGCTGACCCGGCCGGTCTCGAGGTCCTTGCCACGCAGGATGTTGTAGACGTGCTGCAGCCGAGCGCGACGGAAGGCGACCGCGACGGCGACCCGCAACAGCTGGTCCGGGCTGGGGTCGAGAAAGGGGTTCCGGGGGCTTGGCCCGGTTACCGTGGGGTCTACGGCGGTGCGGCTGAAGTTCTCGAGCTGGCGGCGGCCCTTCTCCCAGTAGACGGACATGAGGGTGAGGATGAAGTCCGACTGATTGAGCTGAACGCCCTCGGAGTTGATCCTGACGAAGATCTCGGCGACCTGCTCCTCGCTGGTTGAAGCTCCCAGCTCGACCACCTGGAACCGGAACTCGCGCAGGTCACGGAGGCGGTAGATGCGTTCCTCGAGTTCATCCTTGTCGGCGTCTGGCATGTCCTCGGCGGTTACTTGGCCCAGCCGATCGAAGAACTGGCGCACCGTGGCCTTGTAGCCGGTCGACCACAGCGCGGTGATGTCCGGGATGAAGTGTGCATCGCGCTCAATGGCCGCGTCCGCCACCTCGAAGGTTTCATCGTCGGGACGGAAGGCGATCCGGATGCGGCGCTGCTCGAACGACTTGGTCAATATCAACCGGCCGGTGAGCACGGCGAACAGCGCCGTCAGCCGCTGCTGACCGTCGACGATGAGCAGCTGCGGTGACCGGATGGCGGACTCCATGCCGATCTGGCGGGTGCCGACCTCCGCCCCGGTCTCCCAGAACATCAACGTGCCGATGGGGTAGCCGCGGTACATCGAGTCGAACAGGTCCCGCGTCTTGGCTGCCGACCAGACGAACGGGCGCTGGATGTCCGGGAGGCCGATGCGCCCGACCTTGATGTCTTCGATCAGGTGATTCAGCGAGTAACCGATATCGCGATACATGGTAGGCGGCACGGCCGATGCTCCTTGGGCAAACTGTCTTAAGTGGACCTCCGGCACTTCGCGGTGGCCACTACTTCTACCACGCGCCATCCAGCATCGAGGTCCCTCGAACCTCTGCGGACCGATACCTGGGTACCCAGCCGTAGCGGCACCTCCGCTGGATCTCATCGCCTGCTGCCGCACGTGAGTTCGTCGCCCGTTGCAGGTGGAGATCCGATCTAATCGAGTGTCAGCGATGGATTGGTCGTGCGGCGAGTGTGGTCGTCTAGTGGCGGATCGGCTGCGACAATCCGGGGATGGGTGACAGCGATCAGGGCGTCGATCGTGCCGTTGCCGGCGCGGCCGGACGGATGCACGGCGAGCCGCGTCGGACCCAGTCGATCGCCTGAGCGGGTCGGCCGGCCTCGGCCAGTACCCGCACGATCCGCCCGTACTGGTCGGCGCTGACCAGGTCCTGCGCCAGCATTGTCACGTACCGGTCCACGTCGCCGGAGACCTCGGCCAATTGTTCCCGCAGGTACCGCACCGCCCACCGCTGATGCCGACCGTCGGGCTCCGCCGCGGCGGCACGCTCGTCAACCAGCCGCGCTACCTCGGCCAAGCCCTTCGGCCCCAGCGCCGGGGCCCAGTCGCGCAGCACCACGTCCGGCCAACCGGGGCCGTCGCACACCAGGTTCACCAGCCAGGCCGCCAGCCCGGGCGGCCGCGGCGGCGCGGCCCGGCAGGCCCGGGCGTACAGGTCCATCAGGTCGCGAGGTCGTCGCCAAGCCTCCCGGAGGAGCTATCCATGTACGTCAGGGCGGCCGTCATCGGGTCGACCGTCTTCCGCAGTACTGGCACCGCGATTGTCGCCTCACCGGCGTCGATCAGCCTCGCGCAGCGATCCGCGATCTCGCCCGCGACCTGCGAGTAGGCATGCCCGCCCGCGTGCGGGTCGCGACGGCGATTCCGCCGCAGCCGGTCCACCAGTACGGTCAACTCGCTCTCGTTGCCAGCGATCACCGCTACATCACACCAGATCGGCCGGAGCTACTCGGGTGACCTGAGCAGCAGGACGAGGCCGCAGTCGAGCAACGCCGCCAGACGCTGAATCCGACGTATCGGAGGTACGTCGATCGCTCTGTCGGACCCACGCCCGAGCATCTCGGCGCTCACCATCAGCTCCTCCTCCAATACGCCGACGCTCATCCTTCGACGGGGTCGTCCCTCCGTCGCCGCGACGGCGTGCTCCTGCGCCATGGCTACCAGCCCTTCCCAGGAGACCCGGCGCTGCGGTGCACGCGGGGTGGACAGGATCTGGCTGTTGCCATTCAGGTCCGTGACGAAGTGGTGTACGCCCGAGTCACCGCGGAACTCGCTCGGGCTCACCAGGCTCGACCTGTCGAGCACCTCACCCGTTGAGTAACAGGCGTCAAACTGCCGATCCTCATGGAACTTCGGCGCAGCGTAGAAGACCTCGCCGATCTCGACGCCGGTCCGTAACCGCTGCTCGAGGTAAAGCAGCGCGCGGTGCTGGTGGCCGTCGGTGTCGATCGCGAACCGATAGTGGGGTCCGCCGACATGCGGCCACGTAGGTGACGCCGGATGCCGGCGGCTCACGTACTGGGCCCGCTTGAACTGGAGGAAAAGTGCATACTCCACGAATGGGATCTGGGCGTCCCATCCGAGCTGCTCCTCTGCCACCAGAGAGGGCAGGATAGGAGCCCCGCGCGATCGGTATACCTGCGCCAGCTCCGACTCCGCCTCGCGGATCGCCGCGTATCCATAGGAGAACTCCGAGAACGAGCATTCCATCGATCGATTCTATTTGGTGCGGCACTGCGACGAACAGGTGGCACCTGGTTGCTGCCGGCCCCTACGACGCCAGTCACCCACGCCCAGGGCGCACAAGTCAGCGGGGGAGAGCACCGGTGTGATCACCCCGAAGTGCAACGGGTCACGCCGAAGCGCGATCATTGTGCAGCAACATGGGGACCACCCGACGTGTTCGCCGCATGGGCGGTTGGGTGCGAAGGTTGTGGGCCGGTGATCGTTTCCGTTCGCTCGATAGGTGCCCGCGTCGAGATGCCGGGCGCCCGCCTCACTATCGGCACCTACCGGAAACGCATGGCCGCCGCCTGGGCTGATCGGCCCTTGTACGCAGCCGCCGCCAGCGACATCGAGCCCGGCCGACGCTCTCGGCGAGGTGGGCGACGGCCTCGGAATGCAGCCACAGATCACGCGACGCCCAATCGCCACGCCAGCCGCAGCGGGCCGCCATCAGCGGCCAGCCACATCTGCTCGCCGTCGCTGCGGGCAGCGCCAGCAGGCCGCCGCCGACGAGTGCGTCATGGCCTCAGCTTTGAAAGTCCGTACCCGTGCGCGGTTGCCGGGCAGCGGTAACGTCGTAGCGGCGCGAGACCTGCCGACGCTTCCAGCGGTCCGCGGCAGGCGGCAAGGCGAAACGTGTACACGACAACTGGAGGTAGTTGGTGCCGATACTCGTCTACGAGGGAGAAGAGTCGAACCTCAAGGTGCTGGCCGACGATCTGGCCGCCCACCCTGATCTGGCCGGCGTCTGCACTGTCACGATCACTTCAGCCGATGCGTCTGGTCAGGGCGTGCTTCGCCACGGGGCTTTGGCGGAAATCGCCATCACCATCGCGTCTGGCGTCGTGACCTCCGCCGTCTACGACACGATCCGCCTGATGGCCGACCGTGCCCGCGATCGTGGCAAGGTGGTCGAGAAGACCGACCGGCCAGACGACGAACAGGACAGGTAGCGCCCAGCATTGAGCAGTCTCCGGTCGCCTTTCGGGGCGGAGCTGAACCTGCGGAGTCAGCTGCTGTTCCTGGACTCCCCACCCGGGCAGCCTCGGGATGTCGTGACAGCCGCTCTGTCCTGGCACTACCGCTACCTGCACGAGAGCAGCCACTGGGCGCGATACCACGGATCCTCCGTCGGGGTGCTGCTGACATTGCTGCGGCGCACCCGTGACTCACTCGCCACATACCTGCTGGGCCAACTGAGTCCGGCGGAGCAGGCCGCGGCTGCGGCGGCCCGTGCGGGCGGCGAGCCCCTGCTCTCGCTCCAGGGCGGTGCCTTCACCGGGACGGACCTTGACTCGCTCAGCCAGGACTGGATCGACCTGCTGTCCACGTACCAAATGCTGATCGACCCTGGCCCATCCGTCGTGGAAACGATGACGCGAGAGGGCATGGCTCGAGCGCTCACCGTCACCTGGCAACAGTCCGCCGGCGAAGGAATGTTTCCCGGCACCGTGCCGGACGTGATCGTGACCGGGCCGGGGACGTGCGTTCATGTCGATGGTGCGCTTTTGACCACGCGGCTCCTGTTCGAATGCGCCGCGGTCCTCGATGAGCTCTACCCTCAGGCGCTGGGCGCCCTGCGACCCTTCACTGATCCGTCGCTGATGCGGATGCTCGGTCATACCCTGACCGGCGAGTACGGCATTCCTTACCGACTGGCAGAACGGCTCGCGGGCAGGTACATCGGCCCCGACGTCGTCCACGCGCTCATCGACTTCGCCCTCAACCCGGTCGTGCCTGGCCTCCACCCCGGGGGTGCCGTCGTCAAGTGGGCAGAACTCGACCCACCTACCCGCTTCCTGCACGCCGCGAGGACACTGTCCCGTCGGCCGGTGGAGCTGGAGTCCGCTCCGGCAACAGCAGCGACGGTAGCTTCCTGTCACGAGCAGTGGGAAGCCGAGACGGGCCTGCGGATCGGGCGAGTCGTCGCCGACCTGACTGATCTATCGACGTTGCGGGAGGCGGCGCGACGGCCAGCGCATCCGATCGAGGCTCTTCCGAACGCCACCCTGGTCTATGCCGCGCGGCTGCATCAGGAACGTGCCGAGACGTTGCACACGATCTCGCACTTCGGCCTGAACTTCGTCGGTGAGGGCGCACTGCGTTTCGTCAACCCGGACTCATTTGGTCATGAGGGCAACTGGTGGCTGTTCCCGCCGCTGCGCGTGATCGAGGATGAGTACTGCTGGCCTTCGGAGTGGATGGACCAAGACGATGCAACCAACCTTTTGGTCGGGGCCGCCGTGTCCGCCGCGCTCGACGACGTGCTGTACGGCGTCGGCCCACTGCACATCGGACACCTGCCACTGGCTGTCCTCCGAAGCCCCGGTGAGCTGGCGGGGCTCA
The DNA here is from genome assembly GCF_043198035.1 of Micromonospora sp. NPDC048898. Taxonomy (NCBI): domain Bacteria; kingdom Bacillati; phylum Actinomycetota; class Actinomycetes; order Micromonosporales; family Micromonosporaceae; genus Micromonospora; species Micromonospora sp. NPDC048898. The sequence continues at coordinate 262,159 of NZ_JBICUF010000011.1, forward strand.
ACGACATTCTGCGTTCGATCATCCGGATGAAACTTGGATGGGACAGACCGCAGTGATAGTTGGCCCGGTCCGCCGTCGGATAACGGGGGCAGCGGCAGCCGCACCCTCTGCTGCGCCATATGGTCCCGCAGCGACCAGATCCCGCGAGGGATAGCCGTCTCCGGGCACCGAGACGGTGAAGAGCCGCCCATCCTGACACTTGCTGCGTCGGCGGCGGATCAGAAGCGCGTTGTGCTACCCGACGCCGCGAGTGACTTGCCGCGCTTCTCCGGGCGGGTGGTCGAGGCCAGCCGAAACCCTATCCTCCTAGGATGCTTTGGGGATTGGGTGACCAGCCGCTCGAGTTCGTCGGCTGAGAGCAGTTTTATCGTTTTCATGGTGCCCGAGCAGGTACGCGATGGTGTGTCGTTGCTCCAGCTCGGACGGGGCTCCCGGTAGGACTGCATCGGCTCAGACGCCACTGCCCGGAATGGGAGCGCTGATCGTCATTCTCCAGACCGTCAGGCGCGGTGGCGGCGGGTTTTCTCGATGACGTCGCGGCCGTCGGGGCTCTGCTTGCGGGGCGGTAGTCGGCTTTGCGTAGGGCGGCCATAGTGTCGGCCGTGGTGGCTTGAATCGCCAGCACGGTCGGGGCGAGCAGACGCAGGTTGAGCTTGTCCAGCCGGTTGTCGGCGCAGATCTGCATCAGCAGCGCGGTGTCGTCGCTGACCAGGGTGCTGGCCACGGGTGCGACCCGTACAGATCGGTGTTGGCGGGCGACGTCGGCGAGCAGGTAGCCCAGCGGTTGCGGCTGTCCGCCTTCGGCGATCTTCGTCAGGGCCTTCGTTAAGCGGTGCTCGGTCCAGCCTGCGTCTTAGGCGCCGCGTACCGTAGCTGGGCTGAAGCGCCATGTTTTGGTTGGTGCGGGAGACGTCCAGTGCAAGGAGCCCCTGATAGCGTCCGTCTCCGCGAACGTCACGTCGGCTCGCCGCATAGGCAATCACCTGGAAAGCAGCCAGCCCTGTTCCTGGGCGCGGACAATCGCCTCGATCCGCGTACGGGCGCCGAGCCGTCGATACAGGGTCTGCAATAGGCGGTACATCGCGCGCTCGGAGTAGCCGGCCAGTCGGGCCAGTTCGGCGACCGTCATTCCGGCCGCGAGGTGACGTAGCCAGGTCAGCTGATCCGCCGTGACTACGGGGTTGGCCTCCGCTCCCGCGAGTGCGGCGGCCACTGCGGCGGGTACGACCGTTTGCCCGTCGATCGTCGCCTCCACGGTCCGTCGAAGTGCAGCCGCGGAGACCTCGCGGTGCAGCACCGACCGCGCCCCGGCGCGTACCGCACGCGCGCCCAGGCCTGCCGACTCCTCGCTCAATACTGCGATGACGCTGCGTTCCGGAGCGTCTTGCCTTACCCGTCCGAGTAGGTTCCAGTCCGTCGCGTTGGCCAGTGTCAGCAGCATCAGGCCGGCATGGCTCTGACGGGCCCAGGCCAGCGGGTCCGTCGGGATGCCGACCTGGTATCCGGCTGCGGAAAGCACGGCGATAACCCCGTGCCGGTACATCGGCAGGGGGTCGATCACCGCGAGATCCATGGCGACGAGGGTAGGGAGCGCGGCGTGGTACCGGCGCAGACCCGGCGGGAACCCGCCGCAACATGTCGTGGTTCTGCCCGGTCCCTCGGCCCTAGCGTTGAAGGATGGTCGTCGACAACGACCTCGGGCTCGGGTCGTTTCTCCCGATCACCGAGGAGGACCGGGAGATCATCCGGCAGGCGAAGATGCTCAACATCCGGGTCACGCTGCAAGAGCGAAATGAAATCTTGTCGGTCGCCCGAGAGCTCAGGGAGTGGCAGCACCTGCCCGACGGGGATTTCGACCAGCGGGTTTTCGACGAGGTCGCAGTCCGGAGGTATCCGCGGTCCGCGCCGTCGCTCTTGGACGTCCGGGTGGTCATGGCCGCCCTCCGCGCCGGTCACCTCTCGTAGCGACGGTCACCTGCAGAATGCCGGCGTGCGAGAGGAGTTCCGGCAGGCGATCCAGACCCTCATGATGGCACTATGGTGCGGCTAGGGCGTACTTGGCGGATCATGGGGTTTGGTCGGGTACGGCGCGGAGCCAGTCGAGGGTTTCGGCGAGGTCGAGTGTGGCCTGGTAGGAGTC
>NZ_JBICUF010000012.1:0-17875 GCF_043198035.1 Micromonospora sp. NPDC048898
CTGCGGAGCCTCGAACAGGTTGTTCTGCGTGTCGCTCATGATGGTCGTGTAGCTGCTGCCGAAGTTGCCGGGGAAGTTCCCGATCGGCATGCTGGCCCGGTAGATCTTGCCGTTGTCACCGGCGAAGAACAGGTACATGTTGGTGTCGTCGGCGATGAGCGCCTGGTCGATCGGGCCGGTGCCGGAGCCGGTGATGCTGCCGGTGAACAGCGTCTGCGGGGCCGACCAGCCGTTCGGGTTGGTCGGGTTGGTCGAGGTCCGGTAGGAGAACGCCGGGCCACCCCACTGGTAGGCGAGCACCCAGATGTTCTTCGGCGCGAAGTAGAACAACGACGGCGCCACCGTCCCCGAACTCATCCCGGTCTGGGTGGCCGAGGCCATCTGCGACCAGTTCGAGAACAGACTGAAGTTCATCGAACCCCACCTGTCGCCGAAGTCGTGCGTGGTGGCGTAGACGAGCTGCTGACCGTTGTAGGGCGCGACGGTGAAGTCCTTCAGCGACACCCAGCCCGACTTCGGATTCGCCAACACGCCCGTCGATGACCAGCGGTACGTCGAGGGAAGATCGCAGGGGGTCGGCGGCGGGCTGGTCGGGGGCGGGTCCGTCGGGGGCGGGCTCGTCGGCGGCGGGTCCGTCGGGGGCGGGCTGGTCGGCGGCGGGCTCGTCGGCGTCGTGCCGTCACCGCACGTCACGCCGTTCAGAGCGAAGCTCGTCGGCGCGGGGTTGCTGCCCGTCCACGATCCGTTGAAACCGAACGACACGGTGGCGTTGGTGCCGATCGAGCCGTTGTAGCTCACGTTCTTCGCGGTAACCGCGGAGCCGCTCTGCGTCAGCGACGTGTTCCACGCCTGCGTGACCGTCTGCCCGGCCCCGTACGACCACGTCAACGTCCAACTGGTCACCGGATCACCCAGGTTGGTGATCGACACGTTGGCGCCGAAGCCGCCCTGCCACTGCGACGAGACGGCATAGTTCACCGAACAGCCCGCCGCTGCGGCGCCGGCCGGCAGCGCCGCGACAACCGACGCCGACACGAGTAGGGCAACGCCGGCCGACGCCAGACCGACATTGGTGTATCTGGATCTGGTCATAGAACACCCTCCTGAGGGGACGGCGGCCCGCACATTGGCGGTGGTCGCTGGCTCGGTGGCTTTTGTGAGCGTTAACAGGCCGCGACAGGTATGTTACGGGAGCGCTCCCATACCCTCAACCTCGAAGTGGCGGGTTTCGATTTCCGGTGCCGGCAGGGCGGGTCACGAGTACATCAGGTGCATTGTCATGCCGGCGTCGGCGTGCGCCAGGTTGTGGCAGTGGTTGGCCCACACCCCCGGGTTGTCGGCCCGGAACGCCACCTCCCACACCTCGCCCGGCCGGACGTCGAACGAGTCCAGCCACAACGGACTGCCGGCCGCCGGCCGCCCGTCGCGCGACAGCACCAGGACGTGGTGGCCGTGCAGGTGCCACGGGTGCACGATCGGCGACCGGTTGACGATCGTGAACCTGACGACGTCACCGAGGCGGACGACCTGCGGCGGGATGTCCGGGTCGGCCGCGCCGTTGACGGTGTGCGCGTAGCGGGGAAGCAGGTCGTGCAGGTCGAGGCCACGATCGAGGACGAGGGTGAAGCTCCGGTCGAACCGGGACCACGGCACGGTGGCGGCGGTGCCGTAGTCGAGCGGATCCAGCACCGGCCAGTCCCCCGTCGCCACCGACACCGGCCCGGTCGAGTAGACCGCCCGCCCGTCGACGAACAACGCCACAGGCGTGGCTGGCGCGTCGAAGACCAGGTCGTAACGCCCCCCGGCCGGGATCAGCACTGCGGTGTCCACGAGCGACGTCGGGCCCCGCAGGTCGGAGCCGTCGATCGCGGCGACCCGGAACGCCGTCCCGGCCAGGGCGTAGCGGTGCGTCGTGCTGTCGGTGTTGACCAGCCGCAGCCGTACCGGCACGCCCGCTTGGACCGGCTCCACTCGTGGTGCGGGCAGCGGAAGGCCGGAGAGGGTGTGCACCGGCACGGTGACGTCGAGGCCGGCCATCGGCCCCGGGCGGACCACCAGGACTCCGTAGAGGCCCATCCGCACGCCGACGTCGGAGACCGAATGCGTGTGGTACCAGTACGTCCCGGCCTGGTCGGCGCGGAACCGGTAGACGAACTCCTGGCCGGGCCGCACCGCCGCCTGGGTCACGCCCGGCACCCCGTCCTGGCTGTTCGGCACGTCGTACCCGTGCCAGTGCAGCGTGACGCCGCGCCCGATGTCCCGGTTGCGTAGCGTCACCTCCACCACGTCGCCGACGGTGGCGGTCAGCTCCGGCCCGGGTACCTGGGCGTTGAACGCCCACGCAGCGACGTCCCGACCACTCGCGCGCACCGTGGCGGTCCCGGCCGTGAGGGTGAACCGCCGAGTCGGTTCGTCGCTGGTCCGCGCGTCCCGAAAACCATGGTCATGGGGTACGGCCGGCGTGGCGTCCCGGCCGACGGTCAGCCCGACTCCGGTCACCAGCGCGCCGACCGCCACCACGAGGGCCACCCGGGACAGCAGCCGGGACGGGCGCACACCCAGAGCGCGCCAGGACACGGCCGTCGCCGTGACGGCCCCGGCGACCGCGAGCAGTCCCGCGCCCACCGACGCCGGGTAGCCGTGCAGGACCGTCACGAGCAGGGCGCCACTCGTGGCGTACCCGGCGAAGAGGAGCGCAGGCGCGACGGACCGGATGTCGCCCGGGACCGCTCGCAATCGCGGCCCGGCCGCGGCCACCGCCGCGAGCGACAGGGGGGCGGCCACGAGGACCTTCTCCGCCGCGAACCACCAACCGGCGCGGGCGAGCGCCGTGATGGTGATCGCGCGGGCGAGCGTGGCGAGCAGCGCGACGGCCGCCAGCGCCAGCGCGAGCGGGCGGCGCCGGACGGCCGCCGCGGCGCCGCCACCCAGCCAACCGGCGGCCGCGAGGACCGCGATCACGAGGTCGACCACGAGCAGCGAGCCGGTGGTCATGCCGGCTCCCCGCTGCGTACGACGTCGCCGGTGGAGTCGGCCGGCTGCGGGCCGGTCAGCTTCCGTGCCCCCTGCAGGACCGCGACCACGACGTGCACGGCGATGATCCCGTTGAGGGCGTGCAGCCCACCGATGATCGGGCCGAGCGGGGTGCTGACGCCCGCCGCGTCGGTGGCCGCGTTGGCAAGCATGGCGAGGAGCGCCTGCAGGACGACGAGACCGATCGGCAGGAGCGCCAACCCGATGAGCCGGCCCGGCGCCCTGGCCAGTGCCGCGCACAGCGCGGTGAGCAGGGTGAGGACCGGGATGACCGCCATGCCGTTGACGCTGTGCAGGGCGTACGAGTCGTCGCCCACGGGTTTCGTGAACCCGCCCACGGCGGCGAAGACGAACTGCAGGACGAACGCGACGAGCAACAGGGCGCTGGTGCCGACGAATGCCTTACGCATGGTGGTCTCTCCTAGAGGTGCGCCGAGGTCAGTGCCTGGGCGATGTGCTCGGTGGCCGTGATCGCCCCGTACGCGACAAGCCGCACGAGGTCGGCGTCGGCGGGGTGGGAGAGCCGCCAGAGAGCGACGTCACCGACGCTTATCGCGCTGGGCGCGAATGCCGCCAGCAGGGCGATCCTCGTGCCGACGCGATCGGCGCCCGGCACGTCCCGGACCAGGTCGACGGCCCAGTCCGCGGGCCGGGCCGGAAACCGCCCGTCCTCCCACCGCACGGTGGCCGTGACGGTCTGGCGCGCCACGTCGCCCAGGAGGTCCCCGCCCCGCGTGGCGGCGTCCGTCAGGGCCGCGTAGGCGACACCGACCGGGCTGTCCCCCGCCCAACCGGGTGCGACCGTCGTGCCCGCGTCCAGAAGCGCGAGGCTCCGGCCGGGTTCCTTCGATTCCCGGGCCGTCTTCGCGGAGAGCCGGCCGCCGACCAAACGCACCAGTGGGAAGCGTTGCAGGCCGCCGGGGAGCAGATCGGGGTCGAGCAGCGCGGACACGATCCGGTTGATGAAATGGAAGGCGAGCAGGGTGCCGGTGACCTCCGGGCGGTACGGGCTGGCCCAGGCGGACGCGGTGGGGTTACGGCTCGCCTGCGCCCAACCGACGAGCGCGGCGTACCCCGGCTGCGGTGGTGTCCCGTCCCGGACGATGGCCTCGGCCAACTTCGGCTGGCCCAGCGCGTGCAGCAGCATCGCGTGCGAGTCGACGCAGAACTGACAGCGGTTGGCCCGGGACACCGCCGCCGCGACGAGTTCGCGCTCGACCCGGGACGCGTCGCCGGCGAGCAGCGCCTCACGCATCAGCGCCCAGGTCGCGGCCAGCACCTCCGGCACGGCCGCGAGCACCTGGAAGGTGGGCAGCGGTCCGAGGAAGTCGTCCGACATCTGCCGGTAGACCTGCGCGGTCCGGCCGGTCGCGGCCGACGCTCTCACTGGGGTGGTGAAGCGGTATGTCATGGGCTCGATGCTCGTCCCGGCGAGCTGGGAAAACGTCGTGCCGTCGCAGGCACTTGGCCGGTCAGCGCTACCGCGTCCGCGGTACGTCCGGCTACCGCGATCGGTGGATGCCGCAGCCGGACAACCCGTTCTACAGTTCGGCAATGCGTCGCGACCTGCCGTACGCCCTCGGTGGCCTGGTCCTCGGCGGCCTCCTGCTCGGCAACGCCGCGCTCACCCCGGACGCCGCCACGGTCGGTGCGCTCGACGTCGCCCTGGTCGCCGCCATGGCAGTCGCCGTGGCGGCGTGCCGGCGGTACCCGGTGGTGGCGCTGGGCGTGGTCACCGTCGCCATGCTGGCCGTCCACATCCGGGTTCGCCCGGGGGTTTCCGCCGCGTTCCCCGTGCTCGGCGCGGTGTACATCGCCGGCTGGCGGGGGCACCGAGTGGCCGCCGCCACCGCCAGTCTCGCCTTCCTCGGTGGGTTCCTCGCCCGGGACATCTGGTCGAGACCGGCCACCGGGCCCGCCCGGCTGATCGTCGATTGGACGGCCCTGATGCTTGGCTGGTTCGTGGCGGCCAACATCGCGGGGCTCGTGGCGCGGCAGCGCCGGGCGTACCTGGAACAGGTCGAGCAGCGGGCGATCGAGGCCGAACGCACCCGCGAGGAGATGGCGCTGCGGCGCGCCGGGGAGGAACGTCTGCGCATCGCCCGCGACCTGCACGACTCCCTGACCCACAGCATCTCGGTGATCAAGGTGCAGGCCGGGATCGCGGTGCACCTCGCCCGCAAACACGGCGAGCAGCCGTCGGCCACCCTGCTGGCGATCCAGGAGGCCAGCAGCGCCGCGATGCGGGAGCTGCGCACCACGCTCGACGTCCTGCGCGCCCCGGAAGACGCTGAGCGCGTCGGGCTGGCCCGGGTGGACGAGCTGGCCGAACGGACCCGGGCGGTCGGCGTACCCGTGCGGGTGACCGTCACCGGGCAGCCCCGCGAGCTACCCGACGAGGTCGACCAGGCCGCCTACCGGGTCATCCAGGAGGCCCTGACCAACGTGGCCCGCCACGCCGGCCCCGCCACGGCGCACATCCACGTCGAGTACGCCCCGGCGCAGCTCACCGTCTCGGTCACCGACGACGGCCAGGCGTCACCGGCGCACCCGGTGACACCGGGTGTGGGCCTGCGCGGCATGCGGGAACGGGTGACCGGGCTCGGCGGCACCCTGCGGGCCGCCGCCAACGACGACAACGGATTCACGGTACGGGCCGAGTTCCCGGTGGGCGGCCCCGACAGGACCGCGCCCTCACGTGCGGTTCAGCCAGCTCAGCGCGTCGCGGGGTCTCAATGATCCGGGTTCTGCTCACCGACGACCAGGCCCTGATGCGAGCCGGATTCCGGGCCCTGCTCGACGCCGAGGACGATCTGGAGGTCGTGGGCGAGGCCGCCGACGGGGCCAGCGCCGTCCACCTGTCGCGACGCCTGCGCCCGGACGTGGTGCTGATGGACGTGCAGATGCCGGGGCTCGACGGCATCGAAGCCACCCGCCGCATCGCCGCCGACCCCGACCTCACCGCGATCCACATCCTCATCGTCACCAACTACGGGCTCGACTCGTACGTCTTCGCCGCCCTCCGCGCCGGTGCCAGCGGTTTCCTGCTCAAGGACGCGGACCCCGCCGACCTGCTCCAGGCCATCGCCGTCGTGGCTCGCGGCGACGCACTGCTCGCACCGGCCGTGACGCGGACGCTCATCAGCGAGTTCGTGTCCGGCCCACCGCCGGCCGAGCCGACGGCCGGGCGTGACGTGCTGACCGCCCGCGAGCAGGAGATCGTCGAGCTGGTCGCGGGCGGGCTGAGCAACGACGAGATCGCCGCACGCATGGTGATCAGTCCGTTGACCGCCAAGACACATGTGAATCGGGCGATGGCGAAGCTGCACTGCCGTGACCGCGCCCAACTTGTCGTGTGGGCGTACGAGTCGGGACTCGTCACGCCCCGCCGTCGATGATCGTCAACGCGGTCCGAGGGCACCCGAAGGCACACGGGGTGGGGCCGACGCACTAACATTGCCGCCGTCCGACGACGGCTCTGCTGAAACGAGGCGACATGCGTTGGCTCCGGCGGTTGCTGGGCGGTAGGCGGGTCCAGCTCGATCCGGGACGCCAGCAGGCGCTGCTGCACGACGTGCAGACCCGGTACGGCCCCCACGCGCGGATCCGGTTCACCGAGCAGGTCGAGGCGCTCACCACGACGCTGGACAGCGACGACGGCCTGGTGGTGGCGGCTCAGATCGTGGGTCGGGTCGCCGACGAGGCCCACGTGGACCTGCAGTCCCAGGCACAGGAGATCCACCGGCGGACGGGCCGGCGGCTGCTGGTGCACCGCCGCAACTACCGGCCGCTGTGGCGGGAGGCCGGTCCCGCACTGCGCTGGCCGCTGTTCGCGCTGCCGTCCGGCTTCCACCCGTACGCGCAGGTGGCCGCCGCTGTCACGGTGGTCGGCAGCCGGGCACCCCGGCTCGACCGGGTGACCGACCCGAACCCGCTGCTGACCCGCGTGTTCGAGGTGCTCGACCTGACCACCGCCGGCTGGGAGTACGGCCGGGTGCGGGTGGACACCGACGCCGCCGCCCTGGCCGATCGACTGATCTCCAGTGCCGGGCAGGTCCTCGCGGCCATGGACGACCCGCCGCGACTGCCGCCCGCCGTCCGGGAGCTGATGCGCCGCAACAACACTGTCGCCGTGCACGATCCGGCCGGCCCACGGGCGGTCGGGGGCATCAATCTGGGCGCGCGGATGCGGGAGGAGTTCCTGGTCTGAGTGCCCCGGACGTTACGTGACCCGCCAGCGAGTCCGTATGGCGCCGCACGGCCCGTTGCCCACGCCCGGGGTATCGGACCGGAGGCGGTGGGGACTCCGCACCGACGGAATCCCCACCCACCCCGTTAGCCGCCGACCCGGTACGCCCGGAGCACCGTCTGCTCCACCGCGTTGCCGTCCGCGTCGGTGGCGTTCGCCCGCAGCGACACGTGACCGGCCCGGCTGTGTGGCACCAGCGCCAGCCAGCCTTCACCGTCCCGGCTGACCGGCACCGCGTGCCAACTCCGGCCGTCGTCGTACGAGGCGGCGACAGTCACCGTCACCACCGGCCGCCCGGTCACCCCGTCCTGCCGGTGCACCGACATCCGCACCGGTCGGCGGTCACCGACCGGCACGGTGTTGCGCAGGTCGACAGGTGCGTCGAGGAGCATGCCCAGCAGCGGCAGTGGCTGCCGGCCCGATCCCCTGGCGGACCGGAAGGTCCACGATCCGCTGACCGTCGTGCTCGACCGCCAGGTCGGCGAGTGGTGCGTCGCCGAGGCGGTGAGCCGGTACGTCGCTGCTCCGGCTGGTACGGCGAACTGCCCCCGCCCGGGCTCGGCGACGGTGCCGAGAAGCTGCCCGTTCCGGTACAGGCTGGTGCTGCCCGTGGTGCCGTCATCGAACTCGTCGGTGCGTCTCGGATGGCCGCTGGAGTCGGTGAACATCGGCAACGCCACGTCGAACACGTCCCCCTGTCGGCTCACCCACGGCTTGCCGGCGTTGTCCACGGTCGGCCCGGTCAACGCCGGCCCCACCACCGCCTTATCCCAGCTGGCCGCCGGGTTGGCCCCCGGCCGCAGCCTCAGCTCCGTCCTCGCCATCGCCGGGGAGATGTTGTTTCCGAGTGAGATCCGCCAGCTGCCCGGCGTGTAGTACTCGGTTCGTCGCAGTGGCGCGAACACCGGGCTCGACGCAAACAACCCGTAGTGGTCATCGCCGAGCCGGAGACTCGCGCGGAGCTGCCGTACCCCCTCGCCCGCGTCGTGGTAGCTGGTCGGGACGGCGGCCAGTTCCCCGGTCGTCGGCCGGTACGCCAGGTCCGCCGGGATCCCGCCCCGAACCTGGTAGCCAAGCTGGTAGCGGTATGGACTGACCGGCTTTCCGGTCACGGTCGCGGTGAGTGTCCCCGCACCGGCGAGTTCGACGAACCGGTCGAGCCCCGGGTATCCGGGTCCCGAAGTGATGGTCGGCAGGGCGAGTGGCTCGCCCTCCCAACCGAACTGCCCGGTCGCCAGCAACACCATCCGGGCGCCCCGCTGCTGCAGCTGGCGTACCACCGGGGCCAGCGCGAACGGTTCCGCCTCGTCATCGGACGAGGTGAGCACGGCGAGCGCGTCTGCCACGTCCACGTCGGGCAGTTCGCCGGTCGGACCGACCACGAGCCGGACGACCGGAAGTCGCGCGGTCCCCTCGAAGGGTGGTGTCGGGCCGGGCTTCCAGAGCCAGCCGACCCGAACCGGGAACTGTTCCGGTGCGGTCGCCGACAGTTGCAGCATCGGCCGTTCCAGAACCGCCCTGTCGGTGAGGCTGAACTCCTCCGCGCTCACCCCGGGTGCGCTGCCCACCAGCACCTCACCGAAGCCCGGTTCGAAGATATTCGCCATGCTGGTGTTGGTCGGGTCGCCGGACCACCGCCCGCCGATGACGATCTCCCGCAGCCCCTCGGTCGCCGCCGGCTGGTCGGCCACGCCCAGCGGTGCCGCCCGGGCCCACCGGGCGTCCAGGGTCACCGTGGTGTCGTCGGAAAGCGTCAGACCCGGATAGCCGAGTACGGCGGTCCGGAGCCCGCCGTTCGGCGGTGGCGGCAGAGCGACGCTGGACAGCAGGGCGTACCGCCCGGCGGGCACCGACACCGAACCCGATCCCCACACGAAGTCCCGGAAACCGGCGTTCTGGGCGTCGATGCCGACCACCATCGTGGTGCCGCTGTCGCTGGGCCGGCCCTGCTGGTCCAGCAGTCGGACGGTGACCTCGTGCGTCTCGGCGGCCTGCCGTACCCCGACGGGGGTGCGGACGCTTGTCGCACCGGCGGTGGCGACCACGACCCCGCCGTACGTCCCGGCCCGCTGCCGCCCGGCGATCCGCACCGGGACGGAGGCACTGCCCCGGGCCGGCACGGTGAGGGTCGTCGCGCCGAGCGTCGCCAGCTGCGGCGGGGCCGGCTGCCCGGCGGTGTCGGCCAGGCTCAGCGCCAGCCGCAGCGTGACAGGCGTCGACCCGTCGTTGCGGTAGGTCAGTTCCCGGGTGCCGCCCGGCGCGCCCCAGGGCAGCGCCATGGCGAGGGACGCCACCTCGGCCCGCACCGGCTGGGTGACGGCCCGGGCCACGTCGATCCGGCCGGCGCCGACGTCGAAGACCCGGGACTCCCGGGCCGGCGCGGCGGCGCCGACCAGGGCCGCCTTGAGCTGCGCACCGGTCCACTCGGGGTGCCGCTGCGCGAGGATCGCCGCCGCCCCGGCAACGTGCGGTGCGGCCATCGAGGTGCCGGAGAGTGGCACGTGGTCGGGGTCACCGGCGATCCCCGGGTACGCCCCGGTCGCCCGGGCGGCCAGGATCGCCTCCCCCGGCGCGGCCAGCTCGGGTTTCGGTGCCCCGTCCCCGACCCGGGGTCCCCGGCTGGAGAACTCGCTGATCCGATCGGCGAAGTCCACACTGGAGACCGCGAGCGCGGCGTCGGCGCTGGCCGGAGCCGACACCGGCGCGTACGCCCCCCTGTTTCCGGCGGCGGCCACGAAGAGGGTGCCGTGTTCCGCGCTGAGCCGGTCGACCGCCTGGCTGACCGGGTCGGTGCCATCGCTCGGGGCGCCGCCGAGGCTCAGGTTCACCACCTTCGCACCGGCCTTCGTGGCCGCCCATTCCATGCCGGCGAGGATCCACTCCTCGGATCCATCGCCGGAGTCGTCGAGGACCTTGCCCACCGCCAGCTTCGCGTCCGGGGCGACACCGCGATGCCGACCGGCCGCCCCCGAGCCCCCGACGGTCGCCGCCACGTGGGTGCCGTGGCCGAACCGGTCCTCGACGCTCCCCGTCCCGGTGAAGTCCTGCGCCGCCGACACCCGACCAGCCAGGTCCGGATGGTCGGTGTCGTATCCGGAGTCGAGGACCGCGACAGTGACACCCCTGCCGGTGTAGCCCGCCTGCCACGCCGTGGGTGCGCCGATCTGCGGCACGCTCCGATGCAGGCTCGCCCGGTAACGGGCGTTCAACCACACCTTCCGGACGCCGCCGCGGATGCTCCGGGCCGCCGGGTTCGCCTGGCGGACCAGGTCCGCCCAGAACCGGGCCCCCGTCGCCTTCGGCTGGTCGTTCGCGGTCAGGTTCAACCCGGGCAGCACCCGGCGGGCCCTCGTTCCCGCCAACGGGACCGCCCGCCGGGCCTGGCCGGGGTCGGCGTACTGGACCAGCAACGGCAGCACCGGACTGGCGCTGTCGTCGTACCCCTGGGCCAACAGGCCGGTGACGTCGAACAGCCGCTCGTCGAGCAGGTCCGCCCGCAGCAGGGGTACGGCGTCGGTGGGGACCACGTACCAGGCGCCGTCACGCTGGTAGCGGGCGTACGAGACGGCCCGGACCGGGGCGGCCCCGTCCCGCCCGGCAGCCGGCGCAACCGAGGGTTGGCCCTCCGGATCCAGCCGGACCACGTCCCCGGTTATCAGCGTCACAGTGCCGGCGGTCCTCGGCACGCCCCGCCCGGCACCGGCCGTCGCGCCGTCGCCGACTGCCCGCGTCGATCCGGCGGAAGGGGCACCGGCCGCCGCGTACGACGGCACAACCGTGAGGAGCGACGTCACGGACAGTGCGACGGCTAGTAGTCGCCGTCCACCGCCGACCCGGAACCAGCTCTTCCCGGCGGTCATCGGACCTCACCGACCCGGTCGACGATGGTGAACGTGGGCACCTGTACTGCCACCACGGTCCCGGCCGGGATGCCGCGCTCCGTCCGGATCTGCACCGAACGGAAGCCGAGCAGTTCACGCCCCGCGGTGTCGAAGACCAGTTCCTCCCGCTGGGCATCGTTCCCGGTCGACTCACCGTCGCGGCCGATCGCGACACCCTGCCGACCAGCCAGTTCGACCCGGCCCTCGACCCGTTCGACTCCGGGAATCAGTGCGACCGCCTGGTAGAGGGCCGCCCGAACGTCGGGAGGCACGATCGGGGCGACCTCCCGAAGCAGGTCCAGGACCCTGGTGAAGGCCTGTCCGTCGGGAGAGTGCTTGTTCTGGTCGCCGACCGCCTCCCGCAGGGTGGCCAGTAGCCGGGCCGGATCGGTCGGCAGGCTCGCCAGGTACGCCGGCGTCGGCCGGTACACGTCGCCCGGGTCCCGGACCGCCGGGCAGCTCGCACAGTCGGCGGGCGGCTGGTAGTCGGGCGCCGGCCCGTACTCCTCGACCTCCGGCGGTGCGGTCAGGTCGTACCCGAGTTCGCGGGCGAGCTTGGCGTCGGCCGGAGTCAGCGGGGTACGGCTGACCCCCTCGGTGATGCGCATCCGCGCCGTCCGCAGGCCCTCCACGGTGTACCACATCTCGTGCCGGCGAGCCACCCAGACCCTGGCCAGCGGCCCGGCACCGTCGATATCGCCGATCAGCGACAGGGACCGTTCCGCGCCCACCCGGTAGATGAACTGCCCTGGCCGGGCCTCGACGGCCCGGTCGAGCCGGGCGTTCGCGGCGACCAGCCGCAGCACCGTCCCGGCGTCGTCGCCGTCGCCGATCGGGACCATGGCGGGGAGGCTGCCCGCCCCACCCCGGTCCGGGCCGCCGGGAACCGTCGCCGGCCCGAGGATCGCCGGCACGACAAGCGCCGCGGCAACCGCAGCCGAGATGCCGAGCCCGCCGAGCGACACGTGCCACCACCGGGCGCCGAGCCGGCCGCTGCGGCCCGCCGGCCGGGTACGCACCGCTGCGCCACGGCGACGCCACGGCGACGCCACGGTGCCCGCCGCGGATTCGGCCCGAGCCTGCACGAGCAGGGCCGCCCGGGCCCGCGCCGTCGCCTCGGCGGACGGTGCCGGAGCCTTCCCCAGTACGTCGCGAATCATCCGCACGTCGTCCATCACAGGTCCCCCAGGTCTCGATCGTGGCCGCTCGGATCGGTGTCGCCAAGTGCCTCGCGCACCTTGCGACGCGCCCGGCTGAGCCGGGAACAGACCGTGCCGTACGGAATTTCCAGGGCTGCCGCGACCTCGTGATAGGTGAGTTCGCCGAGCGCGACGAGCAGGAGTACGTCCCGGTCCCGGGCCGAGAGTGAGGCCAGTGCCCTGGCCAGATCGCGGTGCACGCTCTGCGCACTGACCATGGCGGCTATCCGCTCGTCGTGACCGACGACGGACTGGTCCTGCGGTGCCCGGGCCATTGCCCGGTAGCGCCGCCGCTCGCTACGCCGCTGGCGGCGGACGAGGTTCGTGGCGATGCCGTACAGCCACGCCCGGACGTGCCCGCCCGGTGCGCGCTCGGCCGGGGCACCGTCGTCGGCGGGGTCTCCCGCATCGAACCGGGTCCGTTTGGCGAAGGCGATCAGGAAGGTCTCCGCCGCCAGGTCGTCGGCGGCGGCCGGGCCGAGCCGGTTCGCGGCGAACCGGTGGATCTCCGGGTAGTACCTGTCGAAGAGCAGCGCGAACCTCTCCGGCTCGGCGCGCGACAGCCTGATCAGGACGACGTCGGCCACCGCGCCGAGGTCGTCGGGCTGGTCGGTGCCGGCCCGGGAGCCGGGAGCGACCGCACACACGGGTGGCCCGGTCACGAGAGGGTTCCGGTCATAGGATTGTCCTCCAGGGAGCGTCATGCGTCTGACACCCCTCTACGCCCGATGACAGCGATCCCCTTCACGCCCGGCGACGGCTATCCGGAGTCCATGGTGCAACCCCGCCACCTGGCGCACCGCCCGCGCCCCGTTCCCCGCTTCCCTCATGGACGTCGTGCGCGGCCAAGGCCGGTTGCGAACCGGCACGCTCTCAGGCCATCGCGCGCGAACTGGGCTGCCCCGGCTGCACGCGCCGTTGGATGCACAACCCGGCCCGCAGGACGTACAGCTCGCGCTTGGCCGTGGCCAGCCCCTTCGCGTCGAGTACGTACGCGGTGATCTAGATCCAGTCGTTGTACGGGTCGGTCTCGCCGATCGACACCAGCCGGAGCATCAGGGCCCGGTCCCCCGAGAACTGCACCGAGCAGGCGCCCCCGACCAGCACGACGTCTCCCGGCTTCACGGCAGCCACCCGAGGAACCTGCGGTACACGGTGTCGGCGGGAGCCCAGGACATGTCCTGCATGGCTGCGCTGAGGTGCGACCCCAGGTAGCCGGCCAGTGCGACCGGCGACGTGGCGTACTCATCCAGCAACTCCCCTCGGCGCGTGGCGCACGGCCAGGGCCGGGCGCACGCCTCGCACAGCCACAGCGGCAGGACCGGCCCGTGTGCGGTCATCGGCTCTCATCCGGCCAGTGACCCCGGTTGATCGGGATCCGGTGTCTGGCCCGGCACGGCAGCTCGCTCCCGCACCTGCAGACGTTGCGCCACTTGATCCACGACCACACCGGCCGATGCCTGCGAGCCAGGGTCATCGCTACCGCCAGTAGGTACTCCTTGTAGCTCACATGCTGGGACATGTACGCTCCCTCGCGTTTGCGCGGCGTGCATCACACCAGCCATTTTGCGTGCGCAGATTGGCGGGGTCAACAACCTGTAGCCATTTGCGACACGCGGCGTATGGACGAGCTAACGCGAGGGGGCCGAGGCAAGATGGCGCTTATGGAGAGCCCGACGTTCCTGAGGTTCCAGCTCGGCGCACAGCTCAAGCGAGCACGCGAGGAAGCAGGCGTGACGGTCGAGCAATCCGCCGACCTGATCGAGGTGTCACCGAGCACCCTGCGCCGGATCGAGCAGGGCCGGGTCGGGCTCAAAGGACCAGCCCTGAATGCGTTGCTGGATCGCTACGGCGTGACCGATGCCGAGCTGCGGGAGACGTTGCTGTCCATGGCTCGCAGCGGCAAGCAGCGCGGCTGGTGGGCGAAGTACGGCGACCTGCCGAACTCCTACCGCCAGTACATCGGCCTGGAATCCGCAGCATCCGAGATCCACAACTTCGAAACGCTTGTGGTGCCCGGCCTGCTCCAGACCGCCGAGTACGCCCGAGCGATCATCGGCGCCGACGCCTCGCAACCGACGCCGGATGGGGTGGCCCAGCGAGTCGCCGCACGCACGGAACGACAGAAGCTACTGAGTGATGGTCAACTGAAGCTCGTTGCGGTCATCGACGAGGCGGTACTCCACCGCCAGATCGGTGGACCGGAGGTCATGGCCGAACAGCTCACGATCTTGCTCGAAGCACAGAAGCGCTGGAACGTCACGATCCAGGTCATCCCGTTTCGCGAGGGTGCCTACGCCTCGATGGTGTCCAGCTTCCACATCCTTGGCTTTGCGGAGGGTCCCGGAGTGGTCTACATCGAGGGACTGACCGGTGACCTCTACGCTGAGGGCGAGGACGTCGACAGGTGCGCACGGGTGTTCAGCGACCTACGGGCAGCCGCGCTGTCACCTACGGCGTCGACCACATTGATCAAGAAGCTTCGTGACAAGGAGACACCATGAAGGCGCTCGATAACCAGTGGCGCACCAGCACCCGCAGCGGCGGCAACGGCGCGTGCGTGGAGGCTCGGTACACGGATCACACCGCCCAGGTGCGGGATTCCAAGGACCGGCAGGGACCGGTGCTGTCGTTCACCTCGTCCGCCTGGTCGTCGTTCGTCCACGGGCTCAAGCGCTGATGACTGGCCAGCGCCCCCGTCCACCTGGATGGGGCCGCTGGCTAGGGCCGTTCGGCTGGCCGCAGAGATCATGTAACTGCGCGTCGGGCTACCCGCGCACCCCCGGCGTGTTCAGTACGGGAGTACGGCCGAAACGCGGTTCTGGTAGTCGGCACTTTGACCGCTAACCAGCGAGCAGCACTTGTGAGTGTGGTCAAACCCCGGGTTGAGCCCGGTCGGATAACGGACGCGGGGACAGCCCCAGCCCTCGATCCGCCCGCCTTCCGGCAGGCCTCACGAGCGGCATTGGTGGCAGGCTGTCCACAGAGCGAGTGATAGATCATGGCATCGATAGCAGAGGAACCAGCATGACTACGCTCAACTGGAAGACGAGCACCCGCAGCAACGAGGGAAACTGCGTCGAGGTTGCCACGCCACCCCCGATAGTCATGGTCCGGGACTCCAAGGACCGGCAGGGACCGGTGCTGTCGTTCGGTGCGGGTCAGTGGGCCGGCTTCGTCCGGGGCATCAAGGGCGGCAATTTCAACGTCTGACATCGGTGCCGGGTGAAGCGCTCGGCCTTCCTTCGTCTTCGGCGTTCAGCCGGCCCACGGGCGATCGGCGGGATCAACCTGGGCGCGCGGATGCGGGAGGAGTTCCTGGTCTGGGCGCCCCCGGGCGTTACTGATCGGGGCGTCGACGGGCGAGATGCACGATGATGTCGGCGGAAAGCTCGACCCGCTGGGGCAGGATCTGCTCGATCTGGCTGAGGACCTGCTCCCGCTGCGGGGTCGGCAGCGTGAGGTACGCCGAGATCGTCGACAGATGTCCGACGTAGTCGCGCGCACTCACCGTCAGGCGACGCTTGATCACGGTCTGCTGGACGTCGACGAACCATTCGCAGCGTTGGAGTTCCGTGCCGGGCCACTGCATGGCCTGACCCGGGGGCGTGCCGTCGGGAGACGGGATCTCGTCGCTCGTCAGGAAGGGTGCCCTGGCGGCGCGGACGGCGTCCGCCACCGCCGGGTTGGCCAGCTGGGTTGGTCCGCCGAACGAGGCGAACACGCCGCCTGGTTCCAGCAGCGCGGCCACCCGTGACCACCGACCCTCCGGTGTGGTCCAGTGCAGTGCCGCCGCCGCGTAGACCAGGTCGTATGTCGCGCCCAGCCGGAGGGCTTCGAACGCGGCCCGCACGGTCTCGACGCCGGCTGGCGCGTGCTTGCGCAGCTCGGCGAGCATGGTACCGTCCGGCTCGGTCGCGGTGACCGCGACGCCCGCCCCGGCGAACAGCCGGGTCGCCTTGCCCGTGCCGGCGCCGATCTCCAGGGCCGTTCGAATCGGCCGATTCCCATAGGTCAGCACCAGGTCGACAAGCTCGGCAGGGTAGCCCGGTCGGTACCGTTCGTACTGTTCCGCGACCATCCCGAAGCTCAGTACGCGAGCAGGCATGCCGACGATCCTGTCACCAGTCGCGCCCCGACGTGCGGCGAAATACCAGCGCATGGAGCGGATATTCCTCGCGCCACCCGTCTCCGAGTGGTGACGCGGTGAGGCAGCATGACCGTCATGCAGACGGTTGTCGCGATCCGGCGTTACCCGCTCAAGAGCGCCCGGAGGGAGGCACTCACCGCGGCCGACGTCGAGCAGACCGGTCTGCGCGGCGACCGGACGTGGGCCTGTATCGACCGCGTCGACGGAACGGTCGGCAGCGCCAAACATCCACGACGATGGGGGCGCCTGCTCGACGTCGGCACGAGCATGCGGGACGACGGCCCGGAGACGACCCTGACGCTGCATGTCGACGGCACATCGGTGCCAGCCGGAAACGCGGCGGCAGATGCCGCACTCAGCAAGCACCTGGGCCGCCCGGTGCGGCTGAGCCGCGAGTTGCCGCCCGACGCGAGACTGCACCGGACGTTGCCTGACGACGTAGGCATGGTGCCCGATTGGATGGACGGCGCCCGGCCCGGTCAGGACACCATCACGGCGATCGCGGGCGCGGGGCGGTTGGGCCGGTTCGTCGACTTCGGCGCCGTTCACATCGTGACCACCGGCGCGCTGTCTCTGCTGGGTGAGCGCATGGGAGGTGGCAGTGTGGCCGCTACGCGGTTTCGTCCGAACCTGGTCATCGACGCACCGCGTGACCCGGAACCGGGGCAGGAACTTCGCCTGGGCGATGTCGTGCTCCGGGTGGTCCTGCCCACCCCGAGGTGCATCGTCCCCGGACTCTCCCAGGCCGAACTGCCAGCCGACCTCTCGGTGCTGAGCGCCCTGGCCCGGCACTACCGCATCCCGGTGGCCGGGCTCGGGCGGGCAGCCTGCTTCGGGACCTACGCCGACGTCGTCCAGCCAGGCCGATTCCGAGTCGGGCAGGTCGTTCGCTGACCGAGGCCGCCGTGTTCAACCCTGACCTCTGGCTCGCACGACACGACAACAGTGCGCAACCGCTTGCCCACCCGTCGAACACCGCTCGACCATGTGCTCATGGGGCCGGAGCGTCGTGTCATCCTCGGGGTCGACGTGGGCACCACGACCGTCCGGGTGGGCGCGTTCGCGTTGGACGGCTCCGCCCGGCACGTCCGGACGCGGGCGTACCCGCTGCTCCAACCGCTGCCCGGCTGGCAGGTGCAGGACCCCGACGTGCTGGTGGCGGCCACCCTGGCGGCGGTGTCCGCGTGTGTCGCCGACATCGCCGGGGCGGAGGTCGTGGCCCTCGCGGTCAGCTCCCCCCGGTACGGGGGGGGGGGGGGGGGGGGGGGCCGCCCCGCCCCCCCCCCCCCCCCCCCCCCCCCCCCCCCCCCCCGCGGTTCCGCGGTGAGGCCCGCACCATGGCCACCATCAACCACCCCGGCGT